>NZ_FOVP01000042.1 GCF_900115165.1 Roseovarius lutimaris | reverse complement strand
GACAAGCTGGCCTACATTCACCGCCACTGGGGCGGCCTGCAAACCTTCCTGGCGGACGGGCGCGTCGAGATCGACTCCAACAGCGTCGAAAATCTCATTCGCCCGATTGCCCTCAATCGAAAAAATGCATTATTCGCGGGTCACGATGAGGGCGGCCGGGCCTGGGGCCGCATCGCATCCCTGATCGAAACCGCAAAGATCAACGGCGTGGGGCCTTTCGCCTACCTGAAATCTACGCTCGAAGCGATCGCGGCAGGTCATCCCAAAAACCGCGTCGACGACCTGCTCCCCTGGAATTTTCAGCCGTCAAGCTGAAAGCCAAGTGCTGTCCAGCCGCCTCTTGCGATCCATCTCGACCTCCCTCTTTTCTAGCGTAAGCGGTGTCTGGATCTTGAAGTTACCCACAAGTATTTGTGCCCGTATTTTTCGTCTTGATCACATAGGGTCTTTCGTGATTCGTTCTCTGGTACCTTCAATCAAACAGGTGCGAGCATGGGGCAAAATTGGGTGAACGAGGAAACGTCAGAATGTGACCTGGGCGATGCGCGGCTGCCTGGACCGAAAGAGCGACCCGCCTCCTGGAACAACCGTCATGTGGCGCGGATTCACCCGATTGTCCGATCTCGACGAGGGTTTCCGTGCAGCAAAAACAAGGGGGCAATCACTTGTGGGTAATTGAAAGGGCCAGGAAACGCTTACGCACGTTCTACGATCCGTCCAAGAAAATCGGCCCGCAGGTATCGGCAGCACTTCTTGCACAGGACAAGGTGATCGCGCGGGCGATGCCACAGGGCGATATCCTCGGTTTTGCACCGCCGTTCTGCCTCAGCACCGATGAGGCCGACATCGTCGTGGCCGCAGTGGTGAAAGCGGTTAAAACCGTCCTCGGCTGAAACGACACTTTACGGCAGTCCGCACGTCCCCGGCCTATCAACGCATAGGCTGGGGACGTGCGTTCAGAGCGCGCCCAATTGGATCGGCCCACCTGCCAGAATTGAGTTGCATCTTTTGGTAGGGTGATGAGTATGATGATTTCTACTCCATGCGCATTCGGCCGTTTGGACAGTTTACTCCGCCGTTGGTAAATGCGGCAGGTCAGAATGGCGGGGTTAGGTCACTATGATCTAGCAGTATAAAATTTGGCTAGCCTTGCAAAAGGCAAGGTATCCACAACGCAAACCACGGGTCAATGTTCACATGAGTTTTAGAATAGCGTCAGATATTGGTGGAACATTTACCGATACTGTTCTGGTGGGTGATGACGGCAAGCGTTTTGTGTTCAAGAAAATTCTGACCACGCCTCAACAGCCGGACAACGCAGTGATCGAAGGTGTGAAAGCCCTGCTCGACGATCTGCCGCCAGACCGGCCCGCTATTGACAGGTTTGTTCACGGGACAACTCTTTTCACCAATGCTCTGATTGAAAGAAAAGGCTCCCTAACCGCGCTTATAACCACCAAGGGATTCCGTGACGCAATAGAGATAGGGCGCGAAAACCGCTACGAAATCTATGATCTTCGTATCAAAAATCCAGCCCCTCTGGCCCCGCGTCACCTCCGCTTTGAACTGGACGAGCGCGTGCTGGCCGACGGTAGCGTGCGCAAGACGTTTGCCGATGACGACCTGCGTGAATTGATCCAGCAGTTAAGGGCCGCAGAGGTAGAGGCGGTCGGCGTCTCGTTCCTTCACTCCTATGTGAACGACACGCATGAACGGCGTGTCGGCCAGATTCTGTCCGAAGAAGCGCCGGAAATCACAGTTTCTCTCTCTTGCGACCTTGTGCCGGAGGTCGGAGAGTTTGTGCGCAGTTCCACCGTTCTGGCCAACGTCTATGTGAAACGGATTGCCGAAAACTATCTTAACCGCCTGCGTGACCGCGCCCTGCATGAGCTGAATATTGATACCGATCTTTTTATCATCCAGTCTGATGGTGGCCTCTACGAGATCAAAGAAGCGATACATAAACCGATCCTCCTCGTTGAATCCGGACCTGCAGGTGGGGCCCTTGCGGCGGCACATTATGGCGCGATGCTAGGGCATAAGAACATTCTGGCCTTCGATATGGGGGGCACAACGGCCAAGGCCTGCATGATTGTCGATGGTGAGCCCCTCATTGCCAACGAGTTTGAGGTGGATCGCCAGTATCAGTTTAAAAAGCACTCCGGTCTGCCCATCAAAGTACCCGTGATCGACTTGATCGAAATCGGCACTGGAGGCGGCTCCATCGCGGGGGTAGACGCGATGAAACGCTTGCAGGTCGGGCCAAAGAGTGCTGGATCGGAACCCGGACCCGCCGCTTACGATCTAGGCGGGACAGAGCCGACCGTGACAGATGCGGGCTTGGTTCTGGGATATCTCGACCCTGACTTTTTTCTTGGCGGGGCGATGAAACTGGACATCACTAAAGCCCGCGCCGCTATTGAAAAGAAAATCGCAAAACCGTTAAATATGTCTGTGACTGAGGCCGCTTTTGGCATCCATCAGCTTGCCAATGAGAGCATGGCTTCGGCCTCAAGGATCCACACCATCGAGCGGGGCCAGAACATTCAGGCCTTTCCAATGTTCGCCACCGGCGGCGCGGGACCGATGCACGCCTTTGGTGTTGCCTCTGTGCTGCGCTGTCCTCGGGTCATCTATCCGCTTGGTGCCGGAGTAATGTCAGCTCTGGGCTTTCTCACCGCACCGGTCAGCATGAGTTTCTCGCGTTCGCGTCCCAGTCGGGTCGATACCCTGAATTGGGCCGAAGCAAGCCGCATCGTCGACGAAATGAAAACCGAAGGGCGGACCATCTTGCGCCGAACAGTGGCAGAGGCAGAGATCGGTTTTAAGGTGTTCGCAGATATGCGCTATGTCCTTCAGGGCAGCGAAGTGCGTGTGCCAATAGAGTTCGACCAGTTTGAGGAGCATAGCGGCCCAGCGCTGAAGCAGGCATTTGAGCAGGTATATACCTCTGTCTATGGGCATCTGATGCACGCGCCAGTGGAACTGATTTCGTGGCGGGTGATTGTCCATGGCCCGAAACCCGATCTGATACTCGGTTGCTCAGGCGGCTCCGGCGAGCATAGTGTCGCTGGCGCGATGAAAGGCCAACGGGCCATCTATATTCCTGCAACAAAACAAATGACGCAGGTTCCGGTTTATGATCGTTACAAACTACCGGCGGGATCCCGCATCACCGGGCCGACGATTATTGAAGAACATGAATCCACCGTGGTCATCAATGGCATGGCAACTGTAAATGTTGACGAGTTTTCCAATCTGATAGTCGATCTCGAACGGAAAAAGGACTGACAGGGTTCAAAATGGCAATAGATCAGGTTACACTCGACATTCTTTGGGCGCGTCTTATTGCGACGACAAATGATCAGGCCGCGGCGCTGATGCGCTCTTCCTTTACCTCCATCGTGCGCGATGCAGCCGATCTTGCAGCTGGGGTGTTCGATCGCAGGGGGCGCATGATCGCGCAGGCCGTTACCGGCACGCCGGGCCATATCAATTCCATGGCCTCCGGAATGATCCACATGCTGAACAAATTCCCGGCTGATTCCTTGCGGCCCGGCGATGTGATCGTCACCAATGACCCGTGGTTTACCGCGTCGCAACTCAACGATATTACCATCGCCACGCCAGTGTTCAAGAATGGCAGATGCATTGCCCTCTTCGCAAACTGCTGTCATGCGCTCGACATCGGCGGCAGGGGATTGTCCGCAGATTCCCGTTCGGTTTTCGAGGAAGGTATCCAGATTCCGATCATGAAGCTGATGGATCAGGGCAAACCGGTCGAGCCGCTTTGGGACATTATCAAACAAAACGTTCGCACACCCGATGAGGTCGTCGGAGACCTTCACTGCCAGATCGTTGGCAATGAGCAGGGCGCCAAGCAACTCCTTCAGTTTCTGGATGAATTTGATCTCGATGATATAGAGGAGTTGTCGGACGAGATTATCAACCGCTCGGAACGCGCGATGCGCGCAAGAATCGCGATGCTGCCGGACGGGGAGTACCCCTATCAACTAACAGTTGACGGCTTTGACGACCCACTCGTGATCAAGGCAAAGCTGATCGTGGATGGCGATCATCTGACGGTAGATTTCACCGGCTCCCCCGGTCAGGTGCCGCTGGGTGTGAATGTGACGCTAAACTACACAACGGCCTATACGAACTACGGCGTGAAATGCGCTCTGGCGGGGGATATTCCCAACAACGAAGGCAGTTTTTTACCGCTTACGGTCACCGCTCCCGAGGGAACGCTGCTCAATGCTGCCTTCCCTGCAGCGGTGGGCGGGCGTCACCTCGTGGGCCATTTCCTACCCTCAGTGGTCATGGGTGCCCTCGCTGATGCGATGCCCGACAACGTCATGGCACCGGGCTTTGACGGTCTCTGGGACACCCATATCGCCGGTGTCGAGCGCGGTAGCGGCAGGCATTTCTCCTACACCTGGTTTTCCGCCGGAGGCACCGGCGCGATGAAGGGCAAGGACGGCATGTCCGCCACCGCCTATCCAAGTGGGATCGCAGGAGTCCCCGCCGAAACCATCGAAACTCTAGCACCTTTGGTGGTCCTGCAACGCTCTTTGCGGGTGGATTCCGGTGGGCCGGGGGAATCGCGTGGTGGATTGGGCCAGACGATGGAGATAGAGGTCCTAACGGATGAGGATTACCTTTTTTCGGGCCTATATGAGCGCACAAAACACCCTGCACCCGGCCTTCATGGCGGCGCGCCGGGCAAAACCGGGGCGTTGCGTACCAATAATGGCGCAGACCTAAAACCGAAAATAACAACGATGCTATCCGCCGATACGGTCACGATCCTCGAAATGCCGGGTGGCGGCGGTTTCGGTTCAGCCTATTGTCGCGACGCGACTCTGGTCTTGGAGGATGTAATGGATGGCTATGTCTCGGTTGAACAGGCCCGCACTGCCTATGGTGTCGTGATTGATCCAGAAACGATGACGCTCGACGCGGCGCTTACGCAAAAGCAGCGAAAAACGATATCGTAGATTCCCCAATCCACCGACCTTAATGCCGAGCCGTCAGTCCTTTTCAGGCGGCTCCGTCGGGGCCAGTGCAAGGGACCGCAATTTCTGAAAAACCTTCTCCGTTGCAGCCGTAACAAAGGCTTCTAGAATCCGCGACGAGGATTGCCCCTTGGGCGTCAGCATAAAGATACTGAGCGGAACACGCGGCACGAACCGGCGGAGCGTCAGCTTTGGATTTGCAATCGCAGAAAACGGGTCCACGAACGCGACGATATTGTCCCTGACGAACGTATCTGCGAGGCGGGAAACATTCATTTCAAGCTGTATCTTGGGATGAAGCCCAAATTTAGCGAAGCTGTCACGGATCAGGACGCTGGGCGGCGTATTCGCGTCAAAACAGATCAAGGGATAGGGCGCGAGGTTCTTGGGCGTGACTTCGGTATGTTGCGCGAGGGGATGATTTCTGTCCATCAGGCACATGACTTCAGAATCCGTGATGTAATTCTCATCGATATGAATGTTGCCGCTCCCACCATGGATAAATCCGACATCCGCGTGTTTTTGCGCCACCATTTCGACGACCCGTTTTGACATTTCGACGTGAAACCCGATTTTCACGTCCTCAAACGCCTGACTGAAAGAGGTTGCTGCGCCCGCCAAACCGCCAAACGCCAATGCAGGTATTGCGGCCACGGTGATCAGCCCTCTTCGCGAAGTTTGCAGCGCATCGACCCCTTCGGAAAACAGCCGCACCTGATTCCACAACCGCTCTGCCTCTTCGCGCAGCTGCAAGCCCGCTTCTGTCAGGTGAAGCCGATTCTTGCGCCGCTCAAACAGGTGCAGACGCGACGTATCCTCAAACAGCGCGATAGCCTTGCTGACAGCGGGTTGGCTGAGATGCATCCGCCGCGCGGTGTCCGACACGCTCCCGGACTCGCAAAGCGTCAGAAAAATCTCAAGATGGCGGAGGTTTGGACGAAGCATGCCCTTTAGGTTATGGAAATGAGAAGTTTAATTCAATAGACAACATGTACTGTATAAGGTTTGGTCTGCGAAACACTTTGACGGAGATAGATGTGAAGCTGCTTTTCGAACATGATGAATTTCTCGGTCGCGTCGCGCGCGTGAAAGATGCAATGCGCGCGAAGGGTATTGATGTCCTGCTGATCTCCAACCCCGCAAACCAGTTCTATGTGACGGGCTATGATGGCTGGTCTTTTTATACGCCGCAAATGGTCGTCGTCGCCCTCGACGCAGACGAGCCGATCTGGTTCGGTCGCAAGATGGACGCAGTTGGTGCCAAATTTACGGCCTTCCTCGCCGAGGAAAATGTGATCGCCTACCCGGACAAATATGTCGGCAGTGATCAGCTTCATCCGATGGAATATCTCGTCAAAATCCTCAAGGACAAAAGCTGGGATAAAGGCCGTATCGCGGCGGAACAGGACGATTACTACTATACTGCCAAATGGAACCGCATCCTGACACAGGGTCTGGGGCAGGGCGAATTTGACGATGCCTTCCTGCTGGTCAACCGCGTGCGGATGACGAAATCCGCGCAAGAGATCGAATATATGGGTCAGGCCGGCCAGATCGCAACTCTGGCCATGGACAGTGCCCGCAAACTGGTGCGCCCCGGTGTGCGCCAATGCGATGTGATGGCGGAACTCTACCGCGTTACGACTTCGGGCACCCCGGAATTTGGCGGCACCTTTCCCTGCAAGCCGCCCAATGCGATGGTGGGCGAATTCGCCTCGGCGCCGCACCTCAGCTGGACAGATCGACAGCTTGAGGAAGACGAAGTTTTCTATATCGAGATGGGCGGCATCCGGCACCGCTATCACTCTCCTTTGTCGCGCTGCGTCTACGTCGGAACCCCGAAACAGGAACTTATAGATACCACCGCCGTCATTCGCGAAGGCCTTGAGGCGGCGTTGGACGTGGTCAAGCCGGGCATTGAATGTCAAGAGATGGCAGCCGCATGGGACAAGGTGATCCGCAAGCATGGTATCGAAAAAGACAGCCGCATCGGCTACCCGGTCGGTATTGGTTTCCCGCCGACTTGGGGCGAACTGACCTGTTCGCTGCGCGCGGGTGATACAACCATCATGGAAGAGAATATGACCTTCCATTGCATTCCCGCACTTTGGCTGGACAAGTATGGTCTTGTGGTTAGCGAAACCTTCGTTGTTACGAAAGATGGCGCAAAACCATTTGCCAACAGCCCACGAGAGCTTCTGACCGCGAGCGACTGAAAAGCCGGCCTTACTTACAGGGAAAACTATGCAGAATTTTACTACCAGACCAGAGATCCGCGGCACATTCGGCGTCGTGACATCGACCCACTGGATTGCTTCCGCTGTGGGAATGTCGATCCTTGAAAAGGGCGGAAATGCCTTTGACGCTGCGGTTGCGACCGGTTTTGTCCTGCAAGTGGTCGAGCCGCATCTGAACGGCCCCGCTGGCGATCTTCCGGTCATTTTCCATTCGGTGCGCGATGACGGTCCTGGTGTACTCTGCGCTCAGGGTCCGGCCCCGGCGGCGGCCACAATCGAGGCAATGAAAACAAGGGGCATTGAAGACCTCATCCCCGGCTCGGGCCTTCTGGCAACTGTAGTACCCGGGGCCTTTGACGGCTGGCTATTGCTGCTGCGCGATCACGGGACAATGGAACTGGCCGATGTCCTGACGCCCGCCATCGGGTATTGTGCCGACGGGCATCCCCTGTTGGCTTCCGTGGCGGAGACGATCGCGTCGATGCAGCCGTTCTTTGAAAAGCAATGGCCCACCTCTGCAAAGGTCTGGTGCGCCGATGGGAAAAAGCCTACCGCCCTCAGCCTGTTCAAGAACCCCGATCTTGCCAAAACCTATGGCAAACTGGTGGATGCGGCAAAGGGCGACACGCGCGAGGCCCGTATTGACGCCGCACGCGACGAATGGCGCACCGGCTTCGTCGCAGAGGCAATAGGAAACTATCTCAAGGACGCCAAGGTGATGGATGTCACTGGCCGCCGCAACAGCGCCTTGCTGACGCAGGATGACATCACCGCATGGAGCGCCCATTTCGAGGCCCCGACAAAGATCGACTATCACGGCTGGACGCTCTGCAAAACGGGGCCGTGGGGGCAGGGGCCGGTTCTTCTTCAAGCCCTGCAAATCCTCAAGAATTTCGACATTGCAGCGATGGACCCCTACGGTGCGGAATTTGTTCATACCGTGATCGAAGCGATCAAGCTCGCCTATGCCGACCGAGAGGCCTATTACGGCGATCCAGACTTTTACGATGTCCCCGTCGATGTCCTCCTGTCAGAAGAATACGGACGTGAACGCGCCAAACTGATATCCGACAAGGCATCGCTCGAACAAAGACCCGGAGTGGTCGAAGGACACGAGCATCTGGCCGAAGCCGCAATCATGCGTGCCTTACGCAAAATGGACGTTCTGCAAGATGCGGCGACCGGCGAGCCGACGATGGCGCATCTGACGGATGTAAAGGGTGATACGGTCCATCTCGATATCATTGACCGCTGGGGCAACGCGGTGTCCTCGACACCGTCGGGTGGCTGGCTGCAATCCAACCCGGTCGTTCCGGGTCTGGGTTTTGGCCTCAACTCCAGAGCGCAGATGTTCTGGTTGGATGAAGGTCTTGCCTCATCGCTAAAGCCCGGTGCTCGCCCTCGTACGACCCTCACGCCAACGATTGCCTACCACAAGGACGGAACTCTTCTATCGCTCGGCTCCCCCGGTGGCGACCAGCAGGACCAGTGGCAACTCGTCTGGCTCCTGCGGATGGTGCATCATGGTTTTGATATGCAGCAGGGGATCGACGCGCCGCTCTTCCATTCTACACATTTTCAAGCATCTTTCTATCCGCGCGCCGCAGAATCTGGAGAAATGATGATCGAAGAAACTATAGGCAAAGACGTGATCCAGACCCTTCGTGATCGTGGTCACGAGGTGGCCGTTGCGCAGGCGAATACGGTTGGTCGCCTCACCGCCGCCAAACGCCATCCTGACGGGCAGCTTCAGGCGGCGGCAACACCGCGCCTGATGCAAGCCTATGCAATAGGGCGATGAACTGGATGAGTGGAGTGTTTCAATCCCGTGTCGCTCAGCACCGTCTGGCGATATTGACGACACCCCTTGCTCTGTCCGATGGTGTCCGTCAGAATAAATCCTTGATGATGCCGGATTTGAAATCCAGCCTTGCGGCCGGAGTGGAGAAAAGATGCGCACTATTCGTCGAATAGCGGGCCAATCCAAAGGGCGCAGTTCTGGCACGGTCGTCGGCGGCTTTGCTTGGGCTGTTGCAACATCCGAGATCGAAACCGATGACTTCTATCAACAGACCGTAAGCACGCTGCAAAAAATAGACCGTATCCTCGCCGAAATGGATACTGACAAATCGCGCGCAGTGACGGCTACGGTTTACATCACCGACATCACTCACAAAGACGACATGGATCGCGCTTGGTGCGAATGGGTTGGCGACAACCCCGACAACTGGCCACAAAGAGCCTGCGTGCAAACGGGCCTCCATGCAACCGATCTTGTCGAAGTAGTCGTGATGGCCGCACTCTAGCCCAGAGCGCGTCAATATCCGCTTCAGACATCAACCGGGCATTAGCAAAAACCAACGAGGAGAGAAAAATGAAAACTCTGACGAAACTAATCGCGGCAACCGCGCTTACCAGCGTTTTGGCGGCACCGGTATTCGCTGAAAAATGGGATATGCCGATGGCATACCCGGCCTCGAACTTCCACTCCGAAGTCGGTGCGGAATTCGGCAAATGCGTCACCGACGGAACCAGCGGCGACATCGAGATTGTCACGCATCCTTCCGGCTCACTTTTCCCCGGTGCCCAGATCAAGCGCGCCGTGCAAACCGGACAGGTTCCAATCGGCGAGCGTCTGATGTCTGCTCATCAGAACGACAATGTCCTGTTCGGATTTGACTCCATTCCGTTTCTTGCCAGCTCGTTTGACGCTTCCGGAATCCTTTGGGAGGTTGCCAAGCCGGCTATTGAAAAGGCATTGGCCGACGAGAACCTGACCCTCCTTTATACGGTGCCTTGGCCTCCGCAGGGGCTGTATTTCAAAGACGAAGTAAACTCCGTTGCCGATATGAAAGGCATGAAGTTCCGTTCGTTCAACAACATTACGACACGTCTCGCTGAGTTGATGGATATGCTTCCCGTCACCGTCGAAGCTGCGGAACTCAGCCAGGCGCTCGCGACAGGCGTGGCAAACGCGATGATTACGTCCGGCGCCACTGGCTATGACAGCAAAGTCTGGGAAAGCCTGAACTTCTACTACGAAGTCGATGCCTGGCTGCCGCGCAACTATATTATCGTGAATTCCGATGTCTGGGCGGACGTTTCTGACGCAAACAAAGCCGCCATTCAAACCTGCGCTGCTGCGGCCGAGACAGAAGGCCTCCAGCGATCCAAGGACTATACTGACTTCACGCTGAACGGTCTGCGCGAAGGCGGAATGTACGTTGGCCCGCCCAGCGAAAAACTGGCGGCTGACCTGAAAGAAGTCGGCGAGGTGCTGACTGACGAATGGCTCAAGGACGCGGGCGAAGAAGGCAAGGCGATCGTCGATGCCTTTCACGCCAAAGCGGACTAAATGACAATATTGAGAGAGGGGCGCGCAATCTGCGCCCCCCTCAAACGTTTCAGGGGGCAGGGCTAAATGACAATCGGACGGGTTTTGCGTTTAAGTCTGGATTTTCTTTACCGACTATCGGGCGCAATGGCGGCCGTTAGTCTGGTCATGATCCTGCTGCTGGTAGTCATGCAGATGGCCGCCCGCTGGACCGGAGAAATGTTTCGCGGCGGGGCGGAATATGCAGGCTACGCCATGGCTGCCGCTTCATTCCTCGCTTTTGCGAATGCTCTTAATCACGGCAGCCATATCCGCGTGTCGATCCTGCTTAACGCTGTGCCGGAACCGATACACCGTATTCTGGAAATCTGGTGTTTCGCCGTCGGCACCGCGATCATGTGGTATTTCGTCTATTACGGTCAGAAATTTGTCTATTGGTCCTGGAAATTCGGTGAACGCTCGCAGGGGCAGGACGGCACACTCCTTTGGATGCCGCAATCGCTGGTCCTGTTTGGCGCAACCGTTCTGGCGATCTGCCTGACAGATCATTTGTTCTCAGTACTGTTTTACGGGCGCAGCCGGATCGTCCGCAATCTGGCCGATCAGAGCCACGGAGAATAACCTGAATGGAAAATGCTGCGATCATCATCCTATTCCTATTCGTCCTGTTCACCCTGCTGGGAACTGGCGTCTGGGTCGGTCTGGCCCTCATGGGCGTCGCGTGGGTCGGCATGGAGTTGTTCACCACCCGCCCTGTCGGGGATGTCATGCTGACGACAATATGGTCCGCCAGTTCCAGTTGGACGCTGACTGCTCTGCCCATGTTTATATGGATGGGCGAGATATTATATCGGACGCGCTTATCAGAAGATATGTTCAAGGGGCTTTCTCCTTGGATGGCGGGATTGCCCGGCGGGCTGGTCCATACCAACATCGTCGGCTGTACCGTGTTCGGTGCCGTATCAGGCTCTTCTGCGGCAACGCTCACAACGGTGGGCAAAATGTCGATCCCCGAGTTGCGCAAACGGAACTACCCTGAACATCTTGTGATTGGCACGCTCGCTGGTGCGGCGACGCTGGGGCTGATGATCCCGCCCTCCCTGACGCTGATCGTCTATGGCGTCACGGTGAACGAAAGCATCACCAAATTGTTCTTCGCCGGCGTTGTTCCTGGCATCATTCTTGCCGCCATGTTCATGGGCTATGTCGCAATCTATTCCGTTACATCAAAGGACTGGAACCCCGACGTCGAAGAGAAAATCAGCTTTGGCCAGAAGATAAAGAATTCCCGCTTCCTCATTCCGATTCTCCTGTTGATTGTCGTCGTGATCGGCTCTTTGTATCTCGGTTATGCAACCGCCACAGAGGCCGCAGCCATCGGCGTCGTCGGCGCATTGGTGCTGGCCGCCGTGCAGGGCTCTCTGGACTGGAAGAGCTTCGTCCAAAGCTTGATGGGTGCCACCAGAACCAGCGCAATGATCGCCCTGATCCTTGCCGGTGCCGCCTTTCTGTCCCTCGCCATGGGATTCACCGGATTGCCTCGGGGCCTTGCCGATCTCATATCTCACTGGGATCTGTCGCGCTTTCAACTTCTGATTGTTCTTCTCGTCTTCTACATCATTCTGGGCTGTTTTCTTGACGGCATTTCGTCGGTCGTGCTGACCATGGCCGTTGTCGAACCCATGGTCAGAGACGCGGGGATCAACCTGATTTGGTTTGGCATCTTCGTTGTTGTTGTGATTGAAATGGCCCAAGTCACCCCCCCCATCGGCTTCAACCTGTTCGTTCTTCAGGGCATGACAGAGCACGAGATGGGGTATATCGCGAAGTGCGCGTTCCCGATGTTTTTATTGATGATCATCATGGTCTTCTTGCTGATAGCCTTTCCTGAAATGGCGATGTGGTTGCCCGACAATATGGACAAACGGCTTAATTAGGGCATTTTAACTTCTACGCCTGTGCGCACCTGATCACGTCAGGCAGCCTGAAACGTAATAAAAAAAGGTGTGGCAGTCTCTACGAGATCTGTCAAAAAAGGAGGTTCTGATGACAGTAGAAAAAGTTGCACTTATAACTGCCGGAGGCAGTGGCATGGGCGCCAATGCCGCACGCCGTTTGGCGGCGGACGGTTTCCGAGTCGGTATCCTGTCCTCGTCTGGCAAGGGTGAAGCACTTGGTGCGGAACTGGGCGGGTTCGGAGTGACAGGATCAAACCGCAGTTTGGACGATCTTAAGTTACTGGTGGACGAAGCGCAGGATCGCTGGGGGCGCATCGATGTCCTCGTCAACTCCGAAGGGCATGGTCCCAAGGGGCCAGTGTTGGACATTTCTGATGATGACTGGCACGTCGGTATGGAGGTTTATCTTCTTAACGTGATCCGACCGACTCGGCTGGTTACACCAATCATGCAGACGCAAGTAGGTGGTGCCTGTCTGACGTCAGGGCATGTGGGACAGATTTGATGTTTAGCTAACGGAGGATTTCTGTAAACGGTGTCTGCCCCTTTCAATTACCCACAAGTGATAGAGGTGGTCGCGGAAATTCGGACCAGACGTTAAGGTGGATCGCATGATGAAAGTGACGATCCAAAATGAAGAAACGAAAGAACCATTCGCCGGATTTTAAGGCCAAGGTTGCTCTTGAAGCGATCCGTGAGGAGATGACGCTTGCCGAGCTGTCCAAGAAATACAGCGTGCATCCGACGCAGATTGGGACGTGGAAACGCGCGGCGATAGAAAACATGGCGGCGGCCTTTACGCGCCAAGGTTCAGCGCCTGAACGGGTTAGTGCCGCTGATGTCGACAAACTGCATTCCAAGATCGGCCAGCTTGTTGTG
>NZ_FOVP01000041.1 GCF_900115165.1 Roseovarius lutimaris | reverse complement strand
GCAAACTAGCCAAGATCTTTCCTGCACCGCAGCAAACGCGCAAAGCCTGATAAGAAAGGCGCTCGCGCCCACATTTGGATGCTACTTTCTGCACCAGAAACACGGTGTTTTTCCACAGAATCGGCTCGAAGCCGCCATCCAAAGGTTTCAGCCAACGAACAGGTCCGCGCCCTCAGGTGAACTGTTCGCGCAACAGGCGCTCTTCAAGGCCGTGGCCGGCATCGAACAAAAGACGGTGCGAAATCCGGGCCTCGGATTTGATCTCGACCCAGATCACGTCTTCCACCCAGCGGCTGTCGGCATCGGCCATGACCGGGCGTTTGTCGGCTTCGATCACGTCAAAGCGCACCACGGCGGCCTTGGGCAACAGCGCCCCGCGCCAGCGGCGCGGCCGGAACGCCGCCACCGCCGTCAGCGCAAGAACATCCGAGCCGATCGGCAGGATCGGGCCATGTGCGCTATTGTTATAGGCGGTCGATCCGGCGGGGGTGGCGACAAGCGCGCCGTCGCAAACCAGTTCCTGCATGCGCATTCGCCCGTCGATGCTGATGCGCAGCTTGGCGGCCTGCGGCCCGGCGCGCAAAAGCGAAACCTCGTTGATCGCAAGCGCGGTGTGGATCTTGCCATCACGGGATTCGGCGCGCATCGACAGTGGATTGATCACCTCTTCCACGGCGGCCTCAAGCCGGTCCAGCAGGTCATCTTCGCCATATTCGTTCATCAAAAAGCCGACCGTGCCACGGTTCATCCCGTAAACCGGAATGTCGAGGTTTTGCGTGCGATGCAGCGTATGCAGCATGAACCCGTCACCGCCAAGCGCCACGATCACATCAGCCTCGGCCTCGGGGGTCTGGCCAAAGCGCAGGACAAGCGCGTCAAGCGCGGTCTGTGCGGTGGGCGCATCGCTGGCGAAAAAGGCAATCTTGCGGGTCATGCGGCGGCGGTCCTGTTTCCAAAGGGCGATGTCATGGCGCGGATCGAACCATAAATTCACCCCATAGACCAGACATGCCGGTCTGTCGTCGGGTTTTGTCGCTTTACATTCTTTCAAAGCCTCCGGGTTTCCTATAGGAAATCCATCAAATTCACCCCTTTTCGGAGTTGTCAAAATGCCCCATGATGGAAACCAGCCTGTTGCAGACCAAGGCTTTTTCACCGAATCCCTGTCCTCCCGCGACCCGGAGCTTTTCGGTTCGATCACGGCCGAGCTTGGCCGTCAGCGCGACGAGATCGAGCTTATTGCCTCAGAGAACATTGTTTCTGCCGCCGTGATGCAAGCACAGGGCAGCGTGATGACCAATAAATACGCCGAAGGCTATCCCGGTCGGCGCTATTATGGTGGCTGCCAATATGTTGATATCGCAGAGAATCTGGCGATTGAGCGGGCCTGCAAGCTGTTTGGCTGTGACTTTGCCAACGTTCAGCCCAACTCGGGTAGCCAAGCCAACCAGGGCGTGTTTCAGGCGCTGTTGACGCCCGGCGATACCATCCTCGGCATGAGCCTTGATGCCGGGGGTCACCTGACCCACGGCGCGGCGCCCAACCAGTCGGGCAAATGGTTCAACGCCATTCAATACGGTGTGCGCAAACAGGATAACCTGATTGATTACGATCAGGTTCAGGCGCTTGCGACCGAGCATAAACCCAAGATGATCATTGCGGGCGGCTCTGCCATTCCGCGCCAGATCGACTTTGCCAGGATGCGCGAAATTGCCGATAGCGTTGGCGCCTATTTGCACGTGGACATGGCGCATTTTGCCGGTCTGGTGGCGGCGGGCGAACATCCCAGCCCCTTCCCGCATGCGCATGTGGCGACCACCACCACGCATAAAACCCTGCGCGGCCCGCGCGGTGGCATGATCGTGACCAATGACGAGGCGCTGGCGAAAAAGTTCAACTCGGCGATCTTTCCGGGCATTCAGGGTGGCCCCTTGATGCATGTCATCGCCGCCAAGGCGGTTGCCTTTGGCGAGGCGCTGCGCCCCGAGTTCAAGACCTATATTCAGCAGGTGATCAAGAACGCTCAGGCGCTTTCCGATCAGTTGATCAAGGGTGGTCTTGATACGGTCACGCATGGCACCGACACGCATGTTGTCCTGGTCGATCTGCGCCCCAAGGGTGTCACCGGCAATATCGTGGACAAGGCCCTGGGCCGCGCGCATATCACCTGCAACAAGAACGGCGTGCCGTTTGATCCCGAAAAGCCGACCGTGACCAGCGGTATTCGCCTAGGCTCGCCTGCCGGTACGACCCGCGGCTTTGGCGAGGATGAATTCCGCCAGATCGCCGATTGGATCATCGAGGTGGTTGATGGTCTGGCCGCCAATGGCGAAGAGGGCAACGGCGCCGTTGAGGCAAAGGTTAAGGGTGAAGTCGCGGCCATGTGCGCCCGCTTCCCGCTTTATCCGAACCTCTGAGGTCTTCCGCTTGAGAGACAAAACCCCGCGTGGCCGATGCCGCGCGGGGTTTTTTGATGCGGGTGCCATGATTGGCCTAGGGTATTCGCCGGCAGATGCCGGTCACGCATCAAGCAATGCGGCAAGGGCACGTCGCGAACGTGTCACATCGGCCAGCGTATAGCGGTCGAGCGTCGCAAAGAACGCCTCCTGCGCCTCTGCCAAAGGCTCGCGCAACCCACAGGCGGGCAGGATAAGGCAGGATTTGTCTATCCCGAAACATTCCACCACCGGATCATTGCGCTTCATCGCGCGCACGACATCGCCGATGCGGATCTGCTCCGCCGGACGCGCCAGGGTAAGCCCGCCTTTGCGGCCTCTTTCCGAGGCGGCAAACCCCTCATTGGCAAGCTGGGTCGCGACCTTCGATAAGTGGTGTTCGGACAGCCCATGCAAGGCCGCGATCTCTGAGGTGGGCACCCGTGCGGGCGCACGTACCGCTAGTGTCATAAGGACGCGCAGGGCGTAATCGGTGAATTTGTCCAGTCGCATGCCGTTAATTTAGCATTTACAATGCGCAATTAAAAGCGGTATATAATGCGCATCATGAATACCTGTTAAGGAGTCTGCCAAATGACCCTGTCCGAAGCATTTCTATGGCCCGGAACCAAAGCTTGCGAACGTCTGGGGGTTGACCCGGAAGGCGAGGCGGGTCTGATCCGCTGGATGGTGAACACGCTCGTTTATCTTGTGCTGAGCCTGCTTGTCGTCTGGTTCGTCGTGGTGTGATGATGCCCCCGCGCATCCCCGTCACAGAGGCGCAGATCGACCGGGTCGTGTCGCAGTTTTATGCGCGCGTTCGGGCGCACCCGGCGCTTGGGCCAATCTTTGCCGCACATATAGAAGACTGGCCCGCGCATGAAGAAAAGATCGGGCGGTTCTGGCGCAACGCCCTGCTGCTGCAACGCTGTTATGATGGCAACCCGATGCAGGCCCATATGGCGGCGGGGAACGTCAAGACCCAGCATTTTCCGGTTTGGCTGTCGCTGTTTGACGCGGTGCTGGAGCAAGAGTTGCCACCGCCATTGGCACAGGCCTGGTCGGCGCTTGTCCACCGGATCGGGCGCGGGTTGAGCTATGGGTTGCCGCAGGAAGACGGCAAGGCCCAGATGCCGTATCTGGGCGAGGCATGGACCAAGAAAGCCCCTGTTTCGGCGCAGTCGGGAGAGTGAAAGCCGCATCTCCTGCTGCTGTCTGAACGTCTTATGGCCCCGTCTCTCTTCTGTTTTCAAAGCAAAATGCGCGCTTACAAGGGCTTACATGGCGCCTTGCCACTTTATTACCAGAACCAGCAGGATCACCAGAAGGGCAAGGTTCAGAACCACGCCCCCAAAGAGCCGCAGAATGGCGGTCTTGCGGTCTTCCTTGGGGTCGATGGTGTCAAGATGGGCATGCAGGTCGGCAAAGGCGGCGTTGACCTGTGAGATATCCAGTACCCGCGCAAGTTTGGGGTGGGCCATCCAGTCCTGCGCGCCAAGCACGATCGCACCGGCGCGGCGTTGCCGTTTCGGGAGGCGGCGCCCGGCACGGCGCAATTGCGCCTCAAGTGTGCGCCCGCGCAGGCGCATCCGCTCGCGCAGGGCGGTTTGCAGCCGCTCAAGCCTGGTATTGAAATCATCGGTGTCGATCACATTGGTGGTCTCCTGAGAATAGTCTAGCCGTTCGGGGCGTGCCGCTCAATAGGGCTGGTCCTTGGCGGATCGGGGCGATATTCAGGGGTCATGTTGAATATGATCGAACATGGGGCGCGCACCGACGCCCCCGGATTGCTTATCGCGCACGGGCTATATGGGTCGGGGCGCAATTGGGGTGTGATCGCCAAGCGGCTGTCCGACACCCGCCACGTGGTCGCGGTGGACATGCGCAACCACGGCGCAAGTGCCTGGCAGGACACCCAATCCTATACCGATATGGCCGGTGATCTGGCCGAGGTTCTGGAACAGCTTGAGGGGCCTTATGATGTGCTTGGCCACTCGATGGGCGGCAAGGCGGCGATGGTGCTTGCACTGACGCGGCCCGATCTTGTGAACCGCCTTGTCGTGGCCGATATCGCGCCGGTGGCCTATGAGCACACGCAAATCCACTATATCAAGGCGATGAAGGCGGTCGATCTGAGCGTGGTGACCAAACGCTCTGACGCGGGCGAGCAATTGCTGGGGCTGGTGGATAACCCCGATCTGGTGCCGTTCTTTCTTCAGGCGCTTGACGTCAAGAACAAGCGTTGGCTTTTGAACCTTGATGTGCTGGAACGGGACATGCCGCATATCCTTGGCTTTCCCGACCTTTCAACGGCTTACGAGGGCAAGACGCTGTTCCTGTCGGGGGCGATGTCGGACTATGTCAAACGCGACGACCGCCCTCGGATCAAGGCCCTGTTCCCGGCGGCTCAATTCGCCAAGATTCCCGGCGCGGGGCATTGGCTTCATGCCGAAAAGCCGCGCGAGTTCGAGGCTGCTGTGCGCACCTGGCTGGGCTGATCACTGGTTTTCGTAGATCATTTTCGTCACCACCCAGGTCGCTGGAATGGCGATCAAAAACCCAAGCAGCGCCGCGATCAGAATCGGGGTCATGGTATCCTGCCCCATCACAAGCGCCACAATGATGGCCGACCCGGCAAGGGTAGACCCGATGAACAGATGCAAAATCAAACCAAGCCGGAGCATGGGATCCTCCTAAGACTAAACCTGCGTCGCCAGAGGGGTATTGCAAAACTTTGCCTACCGCACCTTGATCCATGTCAGCCCGCGAAATCATCAAGGGCGCGGGTCGCGAGGGTAAAATACCGACGAAGCCCGCGCCACGGTAACCTGACGGATCAGTTGATGCCCAGAATGGCCTTGGCTTTGGCCAGCGTATCGACGGCGCCCTGATGATCGCCGCTGTTATGCAGCGTTTCTCCCTCGGCCCTCAGGCTCTGAACCTCTGAAAGCTGTGCCTCGGACAGGGTTGTTCCCTCGGCAAGGGCGGCATCAATCTCGCCCATGTCCATCGGGCAGTGAAAAGCAAAAGCCGGGGCTGACATCAGGCACAGGGCGGTGGCAAGTGTAAGGTGTTTCATCACATCTCTCCTTCTGGATGACAGATGCGATAATCTACCATGCATTGGCCCTGCGTTCATTCTATCCCGAGGCAACCGGGCGCGCACGGCCAAAACCCGCTTAGCGCTTTTTGACGAACTCGGTCAGGATCACGATCCGCTGGCCTTCGACCCGACCCTCGATATGCGCAGGGTTGTCGGCGACAAGCGAGATGCGGTGCACGGCGGTGCCGCGCTTGGCGGTAAAGCCGCCGCCCTTGACCGGCAGATCCTTGATCAGAACAACGGTGTCACCCTGGGCAAGGGGCACGCCGTTGCTGTCCTTGTGATCGCTGGCCTGCGGCAGGTTCTCGGCCCAGGCACGGGTGTCATCGTCAAGCCAGAGTTGATCGGCCAGATCACGGGCCCAGTCCTGATCGGCGAGGCGCGCCAGCATGCGCGCGGCCATGACCTGGGTCGCGGGGTTTTCGGACCACATGGTCGAGGCCAGCGCGCGCCAGTGATCGGGCTCGGGCGTGCCATTGATCTGCGCCTCGCAAATGCCGCAAATCTCGACGCTGGCCCCGTCGGGGCCGCCGGTGACGGCAAAAGAAGACAAGGGGGCATCGGCAGAGCAAAGGGCGCAAGGCATGGCGGCATATCCAAAAGTTGTTGTTTGGTTGCGGTATAGGCCGATTGTAGGGTGGGTGGAACCCACGCTCTGAACAGATGTCAAAAACGGCGTGGCGCCCGCATAGGTGATGTCAGACAGATCACGGCTGTGCTAGAGATGTGAGGGATTGATTTTGATACCCTCAGGAGAGCAGACATGAAACTACCCCCTTTGGTCATTGCGACCCTTGCCATTGGCACTCTGGCCCTTTCGGGCTGTGCCCCCGTCGTCCTTGCCGGCATGGGCGCTGGCACGGTCGTGGCCGTGGATAAGGCGAGCGAGGATAAAAAGGGCGGTGACGGGATTTTTTAAGAAAGAGCGTGGGTTTCACCCACCCTACACGTTAAATTAACCAATGTGCGGAACGATACCGGCATGTCTCGGTATCGACGTCTCCTTGTTCCGGGTGGAACGTATTTCTTTACTGTTGCCCTTGCCAATCGCGGGGCCAGCACGCTTGTGGATGAGATCGACCTGCTCCGCTCTGTTTATGGGGCCGTTGTCGCGCACCATCCAGTGATCTGCGAGGCGATGGTTGTTCTGCCTGATCACATTCATGCGGTATGGACATTGCCAGCAGGTGACGCCGATTTTTCAATCCGGTGGAAAAAGATCAAGGGCGTGTTTTCGCAACATTGCAGGGCGCAAGGGCAGGTCAGCCCAAGCAAGGCCCGCCGGGGCGAGAAAGGCATCTGGCAACGCCGGTTTTGGGAGCATGCGATCCGCGATAGCGCCGATTTCCAGACCCATGTGGCGTATTGTCATTTCAATCCGGTGAAACACGAGTTGGCCGAACGCCCCGAGGATTGGCCATACTCCACCGTGCATCGCGACATGCGCGAGGGCCGTTATGTGGCGTAGGGTGGGTGCAACCCACGCGTTGTGACGGATATCAAGGCGGAGCGGGTTGATATGGAGGACGCGTGGGTTGCACCCACCCTACGCTTGCTATGTTGCAACAAGAAATTATGAGCCGATTGTTTAACGTGTAGACAGCAACCACTCAATGCGACACTCTTCTGTTGAATCGAGATTGGCAAAGGCAACCTAATGAGGAAGACAATTAGCCAAGAAGTACGATCTGTGTCCGACTATATCGAGAAGCTTTCAACCATTGGCTCGATGGGTGTGAATATTTACTTCAGGGGCCACAAAGATGAAAGATATCGAATTCAGCCATCTGTCTTCAGAAAAGACTTAATGGTAAAGAAGTCAGAAAACATAATCCTCCGTGAGTTGATGTCGTTTCACCCAGAGGAGTTTGTGGGACACCGAAGCGCATTTGAAAGCCTTGTTCAGGCGCAACACCATGGGCTGCCAACTCGCCTTTTAGATGTTTCTTTAAGTTCGATCGCGGGTCTTTTCTTCGCTACAGAAGCAAACGACGATGGCACAGACACGGTAGATGGAGCGGTAATCCGATTCGATGTTGATAGTACTCGTATTAAGGGTTTTGAGAGTGATACCCTCAGTTGCATCTGCAATTTAGCCAAACTGAACCACGCAGAAAAGGAGGAGATTCGTAGTTTCATAATGCTTGAGCGGAAAAGGAAGGATCTTGTTAAGAAAATTAATGTGGATGAGTTCAATGAGTTGGAAGCCGTGCGACGACTTGTACAATTTGTTCGGCAAGAAAAACCGTACTTTGAAAATAAAATTCAGCCTATAGATTTATATAGTAACTATCTGGCTTTGCCGATGCGGAACAACAAAAGGATCACAGCTCAATCGGGGGCGTTTATTGTTTCCGGTGTCCTCTCACACTTAGCTAAGTCTTCAAAGTTTTCTATGAAGAAATTTGTTGTCCCAAAGAAGCTGAAACCTCTTTTTCGCGAGGAGCTTGACCGCATGGGAGTCAATCGAATGACGATGTTTCCTGATCTTCAAAGCTCAGCCAAATACATAACCAGTAAACATAAATCCCCATAATTTGCTGCGAAATAGCTTAACTATCCATCTTCAACGCCGAAATAAACGCCTCTTGCGGGATATCCACTTTCCCGAACTGGCGCATTTTCTTCTTCCCGGCCTTCTGCTTTTCCAGCAGCTTTTTCTTGCGGGTTGCGTCGCCGCCATAGCATTTGGCGGTCACGTCCTTGCGCATGGCTGACAATGTCTCGCGGGCGATGACCTTGCCGCCGATGGCCGCCTGGATCGGGATCTTGAACATGTGGCGCGGGATCAGCTCTTTGAGCTTTTCCACCATTGCGCGGCCCCGCATATCGGCCCGGTCGCGGTGGACCATCATCGACAGCGCATCAACCGGCTCGTCATTGACCAGAATGGACATCTTGACAAGAAGGTCCTCGCGGTAGCCCTCCATCTGGTAATCAAACGAGGCATAGCCCTTGGTCACCGATTTCAGCCGGTCATAGAAATCAAACACCACCTCGTTGAGCGGCAGGTCATAAACCACCATCGCGCGGCTGCCCGCATAGGTCAGGTCAAGCTGAATACCGCGGCGATCCTGGCAAAGTTTCAGCACATCGCCGAGATATTCATCCGGCACCAGGATGGTCGCCTTGATGCGCGGCTCTTCAATGTGATCGACATAGGTCAGGTCGGGCATGTCGGCGGGGTTGTGCAGCGGTTCCATCGTGCCGTCTTTCATGAAGACGTGATAGATCACCGAGGGCGCGGTGGTGATCAGCTCGATATCATATTCGCGCTCGATCCGGTCGCGGATCACCTCAAGGTGCAGCAGGCCGAGGAACCCGCAGCGAAAGCCAAAGCCAAGCGCGGCCGAGGTTTCCATCTCGTAGCTGAAGCTCGCATCGTTCAGCGCCAGCTTTTCAATCGCTTCGCGCAGATCCTCGAATTCGGAACTGTCGACCGGGAACAGGCCACAGAACACCACCGGCACCGAGGGTTTGAAGCCGGGCAGGGGCGTGTCGCAGGGCGCCTTGTCATGGGTGATGGTATCGCCGACCTTGGTATCGCGCACCTGTTTGATCGAGGCGGTGATAAAGCCGATTTCGCCGGGGCCGAGGCTCTCGACCTTTTCCATCTTGGGGCGAAACACGCCGATCCGTTCGACCCCATGCACCGAGCCGTTTTGCATCATGCGCACCCGGTCGCCCTTTTTCAGGATACCGTCCATGATCCGCACCAGCACGACCACGCCGAGGTATGAATCGTACCAGCTATCGACCAGCATCGCCTTGAGTGGCGCATTTGCGTCACCGGTGGGGGCGGGCAGATGGGCGACAATCGCCTCAAGCGTTTCGGGAATGCCGACGCCGGTCTTGGCCGAGACCCGGATCGCGCCGCTGGCATCAATGCCGATCACATCCTCGATCTGCTCGGCAACGCGATCACACTCAGAGGCGGGCAGGTCGATCTTGTTGAGCACCGGGATAAGCTCGTGACCCGCGTCAATCGCCTGATAGACATTGGCAAGAGTCTGGGCCTCGACGCCTTGCGTGCTGTCGACAACCAGAAGGCTGCCCTCTACGGCGCGCATGCTCCGGCTGACCTCATAGGCGAAATCGACGTGGCCGGGGGTGTCGATCAGGTTGAGAACATAGGTCTCGCCGTTCTGCGCCTTATAGTCGATGCGAACGGTATTGGCCTTGATGGTAATCCCGCGCTCGCGCTCGATATCCATCGCATCAAGCATCTGCTCTTTCATATCGCGGTCCTGTACCGTTCCGGTCGATTGGATCAACCGGTCAGCCAGCGTGGATTTCCCGTGGTCGATATGCGCCACGATCGAAAAATTGCGGATATGTGCGAGGTCTGTCATGGATTGGGATATGTATGGGAATTGGGGGTTGGTCAAGGTGGGATCACGCATGATCAACTAAGCCTTAACGGTCCAAAGTGGCGGAGATATGAGTTTGGCGACGAATGTAGAGAATACACTGGTCCGGTGGATTGAGACGCAGAATGTGCACGCTGTGAGAAGATTGGTGTTTTTCTGGCAACTACGGAACTGCCTTAAACTTGGTGAGGCTATTTCTGAAGACCAAGGTTGGTTAGAATTTGGGTACTTTTCAACCTTCAGGTTTATTCTCACCTATGGTGTATTCGCCAAGTTTCAGGATGGAACGACAAACGAAGCTGCGAAAAAGGTCTATGAATCCCGAAAGGTTAACCGACGTTTGAAATCTTACCGCACACGCGTGGGTTTCACCCACCCTACGCATACCGGAACAGCTGATCCCGGCAATTGGCAAATCCCTTTCCGGCTTGCCCCCTTGCGCGGGCTGTCCTAAAACGCGGGCGTTGACAAACCCGGAGCGAGATGATGCTGGACCTGACCTATGAAGCGCCCAAACCGCGCGTGATCGCAGGCGCGAAACATGATTGGGAGCTGGTGATCGGCATGGAGGTGCATGCCCAGGTCGCCTCGAAGGCCAAGCTTTTCTCCGGCGCCTCGACGCAATTTGGCGCCGAGCCGAATTCGAACGTGGCCTTTGTGGATGCGGCGATGCCGGGCATGTTGCCGGTAATCAACGAATTCTGCGTCGAACAGGCGGTGCGCACCGGCCTTGGCCTCAAGGCGAAAATCAACCTCTGGTCGGCGTTTGACCGCAAGAATTACTTTTACCCCGATCTGCCGCAGGGCTATCAGATTTCACAGCTTTATCACCCGCTTGTCGGTGAGGGTGAAATTCTCGTCGATATGGCGCCGGGGATCGCGCGGCTTGTGCGGATCGAGCGTATTCACATGGAGCAGGACGCCGGCAAATCCATCCACGACATGGACCCGACGATGTCGTTTGTCGATCTCAACCGCACCGGTGTCTGCCTGATGGAGATCGTCAGCCGCCCCGATATTCGCGGCCCCGAAGAGGCCGCCGCCTATGTCACCAAGATGCGCCAGATCCTGCGCTATCTGGGCACCTGCGATGGCAATATGCAAAACGGCAACCTGCGCGCCGATGTGAACGTATCGATCTGTCGGCCCGGTCAATACGAGAAATACATGGAAACCCAGGATTTCGCGCATCTCGGCACGCGCTGTGAAATCAAGAACATGAACTCGATGCGCTTTATTCAGGCCGCGATCGAGGTCGAGGCCCGCCGCCAAATCGCGATTGTCGAGGGTGGTGGCGAGGTGGTGCAGGAAACCCGGCTTTACGATCCCGACAAGAACGAAACCCGCTCGATGCGCTCAAAGGAAGAGGCGCATGATTACCGCTATTTCCCCGATCCCGACCTGCTTCCTCTGGAGATTGATCAGGCCTGGGTCGACGAGATCGCCGCGCGCCTGCCAGAGCTGCCGGATGAGAAAAAGGCGCGCTTTGTCAAAGAGTTCGGCCTGAGCGAATATGACGCCTCTGTGCTGACCGCCGATGTGGCCAACGCCGCCTTTTTCGACGCGGCGGCGCAGGGGCGCGATGGCAAGCAGACCGCGAACTGGGTGATCAACGAGCTGTTTGGCCGGTTGAAAAAGGACGATCTGGACATCACCCAGAGCCCGGTAACCCCGGCGCAACTGGGCGGAATCGTTGATCTTATCGGCTCGGATGCGATCAGCGGCAAGATTGCCAAGGACGTGTTCGAGATCGCCTATACCACGGGTCGCGATCCGGCCGAGATTGTCGAAACCGAAGGCATGAAACAGGTCACCGATACCGGCGCGATCGAGGCCGCGGTGGATCAGATCATCGCCGACAACCCCGCGCAGGTCGAAAAGGCCAAGGCCAATCCCAAGCTTGCGGGCTGGTTCGTCGGGCAGGTGATGAAGGCCACCGGCGGCAAGGCAAACCCCAAGGCCGTGAACCAGATCATCACGCAGAAACTGGGCCTTTAACCCAGCCCGCACGTTGCGGCTGGACTGTGAATTTTGAACGGCTACAATAGTTCTTCGGGTAAGGCCCTGATAATACAGGTTCTTATCCGAAGGCTATTCAAGGGTTTTGGCGCGAATCGCATCAGAACATCACCAGTATCGGGTAGATGACGTGAGATTCGCTTCACGCGTGTGGCAAAGGCCTCTTTGCCATTGACGAAGCGCGCATAAACCGAGAACTGGCTGCGTTCGAAGCCTTCATCACGCAAGAAATTTCGGAAATCACCGGCCGCTTTGCGCTGCGGTTTGGTATCAGTGGGGAGGTCAAACATCACAAGTACCCACATGAGACGGTATCCTGAAAGGAAGGTTGCGGGCTGGCTCATGTGCCCAATCCGGCCAGTGTCAGCGGCTCAGGGGGGCTCACCAATTGCCGCAAGTGCTGCGGCCTGCATCAGCACCTTTGCAGTCACAATCTGCTTCCAGGCCTGTTTGATCAGCGGTGTCTTGGCCTGCCATTGTGCGCGCATACGTGCGCCTTGCGCGTGGTGGCCCTCAATCGGTAACAAAACAGATTTTGGCGCGTGAATTGAGGAGCAGAGCACAACCGGCGCGCCGCGGCCTGCCAGTTCGCACAGAAGGGATGTGGACCAGGTTGTGCCATGGGCATGCACGATGACACCCGCGATCTGGTCAAGGGGCGTGCGCCCAATCTCTGTTCCGCCTTCGGAGACTTTCATGAATCCCCGGTCGCGCGACAGGTGGCGCCCATCGGTCGCAATGTCGATGATCTGATCCACTGGTTAGCCTTTCACGCCCCCATGCGAATCGCTAACACATTGGAGTATATATGTTATTCGTCAAAACACCGAATCAAGTTGCTACCTGGGTGGGCCGGGGTCGCGAATGCGGCCCATTTCATCGACGTGAATTCGACGCGCTTTGGCTTTGATGAGGGGGCCGGCACTCATCTGGATGAAACGGAAACTATCCGTTTTGTCGGAGTTGCGAGCATCGGCGTTTGCTTCTGTATGAGGGACCAGAAACAGGCCATTGGCAACGTCCAGTTTCTGGACATAGCAAATGATGATTTGCTCATTGCGCTCGATCGCCACCATATCACGCTTGTAAACGCGCAAAAGTCGTTTTGCAGCAGGATGGGGTTTGCGCTCGACCGTCGTTTGATGGGCTTCATATGTTGAAATAGCCTGTGGCTTGATCTTCCCGTCAGGGCAGCGCCAGATTTCGTAGCACTGATTGCTTCCAGCTTTGT
The DNA here is from genome assembly GCF_900115165.1 of Roseovarius lutimaris. Taxonomy (GTDB): domain Bacteria; phylum Pseudomonadota; class Alphaproteobacteria; order Rhodobacterales; family Rhodobacteraceae; genus Roseovarius; species Roseovarius lutimaris. The sequence continues at coordinate 3,150 of NZ_FOVP01000041.1, read as the reverse complement.
AGGCTTTGAATGACGTGCCATTCTGATCCTGCACTTCGATCCGGGCGCTTTCCTGTAAGGTCTCTTCGAGCCGTACACGTCTGAGCCCGAAATACGGGTTGTCGCTGTTGTCGGGCAATTTGCGCGTGTTTGCGAAATCCAGCAGAGCGTTTTCGAACGCTTTTCCCTCCAGCCTGCGGGTGACACGCAGCAGATGCTTTTGCAGCTGTGGATCACGGATATTAGCACCGCGTGTCGTAACCCCGATATCATTTGGTTTCAGAGACATGAGCGGTTTGCGGCTAACCACCGTGCCCGCATCCGTCAGCCCATAGGCGGTGTCATTGTGTAACTGCCCGCTGGTGCTGTCTTTGCCTAACTTGCGCGCAGCCGGGTCGATGCGCCCATGGTCGGCGCGGTGGCTGACAATGATGCGCCGGATCCGGGCCGCGATATCGCCGCGAAAACCCTCCCACGGGGGTGGCACAGAGCGGGCAATCTCTTCGGCCCCGGCCTTTTCGTCGCGCTTTGCCATGTCGCTGATGCGTTTGATCAGGCTGCGGTCGGTGGCGGCGATAACGGCGGCATCAATGGCATGGTGCCGGTGGTCGGTACGGTTTTTGGCTTTGACAGTCTGAGCATCGCAGTCTGTCAGGGCTCCAAGGCCGTTCAGGCCCCAATGACGGCGCAGCATTTCGGTCAGACGACCGGGGACAACCCAGACATGGCTTTTGCCATCGCCGCCATTATAGAGCGCATCAAGGTAGCTGCGCGCGATGCGTGACAGATATTGCGTGTCTTTGAGCGCCCGGGCGGTGAAGTCATTCTCACCCTCGAATCGCTGTATCGCATCCGGGGCAAAGCGCCAGGATTTGTTGTCGGGCAGGTTTTTGAGATTGGCGGCAATGACCTCCCATTGCGGGGTATCGCCCCAAACCTCCCACGGTGTTTTGTTTGCCTTTTGCCGATTGGCTTCTTTCAGGCACAACGTACGGTTGGCAAAGCTGTCGTCCAATGTGCGCGAATAGGGCAGGATGTGATCAATATCGCAGGAGCCGTCAAACAGCATTGTCGCGCTGATCCGCTTGCCGGTATAGGGGCAATTCCGGGTCATTACATCATGGCCAAGGTCTTCCCACAGGCGCAGGATCATCCGGTTGGCACCGGTATCTTTCTGACCCAGATCCTCGACCAGCTTCTTGCCCCGCGCAATTGCCGCATCGGTGTTACGCTTGATGATTTTTTGCACCTCGCGTTTCTGGTCCTCGGACTGTTTCAGATCACGCGCAAGTTCAACGACGATCTCGTCGGGGCGACCATAGGTGCAAATGATCTTGTTCACCAGACGACGCAGCTGGTTCAGACCGATATGGACGGTCGGATTGGTGATACGGCCATAGCGGGTGATGTCATCGTCGGTCTTTATCCCGGTGCCCGAAATGACATGGCGATCCAGAATTTCGCCGTAGTACGGCAGGTTTTCCAACCCTTCCCCTGTAGGCCCGTCTGAATGACGCCAGCCGCAGGACGCAACAGCCTCATTATAGGTGCAGACATGATCCTCAAGTGCGGCAAATATCCGGGTTGTCGCGGTCAGACCAAGCCGCCCGTAGCCTTCGCGAACAAGACCAAGCCGCATCTAAAACTCCACAATCCCCTCGACAGGGGTGCATTCATCATAGCCAACTTAACTCAAAATAGCTCTTGCGAGGCAGAATGGCTCATGCGACGCTGAAAGCGTTCAAAATTCGCGGTCGAGCCGTTAACAAGCATTCGATTGCACCACATTGAAGCGCAGGCCACGGCCTGCGTTTTTCTTTTGCGTAGAATCGTATTCGGGCATTTGGGCCTTGCTGCACCCAATCCCGGTCGCGGCATGAACGGGTGGATGTCGCATGTTCGAGACGCTCAAAACCGGTTCCCGCTTTTGAATGACATGCTCAAAAAAACGGCTCGATACTGTTCAAGCGAACCGGATCACCTCTCGGGCCTATAGCCGGGTGGTGCATGGCTACCTGGCCTGATATCGCTATAAATGCAGAATAGCCCTTCCCCCTTTGGATGCAGGATAAAGTACCGATGAGCAAAACCACCAAAGCGATCAATCTGGCCTTGCAGGGCGGGGGCGCGCATGGCGCGTTCACTTGGGGGGTGCTCGATCACATTCTGGAAGACGGGCGCCTGAGTATCGCCGGGGTCTCGGGTACTTCGGCAGGGGCGATGAACGCCGTGGCCCTGGCCGACGGCTATACCCGCGACGGGCCGGACGGCGCGCGCGCGGCGCTTGATTATTTCTGGCGCTGCATGAGCAAGAGCGCGCAGCAAAGCCCGCTGCAACGCACCCCGATGGACCGTCTGACCGGCAACTGGGGGCTTGAGAACAACCCGTTTTACCACTTCATGAATGCGCTTTCCGGGGTTGCCTCGCCCTATCAGCTCAACCCGATGAACATCAATCCGCTGCGTGATCTGGTCGAGGAGAGCATTGATTTCGAGATGGTGCGCAAATGCACCGCGTTCAAACTTTTCATCTCGGCGACCAATGTCGAGACCGGCAAGGTCAAGGTCTTTCCACGTGACAAGCTGACCTCGGATATGGTCATGGCCTCGGCCTGTTTGCCAAGCCTTTATCAGGCGGTCGAGATCGACGGCGTACCGTATTGGGATGGCGGCTATATGGGCAATCCTTCGCTGTTCCCACTATATGGCGAGACTGAAACCGACGATATCGTGGTTGTCCAGATCAACCCGATCGAACGCAAGGGCGCGCCGCGCACGCCGCAGGAAATCGACAATCGCCTCAATGAAATCAGCTTTAATTCCAGCCTTCTCAAGGAATTGCGCGCGATTGATTTCGTGGATCGGCTGATCCGCGACGGCAAGCTTAGCACCGATCACTATCGCCCCGTGCGGGTGCATATCATGGAAAACGAGGACGCGCTCAAGCCGATGGGCGCCTCGTCGAAGATGAACGTGGAATGGGCCTTTCTGACCCGCCTGCGCGACATCGGGCGCGACACCGCCAAGGCCTGGCTCAAGACAAACTATGACGCGATCGGCAACAAAAGCACTGTCGATCTGCGCGCCATGTTTCAGGGGATCGGCGCCGAGCATCAGGGGTGAGGGGCGCAAACGCCCGGTTTATGAGCGGGCGTAAACATCCTCATAGCG
>NZ_FOVP01000019.1 GCF_900115165.1 Roseovarius lutimaris | reverse complement strand
CCGGAATTTATCGCTCAGAAGGTGCGGGACTGGATCGCTGCCGTCGGTGCCAAGACGGCTTACATCGAACCCGGATCACCTTGGCAGAACGGATATTGCGAAAGCTTCAACGCCCGTTTCCGCGACGAATTGCTCAATGGCGAAATGTTCTACACCTTGCGCGAGGCACAAATACTGATCGAGCAATGGCGAATCCACTACAACACCGTCAGGCCGCACAGCGCATTAGGTCATCGACCGCCCGCGCCAGAAAGCATCGTTCCGATAGACCAGAGGCCCACAATGCACTAACAATTAACCTGGACCACCCGACGGGGGCACGCCAATAGCGAGGGGCGCAACCCAGAGTATAAGTGAAACATGTGCATATTTTGGCGCTGCACGCTGCGAAGCTTCATCACGTCCGCATGCCATTCGGATAACTGCGAATGGGGTATGCTGTTGCTGCTTGAATAATCATTGGACTGCGCGTCATGGAATTTTTCAACCTGGTCCGCACTGATGGTCGGTAGGCAATTGCACTCATCATATTTTAACAGATTCAGTAACAGGCGAGCACAGATCTTAGCGGAAGATGCTGCTTCGCGGCTTCTGATGTCCTCAAGAAGCGTGATAGCATCGGTTGTTGTGATTTTTTCAAGTGGAGTTTCCCGCCAAGGTTCGAAATACTCGCCAACCCTTCGAAGAGTTAGGTTTCTATGAGATCAAGAATTTTCGTTGTATTTCTGCAGTATGAGAATTCTTGCGGCATCGGAGAAGGAATTTAAATCTGGCTTCTTCGACAGGTCTTCTGATGGGTTTCTAATCTGATATATTAGATTTTTTGCAACATTTCGAGCAACACTGACACTTGTGTTTTCAAAGGTTCCGATCGTACGACGAACAGTTTTCCTTCTGCCATCGACATTTACATCCACTTGAATTTTGAACGACTTTTTTGACTTACCGATTGATAGAAAGAAGCCCTTTAGTTCTAAATCTCTAACAATGGTTTCGTGGCCGTCCCACTTGTAGGAAGATACTATTTTGTCGGTTAATCTAACTTTCATAATTTCCCTCGTGTGGTCAGAATTTTCATCTCGAATGGCTCCCCCGGCGGATATTGCTGTGCCGGGGGAGGGAAAATGTCATTCTCCGAACATGTGGGTGTCAATGAAGGCTGCGATTACCCTTTGGTCCCGCAACAGATCACCAAAAAGTTGCGGCTCATCGATGTAACGTCCCCGGATTCCAGGAATTTTGTGGCCAATGAGCAAATCCCCATTGCGATCTGCAATTCCAGGCAACGCTGCCGCCGTACGGTAGGTCCGTCGCAGGACATGACCTGTACGGTTTCCTAAGATCTTCTCCCGGGCGACTTGAATTGGCTTAACGTTACCATCGCTTCCAATCGTTGGGAAAATCCAAGGAGAACGCGGATACATGCGACGGCTGTTTCGGGATGCGGTCTGAAGGATTTCTAAAAGTTGATCGGACGCAGGAAGGGTGAGTTCTTCATCGTTCTTCATGGCCTCGCAGGGGATGTTGATGCAGCATTTTTCCGTATCCACCCAATCATGTTCCAGCTGTGAGGCTGTCAGCTTTCTCATCCCAGAAAACAGAAGCGAAAGATGGAATCCCTTTCTGATTGGATTTTTTATCAGCTCTACCTGTCCATACCAATTTGGCAGTTCCATAAGGGTCATGGTGTAGCCTGGGGTTCTTTTAGGATTGTTGTATTCGAATCCTTCGAACGGGTTGTGGTCAATGGTCCCCGATGGCGTTCTTGGGCGAATGTGGCGATAAGCGGAAGACAGCAATTTTATTGCTTTATCAGCAGAGGTCGCGCCGTGTTTTTTGGTTATCTTTTTGTGGAACTCGTAGGCCTTGTGAAGCTCGTAGCCGGACGCCGACTCGTGGAGAATGGATTTCAAATAGTAGCGAGCCATCTTTTCGTACCCTTGAATAGTGGCCGGTCTCCGGCCTTTCTCGATCCTCGAGAGAATAAAAATTTCAAGGATTTTCCCCACGGTGTAGTCATAGGTCTCAACTTTTCTGAAAGGGTCCGAACCAGACTTGATTTGCGCCAAATAGACACTTGCTTTTGTTCTCGCCTCGCGGAGAGAAAGTTCCTGGGTCCCGCTAAAGGCTTGGTTAATACTTCTTACTTTTTTTCTTTGGCCTGGTGTGCCAACCCAAAGGTCTGCCTTCACTTTGTATGTCTTGCTTTGTTTGTTGATCGCTACGTAGAAACCTGGAAGCGTTTCATCTACCAGTCGGGTCTCTTTGCCTGTCCAGTGGGAGTTTTTGATGAGAGTTTCAGTGAGGTGAGTTTTCATTTTGTCGACTATCCTAATGTTGCGCAGCCGAACGGGAGAAAGACCGTGTTCTGACTGCGTGGTGCAATAGTGATGTTGGCCAAAATCGAATCCACAAAACGAATAAATGTTTTATATCAATGCATTATGTGGTGATATAGGGCGATATCGAAGTCGAGGGTAATAACTTCTAATCAGGATGTTGGGGGTTCGAGTCCTCCCGGGATCGCCAGTCACCTAAAACAAAACGAAAATTCTCGGGAGTCATGTAACATTCACCGCATGACTGAGTCCCGAGTTTGACCCGTTGACTGTTGAGTTGCCTGAGCAGCAGTTGCAGGCCATTCCGCTGTCTTTGCAGGGCCGGTATCTATGCGCTCTATCAAGCGGGCAATCATCCCGCCGGGCGTTGCTATCGCTTCAATCTTTTCGCGCAACGTCATAGGCGGCGCCCGCGCGACCAAAGAACCCCTGCCCGTTCTTGACGAAATCAAGGATCATCGGCTCTGGGGCCCAGATCGGGGCAGAGCGCGCGGCAAGCGCCTTCATGTCTTTCAGGATCGCCATGAGGCCACGTTGATCGGCCTGCATGAGGGGCCCGCCGCGCGCCCTTTCATAGCCGTATCCGCGCACCATGAGCACATCAATATCCGAGGCCCGCTGAACCGCCTGCGCCGTCAGCAACCGTGCGGCAGCATTGATCAGCGCCGCGTGAAGCGCATGGCGCGGCGCGATCTCGCCAAGCACCTCGGCAATCGTACGTCCGGTCTCGGCCAACCCCTTGGCGGGGCGTGGCCCTTCGGGGGGATAATCGTAAAACCCACGCCCGACGGAACGCCCCTTGGCACCCTTGGCAAGCCGCTCTTCCAATGGCCCGGCCCAGCCATCATTCAGCCCGATGTCGCCTGCCACGCGCCGCAATCGGTGCTCGACCTGCGCCAACCCTTCATTGTCCATCATAAGGAACGGCCCGGCGCGCAGGCCCATGCGCTGTGCCGCCTGATCCACCCGCAGCGGCGTCAGCCCGCCGCGCCTCAGATCAAGCGCCGCAAGATATAGCGCTGCCGTCATGCCATGCCCCAGCCCCGCACCGGCGGCGGGTTGGGCGGCGCGCACCGCGACGCGGCCCATATCGGCGCACATGCGCGCAAGGCTGGCGACGGCGGCGGGCGGGGTTCCCGCCGCCACGGCAATTTCCGCGACCCGCAGGCTATGGGCCGGGCGATAGACCCGCACCCCGAGGTCGGCATCGGCCAGCCCCGCGCCGGTCTCAAGCCGCGCCACCACGCCACTCGCGCGCGGTATCGGCAGGGGACGGTCCGCCGCCCGGTCGTTGCGCGCGTCAAGCACAAGGTCGGCCCAGCCATCTTTTGCGCCCTGTGTGAGGCGGGCAAGCCGGGCCTCGCGCCCCGCCGCGTCTAGCCGCCCCTTGTCGAGCGCCTCGTCAAAAGCCCGCTTAAGACGCTGCGCCAGATCATCATCCGTAACCTGAACCTCTTTGCCGACATCAAGAAACAGCACCCCGAGATCGGCCAAACCGTCGGCATCCCCGCCGACAAGCGCGATCCGGCCAAGCGGATGTGCCGTGGCCTGCGCCAGTTCCGGCATGATCGCCGCGCGCCGCTCGGCGGCAAAGATATGGCGCTGCGCGCGCGCCTCGGGGCTTTGCAGGCGATCCTCGAACAACACCTGTTCAAATTCCAGCCCCTGTTCGAACGGCAACAGCTGTGCCGCCTCGACCGCGCGCAGGATGTCGGCCCCCGCCCCGCCCTGCCCGGCCAGACGCTCGCCCACAAGGGTCAGCGAACGTTGATAGCCAACGGGATCGGATAGCCCGCGCTCGCGGTCACGGGTCCGCACCCAACTGCCCTTGTCGGCCAGTTTGCGCGCCAGCGTGATCGCCGCGACCTGCGGGTCATCCGCGGTGATCTGATCAAAAAACAGCCGGAGACGCGGATCAGAGGCCACAACCGGCTTGCCCGCCAGCATCAGCTCAAGCGCGATCTGTGCGCCCACAAGACGCGGCGCGCGCTGTGTCACGCCCGCGCCCGGTATCATGCCAAGGCTGATTTCCGGCAGCGCCATCCGTGTGTTGGCCTGCGCCACGCGGGCATGCGCCGCAAGCGCCAGCCCGACCGCCGCGCCAAGAACAGAGCCGTGCAAGGCCGCCACCACGGGCTTTGGAAACTCTTCGATATCACGGCAAAGCGCGCTGACCCAGGGGCTGACCAGCGGGCCGTCATATTCCGTAAGATCGACCCCCGAGGAAAACCCCGGCCCCGCCCCGCAGATCACAACCGCACGAACAGCGTCGTCCTCTGCGGCCTCGCGAAGGGCGGTTGACAGATCGGCGCGCAACTCGGGCGCAAGCGCATTGGCCACGGGCCGGTCCATCCGCAGGACAGCCACACCATCACGGCGCTCGCTTTGAATTTGCCCAGTCACATCACATCCGCCCGAAACGCCTGTTTACCATGTCAATTACTACGGGGAATTGACGCACACGCAAGCGCCGGGCGGCGCAAACCGAAAGATCAGACCGGCATGTTGTCGAATTGCGCCTCGATCGCCTCGCACAGCAATTCCTGATGCAGGCGCTTTGTCGCCTCGGGAATGGCCTCGCCAGAGGCGGCCTTGCGCTCGATCATGCGACGCACCTGTGGCTCATAGCGATAGCGGGTTGCGCTCTCGGCCTGTGCGATCTGTTGGTGCAAGCGGTCAAATTCGGTCGTGGTCGTGGACATGGTCATCCTCCCAAATGATAACACAACTTTAACGAGAAATCCGTCATAGTGATAGAAATAACGTCTGTCGATGACGTAGATATGACGGCGCGTTAGGTTTGTTGCGCGGCACATGCCCGGCAAAGTGGCGTTTCGGGCAAAATATCAAGCCGTTCCGGCGCAATCTGCTCGCCGCAGCCGGTACAGGTGCCATAACTGCCCTGCCTTATCCGCTCCAGGGCGGCACGAATCCGCGCAATTTCGTCCTGACCGCTCTGACCGAGATGCTCAAGCATCTCGTCATCTTCGCGCTCGGCCGCCATTTCATCCCAATCCTTGGACTTTTGCGAATCAAGCGCGCCCTCAATCGCGTGCAGGCGCGTGTCGAGTTCGCCAAGACGTGCCATCAGTGCATCGCGATATTTCTGTGTGTTCATCATGACGATCCTCCATGCTGGCCCATACCCTAGGGCAGCGGCGCGCAGAGGACTTTGACACAAATCAATCGACCAGTCAGGCGCGCCGGAGATGTTGGCCAGAGCCAGACATTGTCGGGCGCGGATCATTCATAAGGGATAAGATCGCCCGCGCCTGCCATTTCGGCGATAGGATCAGAATCGTCGACGATGGGCGGTTCGACCACCTCGGGGATATCCGCCACCTTGCGCACCTTCACCGGCGGTGTGGGGTTGGCCGGTGGGCTTACCTCTTGCGGTGCCGCGGTGTCTGTCGCCTCAAGATCAGGCAGCGGCGCCGCCGCGGATGACACAAGACGCACCGCCCGCCAGCCGTTCATCTGGCCAAGCCGCGCCTCGGCCACCAGATGCCCGGTGGTGCCCAGAACCAGCGCCGAGCCAAGGCAGTCGGGCGACACCGGCACAAGCATGCCGGGCTTGAATGCCCAGACGTCCTTGAGTTGCAGGCTGACCCGCGCGAGCGCCACATCAAGCACGATTGGCGCGTTGATCGCCACATCCCTGATGCCCCGTTGCGGCCCTGTCGCGGCAGCCTTTTTGCCGTCGGGCCTGGCCGCCACCGGGGCCGCAACCGGCAACAAAAGGCTAAGACAGCCGGTTTTCGCCCCCGGGCCCAGATCGGCCGTGATGCGAAAGAAATCGTAATCCGGCGCCGTCATCGCCAACGCGAGGGCACGGGTATCCTCGACCATATCGCCAAACTCGAAGGTGCGGGGCTGATAGCCCTCAACCCCGCCGGCCATCTGTTCGTCATACCCGCTCAGAAGCGCATTGATCAGCGGGGCCACCATCGCCGCATCGGTACGCGTTGGCGGTCGTGGCTCGACCGCGCCCTGACGCACGGCGCCGGTGGTCTGAACCTCGATTAGCCCTGCCAAAAACTGTGGATCAAGCGACAGCGCGCCGCGCTGGCCATTTTCGCCTTCAAGCAGCAACAGCAGCCCTTCGTCGCCCAGGGTTTTTGCAAGCTCACTCAGCGGAACCCGCAATTGCTCGACCGTGACCACCGTCAGCGCGAGGTCAAGCAATGTGTCGGCGGTGCGCGCCAATGAGAGCCGCAGCGCACGGGCGGGCGACATGAGCCGCGAATCAAACCCACCACGGGCGGCCTGCGCCTTGCGATGAATAACTGAATTTCGATCCTGCGATCCCATGACGCCCGCCGCTGCCCGTCTCTTGTACTGTCACCACCACCCTAGTGCGGGCTTGGTTACCAATTCCTTTAGGAGTGACAGATTATTGCGCGGCGATGCGACGCGGCAGCGGCAAGCTTACCCGAAAGGCCGCGCCTTTCTGCCCTGGCAGATAGCTGACCGAGCCGTCAAGCCGGGTCATGATCTCGCGACAAATCGCCAGCCCGAGCCCCGCCCCCCCGACCTTGGTTTGCCCGATGCGCGAGAATTTCTCAAAAATCAGCGCCTCTTTGTCCAACGGAATGCCCGACCCGTTATCCATGAAATCAATCACCAATTGCCCATCGAGCACACGCGTGCGGATGCTGAGAACCGGCGGGTCGCCATCGCAGTATTTGCGCGCATTTGCGATCAGATTGATGAACACCTGCCCCAGCCGGTCAAGATCGGTGCTAAGCTCGATTGCTTCGGCGTCGCGATTCCGTTTGACCTTGAGGGTGCCGCCCTGCACCCCGGCGGCGCGTTCGGCGCGATCGAGAAGATTGCTCAACATGCCGGTTTGCGTGTTCAGAACCACCTGCCCGTTTTCCAGCACGCTCAGATCAAGCAGATCGTCCAGAAGCCGGGTCAGACGCACCGCCTCGTCATGGATGATCGAGGAATACTTGCTTTTCTCCTCGGCCGTAAGATCAGAGGTGTCGCGCAGAATTTCAGAAAACGCCCGGATCGAGGTCATCGGCGTGCGCAATTCGTGGCTGATCTGGCTCAGGAACCCGTCCTTTTGCACCGAAATCTGCGTCAGTTTTTCGTTGGCCTGACGCAACTGGCGCGCGGTGCGGGCCAGTTCCTGTGACTGGGTTTCAAGCTGGCTGGAATATTCCATGATCTGCGCGGTTTCATCCGCCACCGCCATCAGATCCTCGACCGAGACCGCAGCCCCGCCGACGATCTGGCTGATCATCGCATGGGCGGTCGCCGCCCCGACCGAGCCAGAGAGCTCGCGTTCCAGTTCTTGCAGGAAATCCGGCGAGGGTTCGGGCAGATAGCCGGCAAGGCCCTGTCGGCGGGCCGCCTGTGCAAACAGCGCCTGCGCCTCGGTGGCCCCCATGATGCGTTGCGACATGATCAGCAGGTCTTCGCTTTGCGCCATCCCCCCGGACCAGCCGCCGGTGGTCGAGGAATGATCGAACACATTGACAAATTGCGCGCCCTGCAACCGCTCGATCGGTTTCGGAAAGCTCAGCAATGAACCAAGCACAAACGCCCCCGTGTTCAACAGCATCGACCACAGGATCGCATGCACCAGCGGGTCCATGTCCCGCGCCCCGAAAAGCGCCTGCGGGCGCAGCCAGCTCAGCCCGAAAAGCCCTTGCTCCAGAACGCTCTGCGGCATGATTATCGAGGGGCCGAAACTTGGCAGGAACAGACAGTATTGCCAAAGCACAAAGCCAACCCCAAGCCCGGCCAATGCGCCGGTGCGCGTGGCCCCGCGCCAGAACAGCCCGCCCATCAGGGCCGGCAGGAACTGCGCCACGCCGGCGAATGAGATCAACCCGATGGCCGCCAGGGCGGCGCCGCCGCCGGTCACGCGAAAATAGAGGTAGCCCAAGAACACCACCCCAGCGATGCTCAGGCGGCGCGCCAGAAGCGCGACATGGCGCACATCGCCAGAAATCACGGCGGACGCGCCTGTGAAATAAAGCCAGATCGGCATCACCATGTGGTTTGACACCATCGTCGACAGCGCAATCGCCGCCACGATGACCATCGAGGTCGCCGAGGAAAACCCGCCGAGGAACGACAGGATCGCAAGCCCGTCGCGCCCCGCCTGAAGTGGCAGCGTGAGCACGAAGAGATCGGGGTTGGACCCGGTCGGCATGATATCAAGACCCACGGCCGCAATCGGCACCACGAACAGGCTCATCAGCATGACATAGGTCGGAAACGCCCAGGCGGCGGTGCGCAGGTGTTCCTCGTTCTCGTTTTCAACCACCATCACCTGAAACATCCGCGGCAGGCACAAAAACGCCGCCGCCGACAGCATGGTCAGGCCGATCCAGCGGCTACCCGGCACCTCAAAGCGGGCAATCTCGGAGGCGTCGATACGGGCCAATGTGTCGCCCACGCCGTCCGAGAGGCCCCAGACCACGAAGGCCCCGACCGCCAGCAGCGCGCAAAGCTTGACCACCGCTTCGACCGCGATGGCGATGACCACGCCGTGATGGCGCTCGTTGGCATCAAGATTGCGGGTGCCGAACAGGATCGTGAACAGCGTCAGGCCCATGGCCACCCAAAGCGCCGTCGATTGCATATCCGGCAAGCCGTTGCCCGCCTGTTCCGTCTCGGAAAATGCCGCAAACGACAAAGTCACCGATTGCAGTTGCAGCGCGATATAGGGTGTGACGCCGATCACCGCCAGAATGGTCACGAACACCGCCAGAAGGTTCGACTTGCCATAGCGCGACGAAATCAGGTCGGCGATGGATGTGATCCGCTGACTGCGCCCGACCCGCACCATCTTGCGCAGGGTCCACCACCAGCCGACCATGACCAGCGTCGGGCCGAGATAGATCGTCACATATTCAAGGCCAGAGCGCGCGGCAAAGCCGACCGCGCCATAAAACGTCCAAGCGGTGCAATAGATCGACAGCGACAGGGTATAGACATAGGGCGAGCGCAGCCACTTGCCGCGACCATGGCGCGCCGCACGATCCGCACCAAAGGCGACCGCGAAGAGGAACACCACATAAAGCAGACAGACCAGAGCAAGCACATTCATGATCGACATGGCTTAATCCCCTACCCCGCGCGGCGGCTCCTCGTTTTCAGAGGCGCGCAGATAATGCGAAACAATTCCGGCGATCAGCGCCAAGAGCACCCACAGACCGAAAATATAGAACATCGCCATGGTGGTGCGGGTCGCCCCCGATGCGCCCTCGCCCTGCCACAACAGCGGGATACAGATCAAAACCGTGCCGATGATCGGCAACAGCCGCGCGGCATCGGCCAGACGACGGCGCCGATAGGTGCGCCGCGCCAGAAACACCGGGCCGCGCTCGGGGCTCATGGGGTGACAAGCGCGCGCACCGCCGCCAGTACATCGGCATTGGAAAACGGCTTGGTCATATATTGGCTCACGCCGGCGCGTTCGGCCTGTTCGCGGTCCTTGGTCTGGCCGCGCGCGGTCAGCATCAGGACCGGCGTTGCGCCAAGCGCCGCGTCGCCGCGAATTTCCGTCAGGATGTCAAAGCCGCTTTTCCCCGGCAGCATCGCATCCAGAATGATCAGATCGGGCGCGCGCATGCGCACCACCTGCATCGCATCATGCCCGTTGGAATGGGTTTTCACCTCCCAACCGTCCCGCGACAGGATAAAGCTGACCGCCTCGATTATATTCGGCTCATCCTCGATCAGCAGAACCTTTTTTCCCATGCAATCGGCCTCCCCTCCGATGTCATAACGGCAGAACCATCATGCAACTATCCACAAACTGATGCAGCCTGTCAAAAACCGTCTGAAATGATTGACGGTTCGCGCCGCGCGACGCAACTGGCCAGCGAACATATCCGGCAATTCACCCCGACCTCGCGCAGCGCCACCGCCTCGGTATCGGCGTCGGGCCGGTCAGGCAGCAAGAGCATATGCGCCTGCATCAGGGCGGAGCGATCAAAGCTCGGGGCGATCACCTGGGCCGAGACGGCAAGCGCCTCGACCGTCTCGGTGCCGCGCCCGACCTGCTTGAGACGCATCCGAAGAGGGGTCTGGGGCTGTGCCAGCACCTGAAACAGCGGCCAGAGCGTGCAGGCCCCGGCGATTCTGGGCATGGCAAAGCCATCAAAGGGTTTGCGAAACACAAGCGAGCCCGAGGCATCACAGATCACCAGCCCGACCGGGCCGACCGCCTCCTCGGGCATAGCCGCCAGACGCCGGAACAGCGTGGCCAGATCAACGCCGCTCGCCTCGGCGAGACGATCAGGGTGCAGGCCGAGGCTTGCAATCCAGTCAAGCAGCGACTCGAGCGGCAGGCTGCGGGCATCGGTCAGATATCGCAGCAACACGTCGCGCGCGAGGCTTTGCGCCGGGCTCGACAGGGTTGCCCCCTCGCCCTCGATCAGGCGCGTGACATCGCGTGGCCCGGCGATGTCGCGCTCAAGCTCGGGAAAGTGAAACCCCCGCGCCGCAAGAAAGGCGTGCATTTCATCCTGTGGCGACTTGATTTCGGCATCCATGTTCGGCGCCCCCTCAAGGTAGCGCACCAGCGATTGCGCGCCCTCGGTGAGGCGGCTGCTGTCTTCATTGATATTGCGGTGAAAGCGGTTCTGCCATTCCGGTTCAAGCGCCTCGGTCTCGACCAGAATCGACGAGGTCGAGCGGATCGCGGTCACCGCCGAAATCACCTCGTGCAGGGAATCGGCAAGAAATGGATCATGCGCAAGCCGGTCGGTCAGGGTCTCGATCGTCCGCTCAAGCGCCTCGTTGCGCCGATAGAGATCGGCCAGCAATTTCGCCCAGCCCGGAAACCGCCCGGCAAATTCCTCGATCCGGCTCAGCTCGGCGCCGATCCCGTCCTGCTCGCCCGCCGCTTCGCGCAGGCCCGCAATCAGCGTCGCCTCGGCGCCTTCGGACAGAAGCGCGGGCTCGACATTCAATACCTCGGCCAGTTTAAGCAGGGTTTTGCCACCGATTCTGCGTCTGTTGTGTTCAATCAGATTGAGGTAGGACGGCGATATCCCCGCCTGACGCGCGAGATCGGATTGACGTATCCCGCCGAGAATCCGCCGTTCCCGGATCCGCGTCCCGATCATCAGCCGCTCTGACATGAAAATTTCCCTGCGTTTAAAGCGACTTCATGCCGCATTTGAAATTTTCTTTACAATATTTCACTCGATAATGTCTATAAATTTACAAATTAATTATTCTGTCAAAAGCAGTTGTTGCCTAATTTTCTTAGCCCCCCTCATACTAAAGCAGCACGACAGTGCCTTTTGGGGAGGCGCAAGAGGAGGCCCTTCCCGAGAATTATCAATGGGAGGAATCTATGTCCAACTCGAACCTGACTCGTCGGGGCCTGATGAAGACCAGCGCGCTTGCTGGTGCCGGTCTTGCTCTGCCGACGATCTTTACGGCGTCCAGCGCCTCGGCTTTCACCAACGAACCGACCGGCGGCACCGTGACGCTCGGTTTCAACGTTCCCCAATCCGGCCCCTATGCTGACGAGGGTGCAGACGAACTGCGCGCCTATCAGCTTGCCGTCGAGCACCTGAACGGTGGCGGCGATGGCGGCATGATGAACACCTTCAGCTCCAAAGTCCTGCAAGGCGGCGGCATCCTGGGCAAGAAGGTTGAATTCGTCACCGGCGACACCCAGACCAAATCTGACGCGGCCCGTGCATCGGCCAAGTCGATGATCGAAAAAGACGGCGCAATCATGATCACCGGCGGCTCGTCCTCGGGCGTGGCCGTGGCTGTTCAGGGTCTCTGCCAGGAGGCCGGCGTGATCTTCATGGCGGGTCTGACCCATTCGAACGACACCACCGGCAAAGACAAGAAGGCCAACGGCTTCCGTCACTTCTTCAACGCCTACATGTCCGCCGCCGCTCTGGCGCCGGTGCTTCAGAAGCTTTACGGCTCGGAGCGCAAGGCCTATCACCTGACCGCAGACTACACCTGGGGCTGGACCCAGGAAGAATCGATCGCGGCCGCGACCGAGGCCATGGGCTGGGAAACCGTCAACAAGGTGCGCACACCGCTCGCCGCGACCGATTTCTCGTCCTATATCGCGCCGGTTCTGAACTCGGGCGCCGATGTTCTGGTTCTGAACCACTACGGCGGGAACATGGTGAACTCGCTGACCAACGCGGTTCAGTTCGGCCTGCGTGAAAAGCAGGTCAACGGCAAGAACTTCGAAATCGTCGTACCGCTCTATTCGCGTCTGATGGCCCGTGGCGCCGGCGAGAACGTGAAAGGCATTCACGGCTCGACCAACTGGCACTGGTCGCTACAGGATGACGCCTCCAAGGCCTTCGTCAAATCCTTCGGTGAAAAATACGGCTTCCCGCCGAGCCAGGCCGCGCATACCGTCTATTGCCAGACCCTGCTTTATGCAGATGCCGTGATGCGCGCCGGAAGCTTCAACCCCTGCGCCGTTGTCGAAGCCCTCGAAGGCTTTGAATTCGACGGTCTGGGCAATGGCAAGACCCTTTACCGCGCGGACGATCACCAGTGCTTCAAAGATGTTCTGGTTGTGCGCGGGAAAGAAAACCCGACCAGCGAATTCGACCTTCTCGAAGTCGTCGAAGTGACACCGGCAGCACAGGTTACCTACCCTGCCGATCACCCGATGTTCGCAGGCGGCGCACTGGGCAACTGTAACCCCGGCGCGTAACCTGTCGGATCAGACCGGCCGTGTGCATCCCGCGCGGCCGGTCATGACGGCAAGGACTCGGACAGACCACCATCGCCTTTAACCCATGGGTGGGAACAATGGACGCAATCATTCTCCAAATTCTAAACGGGCTCGACAAGGGCTCGGCTTATGCGCTTATCGCGCTTGGCCTGACGCTGATCTTCGGCACGCTCGGCGTTGTGAATTTCGCGCATGGCGCGCTTTTCATGATCGGCGCCTTTTGCGCGGTCACGCTTCAGCGCATCCTGAACATCAGCTTTGAGACAATCGACCCGACCAGAACCGATTTTCTCGGCAATCCGATGAAGGTCAAGACGACCTATGTCGAGACATGGTTCGGACCAGAGGTGGGCGCGTCGATCATCGACTGGGCCGTACCGCTTGCGATCCTGTTTTCCATTCCGATCATGATCGGCATCGGTTTCATCATGGAACGCGGGCTTATCAAGCATTTCTACAAGCGCCCGCATGCCGACCAGATCCTTGTGACCTTCGGTTTGGCGATCGTGCTTCAGGAAGTGATCAAGTTTTTCTACGGGGCCAACCCGATCCCGACCGGCGCGCCCGACGTGTTCAAGGGCAGCTTCGATTTCGGGATGTTGCTTGGCTTTGAGGCCAACGCGATCATCTATCCCTACTGGCGCCTTGTATATTTCGCCTTTGCCGCCGTCATCATCGGTGCGGTCTTTTCCTTCTTGCAGTTCACCACCTTCGGGATGGTTGTGCGCGCCGGCATGGCGGACCGCGAAACCGTGGGCCTTCTGGGCATCAATATCGACAAACGCTTTACCATCATGTTCGGCATCGCCGCCGCGGTCGCGGGGCTTGCGGGGGTCATGTATGCGCCAATCAATTCGCCCAACTATCACATGGGGATGGATTTCCTGGTGCTGAGCTTCGTGGTGGTGGTTGTCGGTGGCATGGGCTCGCTTCCGGGCGCCGTGCTTGCCGGTTTTCTGCTCGGAATTCTGGAAAGCTTCGCCTCGATGAACGAGATCAAGTCGATCATTCCCGGCATCGACCAGATCATCATCTATCTGGTGGCCATTATCATTCTGCTCACTCGTCCGCGTGGCCTGATGGGTCGCAAAGGCGTGATGGAGGATTAATTCATGCTCGGACTGAACAAAAAAGACCTGTCTCTCCTGCTGATCGTTGCGTTTCTTGCGCTCTGTGCGCCGTTCATCCTGAACCCGTTTCCAAGCGATAGTTCGCTGGCGCAGTTCAACGCAGGCTATCCCGACCTGATGCAGCGTTTCGTGATCTTCGGCATCTTTGCCATCGGCTTCAACATCCTGTTTGGCCTGACCGGCTATCTCTCGTTCGGTCACGCCGCTTTTCTGGGTGTCGGCAGCTATTCGGCGGTTTGGATGTTCAAGCTTCTGTCGATGAACGTGGTTCCGGCCATCGTGCTGAGCGTGATTGTGGCGGGCCTGTTTTCCGTCGTCATCGGCTTTGTCAGCCTGCGTCGCTCGGGGATCTATTTCTCGATCCTGACGCTGGCCTTTGCGCAGATGAGCTTTAACCTCGCCTATTCGGTTCTGACACCGATCACCAATGGCGAAACCGGCTTGCAGCTTACGCTTGACGATCCGCGCATCCTTGGGGCAAGCCGCACCGAAAGCGGTGGCATCCCGGTGACCAACTTCTTTGGTCTGGACATGCGCGACACCTATGAGATGGTTGTGGGCCCCTGGGCGTTCCAGTTCAACAACGGCTATTATCTCTGTGCAATCCTGATGTTGATCAGCTTTTATCTGGCGATCCGCATCTTCCGCTCGCCGTTCGGGATGATGCTTCGGGCGATCAAGTCCAACAACACCCGGATGACCTATACCGGCCTCAACGCGCGCCCCTATACTTTGGCGGCCTTCGTGATCTCGGGCATGTATGCCGGTCTTGCGGGCGGTCTTCTGGCCTCGATGGACCCGCTTGCAGGCGCCGAGCGCATGCAGTGGACGGCCTCTGGCGAAGTGGTTCTGATGACCATCCTTGGCGGTGCCGGCACATTGATCGGCCCGGTTCTGGGCGCGGGTTTCATCAAGTACTTCGAGAACATCTTTTCGAAGATCAACGATGGCGTGCTGCACACCTGGTTTGGCTTCATGCCGGATGGTCTTGAGGATCTGGTGGTCACGCTTGTGCATCCCTTCGTCGGCAAAGGCTGGCACCTGACGCTTGGTCTTGTCTTCATGCTGGTGGTGATCTTCCTGCCCGGTGGCCTTGTCGAGGGCGGTCAACGCATCGGCCGTCTGTTCCGCCGCAAAAAATCCGGGGACGAGGCCAAAAAATCGACCCAATCCACCCCCGCCGAATAAGGAGACGGAGCTATGGGTATTCTTGAAGTCAAAAACGTCAACAAGCGCTTCGGCGGGCTCCAGGCGCTTGGGGATGTGAACCTGAGCGTCGCGGAAAACTCTGTGCATGCGATCATCGGACCGAACGGCGCGGGCAAATCCACCCTGCTCAATGTTCTCATCGGCAAGCTTATTCCCGACACCGGCAGCGTCATGTTCAATGGCCAGTCGGTCCTGGGGCGCAAGCCCTTCGAGATCAATCAGATGGGTATTTCCCGCGTGTTCCAGACCCCGGAAATCTTTGGCGATCTAACGGTGCTTGAAAACATGATGATCCCGATTTTTGCCAAACGTGACGGCGTGTTCCGCATGCATGCGTTTGAAAATTCGGAAAACGAAAAAGAGATCGTCGAACAGGCCGAACACATGCTTGAAAGCCTGAACATGGCCGATGCGCGCCATGATCACTCGGCCTCGATGTCGCGCGGCAACAAGCGGCGGCTGGAAATCGGCATGTGCCTTGCTCAAAGCCCCCGGTTGTTGTTGCTCGACGAGCCGACCGCCGGCATGGCGCGGGCCGATACCAACAACACCATCGACCTTCTGAAACAGATCAAGGACGAGCGCGACATCACCATCGCGATCATCGAGCATGACATGCATGTGGTATTCAGCCTGGCCGAACGGATCACCGTTCTGGCCCAGGGCACGCCGCTGGTTGAAGACACGCCCGAAAACATCAAGGGCCATCCCAAGGTGCGCGAAGCATATCTTGGCGAACACGCCTGAAGGAGACAGGGACCATGAACGTCAAACCCGACTTTTCCAAAGGTCACAGCCACGCCGAAACCGCCCCCGCCTTTCTCTCCGTGTGGAACATGGAAAGCTATTACGGCGAGAGCTATATCGTGCAAAACATCAGCTTCAACGTGCATGAGGGCGAAATTCTCGCGCTTTTGGGCCGCAACGGGGCGGGTAAAACCACCACCCTGCGCTCGATCGCGCGGATGGACAGCCCGCAGGTCACAAAGGGCGAAATCTGGCTGGATCACCAGCCCCTGCACACCATGGCAAGCCATCAGGCGGCTTCGCTCGGGATCGGCCTTGTGCCCGAAGATCGCTGTATCATTCCCGGCCTCACGGTCGAGGAAAACCTGCAACTGGCGCAGATCGCCCCGCCGATCGGCTGGTCGCTTGAGCGGCTTTATGATCTGTTTCCACGTCTTGCCGAGCGGCGCAAACAAGAGGGCGTGACCCTTTCGGGCGGCGAGCAACAGATGCTGGCCGTGGCGCGCGCGCTTGCGCGTGACCTCAAGGTTCTTCTACTCGATGAACCCTATGAGGGGCTTGCCCCGGTGATCGTTGACGAGATCGAAAAAACCCTGCGCATCATCAAGGAACAGGGCATCACCACGGTGATCGTTGAACAAAACGCGGTGCGCGCTCTTGAACTTGCTGACAGGGCTGTCATTCTGGATACTGGCAGCATCGTCTTTGACGGCACTGCCGCCGAGGTTCTTGAAAACGAAGAACTGCGCGCTGAGTATCTCGCGATCTGACAGGGATCGCCCGCCCCATATCGCCTTTTTGATTGGGGGCGGGCATCGTGTTCTGATTGCCCCCGATTAGAAAGGTCCGACATGTCCGACACCAAATATCCCCCCTCTGCCGAGTTTGCGGCCAACGCCCATATCGACGCCGCGAAATACCAGGAAATGTATGACGCCTCCATCAACGACCCGGCGGCGTTCTGGGGCGAGCATGGCAAGCGCATCGACTGGATCAAGCCCTTCACGAAGGTCAAGGACGTCAGCTTTGACCTCGGCAGTGTCGCGATCAACTGGTACTCTGACGGCACGCTGAACGTCGCGGCCAACTGCATCGACCGACATCTGGCGACCCGCAGCGATCAAACCGCGATCATCTGGGAGCCCGACAGCCCTGATGAAGACGCGCTTCACATCACCTATCAACAGCTGCACGACAACACCTGCCGGATGGCCAATGTCCTCAAGGGTCTTGGTGTCAAACGCGGCGACCGGGTTGTGCTTTACCTGCCGATGATCCCCGAAGCCGCCTATGCGATGCTGGCCTGCGCGCGCATCGGCGCCATTCATTCCATCGTTTTCGCCGGTTTCAGCCCAGATGCGCTTGGGGCGCGGGTCAATGGCTGTGACGCCAAGGTTGTGATCACCGCAGATCACGCACCGCGCGGTGGTCGGGCGACCAAGCTCAAGGACAACGTCAACCAGGCGCTGTTGCATGATGTGGACGATGTGAAATGCCTTGTGGTCAAACGCACCGGCGGTCAGATCGCATGGCGCGAGGGCCTTGATTTCTGGTGGCATGAAGAGGCCGCCAAGGTCAGCGCCGAGTGCCCGCCCGAGGAAATGAACGCCGAAGATCCGCTGTTCATTCTCTATACCTCCGGCTCGACGGGGCAGCCCAAGGGCGTTGTGCACAGCTCTGGCGGCTATCTCGTCTATGCCGCGATGACGCAAGAGCTGGTGTTTGATTACCACCCCGGCGATGTGTTCTGGTGTACCGCCGATGTCGGCTGGGTCACCGGCCACAGCTATATCGTCTATGGCCCGCTGGCCAATGGCGCGACAACGATCATGTTCGAAGGCGTGCCGACCTATCCCGACGCCAGCCGCTTCTGGCAGGTCTGCGAAAAGCACAAGGTCAACCAGTTCTACACCGCGCCCACCGCCTTGCGCGCACTGATGGGACAGGGCAATTCCTTTGTCGAAAAATGCGACCTCAGTGACCTCAAGGTGCTTGGCACCGTCGGCGAGCCGATCAACCCCGAGGCCTGGACCTGGTACAACGAGGTGGTCGGCAAGGGCAAATGCCCGATTGTCGACACCTGGTGGCAGACCGAAACCGGCGGCCACCTGATGACCCCCCTCCCCGGCGCCACCGCGACCAAGCCCGGCTCTTGCACCACCCCGTTCTTTGGGGTTCAGCCGGTCATTCTTGATCCGACATCGGGCACGGAAATTCACGAGACCGAGGCCGAAGGCGTGCTTTGCATCAAGGATAGCTGGCCGGGGCAGATGCGCACGGTCTACGGCGATCACGAGCGCTTCGAGAAAACCTATTTCTCGGATTACAAAGGCTATTATTTCACCGGCGACGGCTGTCGGCGCGACGCAGACGGCTATTACTGGATCACCGGGCGCGTCGACGATGTGATCAACGTCTCGGGTCACCGGATGGGCACCGCCGAAGTCGAGTCGGCCCTGGTCGCCCACGCCCAGGTGGCCGAGGCCGCCGTGGTTGGCTATCCGCATGACATCAAGGGTCAGGGCATCTATGCCTATGTCACCCTGATGAACGACGTTGAGCCGACGGACGAGCTTCGCAAAGAGCTTGAAAAATGGGTCCGCACCGAGATTGGCCCGATTGCCAAGCCGGACCTGATCCAATGGGCGCCGGGCCTGCCGAAAACCCGCTCGGGCAAGATCATGCGCCGCATTCTGCGCAAGATCGCCGAGGATGATTTTGGTGCCCTGGGCGACACCTCGACCCTGGCCGATCCGTCGGTTGTGGACGAGCTGATCGAGAACCGGATGAACCGGGGTTAAGCCCCAAGACATCAGAGGTAACGCGCGCTTTGCCCCTGTTCGGACCCTCCCGGGCAGGGGTATTCTTATGGTTTCATTAACCAGAGAGGTCGAAATCGGTTCGCGATCCGTGAAGAAAGCCTTACTATCGAACGCGGAGGCGAATTTGGACGAGGAAACCCATGTTCACCGCAATTTCATCGCCAGTCCTGCCATTGGCCCCAACGCCGCAAAGCAGGACGGACCCGACACAGACCACGACGCGCGCCATTGAACCGGCAGCGGCCTCGAACGTCATCACACCGGGCACGCAATTTTCCGTCCAGCCGCCAGACACGACAACCCGTGCAACCGCGCTTGATAACGGCCCCTTGCGAAGCTCAACACCCGAAGATCGGGCGCGCCACCGGGCCGCCAGTGCCGAACCGCAGCACCTGTTCGAAGCGGTTGTGCAAGTCAAAATCCCGCCGGCCGAACCGCCCGTCAACGCCAGTGAAAACCCTGCCGTGGTCACTGATCCGACCAGACCGGTCGCAGAGGGCCACCCCATGCTGCGCAGGCCGTCATAGCCTCTTGATCAGCGTCATTCCGAAGGTGTTATGGCACCGATCGCTCGAACCTTCGCGTGTTTGGCGAATGCCGGGAGCCTCCGGCGGGGATATTTCAGGCCAGAAGAAACGCGACGGGCAAATATCAGCCGCGTCCACGATAGGGCGGCACGCCCTGGTCGGGAATCCAGACACCCTCGGGCATCGGGCCGGTCTGATAGAACACATCAATCGGGATGCCACCGCGCGGATACCAATAGCCGCCAATCCGCAGCCATTGAGGATCGAGGAAGTCTACCAGACGGCGGGCGATGCTGACCGTGCAATCCTCATGAAAGGCGCCGTGGTTCCGAAAACTGCCGAGGAAGAGCTTCAGCGATTTGCTCTCTACCAGCCAGTCGCCAGGCACGTAATCAATCACCAGGTGGGCAAAATCCGGCTGCCCGGTCATCGGGCAAAGCGAGGTGAACTCGGGCGCGGTGAAGCGGACGTTATAAGCCACATCGCCTTGCGGGTTCTGCACCCGTTCAAGCACGGCCTCCTGCGGGTTTTGCGGTACAAAAGTGGCGCCGCCCAACTGTTTGAGATTGCTATATATTGTTTCGTCGCTCATCCTAATCGCTCCTGTCAAACGCCGCGTTTATTGCCCCAAAGCATCACATGCAGTTGCGGCAGCACCTTTGCCGTGAACCAGCGATCCTCGATCACACGGTCCACCAGCCAACGCATCCGCGCGTCCACGCCCTCCTGATCAACCACGGCCGCATCATCGTCCGGCGGTGGCGGCGTGTGATTGCCCGGTTGCAGATAGACCGCCAGATCGGGATAATGCCCTGCAACCTCGCGCGCCCATTGGTAATCTTGCTCGTCAAACACCACGATCTTGAGCACCGTCTTTGCCTCGGCCGCCGCCGCAACGCAGTGATTGAAAATCTGCCAATCCACCGGCATCCCGCTTGAGGGGGGTTTGGGGCTGAGCACCAGCATATCAAGGTCACCGAACCAGGGGCGCGCGAGCGAGCCCTGGGTTTCAAGGGCGAAACGATACCCCTTGCCCTGCCCCAGTTCGATCAGCGCGCCAAGCGGCTGAATCGCCGGGTTGCCGCCCGAGAGCGAGACCATAAGCGGCGCGCCACCCGACAGCGCCTCGATCTCGGCCATCACTGCCGCAGGCGCCATCGGCTTCCAGGTGTCGCGGTACTCGGCGTCAACCGCATGCAGGCTGTCGCACCAGCTACAGCGGTAATCACAGCCCCCCGTGCGCACGAACACCGTGGGCACACCGATCAAGGCGCCCTCGCCCTGGATGGTGGGGCCGAAGATCTCGGAAACGCGGATTTTATCCCCGGTGGTCACGGACGGTATTCCGCCCATGTCTTGGGCGTCTCGCTGACCTTGGCGGCAGAGACTTCGGGCCAGCGGGCATGGGCCCAGTCATAGAAATGCTTCGCCATCCGCTCGGCCGTGACACAATCGTCACCGAGGATATCGTTCAGGTGGCGATGATCCAGGGTGTCGTCGATATAATGCTTCAGTGGCGCCAGATCGAGGTAATCGCGCACGAATCCATGCGTGTTAAGCGCAGGCGAGGCCAGTTCGATGACGACGATATAGTTGTGCCCGTGCAGGCGCGCGCATTGGTGATCCTCGGGCAGGCCCTTGAGTTGATGCGAGGCCGAAAAGTGAAATTCCTTGCTGATCCGATACATCAGGCCCCCCGCGCGGCCAAGGCCGTCAACCAGAAGTCCGGGTCATCATAAAGCGTCGGGTCGATGACGTCGGCCGAATGGAACGCCTCGCGCCGCTCAACGCAGGTGCCACAGCGCCCGCAATGATTTGTCCCGCCCTTGTAGCACGACCATGTCTGCGCAAACGGCGTGCCATGGGCCGCGCCATCAGTGACGATATCGGCCTTCGACCCGCTCACATAGGGGGTATAGAGGCGGATATCGGCATAGCCCTCAAGGGCACGATCCTGCATTGTCTGAAAGGCGTCGATGAAACCGGGGCGGCAGTCGGGATAGATGAAATGATCGCCGCCATGCACCGCCGTGGCCACCGCATCCACCTTTTGCGCCGCCGCCATGCCGAACGCGATCGTTAGCATGATCGCGTTGCGGTTGGGCACGATGGTCACTTTCATCGACTCTTCGGCGTAATGCCCGTCTGGCACGGCAATATCATCGGTGAGGGCCGACCCACCAAGGGCGGCACCGATGGCGCGGATATCTATAACCTCATGCGGCACGCCCAAGCGCGTCGCACAGGCGGCGGCAAACCCCAGTTCCTTGGCGTGGCGCTGACCGTAGTCAAAGGACAAAAGCCCTTTGAGAGTGTGTTCAGCGGCAACTTTATGCGCAAGCGACACCGAATCGAGCCCGCCCGAGCAGATGACAATCGTATCCATTTTCAGTCCTTGTTTTAAGCGGGTAGGCTGCGACCGCGTCGGGCGCATTTAAGGCCTTTACCCCTCAAACGCAAGGCGCCCCATTTTCTTCTTCAAAGAAAATGCCCAAGATTTTTCGCAAAGAATCTTACCCGTCCAGCCGCGCGCGCAGCTCGGTTTTCAGAACCTTGCCATAATTGTTCTTGGGCAGGTCGCTTAACTCGACATACTGTTTGGGCCGTTTGAACCGGGCGATCCGGGCAAGGCAATGCGCGTCAAGCGCCGCCACGTCCAGCACCGCCCCCGGCGCGATCACGACAAAGGCCACAACCACCTCGCCCCAGTCCGGATCAGCACGCCCCACCACCGAGACCTCGGACAGGGCGGGATGGGTCAAAAGCGCCTCTTCCACCTCGCGCGGATAGATATTGCTGCCGCCCGAGATGATCATATCCTTGGAGCGATCCTGAAGCGTGACATAGCCATCCGTGTCCATCACCCCGATATCCCCGGTCAAAAGCCAGCCCCCGGCAAAGGCCTTGGCGCTGGCCTCGGGGTTGTGCCAATAGCCGGGCATGACAGCGTCGCCGCGCACCATGATCTCGCCCGCCTGCCCGCGCGCGACCTCCTGGCCCTCGCCGTCACCGATGCGCAGTTCGACCACCGATTGCGCCCGCCCGACCGAGCCAAGGCGCGCGCGCCAGCGGGGGTGGCTTCGGTCGCTGACATCAGAGCGTGGCAAGGCGGTGATCGCCATCGGGCATTCGCCCTGGCCGTAAATCTGAATGAAGATATCGCCGAAGTGATCGACCGCCTCGATGATATCGGCAAGATACATCGGCCCGCCTGCGTAAATCACACTGCGCAGCCCCTCGCCGGTCGCGCCTGTTGCACGTGCATGCGCGGTCAGGCGTTTCACCATCGTGGGGGCCGCGAACATATGCACCCGGCCATGATGGCGCGCGAGGTCGAGGATTTCGGCCTCGTCAAACCCGCCCGACAGCGGGCAGACATGGCGCGCACCGCGCAGCACATGCACCATCGCATAAAGCCCTGCGCCATGGCTCATCGGGGCCGCATAAAGCGTTGCATCCTCTGGGCTGACCGCATCCACATCGGCCAGATAGGCCAGCGACATCGCCACCAGCATGCGGTGGGTGATCCTCACCCCCTTGGGGCGCCCGGTGGTGCCGGAGGTATAAAACAGCCAGGCCAGATCATCCGGCGCGCGCGCCGCAACGCCCGTGACCGGCGCGCCCATCACGGCATCGCCAGCGGCGATATCAATCACCGCCGCGCCGGTATCGCCAAGGCCCTGCGCCAATCTGTCGGTCACCAGAACGATCCGCGCGCGCGCGTCCCTTATGATCCACCCCGCCTCGGCGGCGTGCAGTTTGGCATTGATCGGCACCACTGCGGCCCCGGCATACCAGGCGCCATAAAGCGCCAGAAGATAGGCCGGGCTGTTCGCCATGAAAATCGCCACCCTGTCGCCGGGCTCTATCCCCTGCGCCACAAGCCCACCCGCCACCGCGCGTGCGGTGGCGTCAAAGCCTGCATAATCAAACGCCTGCTCTGCCCCGAGATAGATCGCAGGCCGCCCCGGCCCGCGTGCCGCCGCGCGTTCCAGCCAGACACCGATATTCATCCGCACCGCCCCCGTTGTTTCTCGGGCACCAAAGCATTCCCTGCGCCGGGCTTCAATTCCGTATATCTACGCAATTCCCTTGGAGCGCCCCCGCGCAACGGGCATAAAGGGCGCATGCAAATCAAACAGCTTGCCTTCGATCATGCCCCCGTGGGGCTTGCGGTGCTTGAACATCGCATCATCCGGCAGTGCAATCAGCAGTTTGCCGCGATCTTTGGCGACACCCCCGAGGCCTATCCCGGCGTTCCGCTGGCGCGGTTTTACCCCTCGATCGAGGATTATCGCCGGATTGGCGAGCGCAGCCTTGCGATCATGCGAAAAACCGGGCGTTATGCCGATGAACGGGTCATGAAACGCGCCGATGGCACGCTGTTCTGGTGCCGGGTGCGCGGTCAGTCGGTGACCCATGATACCCCGTTTCAGCGCGGCATCTGGTCGTTTTCGGATCTCTCGGAAGAACGTCCGCTTGTGCCCCTCACGCAGCGCGAGCGCGAGGTGGCGATCCTGACCTGTCGCGGGCTCACCTCCAAGGAAATCGGGCTTGAGCTTGGCCTGTCCTATCGCACGATCGAGGTTTACCGCGCCCGCCTGCTGGAAAAGTTTCAGGCCCGCAAACTTGCCGAACTTGTTGCAAAACTTTCGGGCATGCCGCTCTGAAGGAGGCGCGTTTGCGCTGTTTTGCAAGAAACTCCTCGTAATTTGATCGCCAAACGCCCAAATATAAGGTCAAATGGCCGCTTTTCTCGGGCTCACGCATGGCCTATAAGCGGCGAAAACGAATGCCCTGGGCCCGTGTTGGGCACCATCGCTTTTGGTCGAGGAACCTGATGTCAAACAAATCACATGAATCGGACGTGGCCTTTGTCAAGGCCTTGGCGGAACTGCTGAATGAGAACGACCTGACCGAGCTATCGGTCAAGCGTGAGTATGGCGAAGACGACACCCTGAACGTGCGCGTCAGCCGCCGCGGTGAGACCGTCACAACCCAAATCACAGCGGCCCCGGTCGCCGCCCCCCCCGCAGCCGCTGCCGCCGCGACCGCCGCCGCGCCCGTCCCCCCGACCGAGGACCCCGCCAGCCACCCCGGCGCCGTGACCTCGCCGATGGTCGGAACTGTCTATACCCAGGCAGAGCCCGGCGTTCCGGCCTTTGTCAGCGTCGGCACCCAGGTGGCGGAGGGCGATACATTGCTGATCATCGAGGCGATGAAGACCATGAACCACATTCCCGCGCCGCGCGCCGGCACCGTGAAACGTATCCTGATCGAAGATGGTGCCGCGGTCGAATATGGCGCACCTCTGATGATCATCGAATAAGGCACAGGCAATGTTCGACAAGATCCTTGTGGCCAACCGGGGCGAGATCGCCCTTCGCGTCATCCGCGCCGCCCGTGAAATGGGCATCCAAACGGTGGCGGTGCATTCCACCGCCGATGCCGACGCGATGCATGTGCGCATGGCCGACGAATCGGTCTGCATCGGCCCGCCCTCAAGCAGCGAAAGTTATCTGTCGATCCCCGCGATCATCGCCGCTTGCGAAGTGACCGGCGCGCAGGCGATCCATCCCGGCTATGGCTTTTTGTCCGAGAACGCGAATTTCGTGCAGATTGTCGAGGATCACGACCTGACCTTCATCGGCCCCTCGGCCGAGCATATCCGCATCATGGGCGACAAGATCACCGCCAAGGATACAATGAAGGCGCTTGGCGTGCCTTGCGTCCCCGGCTCAGACGGCGGGGTTGCGACCCTGAAAGAGGCGCAGACGCTTGGCAAAGAGATCGGCTATCCGGTGATCATCAAGGCCACGGCCGGCGGTGGCGGGCGCGGCATGAAGGTGGCGCGCGATGCCTCTGAAATGGAAAGTGCCTTTCTGACCGCGCGCTCTGAGGGCAAGGCCGCCTTTGGCAATGACGAGGTCTATATCGAGAAATACCTGACCACGCCGCGCCATATCGAAATTCAGGTGTTTGGCGATGGCAAGGGCCAGGCCGTGCACCTTGGTGAACGGGACTGCTCGCTGCAACGCCGCCATCAGAAGGTGCTGGAAGAGGCCCCCGGCCCCTGCATCACCGAAGAGGAACGCGCGCGCATTGGCGAGACCTGTGCCGATGCGGTGGCCCGCATCAACTATCGCGGTGCCGGCACGATCGAATTTCTCTATGAAAAGGGCGATTTCTTTTTCATCGAAATGAACACCCGGCTTCAGGTGGAGCACCCGGTCACTGAGGCGATCTTTGGGGTCGATCTTGTCCAGGAACAGATCCGAGTTGCCGAAGGCATGCCGATGTCGTTCACCCAGGACGATCTGCAAATCAACGGTCACGCCATCGAGGTGAGAATCAACGCTGAAAAGCTGCCTGATTTTGCGCCCCGCCCCGGCACGATCACCCAGTTCCATGCCCCCGGCGGGCTTGGGGTGCGGATGGATTCGGCCCTCTATGACGGCTATAAGATACCGCCCTATTACGACAGCCTGATCGCCAAGTTGATCGTGCATGGCAAGGATCGTCAAAGCGCGCTTACCCGTCTGGCGCGTGCCCTTGGCGAGTTGATCGTCGATGGCGTGGATACCACCATTCCGCTGTTCAATGCGCTTTTGCAGGAAGAAGATATCCAGACCGGGAATTACAACATTCACTGGCTTGAACACTGGCTGGAAACCAACCTTCAGGACTAGGTCGACGGGTCTAGACGGATGATCAAGGGCAGGGCAATTCCTGCCCTTTTTTCATCAGGTCAGCGACGTCACCCAAAGGATCGTGGCATCCTCGGCGCTGATCGACACCACGTTATGGCCCATGGTCGCGTCATAATAGGCGCTGTCACCGCGGCGCATCTCGATGGGTTCGTAAAACTCGGTGTAAAGCCGGATCACCCCGGTCAGCACATAGAGAAACTCTTCGCCGTCATGGCGCACCCAGCCGTCAAATTCCTCAATGCTGCGGGCCCTGATCTGGGCGCGGTAGGGCAGCATGCGCTTGCGGCTGAGCGCTTCGGCGAGCAATTCGTGCTCATAGGTCACCGTGGCCTTTTGTGTGCCTTCGCCCACGCGCGTCACCGCCATGCGCCCGTTGATCTGATCGCGTTGCGGCGGGGTGAAAAGCTGTGGCACCGAGATTTCAAGCCCGAGGGCCAGCTTTTTGAGGGCCTCATAGGTCGGCGACATCTGGCCGTTCTCGATCTTGGAGAGGGTCGAGCGCGCCAGCCCCGCCTGTTTTGCCGCCTGTTCAAGCGTCCAGCCGCGCGCCTTGCGCAGTTCGCGCACGCGCCCGCCAAGGTCCAGCGGCTCTGCCACGGGGCTCTGGCCGTCGTCACGGTTGATGCTGATCAGCGAATGCAAGGCTTTGTCGGTCATGAGACAGGTCTATACGCAGGCGCCGATGCTCTTGCAACCAAGCCGCGCCCGGCCTAAGCCGTGAGCATGACATCGCTTTTCAATCAGGGCCCACAGGCCGCCTGCCCCGATCCGTTCAATCTGGCTGCCCATGTTCTGGGGCGTGCCGATGCTTGTGCCGACAAGACCGCGCTTACGGTTTTGGGGCAACACGACACCGAGACATGGAGCTACGCGCGCCTGAAAGCCGCCGTTCTCGGGACCGGTACGGGTTTGCTGCGCGCCGGATTGCAGCCCGGCGATCGGATGTTGATGCGCCTTGATAACACGGTGGAATTTCCGATTGCCTATCTCGGTGCGATTGCCGTGGGCCTTGTGCCGGTGCCGACCTCGACGCAGCTGACCGCGCCCGAGGTGGCCCGCATGATCACAACGTTGACCCCCGCCGCGATCCTGCGTGCGCATGGCGTGGCCTGCCCCGAGACCGATGTGGCGATCATCGAACAGCCCGCGCTTGAGGCAATGCGAAATCTGCCGCCTGCGGAGTACGACATGGGCGAGCCGAACCGCCTTGCCTATATCATCTACACGTCTGGCACATCCGGCGTGCCGCGTGCGGTGTGCCACCCCCATCGTGCGATCTGGGCGCGCCAGATGATGGTTGAGGGCTGGTATGGCCTGCGCGAGAGCGATCGTCTGTGCCATGCGGGCGCGTTCAACTGGACCTATACGCTTGGCACCGGGCTGATGGATCCCTGGACCATCGGCGCCACCGCCCTTATCCCCGCGCCAGAGATCACGCCCGAGAAATTGCCGGGCTTGCTCGCAGACCATAGAGCGACGATTTTCGCAGCAGCACCGGGGGTTTACCGCAAGCTCTTAAAGCCGGGTCAGAGCTTTGATCTGCCGGATTTGCGCCACGGTCTTTCGGCGGGTGAAAAGCTGTCGCAGACGATCCGCCAGCATTGGCAAGACGCCACCGGCACGACGATTTACGAGGCTTACGGCATGTCCGAATGCTCGACCTTCATTTCCTCAAGCCCCGCACATCCGGCCACGAACAACAGCCTTGGGCGCCCGCAAACCGGTCGCCATATCGCCATTCTCGGGCCGGATGGCCCGGTGCCGCTTGGCCATGAGGGCACCATCGCCGTGCACCGCAGCGATCCGGGCCTGATGCTTGGCTATCTCAATGCCCCCGAGGCGACGGCGGAAAAATTTCGCGGCGACTGGTTCGTGACCGGCGATCAGGGCGCGATGGACAGCGATGGACAAATCACCTATCTCGGGCGCGCCGACGACATGATGAATGCCGGCGGCTTTCGCGTCTCGCCGCTTGAGGTCGAGGCGGCGCTGAACCGGCACCCCGGCATCACCCAATGCGCCGTGACCGATATCGAAGTAAAACAGGATGCGCACCTGATCATGGCCTTCTATACTGGCCCCGAACCCTTGCCGCCCGAAACACTGGATCAGTTCGCCACCGCAGAGCTGGCCGCCTATAAATGCCCGCGTGGATATTTTCACGTGACCGCCCTGCCGACCGGGGCCAACGGCAAACTCCTGCGTCGCGCATTGCGGCCCATATACGAGGCTATGAATGGTCAAGCTTGATATCATCTCCGATCCGATCTGCCCCTGGTGCTATATCGGGAAAACCCTGCTTGATCAGGCGCTTGCAGAGCGCCCCGATCATGGGTTCGACATCACTTGGCATCCGTTCCAGCTTAACCCCGACATGCCCGCCGCAGGCATGGATCGGCGCGAATACCTGGAACATAAATTCGGCGGCAAAGACGGCGCCATGCGCGCCTATGCCCCGATCGTCGAGCGCGCCGAGGCTGTCGGCCTCAAGATTGATTTTGCCGGAATCAAACGCACGCCCAACACGCTTGACGCGCATCGCCTGATCCATTGGGCGGGTATTGAGGACGTGCAGAACGACATGGCGATGGCGCTATTCCGGGCCTACTTCGAGGAAGGCCGCGATATCGGCGATCACGAGGTTCTGGCCGATATCGCCGATAGCCTGTCGATGGATGGCGCGACGATCCTGCGGCTGTTGCAAACGGACGCAGACCGCGAGGATATCGCCAACCGCGACAAACAGTTTCGCGCCATGGGCATCACCGGCGTGCCTACCTTTATCGTCGCCGGCCAGCATGCCGTGCCCGGCTGTCAGCCCGCCGATCTCTGGATCAAGGTGATCGACGAACTTGGTGCCGAGGCCGAAAGGTAAACCCTGATGCGTCGCGCCAATATCCTGACCCTATTGGCGACGCTGACCCTTATCATCGCGGGCGGCACGGCGTTTTTTCATGTGGTCGAGGGCTGGAGCTGGCTTGACAGCTATTTCTTTACGGTCGTGACCCTGTCCACCGTAGGCTATGGCAATTTCGTTCCCGTCACGGCCCTTGGCAAGATCGGCACCACGGTCTTTATCATGATCGGTCTTGGCATTTTCGCCGTGATCATTCAGCAATTCGGGTCTTACGCGGTGAAAAAGCGCGAAGAGCATACCGAATGGCTTATTGCGCGGCTCGGGCATCATCATAATCCACATGGCGAGGCCACACAGACCGAGGAAGAGCCCCCCTCGGCCAATCGCGACTTGCCCCCCAACTAAACCTTAAAACGCAGGCAAGCCATGGCTCAGATCATAGGATTTGATGGCCGCCATCGCCTGATCGCCCGCCATGTCAAAGACGAAAACATGCGCCATGCCATTGGCAAGCGTCATGCGACAGAATTGTGCGTCGCGGTCAAATTCCTCCGGGCAGCTCTCCAGATCGGCGTGTTCTATCGTCTGCTCGAAGACCTCATAGGTCATGCGCCCGGTGCCAAGCTCGACAGGATTGGCCTGTACGGCAACCGCGCCGACAACAATCAAGGCTGCAAGTCCGAGGGTGTAAAAATGGCGGAATGTCATATCTGATTCCTTTTATCAGGTACTTGAGTTTTATTTCTTAGTTTTTTAGTCAATTAATAGCAAGCCCATCTGGTTGCCTGCCCCGACACGTGTTAGACGCCCCCATAGTTCCGCTCAAAGGATCCGCCATGACCGCCCCTCTTTCCGCGTCGCGCCCGATGTCGCAGGCCGAATTCATTGCCATGATGGCGATGATGGTGGCGACGGTGGCGTTTTCCATCGACGCCATGCTGCCTGGCCTGCCCCATATCGCCGAGGCGCTGACGCCCGATGCCCCGAACCGGGCACAGCTTATCATCACCAGCTTTCTGATGGGGCTTGGCGTCGGCACCCTGATGGCCGGGCCGCTGTCGGATTCGTTCGGGCGCAAACGCATCATCCTGATCGGCGCGGTGATCTATGTCGCGGGCGCGCTTTTGGGGATGATCGCGCCAAGCCTGAGCACGCTTCTGGCGGCGCGCGTCTTGCAGGGCCTCGGGGCGGCTGCGTTTCGCATTGTCTCGATTGCGATCATCCGCGATATGTTTTCGGGGCGCGAAATGGCGCGGCTGATGTCTTTTGTGATGACGGTTTTTGCCCTGACCCCGGCGATGGCACCGCTGCTTGGGGCCGGGATCATCACGCTTGCGGGCTGGCGCGGGGTGTTTGGCGCTTTCGTGGCCTTTGCCGGCATTCTGACGCTCTGGATGGGCTTGCGCCTGAACGAGCCCTTGCCGGCAGAGCGCCGCCGCCCGTTTCGCGCGCGCCCGCTTATCGCCGCCATAACCGAGGTGCTGGCCAATCCGGTGACTCGGCTTGCCATTCTGATTCA
Source organism: Roseovarius lutimaris (assembly GCF_900115165.1). Lineage (GTDB taxonomy): Bacteria > Pseudomonadota > Alphaproteobacteria > Rhodobacterales > Rhodobacteraceae > Roseovarius > Roseovarius lutimaris. Next base: position 81,256 of record NZ_FOVP01000019.1, on the reverse strand, counting down.
GACGCTTTGCATGACCACACTTTTCACCTCGCTCAGCATGGTTCAGCCGATCTTCGAGCAGACCTTTGATCGCGCCAATAGCTTTCCGGGCTGGTTTTTCGTGATGGCGCTTGTGGCCGGAAGCGGCAGCTTTCTCAACGCCCGCCTGATCATGCGCCTCGGGATGGAACGGATGGTCGGGTTTGCCCTTGGCGCGCAGATCATCCTGTCATGTCTGGCGATTGCCTTGTGGATGATCGGCCTGCCGCCGCAGGCGCAATTCGCCGTCTTTCTGGTCTGGCAGACCAGCGTTTTCTTTCAGGCGGGCCTGACGCTTGGCAATCTCAATGCGCTTGCGATGGCGCCGATGGGCGCGATTGCGGGCACCGCCGCAAGCGTGGTCGGCGCCGTGGCCACCATCGGAAGTGTGACCCTCGCCATTCCTATCGGGCAGATGTTCCAAGGCACGCCCCTGCCCTCGCATATCGGCGTTCTGGTGGCGGTGCTTTTAGGGTCTGCCCTGATGATCCGGCTCAAACAGCAGGTGGCGCAGACCGTTTGAGGAAAATTATTTTTGTATACTGTCGCATACCGTCTTTCATATGGAACGGTTTTACGCTATGACCCGCCCAAGCGAACGATTCCGTGCTGCGGGTTTCTGCCATGAGTTTTGCGCCAGATCCGCAACACAGCTCCTAACCAAATCGAGAGGTATGCCCGATGGTCAATAAATCTATTCCCGATATCATCTACACCAAGGTCGACGAAGCCCCCGAGCTTGCAAGCGCCTCGCTGTTGCCGATCATCCAGCGGTTTGCCGCCGCTGCCGATATAACTGTCGGCACCAGGGACATCTCGCTTGCCGGTCGCATCCTGGCAACCTTCCCCGAAAACCTGAGCGCCGATCAGCGCGTTTCAGACGACCTTGCCGAGCTTGGCGATCTGGTCAAGACGCCCGAGGCCAATGTGATCAAGCTGCCGAATATCTCGGCCTCGGTGCCGCAGCTTCTGGCAGCGGTCAAGGAGCTTCAGGATCAGGGCTATGCCATCCCCGACTATCCCGCAGAGCCCGAAACCGAGGCCGAAAAGGACATCCGCGCGCGCTATGACACGATCAAGGGTTCGGCTGTGAACCCGGTGCTGCGCGAAGGCAACTCGGATCGCCGCGCCGCCGCCGCCGTCAAAAGCTTTGCCCAGAAAAACCCGCATCGCATGGGTGAGTGGAGCGCCGACAGCAAAACCCGCGTTGCGGCGATGGAGAGCGGCGATTTCTTCTCGAACGAGGCCGCCGCGACCCTCGGCAAAGACACCAAGGCCAAAATCGTACTGGAAACCGCCGATGGCGAAACCACTCTCAAGGACGGGCTAAGCTATCCGGCCGGCACGGTGGTCGATGCCACCTACATGAGTGCCGCAGCACTTGACGCCTTCCTTGCCGAGGAGATCGAGAAAACCAAAGCCGAGGGCGTGCTGTTTTCGCTGCACCTCAAGGCGACGATGATGAAGGTCTCTGACCCGATCATCTTTGGCCATGCGGTCAAACAGTTCCTTGCGCCGGTGTTCGAGAAATTCGGCGCTGAAATGGACGCGCTTGGCGTTTCGCCCAATTCCGGGCTTGGCGATCTGCTTGAGCGGGTCAAAGGCAATGCCGGGATCATGGCCGCCATCGACGAGACAATGGCCGCGCGCCCGCCGATGTATATGGTCGACAGCGACCGTGGCATCACCAACCTGCATGTCCCCTCCGACGTGATCGTCGATGCCTCGATGCCCGCGCTGATCCGGGCCGGTGGCAAGGGCTGGGGCCCCGACAACAAGGAACACGACGCGGTCTGTGTCATCCCCGACAGCAGCTATGCGCCGGTCTATGATGAGGCGATCAAGTTCTTCAAAGCCAATGGCAAGCTGAACCCGGCGACCGCCGGCACGGTTCAGAACATCGGCCTGATGGCGCAAAAGGCCGAAGAATACGGCAGCCACCCGACCACTTTTGAAATCCCGGCGAACGGCACCGTGAAAATGGTGCTGGAAGACGGCACCGTCTTGCACGAGCAAAACGTCGAAGCGGGCGACATCTGGCGCTCGTCCTCGGCGCGCAAGGCCCCGATCGAGGATTGGGTCAACCTCGCCATCGCCCGCCAAAAGGCGACCGGCTATCGCTCGATCTTCTGGCTGGATGCGGCCCGCGCCCATGACGCCGAGTTGATCGCCATGATCAAGCCGATCCTCGAAGCCAAAGGCGTGGCCGACAAGTTCGAGATCATGACCCCGCGCGACGCCACCCGCGCCAGCCTTGAGACCATCACCAAGGGCGAGAACACGATTGCCATCACCGGCAACGTGCTGCGCGATTACCTGACCGACCTGTTCCCGATCCTGGAGTTGGCGACCTCGGCCAAGATGCTCTCGATCGTCAAGCTGATGCAGGGCGGCGGGCTGTTTGAAACCGGCGCCGGCGGGTCGGCCCCCAAGCACGTGCAACAGCTTGTGGCGCAAAACCACCTGCGGTGGGATTCACTCGGTGAATTCTGCGCGCTTGGCGAAAGCCTCAAGTTTCTGGCCGAAACCAAGACCAACGACCGCGCCCGTGTTCTGGGCGAAGCGGTTGAGGTCGCGACCCAGGGCGTGCTCGACAATGGCCACTCGCCAAGCCGCAAGGTCGGTGAGCCGGACAACCGCGACAGCCATTACTGGTTCGCCCGCTACTGGGCCGAGGCGCTTGCCGCACAGAGCGATGATGCGGCTCTTGCCGCCGAATTCGCCCCGGTTGCGCAGGCTCTGGCCGAGAATGAGGCCAAGATCACCGGCGAGCTTGCCGCAGCGCAAGGCGACCCGGCCGACATCGGTGGGTATTATCACGCCGATCCGGCCAAGTTGGTCGCGGTCATGCGGCCAAGCGCGACCCTGAACGGTATTCTCGGATGACATGACAGAAGCGTGGGCTTCACCCACCCTACAGGCGACAAAGAGCGGGGGCCTTTTTGGCCCCCGTTTTCATTGGCCGCGATTGTGGGTCTTTGCGTACATCTCGGCGATCATCCGGCTGGCGGTTTTGTCAAACATCGCCGGAATAAACGCATGGATCAGCGCCGCGAAGGCCGCGCCAAACAGTTTCAGGCTGAACGTACCGGCAAAGCGGGCATGCTCAAGATAGGTTTCATCCACGCTCTTGGGATGATCAAGGAATACTTTAGAAATCATGAGCCTGCCCCTTTGGTTGATCGCTTGGGCCAAATCTAGTGGCGACCCGGTGCAATTTTTTCCCAAAGATACACAGGCTTGCGGTACTATTGGGATAACTTCCCAGTACTGAGGGCCGTAATGAACAATATTGACGATATCGACCGCCGTATTCTCACGGAACTACAGCGCGATGCCACACTTGCGCTTGACGCCCTGGGCGAGCGCGTGGGCTTGTCGCGCAATGCCTGCTGGCGCCGCGTCAAGGCGCTTGAGGCCTCGGGCGTGATCCGTGCGCGGGTGGCGCTGCTTGATCCGGCAAAGCTGGGGCTTGGCCTGACCGTGTTCCTGCAAATCCGGGCGGCGCGCCACGACGCCGAGTGGCTTGAGCAATTCGCCCGCGCCACCCGCGCCCTGCCCGAGGTGCAGGGGGTTTACCGCATGTCCGGCGATCTTGATTATCTGATCCGTGCGCAGGTGGCCGATATGGCCGATTACGATCGCCTTTATCAGACCCTGATCGCGCGGGTGCCGATGGGCGATGTCTCGGCCAGTTTCGTGATGCAAGAGATCAAGCACAGCACCGAAATCCCTCTGACCCACGTCTAGAGATTTCGCAAATTGCGCTTTTGCGCAAAACTGGTTAGGGCTGAGTCCGCCCCCCGAAAAAAGGCCGCCGCCATGATCCCCAAGGTTTACCTGATCCTCGCCCTCGCCATTCTGGCCGAAACCGCCGGCACCACGGCGCTTCAGGCCAGTCAGCAATTTACTCGGCTTTGGCCATCGGTGGTTGTCGTGATCGCCTATGGCATCAGCTTTTATCTTCTGGCGCAGGCCCTCAGGGTGATGCCCGTTGGCGTGGTCTATGCGATCTGGTCGGGGCTTGGCATCGTGTTCATTGCCGCCATTGGCTATGTCGTCTTTGGTCAGAAACTGGACCTGCCCGCGATCCTGGGCACGGGGATGATCCTTGTCGGAATTGTCGTGATTCAGCTGTTTTCGCGCGCCGGGGCGCATTAAACCGCCGCACCGGGCAAAAAAGGTAGCACTGCACGTCGCCAGCCGCTATCCAGCGTGCGTTCCTCGGGCGCAACGATCACGGTCACGCCACAACCAACAAGGCAGGGATTTGCCGCGATGACACGAGTGATGAAGCTGGCCTTTGGCAGCGTGATCATCGGCCTTTTGGTGATGGGCCTCAAGGCGGTCGCCTGGTGGCTGACCGGGTCGCTGGCGCTTATGTCGGATGCGCTTGAAAGCCTTGTCAATGTTGCCGCCGCCCTGGCCGTGGTGATCGCCCTGCGCGTGGCCGAGCGCCCGGCCGACACCAATCACCCCTATGGCCACCACAAGGCCGAGTTCTTTTCCGCGGTGCTTGAGGGCGTGTTGATCGTGATCGCGGCGCTGTTCATCCTGCGCGAGGCTTACGGCGGCTTTTTGGCCCCCTATGCGCCAGAGGCGCCGCTTGGCGGGATGCTGATCAACGCGGGTGCCAGCCTGATCAACGGGGCCTGGGCCTGGGTGTTAATCCGCGCCGGACGGGCGCATCGCTCGCCTGCGCTTGTGGCCGATGGCAAGCACCTGATCACCGATGTGGTGTCCTCTGTCGGGGTGTTGATCGGCGTCGGGCTTGCGCTTGTCACCGGCTGGTGGGTGCTTGACCCGATCATGGCGGCGCTTGTGGCACTCAACATCCTGTGGTCGGGCTGGGGTGTCATAAAACACTCGCTCAGCGGCTTGATGGATGAGGCCGTCTCGGAGGAGGAACTGGCCCAAATCCGCGAGATCATCGCGCTTGCCGCCAGCGGCGGTGACGCGGTCGAGGCGCATGACCTGCGCACGCGCCACGCCGGTCAGGTGACCTTCATTGATTTCCACCTTGTGATGCCCGGCACCACCACCGTGGACGAGGCGCATATGCTCTGTGACCGGATCGAGGCGGCCTTGATGGATGCCCTGCCCGATGCGCGAGTGACCATCCATGTCGAGCCGGAACACAAGGCCAAGCATAGCGGTATTGTCGTTCTGTCATAGCCTCGGCTTTGGCCCTTTCCTTTGGCGTGCTAGCCGGGCTAACAGGGGGCAGCCCTTACAGGAAAGACGGCTTTTTCATGGAAAACCTGCGCGGCAGCATTCTGATGGTTCTGGCGATGGCCGGGTTTGCGCTTGAGGACATGTTCATCAAGCGGCTGGCGGTGAACCTGCCGGTGGGCCAGATCCTTATTTTCCTTGGCATCGGCGGGGCGATCATCTTTGCCCTGATCGCAAAGTCGCAAGGCAACCGCCTTCTGTCGCGCGATCTGATCTCGCGCCCGGTGCTGCTGCGCAATTTTGGCGAGCTGATTGGCACCATCGGCTTTGTCACCGCGATTGCCCTGACGCCGCTGTCCTCGGCCTCGGCGATTTTGCAGGCGACGCCGCTGGCGGTCACCCTTGGCGCCGCGCTTTTCCTTGGCGAGGCCGTCGGCTGGCGCCGTTGGAGCGCCATTCTCGTCGGCTTTTGCGGGGTCTTGATGGTGATCCGGCCCGGCCTGCAAGGGTTTGAACCCGCGTCGCTTTTTGCCGTTCAGGGTGTCATTGGCCTTGCCATTCGCGACCTTGCCACGCGCGCGGTGCCGCGCAGCATTTCGTCGATGCAGTTGTCCACCTATGCCTTTGCCACGCTGGTGCCGGCGGGCATTATCCTGTTGTCAGTCTCGGGCACGCCCGCGATGCCAACCGCGGTCGATTGGCGCGATTTCAGCTTTGCAATGATCACCGGCGTGGCCGCCTATTACGCGATTGTCGCGGCGATGCGGCTTGGCGATGTGGCGGTGATCACGCCGTTTCGCTACTCGCGGCTTGTTTTTGCGCTGATCATCGGGACGACACTTTTTGACGAGCGCCCCGATGTCTGGACGCTGACAGGTGCCGCGATCATCATTGCCTCTGGCCTTTATACGTTCCTGCGCGAACGCCGACTGGCCCGCCGCTCGGTTGCGCCAAGCGCCATCAGCCTGCCGCGCAGATGACGGCTCGCCCCTGTTGCACCACCTGTCGCAGTTCCCATTCGCTTTGAAACTTGCTAAGGCACGGCCAACTTTATTGCATGCAAGGAATCCCAATGAGCAGCATCATCGACATTCACGCCCGCGAAATTCTGGACAGCCGGGGCAACCCCACGATCGAGGTGGATGTAACGCTGGAAGATGGCACAATGGGGCGCGCCGCCGTGCCGTCCGGGGCCTCGACCGGCGCCCATGAGGCCGTCGAGCGGCGCGATGGCGACAAGACCCGCTATATGGGCAAAGGCGTGCTAGAGGCCTGCGCCGCCGTCAATGGCGAAATCGCCGAAGAGCTGGCCGGGTTTGACGCCACCGAACAGGTCGCGCTTGATATGGCGATGATCGAGCTTGACGGCACCCCCAACAAGGGCCGTCTTGGCGCCAATGCCATTCTCGGGGTAAGCCTTGCCTGCGCCAAAGCCGCCGCCGATTTCTCGGGCCAGCCGCTTTATCGCTATGTCGGTGGCACCTCGGCGCGGCTTTTGCCGGTGCCGATGATGAATATCATCAATGGCGGCGAGCATGCCGATAACCCGATTGATATTCAGGAATTCATGATCATGCCGGTCGCGGCTGACAACATCCGCGATGCGGTACGCATGGGCGCCGAAGTCTTCCACACCCTCAAGAAAGAACTGTCGACCGCGGGTCTCTCGACCGGGATCGGCGATGAAGGCGGTTTTGCCCCTAACCTTAGCTCTAGCCGTGATGCGCTTGATTTCATTTTGAAATCTATCGAAAAGGCGGGCTACAAACCAGGTGAGGATATCTATCTGGCGCTCGATTGCGCGGCGACCGAATACTACAAGGGCGGCGAATACGAGCTGTCCGGCGAAGGCAAATCGCTAAGCTCGGATGAAAACGTCGCCTATCTTGCCGCGCTTGTGGCGGATTATCCGATCATCTCGATCGAGGATGGCATGGCCGAGGATGACTGGGACGGCTGGAAGGCCCTGACCGATAGCATCGGCGATAAGGTACAGCTTGTGGGCGACGATCTTTTCGTCACCAACCCCGCGCGCCTGTCGATGGGGATCGAACGCGGCTGTGCCAACTCGATGCTGGTAAAAGTCAATCAAATCGGAAGCTTGACGGAAACTCTTCAAGCGGTTGAGATGGCCCATCGCGCGCGCATGACCAATGTGATGTCGCACCGTTCAGGCGAAACCGAAGATGCCACCATCGCCGATCTTGCCGTGGCCACGAACTGTGGTCAGATCAAAACCGGGAGCCTCGCGCGTTCGGACCGGTTGGCGAAATACAACCAGTTGATCCGCATCGAGGAGATGCTTGGCGAAACCGCGCAGTATGCGGGCCGCTCAATTCTGCGCGGTTAACCTCTGCCAGACCCAGGATCAGGAGGCGCCCCAAAAGCCGGGGCGCCTTTTTTACGTTCAAAGTCCGTGGCTTGGGATGCAAACCTAAATCACCCCTCTCTCGCCTATCGGCAGGGCGCACTATAATAGGTGCCATCGCCGCGGGCATAGGCACAATTCCCCGTCGCTGAATTCTGCGCGACCATTGTCCCCGCAGCAGCACCGCCCAATGCGGCAATCAGGCGCCAGTTGTTGTCGGCCCCAAACGCCTCGGCTGTGAGCAGCCCGGCCGCAGCCCCACCGGCGGCACCGGCAACTGTTCTCGATTCAGGCGACATTCCCTCACAGGCACCCAACGTCAGAACCGAGGCGCTCGCGGCCATTAGCATCCAAATCCGCATAATTTTTCCTTTCATCCATAGTGGCAGACCGCAACGCGGCCTGTCTGGTCAAAGCCTGACCTGCGCAAATCATAGCCGCGTCCGTGCGGCCGCATTTGCGAAAGGTCACTTTTAGTCAACTTTCTTCTCTCTACTTTGTTCCAGATCAGTGTGGGCAAATGCCAAACCGCCTATGGGTGATTCTGGCAGGCACCCATTGCCCTGCCGGAAAACAGGAGAAAAATGATGAACAGACTTACTGCCTTTCTGCTTGCGCTGATGACCACCGGCTTGCTCGGAGCATGTACCGATGACGGGCATTATCCGATCACTGGCGAAGAATGCGCCCCCGGTGACCCGGTTCAGGATCTTGAGCCTGTTGCAGGCGATTGCGTGCCAAGCGTCTGAACCGCAACGCTGAACAATCGGAGCATGCCACAGCAGGGCTGACAGCTGTTCTCGACAGGCCGATAGACTCCTAGGCGAGGCCGACTCACAAGGGTTGGCCGCGCTTTAGGTGATACTGGCGCGCGCCGGGGCATTTAACTGGTCACTGATGGTTGCCACCTCGGCCAGAAGCTTCAACACCTGCCACGACACCTTCCACTCAGGCGCCCCTCAGGGCGCCCAATGCACCGTTGCCCCGGACAAAACCGCGGCAATCGGCGCATCGATGGCCCGCATGTGTCGGGCGCGCTCAAGGGCTGCACGCTTTTGCTCACCGGTGATGACGACATGTTTGCACAACGCCCCATCCAGCACACGCGCCGAAAGGGTCACCCGTACCTCTGACACTTTCGGCGCGCGCATCGGCACCAAGACCGGCGCGCGTACCGCCAGGGCCTCTTCCAACTTGTCGGCGCCGGGAAAGATCGAGGCGGTGTGCATATCCGCCCCCATCCCAAGAAGGCAGACATCAATCGGCAGCATCGGCACGATATTGGCCTCAAGCTCGGCCAGAACCGCCTCGGGGGTCTCGGCCCTCGCATAAAGCGGCAGATAGCAGGCTTTGGCCGCGCGCCCGGTCAACAGCCGGTCGCGGATCAACCGCGTGTTGGAACGCAGATGCACCTCGGGCAGCCAGCGTTCGTCGCTGAGCATTACATCAACCCGCGCCCAATCCAGATCTGCGTCGCAAAGAACGTCAAAGATCGGCCCCGGCGTGGTGCCCCCCGGCACCACGAAAAGCACGCGATCACGATGATCTAGCGCCGAGCGCAACTCTCCGGCAAGAACATTGGCCAGACCGATTGCCAGCATTTCATCATCGGCATATTCTACAAAACTCATGGCTTGATCTCCCGCCAGCGGCGTCCGTCGCGATGCATCAGCATAAGCGCCTCATCAGGCCCGGATCCCCCTGAAATATAAGGCAGCGGCGCGGCGCCGCCCTCTTGCCAGTCGGCGATGATCGGATCAGTCCAGGCCCAGGCCGCCTCGACCTCGTCACCGCGCATGAACAGGGTCTGGTTGCCACGGATCACATCCATGATCAACCGCTCGTACGCATCCGGAAAATCGGCGTCTTCCGGCCCCAATGCCTCGGCAAAGGTCATGTCGAGCGGAACGTCGATCAGGCGCATCCCGCCCGGCCCCGGTTCTTTGATGGTCACGCCAAGCTCGATCCCCTCATTGGGTTGCAGGCGGATCGTCAGGATATTGCGGTGCCGCCCGGCATCGGCGCCAAAGATCGAATGCGGCGCATCCTTGAACACCACCGCGATCTCGCTGGCGCGATCGCGCAACCGCTTGCCGGTGCGCAGGTAAAACGGTGTGCCCGCCCACCGCCAATTGCTCACAAGCGCCTTGAGGGCGACAAAGCTTTCGGTGGTGCTCTCGGGGTTTTCGGCCTGGGTTCGGTAATCGGGTTTGTCGCCCTGCGCCTCGTATTGACCGCGCACCACATCGCCGCCTCTGACCGGATCAAGCGCGCGAATGACCTTGAGCTTTTCGTCGCGCACCGCGTCGGGATCGAATTTCGCCGGGGGTTCCATCGCGATCAGGCACAACAGTTGCATCATGTGGTTTTGCACCATATCGCGCATGGCGCCCGATTTGTCATAATACTCTCCGCGCCCGCCGACACCGACAGATTCGGCAACGGTGATCTGAATGTGATCGACATACTGGCTGTTCCAGAGCGGCTCGAACAGGACATTGCCAAACCGGATCGCCATCAGGTTCTGAACTGTTTCTTTGCCTAAATAATGATCAATCCGGTAAATCTGGCTCTCGTCGAAATGCTGCGCCAGAACCCGGTTGAGATCGCGGGCGGTTTCAAGGTCGCGGCCAAAGGGTTTTTCCACCACGATGCGGCTAGTGTCATCCGCCATGCCGTGTTTGTGCAACCGCTTGGCCAGATCGCCAAACAGCGACGGCGCGACCGAGAAATAGAACGCCCGAATGCGGTCCGTCCGCATCAACCCGGCAAGATCGACCCAGCCGTCAGTGCCGCGCGCATCAAGCGTGACATAGTTCACCAACTTGAGAAACTTCGATAACTCTCTCTTTTGGCTAGATTCTTCGCCACCGAATTCGACAATCGCCGCCTGCACGACATCACGAAAACCGGTGCTGTCCATCTCGCCGCGTGCGGCCCCGATCAGGCGCACATCGCCCTCGATCTGCCCAGCGACAAAGCGACGGAACAGCGCCGGCCAGATCTTGCGGCAGGCAAGATCGCCCGTGCCACCGAAAATCACCAGATCAAAAGGTTCTACCGGGATCACTCGCGACGCCATGACGACCACTCCTGTATTGTGTTACCCTGCGTTGTCGGGCGACGAGTCTTGGGGGGCAACTTTAACATGACATGCGGTCTTCACAATGGCGTCAAGCCAACTCAGCCCCCTTCACTTGCCTGTTCGCAGCAGATAGGCGACAAAAAGCAAAAAGAAAGCGGATTGCAGAATGAAAGATGTTGTCACGAGCCCTGCCAATCTTGGCAAGTTTCAAGACCCGGACGTTACCGCCGACGGGCAAACCCGTGCCAGCGTGGCGCTGAGCCATCCCGAAACGCTGTGGTTCAACACCGGAACGCTGTGCAATATCGAGTGCGCCAATTGCTATATTTTCAGTTCGCCCAGCAATGATGCGCTGGTCTATATCACCGAATCCGAGGTGCGCGATTACCTGAGCCAGATTACCGCGCGCGGCTGGCCGATCAGCGAAATCGGCTTTACCGGCGGTGAGCCGTTCATGAACCCCGAAATCATCGGCATGACGCGCGCCGCGCTTGAGGCGGGGCATGAGGTGCTGATCCTGACCAATGCCATGCGCCCGATGATGCGCAAATCCATGCGCGCGGGTCTGCTTGATCTGGCGCAAAACTGGCGCGACAGGATCACCCTGCGGATTTCGGTCGATCACTGGTCCGAGGCGCTGCACGACGAAGAACGCGGCAAGGGCGCGTTTGCGCGCACCATCGAGGGTATGCAATGGCTGCGCGACAACGGCTTTGCCATGACCGTCGCCGGGCGCACCGTCTGGGGCGAGAGCGAGGCGCAATCGCGCGACGGCTATCGCAGCCTTTATGCCGAACATGGCTTTGACATCGACGCCGATGATCCCGCCGCGACGGTGCTTTTCCCCGAGATGGATGAAACCGCCGAGGTGCCAGAGATCACCACCGCCTGTTGGGATATCCTTGGCAAAAGCCCGAGCGAGCCGATGTGCGCCTCGTCGCGCATGGTGGTCAAACGCAAGGGCGCCGAAAAACCGGCGGTTCTGGCCTGTACCCTGCTGCCCTATTCGCCCGAGTTCGAATTGGGCGAGACCCTGGCCGAGGCTGAGCGCGACGTGAAGCTCAACCACCCCCATTGCGCCAAGTTCTGCGTTTTGGGCGGGGCAAGCTGTTCGGGGTAAGGCCGCAGCCCTGACAGGCCGCGCTTGCCAGATCACGCGCCCTGCCCCATATATCCTTTATGATCCGCTTTACGCCCATCCTTCTGGCGGTGCTTTACGCCCTTGTCATGTACCGGTTTTCGGTCTGGCGCACCACGCGAGAGCTTGATGCGCAATCGACAGAGCTTGCCGATCCACTGCTCAAGCATATGACCGACCGCATGGCGCGTGCGCTCGATATTCCACGGGTGCGGGTGCATATCTATGAGATTGACCCGGTCAACGGGCTGGCCGCGCCGGATGGGCGGATTTTTATCACTCGCGGGTTTTATCGCAAGTTTCAGACCGGCGAGGTGACCGCCGATGAAATGGCCAGCGTGATCGCGCACGAGCTTGGCCATGTGGCGCTTGGCCATTCGCGCCGCCGGATGATCGACTTTTCCGGCCAGAACGCCCTGCGCACCGCGCTTGCCATGGTGCTGTCGCGGTTTCTGCCCGGTATCGGCGCCTGGATCGCCAGCGGGCTGACCCGGCTTTTGGCGGCGCGCCTGTCGCGCGGCGATGAATATGAGGCCGACGCCTATGCCGCCGCGCTTTTGACCAAGGCCGGGATTGGCACCGCGCCGCAAAAGTCGCTGTTCACCAAGCTTGACGCCCTGACCAAAGGCGCGGGCGGCGTGATGCCGGCCTGGCTTTTGAGCCATCCCAAGACAAGCGAGCGGATTGCGGCGATCGAAAAGCTTGAAAACCGCTGGCAGAACGCCGTCAAATAGGGCGGCCGATCCGGGTCATTATTTCAGTTCTGAATTTTTTGATCAAATTATCTTGGCAAAGCCGGGGGCGACCGGATAGGCTATGGCAAATCATGTTCAGGATGTTTTTCTAATGGACCTCTCCCAGTTCCAGACCTTCCGCGTGGCCGCCTGTGATCTCAACGGTCGCATGCGCGGCAAGCGCCTGCCCGCCAGCCATGCCAGCAAGCTCAAGGATGGCAGCGTGCGCATGCCGCTGTCGTCGCTCAATGTTGATATCTTCGGGGCGGATATCGAAAACTCGCCGCTGGTGTTCGAGTCGGGCGATATTGATGGCCGCCTCATGCCCACCGATCGCGGGCCGGTGCCGCTGCCTTGGCTTGAGGTGCCCCAGGGCCTTGTGCCGATGGTGTTGCACACTGACGATGGCAGCCCGTTTGCCGGTGATCCGCGTCACGCGCTTGAGACGGTTCTTGCCCGCTTCGCCGCGCGCGGCTGGACCGTCGATGCCGCGACCGAGCTTGAATTCACCCTTGTTGACGACAGCGGGCGCAGCCTCAAGACCGTGCGCGACCCGCGCAGCGGGCGGCGGATGTCGGCCCCCGGCATCCTGTCGCTTGGCCAGATGGACGCCTTTGACGAATTTCTGAGCGCGCTCTATTCGGCCGGTGCCGAGATGGATATCCCGGTTGAAACCGCAGTCAGCGAGGCCGGAATTGGCCAGTTCGAGCTGACCCTGCACCACCAGACCGCGCTGCGGGCCGCCGATGATACATGGCTTTTCAAGACCATGATCAAGGGTCTGGCGCGCAGGCATGGCTTTGTCGCCACCTTCATGGCGAAGCCCTTCGAGCATGACACCGGCAACGGCATGCACATGCATTTCTCGGTGCTGGACGCGGACGGCCACAACGTATTCAACGACGGCACCGATGCTGGCACCGATGTGATACGTGCGGCGGTGGCGGGCTGTATTGCCGCGATGCCGCCCTCGACGCTGATATTTGCGCCCAATTCCAATAGCTATACCCGGCTCGTGCCCGGCGCCCATGCGCCGACCGGCGCGGGATGGGGCTATGAGAACCGCACTGTCGCGATCCGCATTCCCGGCGGTCCGCCGGTTGCCCGGCGCATCGAGCACCGCGTTGCGGGCGGCGATATCAACCCCTACCTGAGCTTTGCCGTCATCCTTGGCGCCGCGATCACCGGCATCGAAGAGGGCATGACCCCGCCCCCCCCAATCAGCGGCAACGCCTATGAGGTCGACCTGCCCCAGCTTGCGCCCGACTGGCAAAGCGCGATCGACCTCTTTGAGAACGACCCGATGATTGCAAAAATCTTCCACGCCGAACTTATCCGCAATCTGGTGATGACCAAACGCCAGGAGTTTGCGCGAATGGCCGAGATCCCCGAGGAACACCATTGGAAGACTTACCTTGAAACCGTCTAACCGGATCAAACCCTGGTCGGATACGCGCCCCTTGCAGCCGTGCATCGGGCAGGTTAGGCTTAATTTGATCAAATTATGAGAGCCCCATGAAGATCGGAATTCTGAAAACCGGCCACGCCCCGGATATAGTGCTTGACGAACTTGGCGATTACGAGGTGATGTTCGCCAATCTGCTGGACGGGCATGGCTTTGAGTTTGACGCCTACAACGTGGTTGATGGCGACTTTCCCAGCGGACCCGAGGCCGCCGATGGCTGGCTCATCACCGGCTCGAAACATGGCGCCTATGAAGACCTGCCCTGGATCGCGCCGCTGGAAGATCTGATCCGAGATATCTACGCCGATGGTCGCCCGCTTGTCGGGGTGTGCTTTGGTCATCAGATCATCGCGCAGGCGCTTGGCGGCACGGTTGAAAAATTCGACGGCGGCTGGTCGGTGGGTGTCACCGAGTATGAAATCGAGGGCACACGCCTGCCGCTGAATGCCTGGCATCAGGATCAGGTGACCAAATTGCCCGAGGGCGCGCAGGTGGTGGGATCAAGCGCGTTTTGCGAAAACGCCGCGCTGATCTATGGCAACCGCATTTACACGATCCAGCCGCATCCTGAATTCACCGCCACCATGGTGGATCGGCTTATTCATCACCGCGGCCCCGGCGTTGTGCCCGAGGCCCTGCTGGCAGAGGCGGCCGACCGGCTGGATCAGCCGACCGCAAATGCCGAAATCGCCAACCGTATGGCGACATTCTTGAAACGAGGTGCCTGAGATGGCCGATCTTACCAAACTGACCGAAGCCCTGCCCGCAGCGGCCCAAACCTATCTTGAGGGCCGCCGCCTGGACGAGGTCGAATGTATCATTTCCGACCTGCCCGGCATTGCCCGTGGCAAGGCAGTGCCGGCCTCGAAATTCGCGCGGCAGGATTACTTTCATCTGCCCGACTCGATCTTTTTTCAGACCATCACCGGCGACTGGGGCGAGGCCGCAGGCGAGGACGGATTTATCGAACGCGACATGATCCTCAAGCCGGATATGAGCACCGCCACCGCCGCGCCCTGGACCGCCGACTGGACCTTGCAGGTGATCCATGATGCCTTTGACCGCGACAACACGCCGATCCCGTTCAGCCCGCGCAACGTGCTGCGCCGGGTGGTGCAGATGTATGAAGACCGCGGTATGAAGCCCGTGGTCGCGCCCGAAATGGAATTCTTCCTTGTGGCGCGCAACATCGACCCGGGCCAGGAAATCAAGCCGATGATGGGCCGCTCAGGGCGCCCCGCCGCCGCGCGGCAGGCCTATTCGATGACGGCGGTCGATGAATTCGGCCCGGTGATCGACGACATCTATGATTTTGCCGAAGCGCAGGGCTTTGAGATTGACGGCATCACCCAGGAAGGCGGCGCCGGACAGCTTGAAATCAATCTGCGGCACGGCGATCCGGTCAAGCTTGCCGATGAGGTATTCTATTTCAAGCGCCTGATCCGCGAGGCCGCGCTGCGCCACGACTGCTTTGCCACCTTCATGGCCAAACCGATCGAAGATGAGCCGGGCAGCGCCATGCACATCCACCATTCGATTCTGGATATCGAGACCGGGCGCAACATCTTTGTCGGCCCGCAGGGTGGCGAGACCGATGCGTTCTTTCACTTTATCGGCGGGCTGCAAAAACATCTGCCCTCGGCCATCGCGGTGATGGCGCCTTATGTCAATTCCTATCGCCGCTATGTGAAGGATCACGCCGCGCCGATCAACCTTGCCTGGGGGCGCGACAACCGCACCACCGGCATTCGCGTGCCCCTGTCGGGGCCCGAAGCGCGCCGGGTCGAAAACCGCATGGCGGGCATGGATTGCAACCCCTACCTTGGCATTGCGGCAAGCCTTGCCTGCGGCCTGTTGGGCATCATCAACGAAGAGCGCCCGGACAAGCAATTCAAGGGTGACGCCTATGCAGGGGAATCCGATATTCCCAATGTGATGGGAACCGCGCTTGATATGTTTGAAGAGGCGGATGAGCTGCATGCCATTCTGGGGCCGGAATTTGCACGGGTTTACGGAATCGTGAAACGCACCGAGTACGAGGAATTCCTACAGGTCATCAGCCCATGGGAACGCGAGCATTTGTTGCTGAACGTATGACGCCGCTCGCATGAGTATTTAAGCCAAGAAGAAGCCCATGAACCTGCTTTATGCCAATGACCGTCGCGGCAGCTATCCGCAAAGCTGGTACGCGGCGACCACGACACCCCTGCCCGCGTTTGCCCCGCTGAAAGGGCGGGCGCGCGCCGATGTCTGTGTGATTGGCGGCGGCTATACCGGGCTTTCGGCGGCGCTTCATCTGGCCGAGGCGGGCATGGATGTGGTCCTTCTGGAGGCGCAGCGCGTCGGCTTTGGCGCCTCGGGGCGCAATGGGGGGCAGTTGGGCAGCGGGCAGCGGATGGAGCAGACCGCGCTTGAGCGGCTGGTCGGGCGCGATGATGCGGCCAAGCTATGGGAGCTGGCCGAAGAGGCCAAGGATCTGGTCAAGTCCCTGGTGGCAAAGCACGAGATCGACTGTTATCTCAAGGCAGGCGTGGCACATGCGTGTTTTTCGCCCCGCGAGGTGAAGGACGAGCATGGGTACGCCGAACACCTGTCCAAGACCTATGGCTATGATCAGATCGAGACGCTTGATCATGACGCGATGCAGGCGATCTGTCCGTCCCCGGCCTATACGGGGGGCATTCTGGATATGGGGGCGGCGCATCTGCACCCGCTGGCCTATGCCATCGGGCTTGCCCGCGCAGCAGCGGCGGCGGGCGTGCGCATTCACGAGGGATCGGCGGTGCACCACATCAGCCGCGGCGCGCGCGCCAAGGTCGCGACGGATGCCGGGCAGATCGAGGCCGATCACGTGATCCTTGCCTGTAACGGTTATCTTGGCGGGCTTGATCGCAAGGTGGCCGCGCGGGTCATGCCGATCAACAATTTCATCGCCGCCACCAAGCCGCTTGGCGACGCCGCCGCGCGCGTTCTGACCCGCGACATCGCGGTGGCCGACACCAAATTCGTGGTGAATTATTTCCGCCTGAGCCACGACAAGCGCCTGCTGTTTGGCGGCGGCGAAAGCTATGGTTACAGGTTCCCACGCGATATCGCGGCGACGGTGCGCAAGCCGATGCTTGAGATTTTTCCCCACCTGCGCGATGTCGGGATTGACTATGCCTGGGGCGGCACGCTGGCGATTACCATGAAACGGATGCCCTATCTGGCACGGCTGGCGCCCAACATGCTCTCGGCCTCGGGCTATTCCGGGCATGGCGTCGGCAGTGCGACCCATGCGGGTAAGTTGATGGCGGATGCGATTTTGGGCGAGACGGCAGGGTTTGAAACCATGGCCCGCGTCCCTACCCCGAGTTTTCCGGGGGGCGCGGCCCTGCGTTCGCCGCTTCTGGCGATGGCGATGACCTGGTATTCATTGCGCGATCGCCTAGGCGTTTAAGCCAGCCTTACCTTTTGCATGAAATGCGATGGTTTGCCACGCGCCATGCCGACGGTGGTATTTTTTGCTTTTCATTCAGTTTTTACATTATAGATTTACGTAATCCGAAATCCAGTTTCAGGAAAACCGAAAACATGCCCCTTCCCCCTAACGTTTATGACGCAGAACCCATTCCCGAGGCCGCCCGCGCCGAAGTCGACAGGATGCTGCAATCGGGTGATCTGTTTCGCTATACAGCGCCGGAAAATGCGCCCGTTACCTTGCTGGAAGGTGAATTCGCGGCGCTGCTTGGCGCGAAATACGCCCTCGCGGTTTCCTCCTGTTCGGCGGCGCTTTTCCTGTCGCTCAAGGCGCTTGGCCTGCCGCGCGATGCGCGGGTTCTGATCCCGGCCTTTACCTTTGCTGCGGTTCCCTCTTCGGTCATTCACGCCGATTGCGTACCGGTCCTCTGCGAGGTTGCGGATAATTACCGGATTGATATCAAGGACTTCGAGGCCCACCTTCAAGAGAACATCAGCGCCGTGATCATCAGCCACATGCGCGGCCACACCTCGGATATGGATGCAATTCTGGCGCTTTGCGACGCATCTGGCATTCCCGTAATCGAGGATGCGGCGCATTCGCTTGGCACCACCTGGCACGGGCGCACTATCGGCACGCTGGGGCGTATCGGCTGTTTCAGCTTTCAATCCTACAAGATGATCAACGCCGGCGAAGGTGGCATCATGATCACCGATGATGCCGATATAATCGCGCGCGCAGTGATCATGTCGGGCGCTTATGAACACAATTGGGCCAAGCATATTGGCGCGCCCGACCCCGCGTTAGAGGCGGCATTCACCCGCGCACAGAACAGGTTTCCGCTTTATAATCTGCGGCTAAACAACCTTTCGGCCGCGATCATCCGCCCACAGCTTCCCGAGCTTGCACGCCGGGTAAGCCAGGGGCGGCGAAATCACGATCATGTCGCCGAGCGCCTGAACCTGTCGCCCTGGCTGACTGTGCCGCCAAAACTGGGCCCGGAAGAGCGGGCGCCGGATTCGATCCAGTTCAATCTGGTGGGGCTGAGCGATGAGGAAACCCACGCCTATTCCCAAGCCGCCGCTGCGCGCGGTGTCAAGGTGCAGGTCTTTGGGCAAAATGTCGACAATGCCCGCGCGTTCTGGAATTGGCAATTCATCCCCGGGGAAATGCCTGATCTGCCACAGACCCGAGCCATGCTGATGCGTGCCTGTGACACCCGCCTGCCCGCGCGATTGACCCGGCCCGAGCTTGACATGATTGCCGATGCCCTTGTCGGCGCCGCAGAGGATGTGATTGGCGCCGCGCGCGCCTATGGCACCTGAACAGGTTTAAACCAAAAAGGCCGCCTGCATCCCCGCAGGCGGCCTTTTCCGTAAGTGGTAAATCGACCAGTTGGCTTATTCGGCCTGGCCCGCTTCGATTGAGATTTTCACGTCAATCTCATCGCTGACATAGGGCGCGAATTTATCGACCCCGAAATCAGAGCGCAGCAATGTCGTGGTGGCATCGAACCCCATCCAGGGTTTGCCATTCATCGGGTGCGCCTCTAAGCTTTGGTTCAGCTTGGCGTCAAGCGTGACCGATTTGGTCACACCGTTCATCGACAGATCGCCGGTGATATTGGCGGTATTGTCGCCGGTTACTTCGATTCCGGTTGAGGTAAAGGTGACCATGTCACCCTCTGAGGCACCAAAGAAATCCTCGCTCATGAAATGTTCAAAGCGCTTTTCCCATCCGGTCATCATCGACATCAGGGGCATCGACACGTTGACGGATGAGGCCGCCGGGTCTTCGGCGTCAAAGCTGATCACGCCTTCAAAGCCAGAAAACATGCCATAGGTGGTCGAAAAACCGAGGTGGTTATAGGAAAACACCACCTGGCTGTGACCCGGGTCAAGGGTATAGTCCTGCGGCGCGGCAAGCGCCCCGGTTGCGGTCAGGGCAAGAGTCGCTGCAATCAAAGTCTGTTTCACAATTAAGGGCCTCCAGGCAAGAAACGTAGAAGTTACGTTTATATAGCTTGCCTTAGTTACATGAAATCACAATTGCGTAGTTTCAAACAGAGGCTGTGAATTGGCGAACACTTGCTCACTCAGGTCGCAAGACTCAGCGCGCGGCGCAGGGCGCGTTCGGTTGCGCGATCCGTTATGGGCAGCGCCGCGATCTGGCGACCTGAAGAATCGCGCGCGGTCAGAATCCGGTCGCGCAGGGATAGCTCGGCCAGATCATCAAGAGCATGGACCTCGACCCGTTGCGTGCGCCCGTCAAGCCCGGTTTCAACCACCCGAAGCTGGCGGCGTTTGGTGTCAATCTGAACCTCTGGCGCAAGATCTTCGGTATCAAGGGTCGAAAAGCACATTGCACCGACACAGAACAACGACAGTGAGAACACCATCTTGATCAGCATCATCGCCGCGTCTGTACCGCCTGTCGACACCAGCCAGACGCCAGCAGATGACAATATCAGGACGCTACCGAGAAAAACCTTCGCGGCGTGGCGCGGATCGCTCTTTTCGGGTTTTTTCTCGGGCATTGACGTTGTGTCATGAAAGCTGTGCGGTGCATGCGTGAAGTCACGCGGCAGATCGGGCAAGGCAACCATTTCTTTTTCCTCTCAACTCGGACACCTGAAACATGGCGGCGAAAAGCGTTCTGAATGGGGCAGGTCCAAGGCAATCCATGGACCCGGTCAAACCGGCTTGCGCACAGATCACTTCCATCGTATACGCGCCCAACCTTTCGCAATCGTTATGCACCGCGCAGTCTCTCGTGGATGGGCCGCGAAAGGGTCTTGCCCCTCCTATGAAATGCGCCTTGATAGAAATGGAGAAAACATGCCGCTATATGAGCATGTGATGATCGCGCGCCAGGACCTGTCCAACGCGCAAGCCGAAAGCCTTGTTGAACATTTCGGTACCGTGCTGACCGACAATGGCGGCACACTCGTGGAAAGCGAGTATTGGGGCGTCAAGACGATGGCCTATAAAATCAACAAGAACCGCAAGGGCCACTATGCCTTTCTGAAAACCGACGCGCCGTCGTCGGCGGTTCAGGAGATGGAACGCCTGATGCGCCTGCATGATGATGTAATGCGCGTTCTGACCATCAAGGTCGACGAGCATGCCGAGGGTCCCTCGGTCCAGATGCAGAAGCGTGAAGAACGTGGCGAACGCCGCGAGCGCCGTTAATCCATCACTTGAAGAAAGGACTATAAGCAATGGCTACTAAACCATTTTTCCGCCGTCGGAAAGTTTGCCCCTTCTCGGGTGATAATGCGCCGAAAATCGACTATAAAGACACCCGTCTGCTGCAACGCTATATCTCTGAGCGTGGCAAGATCGTGCCCTCACGCATCACCGCAGTTTCGGCCAAAAAGCAGCGTGAACTGGCCCGTGCCATCAAACGCGCCCGCTTTCTTGCCCTGCTGCCCTATGCTGTGAAATAAGGAGACATTGATATGCAAGTGATCCTTCTTGAACGCGTGGCCAAGCTTGGCCAGATGGGCGAAGTCGTTGATGTAAAGGCTGGCTTTGCGCGCAACTATCTTTTGCCGCAACGCAAGGCGCTCTCGGCTTCGGCCAAGAACATCGAAGATTTTGAGAACCGCAAATCGCAGCTTGAGGCGCAAAACCTCGAGACCCGCAAAGAAGCCGAAGCCATGGCGGACAAGCTGAACGATCAGCAGTTCATCGTGATTCGCCAGGCCTCTGACAGCGGCGCCCTTTATGGCTCGGTCAGCACCCGTGACGCGGCCGATTGCGCCACCGAGAACGGCTTTACCGTCGAGCGCAAGCAAGTCGCGCTGACCAGCCCGATCAAATACCTGGGTTTGCATGACGTTATCGTCACGCTGCACCCCGAGGTTGAGGCGACCATCGTTCTCAACGTTGCACGCTCTACCGAAGAGGCCGAGCTTCAGGCGTCGGGCAAATCCATTCAGGATGCCGCAGCCGAAGCCGAACAAGCCGCCGATTTTGAAATCGCGGAACTGTTCGAGGATATTGGCGCTGCCGCATCGGACGACGATGACCTGGCAGACGCCGCCGAATCCGTCAGCGACGACGACGACGCTTGACCCCAAAGGCAGCAGGCGTTTTGCTCTGCACGCCGCGCGCCCTCACCGGCGCGCGGCTTTTTTCCCGAAAAAGGGCCGCAATCGCCTTGAGGCGCCCGAGACAGATCTTGTGACCTGTTCAATGTAAGTGTTGCGAAAACATCGGTTTGCGTCAAAAATCGCAGCGATTCCCGTCTCCATTGAAAAGCAGTCATATGCTGGTATCATAGGGTATCTTTGCGTACATCCGGTGGCTCCGGTTGCGTACGGAACAACAGACGGAGGATGGGGGATCATCTCGTGATCCCAAGGCGACATGCACAAACGCATCGACCTCATAGATCTGGCGGGTATACCGGAGGTTCAACGTGACTACGTCGGACACCTCAACAAGCTGTGCGACACGCTTGGGGTTGAGCATGCAACCTATTTCGCGGCCAATCCGATCTCTGGGAAAATGCATGGGTTCACCACCTATCCCGACGATTGGAAATCGCATTACGTCGCGCATCGCCTTCAGGAATACGACCCGACCCTGAATTCGGCCTCCCGGTCTGTTGCCCCGGTTGACTGGCGGCGCCTGACCAGCGACCCGGAGTACGATCGCGTCTTCAAGGACGCGCATGATTTCAAGCTGCCCTCACAGGGCGTCACCGTACCAATTCGGGGCATGTTCGGCGAAATCGGGCTGCTGTGCGCCTGTAGCTCGGTGCCCCAGGCCGAATGGATCAAGCTCAAACGTGACATCCTGGGCAGCCTTCTCAACAATGCCGTGCACCTGCACGACACGGTGATGAACTCTGACCCGCTCTTAAAAACGCTGCGCCAGCCAAAACTCTCGTCTCGGGAAATCGAGATTTTGCAATGGGTCGCAGCGGGCAAGTCCCAGCAGGACATTGGCGATATTCTGATGATATCGTCGCGCACGGTAGAGGTTCACATGCGCTCGACGCGCGAAAAGCTCTGCACGATCAGCACGGCACAGGCCGTCGGACGCGCCGTGAGCCTTGGATTGATCCAACCCGGTTGATTTCAACGCCCCGTTGTGGCAGACGTTGGCCGGTGGTGCCGCATCAGGCGTGAATGAACGAATTCGTGAACGCGGTCGCACTACGGGATTTCCCTAATATTCTTTGGATCAGTTTTCGCTATCGTAATCCCCACACCACTCACATTGGGGAATAAATACCATGATCCTTGTAATCGACGCTTTGAACCGAGACCGGTTCCAGTCTGTCATCGACGATATGTTTCAACTACGGGCCCGTGTCTTTAAAGATCGCATGGGCTGGGATGTGTCTGTCGAGGATGGTCGCGAATCCGATCTTTTCGACAATCTTGATCCGGTCTATCTCGTTGCCCTGAATGACGAATATGACGTGATCGGCTGCAACCGCATGCTGCAAACCACCGGTCCGCATATGCTCACGGACGTGTTTCAGGACATCCTGTGTGGCGAGCCGTCCCTGCGTAGCGCCACGATCTGGGAAAACACCCGCTTTTGCATCGACACCGAGCGCCTGAAACACCCTGATTCCACGCGCAGCGTGTCCTCTACCGCCTGCGAACTGATGGCGGGTATTGCCGAATATGCCTATGATTCTGGCATCACCGATGTAATCAGCGTCGTGGACCCGGCTATGGATCGCATTCTCAAACGCTGTGATAATGCGCCCTATGGCTATCTCGGGAAAACCGTTCAGATGGGCAAGACAAAGGCGCTTGCCGCGCTCAGCGACATCACCGAAGAGCGGATTGCGCGTATTCGCAATTTCGCCGGAATTACCGGAAATATCTTCGCTGATGAAGACGAAGTTGCAGAAGCACTCGCCGCGCGTACCGCTGAAGAAATGATGTCGCCGGACCTGCGTGATTATTGCGACGAGCAGATCGCGGCCGCCACGACCGAACATGAAAAACGTGCCGCGCTGGCGCTTCGGGCCGCCCTTGCACAGACAAGTCGTTCTCGCTCGGATATACGCGCTTAATTCCCCAATGAAGCGCGTAATCCACAGGTAGAGCATACTCACGGCTCCACTCTGATGCGAAAGAACGCAAAAGGGCCGCCCCATCTCTCCCCGGGGCGGCCCTTCTTTTTTTCGTCCTACTGACGGAATTATTCGTCGTTCATCGCCTCGATGGCTTTTTCCAGATCGTCCTTGGAGATTTCCTTTTCGGAAACCTCGGCCAGCTCGACCACGAAATCAATCACCTTGTCCTCGAAGATCGGGGCGCGCATTTGCTGACGCATTTGCGGGTTTTTCTGAACGTATTCAAAGAATTCACGCTCGTGGCCCGGATACTGACGCGCCTGGTTCATCACCGCCTGGGTCATCTCGGCATCAGTCACTTCGACATTTGCCTTCTGACCAAGCTCGGCCAGAACAAGCCCAAGGCGCACGCGGCGCTCGGCGAGTTTGGAATGCTCGTCGCTGACCTCGATCTCGGGGTGATCATGGCCTTCAACCTCGGGGTTTTCCTCGTGCCAGAGCTGATGCGCGATCTGCTTGGCCTCGGTTTCGACCATCGTGGGCGGAAGCTCGAAGCTGATCTTTTCGTCCAGAACATCAAGCAGATGCCGCTTGAGGATGGCGCGCGAGGCACCGGCATATTCGGCCTCAAGGCGCTCGCTGATCTGGGCCTTGAGCCCGGCAAGATCCTCGGCCCCGTATTTCTTGGCCAGCTCATCGTCGATCTCGGCGGCAACCGGCTTGCGCACGGCTTTGATGGTGCAGTCAAACACCGCCTCTTTGCCGGCCAGATGCTCGGCCTGATATTCCTCGGGGAAGGTGACCGTAACGGCCTTTTCTTCTTCGGCCTTCACACCGACCAGCTGTTCCTCGAAACCGGGGATAAAGCTGTTCGAGCCGATCACCAGCGGGTAATCTTCGGCGCTTCCGCCTTCGAAGGCTTCGCCGTCAACCTTGCCGACAAAGTCGATCACTACCTGGTCACCGTCTTTCGATTTCACGCCGGCCTTGCGGTCTTTGAAGTCCTGCGCGCTTTCGGCCAGATTGGCCAGCGCCTCATCAACCGCCGCATCGTCGGCTTTCACCACCAGACGCTCAAGCTTGATGGTTTTCAGGTCCATTTCCGGGATCGGCGGCAGGGCTTCATAGCTCATCTCGACTTCGACGTCGTCGCCTTCTTTCCATTCCTGATTGGTCATTTTGACATCAGGTTCAAACGCCGGGCGCTCCTGTTTTTCTTCGAAATGCTTTTTCATGGCGTCATCGACGGTTTCTTGCATGGCTTCACCAAGCACACGATCGCCAAATTGCTTTTTCAAAAGTGCCAGCGGCACCTTGCCTTTGCGAAACCCTTTCATCTCGACATCGGGTTGGGCTTCTTTCAGCTTTTCCATTACCTTGTCGTCAAGATCTTTCGCCGACAGGGTCATCTTGTAGCTGCGCTTTAGGCCTTCGTTCAGGGTCTCGGTGACCTGCATTGTTCGTCCTCATCCATTGCAATCGGGCCGCGGAGGCGTCCGCAGCGGTCAAAATCAGGGCTCGTTCTAGGTGTGCGGCGCGGGGCTTGCAAGCAGAGTCTTGTCCGCGCGCCCCCGGAACCCGGTTTTGCGATGCGGATCGCGGAAACAAGGCCGCGCATCATCCAAAGCGGCGCGCGACAGAATGCCAGCCGTTTCAAATGGCGGCTTCAACTGTTCCCGATATTGCGCAGGATACCATCCGCGTTGATGATCGACTGTGCGATCTCCAGGGTGGTGGTGCGCTTGGACATCGCCTGTTTACGAATGACGCCGTAGGCCTCCTGGTCGTCGATGCCGTGATGACGCATCAGGATGAATTTCGCGTCGTTTATCTTTTGCAGATTGACCACACGGTCACGCATTTTGGCCAGATCCTTGCGAAACCGCAGCTGTTCGGCCCAGTAGCGTCGCGCCATCAGCATGCTGCCAAGGACGCCCGTCGCACGCACGGGCTTGGTCAGCATCGCATGCGCCCCGATCTCGAAGATCGACTCCAGCGTCGATGGGTTTTCATAGCCGATCAGGGCAATCACGGTGGGCGGCTCGCCCCCGGCGCTATTCAGAAAGCTCTTGATCCGGTCTACCGGCTGGTCTGTGACATCAATAAAGACCAGGTCGAATTTCTTTTGGAGTGTTACAGGGATCGGCCAGGCATTTTCACAATTGCATCCGATGCGGTTTACCTGTTGTAACAGATCATCCCCGCTGCGGTCACGTTGGTGGACAACAAGTGTGTTCAGATCCCTCAGATCCTGAATGAAATCACTCATATGTCATACCGGAAATTGCTTAACCTTCTGTGTCCTGAAGTTCCAATCGTGAATCTTCGGGTAGACCAAATAAGGATCGGGCTTGATCGCGCGCCGTAGTTTGTTTTCTATGATGAACTCTCCCTGTTCGTCCACCCGTGCTATGCGCGATTGCAGGTAGGTATGGTTGTTGTCCGGGTCGATCTTGATCTGGCCCTGGGGGGCGTCGAATGTGGCCCCCAACAGCGCCTCGTGCAGACGATCCGCGTCCATCTCGCCGACCTCTTCAAGAGCGGTGGCAAACAGGTGCATCTGGCTATAGGCCGCCTCACAGCAGCTGGTGACATCACGAACCGAGCCAAACTTGGCGTTGTAGGCTTTCAGAAACTTGCGATTGGCAGGCGAGCTTATGTTGCGAAAATAAGGCGCCGCGGTGATATGCCCAACGGCGGCCTCGGGTCCGATCGCTGCAATTTCGGCCTCGTTGGTGGTCAGACTGGCAATCGGGCATATGCGCCCATCCCCCCCGGCTGCATGATAGGCGCGGTAGAAATCAATGCACATCTGGCCAACAACGGTAGAAAAGATCGCATCGGGCTTCATCTCGACAATCTCGCGGGCCACCTCGGCGAACCCCTCTTCGTCCACGTCGAAGCCATAATAACGCTCTCCAATAACCTCGCCACCGCCCTGACGCAGAACATTACGCATCACGCGATTGGATTCGCGTGGGTAAATGTAATCTGAGCCCACAAAGAAAATGCGCTTTCCGAAAGCACCCATCAGATAGTTGGCCAACGGCACGCTGTTCTGATTGGGGGTTGCGCCACCATAGATCACATTGGGCGAATATTCGAAGCCCTCATAAAGCGTGGGATAGAAGAAAAGCGCATTTCGCCGCTCGACCACCGGCAGCACCTCTTTGCGTGACGACGACATGTAACAGCCAAAAAGCGCGGTGATCTTATCGTCAACGATCAGCCGTTCGGCCATTTCTCCATAACACGACACAACAGAGTCGGGATTGTAACTGATCGGCTCGATAGAGCGGCCACGCACACCGCCGGCCGCATTGATTTCATCAATGGCCAAGAGAGTACCGTTGAGCTGTGACTGCTCAATAATCGAAGTCACGCCCGACGTCGAAAAAAGGACTCCGATTTTCCAGCTCTCTTGAATGCTCACCAAAGCTTTCCCTTTTCAAACATGAGTAAAAACAATCCGGTCGCCAATACGATCCGCAGCCAGCCTTACGGGTCCGGTCGCGTCGGGGTATCCGTCTTTTTCACTTGGCTCCAGCAGGAAGGTGGCCAAGGGGAATTCAAGATGCCGACGCATGGCCCGCCGCAACCCGCGTGCGCCAAAGCGTTTATCATATCCCGTTTCGGAAAGTAAATCTCGGACTGCATGATTGATGGTAACGACAACACCATGCCGTCGCAATCTTCGGTTGAGCCGTTCGAGTTCGACATCGACAAGACTGGGGATCGTGTCGCGGTCGATCCAGTTGAACGTATCCACATGGTCAATGCGGTTGACGAATTCGGGTGGAAACCGTTCCAGCAGGCATTTCATGACGATGTCATGCGCCCGCGTGCGGCGGTCCTTGACCTTGCCTGTCAACTTGGACAACAGACCACCCCGCTTATCGTCAAGCGCCATCAACTCGCGCGCGCCCAAGTTGGATGACATGAAAATGATGGCATTGCGGAACGAATAGGTCCGTTCGCCCGAGGCGACCGTGAGCAAACCGTTGTCAAACACGTTGAGCAGAGCCAGAACCACTTCGTTACTGGCTTTTTCCAGTTCGTCGAACAAAACGATGCCCGGCAGGTTGCGCGTCCCTTCGATCTTTTCCTGATCGAGGATCGTGGTCCCCTCCTTTGATCCGACATAGCCTGGCGGCGCGCCGGTAAATGAGGCGGCGTAATGTTCCTGCGCCAGAGTATTCATATCAATTCGGCACATGGCATCGGCATCGCCATAAAGCGCGCGTGCGACCGTGCGCACGGTTTCCGTCTTGCCAACCCCCGTGGGGCCGCAAAAAAGCAGCGATGCAAGTGGCTTGCGCGGATCGCCGATATCGGCGCGCACAACCTTGAGAATATCGAGAACCTCGTCGATGGCGCTGTCCTGACCGATGATCGAGCTGCGCAATTCCCGCTCGACAACCGCCATGTCGAATGAAAACCGTGAATTCAGAAAACTGGCCGTCGTCGCCCCGTTTGTATGTCTGATGTCACGCGTGTTCTCATCGGCAAGGGCGCTTTTGAGTTGCTGATCTCGTTGCACGGCTTGCAAACGGTCTGTCATGAATGGCATCTGCGCGATCCTTTTGTCCTGTAGTCTTGCCTATACGGCGCGGCACTCGTTGGCACCGCGCCGTCCAGCGAAAGCCGTCAGCCGGCCTCTTTTTCCTTGGCCCCTGTCGGCAGGCTGCCGACGGGACATTGCGCAACGCCGACCGTATCGCGGGTAAACGCCTGTACATCCTCTCGGGTTTTCTCGGCATCGTTCACCCAGTTGCGATAAAACTCGAACGGGCAGTCCGCCACACCCTTGTCTCCGTCGCCCGAGTTGTGCATTCCGGTATATCCGCGATGCAACAGCTTGAAGAGATGGTTCTGCGACTGATCATTCTGACGCGCGTCGCGAATTTGAGAGACCGAAAGCTGAGCATACTGAACGCCCATTTCCTCGGTTCCACATTCGCCCAGGGTGCGCCCGTCAAAGCCGATGAGCGAGGAATGGCCAAAATAGCTATAGACCCCGTCGAAGCCGGACGCGTTGGCAACCGCAACATAGCAGTTGTTCGCCCAGGCCATGCACTTGGCCATTGTGATCTGCTGTTCCTTGGCTGGATACATGTAGCCCTGGCACCGCACGATCAGCTCGGCACCGCGCATCGCGCAATCCCGCCAGATTTCGGGGTAATTACCATCATCACAGATGATAAGGCTGATTTTCATCCCCTTGGGGCCGACGGCCACATGGGTGCTGTCGCCGGGATACCACCCCTCGATCGGACACCAGGGCAGGATCTTGCGATAGGTCTGTACGATCTCGCCCTTGTTGTTCATCAGGATAAGGGTGTTGTAGGGCGCCTTTTTGGGATGCTCTTCGTGACGTTCGCCAGTCAGCGAAAAGACCCCCCAGACATTGGCCTTGCGGCAGGCGCGGGCAAAGACCTCGGTCTCGTCGCCCGGGATGCTGACGGCCGTCTCCATCATCTCGTCGGGGTCATACATGATGCCCTGAAGGCTATATTCGGGGAACACAACCAGGTCCATGCCCGGCAGACCCTGCTTCATGCCGATGATCATGTCGGAAATCTTCTCTGCGTTCTCCATCACCTCTGCCTTGGTGTGCAAACGCGGCATCTTGTAGTTTACGACCGCAACGCCGACTGTATCGTCGCTGCTCGAAATATCTCCATGTCTCATGTCTTGTCCTTTCCTGTTGACGGGGTTGATTGCGGTAAGTGGGCCTGCGTTCTCAGAACGTCAGGTGTTCCTCCACGACGGAGTCTGTCAGCTCGGCCGAGGTGCCGTTGAGAACAACACGTCCCTTGTCGAGCACGAGAAAGCGGTCGGATGCGGCACGCGCGAAGGGCACGTTCTGTTCGACCAGAATGACGCCAAGGCCACGTTCTCGATTGAGCTGTATGATTGCATCCTCGATCTGCTTGACGATGTTTGGCTGGATACCCTCGGTGGGTTCGTCCAGGATCAGGATCTTGGGATCCATGGCCAGAGCGCGCGCGATGGCCAGTTGTTGTTGTTGCCCGCCCGACAGATCGCCACCCCGGCGCGAGATGAACTCGCGCAGGATCGGAAACATGTCGAACAGATAGTCGGGAATGTCGCGCTTGCCGTCCGGTCGGGCGAATGTCCCCATCAGAATATTCTCGCGCACGGTAAAGCGGGGAATGATCTCGCGCCCCTGCGGGATATAGGCGATGCCTTTTAATGAGCGCTGCGGGGTGCTGCATTTCAACAGGTCGGTTTCGCCGAATTTCAGATCCCCCTCGCACCGGTCGGTCAGGCCCATGATGCTCTTGAGCAGGGTCGTTTTACCCACGCCGTTGCGCCCAAGCACCGACAGGAATTCACCCGGTTTAAGGTCAAACGACACCCCCTGAAGAACCGGGCTTTTGCCGTAGAATGAGTAAAGATTGGTCGCGGTCAGATTTTCCATCAATCAGTGTCCCAGATATGCGGTCTTGACCGCCTCGTTCGCCTCGATTTCCTGAATCGTGCCTTCTGCCAGTTTGGACCCCTGGTTCATGACGATGATCCGATCCGCCACCGTGCGGACGAAGGACATGTCGTGCTCAACCACGATCAGGGTATGATTTGCGCTAAGAGACCGGAAAATCCGGGCCGTGCGTTCCGTCTCCTGGATGGTCATGCCGGCCGTCGGCTCATCCATCAGGATAAGGCGGCTGTCCTGCGCAATCAGCATGGCGATTTCCAACCACTGCGTTTCGCCATGCGACAGATTGCCGGCCGGTTCGCCCATCTTGTCTTGCAGCCCGACAAGGTCGAGTATGTCCTGCATTTTCGAGCTGCGCCGGATCGCCGGATGGGTCAAAGCGTGCCAGATTCCGGGTTTCATCGAGCGCGCGACCGACAGGTTTTCGGCCACGGTCAGCTCTTTGTAGACGGACGGCACCTGAAACTTGCGGCCAATGCCGAGGCGCGCCCGCTGGAATTCCAACATCCGGGAAATCTCGGTATCCTGAAACCGGATCGAGCCGCCGGTCGGCTGCGTTTTGCCGCAGATCAGGTCCAGCGTCGTCGACTTTCCGGCGCCGTTGGGCCCCAGCAGGCAAAGTATTTCGCCCTGCGCGACATCGAAGTCCATGCCGTCCACCGCGCGCAGGCCACCGAACGTCACCTGCAAATCTCTGACTTGAAGCTGTGACATGCTCAACTCTCCTGCTTTGGATTGAGGGGGGTGTCGAAAGGCAGGGCCTCTTTGGTCGAGGCGGGTTTGCGTCGCAAAGCGCGCCCCGCATCGACGAGCAGGCCGTAAATGCCGCGCGGCATGAACATGACTACCACTAGGAACATCACGCCGAGGATCATGTGCCAGCCTTCGACGAAAACGTCTGACAGGCGCCCTTCGGCCAGGTTCACGAGGATCGCCCCGACAGCGGCAGCGAGAACGGATTCCCGCCCGCCGACGGCGCACCAGATGACGATGGCAAGGCTGAACGATACGCTCATGTAGGTGGGCGATGCGAATTCCAGCACCAACGCATAGAGCATCCCCGCCCATCCGGCGAGCCCCGCCGATATGCAGAAAATGACCGTCTGATAGTTGGCGACGTTATAGCCGAAATACCGCGTACGCTCGGCATCCTCACGGATGGCGCGCAGGACCAGCCCGAATTTGCTATGCGTGAGGTAGAGGCCGAATATCAGGGCCGCCATAAGGCACCCGCCGACCATGTAGTAGAAAGACACGCTGTAGATATCAATCTTCCAGCCGAAGAGAACCAGCTGCGCCAGCCCGGTCAGCCCGTTCTGACCGCCGGTCAATCCCTGTTGCTCGATCACCAGCAACTGGAACGCCACGAGAAAAGCCAGAGTGATGATGGCCACGAAGACCCCGGCGATGCGTGCGCGGAACATGAAGATCGCGATCAGCCCGCCCACCGCCGCCGGAATCAGAAGCCCGGCCAGCAAGGTAAAGGTCAGCGATTGAAACGGGCCCCAGATCAAAGGCAGCGTTTCGACGTTGTTCCAGCCCATGAAATCCGGCAGGCCGTCGCCGCTGGCCTTGAGTTTGAGGTGCATCGCCATGGCATAAGAGCCCATGCCGAAGGTCGCCGCCTGCCCCAGGTTCAACAGGCCCGTCGTGCCCCACGACAGCGCCAGCGCCATCGACACGATGGCAAGGCTAAGGTAGCGCGAAAAGGTGTTCAACTCGAAGCCGTCATAGCTGAACAGGGCCGGCACACCGAACAGGATCACCCCGGCAAAGAGGGTCAGCCCGATAATGTCATATGATAGTTTGGTGTTCATCCGCTCGCTCCTCAGTGGCGTATATCGGAAGGGAAAAGACCGCGCGGACGGAACCGGATCAGCAGGATAATCCCGGCCAGAACAGCGATCCGCCCAAGCGTGTCGTTGATCACGATCGAGAACAGTGCCGTGACCTCACCGATCAGCAACGCGGCTGCGGCTGTGCCCATCAGGCTGCCCAGACCACCAACGATCACCACCAGGAAAGCATCCACCACCAGCCCCGTGCCCATCGTCGGGATCGTGCTGAAAAGTGGCGTGATAAGTGCGCCCGCGATGCCCGCCAGCCCCGCGCCATAGGCGAAGGTGACGGAATAGACATTCTTGGCCTCAATCCCGTAGCATTCTGAAATGCCGCGATTTTGAATAACCGCGCGTAGCTTCATCCCGAATTCGGTCCGGGTCATCAGCAGCCATGTGGCCCCAAGGACCATGATCGAGAAGGCGATCACGAAAAGACGGTAGTTGGACATCACCAGAGCGCCAATCTCGATATTGCCCGACAGCCAATGCGGCCCGCTCACGAACCGCGAGTCCGCCCCCACGCCAAGCCGGACGGCCTGTTGCAGGATGATCCCAATGCCCCAGGTCGCCAGAATTGTGTCGAGCGGCCGGGTATAGAGGCGTTGCACGATGACTTTCTCTATGATCCAGCCGACCGCAGCGACGGCGACAAAGACCAGCGGCAGCGCGGTGACAACGCCAAGCCCGGCATAGGTCTGAAGCGCCCAGGTTGCATAGGCCCCGAGCATCACGAATTCGCCATGCGCCAGGTTGATGACGCCCATCGTGCCGTAAATAATGGCCAGACCTAGCGCGATGATCAGCAGGATCGACGCGATGCTTAGCCCGGCAAAGGCCTGATTAAAGACTACGTCCATCGGACAGCCCCTCCGTTGGTCCGGCTCGATCTGCGAGCCGGACGCTGTTGGTTTTTCAGATTTCAGATGCAGAGTGGTCGGCGGTCAGGACTTGACCAGCCCATCACCAGTACAGTCCTGCCCCGGATAGGCCGCATAAGGCTTTGGTGTGATCCGCCCTTCGGATTGCAGAATGACCTTGGCCTGCCCATCAGATTGCCACTGGCCGACCTTGGGCCACAGATGGGTGTGCAGGTTCGGATCAATAAGAATTTCGCCCTGCGGGGCCATCATCGACATGCCTACCGCCGCATCGCGGATCGCGGTCGGACTAAGGTTGGCCGGGTCGAGCTTTTCAAGCGCGGCCTTGAACTGATAGATTTGGAAATAGGCCGCCTCGCTGACGAAGTGGGTCACGCTGTCGGCCCCATACCGCGATTTATAGTTCTCGACGAACCGCTGGTTTTCGGGCGTGTCGTTGCTCATGAAATACGGCGCCGAAGAAAAGTGGCCTGCGGCGGCATCGCCGCCGATCGCCTTCACCTCGACCTCGGAGCGGGTCAGGCTACAGACCGGCATCTTTTCAGGATCGAGTTCCGCCGCGCGATATTGACGCGCAAAGGCCACGTCAGAGTCGCCCACGAGCGTGGAGAAAATCACATCCGGCTCTTGCGCACGGATACGGTTGATCACCGAACTGAAATCCGAATGACCCAGCGGCACATATTCCTCATGTAAGACTTCGCCGCCCAGCTCGTTCAGAAGGATGCGGCAATAGTTGTTTTCTTCTTTTGGATATACGTAGTTGTTGCCGATCATATAAATCCGCTTGCCGAAATTCTCGACCAGCCACGGCAGCAGAATATCTTGCTGTTGGTTGGGCACCGCACCGCCATACATCACGTTGCGCGAGCATTCGCGCCCTTCATAGAGCGTGGGATACCAGTAAAGGTTTTCGCGTTGCTCGGTAACCGGCAGTACCGCCTGACGGCTGGCCGAGGTATAGGATCCAAACACGCTGACGCATTTGTCGCGTATCATCAGACGCCGCGCGCGGTCGGAATATGTCGCCGGATCCGAAGCTGGATCTTCAATGATCGCGCGCAACTGTTTGCCATGGACACCGCCGGCCGCGTTGATCTCGTCAATCGCCATCAGGGCTGCATCGTGCAGAGTATGCTCCACCACGGCCACGGCCCCGGTAAGTGAGAACAGCAGCCCCACCGGAATGTCATCACCCGCCGCATATGCGCGACCGGCACCACTTAACAGGGCCGGCACGGACAACCCACCGGCCAGCCCCATTGTGCCGAAGGCGCCGGCATGCCCCAGAAATTCTCGTCTCTTCATTTTCATTCTCCCTGTTTTTTGATGAGCACGTCATTTTTGAACGCAAAAAAAATAGCTCCCAATCACAGTCGGAACTGCGATTGAGAGCTATTTTGCTCTTATAAATTTCGAACTCGCATTTGAGCTCCATATAATCCTTCACGGAGAATAAAATTATTGCAAGATAATTTTTTCATTTCAGAACAGTGAGTTATAAAATTTCTCATACCAGCCCAACCAAAAACACCCAAAGTCTTACCCCGAAAACCTTATGCCTGAGCAGCCCAGGATTGACGCGATGTGCCGAGGCCTCTGCGCATGTGCTGTCGACCCGCCCCTTTTGCTACAGGCCTCTGGGAAACAGGCATGACCCTGGAGGATAATGACCGCAGGTTGGGGCGGAATTCTTTGCTATTGTCAAAGCGACCGCGCTGCGGCCATTCTAAAATCAGGCAACGGGCTTTGCCTGGTAAATGAATTTGCTGAAAGACCGTCATTTTGTCTCAAACTGCGCATTGGAGTGATCTCTGGAAGCAGGCTATTGCCCCTGACGAGCCGCATAAATTGCAACGCAGGCTTGCCTGGGACAACCTGACAGAGGACGAATTTGAAACGTGGCTGCAAGGGATTTCCACCTCGCGCGACGATGAACCCATTGGCTGGCAGCAGGCCTTGCAGGAGTGTTCCGAAGCGCTCAGATCGTCGTGGGACATGCCATTGCTTCCGGTCGAACATGGTATGGATCGCCCCTTCGTGGATCTTTGGTGGCCAATCCGCTGTCGCGCTGTAGCGCATCTTGAGGATGCGTTTCGATCAGGCACCGGACGCCTTGAAGTCGCCCCCCTGGCCTTTGGCCAGCTTGCCGACGCCCTGCTTGACCGCCTCTGTTCGATCGCAGATCAGGTGTTGTGGGATAGTTTCAGCGCTGACCGCGGTGCCGGTGCGATGTTGATGGCACATCTCGGTGCCGCAGAGGATGCATCCCGTGCCCTCGCGCGTGACCACTATGAGGCTTTCATCCGGCGACATCGGCGCGATGGGCTGACGGAACTGTTGGCCGAATTTCCCGTGCTCGGCCGGTTTGTCGGCACGGCCTATGCCCTTTGGTTTCAGGGGTGCATCGAAATGCTTCAGAGGATCTGCGCCGACCGCGCCGTTCTGAACGCGAAATTCGCGGTCCCGACCGACCTGCCGCTCAGCGCTGTGAAACAAGGGCTGAGCGATCCGCACAATGGCGGGCGGGCGGTGGCCGTTCTGAGCTTTGCCGCGCCGGATGCGGCGCCAGTCAATCTGGTTTACAAGCCCAAGGATATGGGGGTGGATGCCGCCTATCAGGCGGTGTTGTGCGATCTCAATGCCAATAGCGACCTCGCGCCGCTGCGCACGCTCGTCATTCATACCGGCGATGGCTATGGATACATGGAATATGTCCCGCATCGCTTCTGCGCCGATAACGACGAGCTTGATCGCTTCTATACGAACGCAGGACGGCTGACCGCCCTGTTGCATCTTCTTGGATGCACGGATTGTCACTATGAAAACCTGATTGCCTGTGGCGATCAGTTGCTTTTGATTGATACCGAAACACTGCTGGAAGCGGAGCTTCCCGATCATATCGGCGCGGCGTCCTCTCACCCCGAGGCCGCCATCCCATCGGACCTCTGGAAGCGGTTTGACGGCTCGGTACTGCGGTCCGGTTTGATGCCGCAATGGATGTTCGTCGGTGGCGCGCGCCAGCCAATGGACATCAGTGCCCTGGGCATCGCGCCGCCCGACAAGGCTGAAAAACTCGCTGACGGCTGGCTGGGGTTAAACACTGACGGGATGCTGCCCGGTCGCGTCCCTCGCCTTGCCGAGGTTCCCACCAGCCTCCCGGTGGGTGTCGGTCAATCCAACCCCTTCAGTCGGCATCTGGATGCTTTCACCGGCGGTTTTTCGACCCAATGCCATGCCCTGAGCGGTCTGCGAGAGCGTTGGTTGGCAACCGATGGGGTGCTATCCCTTTTCGCGGACTTGCCCCGCCGGATCGTGTTGCGCGCGACACGGGTTTATTTTGCCATCCAGCGCCAACAGCTGGAGCCTGCGGCCCTGCGGTCTTCCTGCGCACAGGCCATGAAACTCGAACAACTGGCGCGCAGTTTTCTGCTGGCGGAAACCAGGCCCCTGCACTGGCCTGTTTTTGCGGCAGAGGTGCAGCAAATGCAGCAGCTCGATATTCCTTTTTTCACCCATAAAATCGATGGGCATGCCCTGACACTCGGCGCCACGGGGCAAAGTCTTCCCGGCTTTATTCGGACAAGCGGCCTGAGAGCCGCCTGTGACCGTCTGCTAAACCTGGATGCGGCTGAGATTGAATTTCAACTCCGCCTGATCCGTGGAACCGTAGAGGCGCATCAGGGGCGGTCACAAACAGAGGCCGCAGCCGGTCCAGAACACGTCGATGACCCGCTTCTGGCGTCAAAGGCATCTTTCCAGGACGCCCGGGAACCTGTCAGACGGATTGCCGAGAGGCTTATGGAGTTGTCGATCCGCGACCCGCGCGGAGATGTGGAATGGCTTGGACTGGATCTGGGAATCGATGGCAAAAGCTTTTCCTATCGCCCCGTGGGCCCTTCGCTCTACAGCGGGTCAATCGGTGTCGCCTGCTTGCTGCATACGCTCCGGGCGCAGTCGGTCCCGGTGGCCAACGCAGACACCGTTTCGGCAGCCATCCTGAAACCGCTGCGTGATCTGGTTGATCAGTCAACCGCAGATGGCCAGAGACGTTGGTGGCGGGATCAGCCGCTTGGGTTGGGCGGTTGTGGTGGTATCCTGCTGGCTCTGGTGCAGCTTGGAGAACAGCGGATTGCACAAAGGCTGCTCGCGGCGGCCCTGCCGAAATATATCGAGGCAGACCGGCAACTGGATGTGATCGGCGGATGCGCGGGCTTAATCGGACCGCTGTTGACACTTGGCACCGAGCAGGCCGTTCAGATGGCAATCCTGGCTGGTGATCAGTTGATCGCGCGACAAAGCGGGCATGGCGCATGGAATTCACCGTCAAAGCACCCTCCGCTCCTGGGGTTTTCCCATGGCACCGCCGGATATAGCGCCGCTTTGGCACGGCTGCATTGCATGACGCAGGAGCCACGATTTCGTATCGCTGCCGCCAAAGCCCTGGCTTATGAAAGGGCGCATTTCAGCACGGAAAATGGCAATTGGCCTGACTTCCGATCGGTTCGCAAAGACGGCGATGCGCCGCATTTCATGGTGGGGTGGTGCCATGGCGCCCCTGGCGTCGCTCTGGGGCGCGCCTGCTTGTGGGGCACTGCGCTTTGGGATGAACACTGTGCGGAGGAGATCGCGATTGCCTTGAAGACCACAGTGGAAAAGCGATCCCTGCGTGCAGATCACCTTTGTTGTGGCACCTTGGGTCTGATGGTTGTTTTAGACGCCCTTGCAACTGGGCCCTGGCCGATCGAGCATGGCCTGCGGTCCCATTGCATCGAGATCGCAGCCGCGCATCGCCAATCGGCCTTACGGCGTTCGATGTCTGATCCTGTCGCCTTGAGGTGTTTTGATACCAATGACGGAAGTTTGACCTTGCCGGGTTTCTTCACCGGGTTGAGCGGAATGAGTCTGGCCCTGCTTGAGGACCGGCAATCCCGGGCTGCTGTTTCACAGCTCATCAGTGCAGGGCTTTGGCCTGATCTGTGACAGGTTTGTTCATAACTTGATCTGGCACCGAGGGCCAAGCGCGCCGCACCCGCGCGGTGCGGCAATCGTTACGCGCCACCTTTGATAGCGAACAGCCCCCGGTCATGCCCCGCAAGAACAGCACCCTGCGCGTGCAGGCGTTTCTGGCGTGTCAGCCGATTGTCACTCGCAGTCCTTGCACAAGCTGATCCCGGTCTTGACGGTGCCGGTACTCGCGCAGCAGCCTTCCAACTCCCATTCCGAAACCTCCATCTGTGCCTTTTTCACCAAATCATCAGCGGAAAAATCAAATCCCATCTGCTTTGCGGCAACGACCACAGAGTCAAGCGTGTCGGTCCCGACGAGGTTTTGCTTGAGGGCTGGATTTGCCTTTACGGCATCAATGAAAGAGCTGAGTTGATCTTGCGTTATTTGGGTCATTTTAAAGAGTCTCCATGAAATATAGGGCAATGATTACCACAATTCACGGTCAATGTCATCACTGGCGCCAACGCTGGTGGATCGCGCATTGCGCCGCAGTGCCCTCGCACCGGAACCAACCTCACGTCGCCAAAACAATAGGTCAACTGAAAATGGTGCGGGTGAAGGGACTCGAACCCCCACGCCAAAGGCGCCAGAACCTAAATCTGGTGCGTCTACCAATTCCGCCACACCCGCACTGGCGCGGTATCTAGCAAAGCCTTTCACCAGATGCGAGGGGAAAATGAGCCAGATGCATCAACTTGGTAAGGCAAAAAAAAGGCAGGACATTAACCCATTCTTGCCATATTATGGTGTCAAAACTGAGGCAGTAACAAAGCGAGAAACGCCATGAAACCGAAAACGGTCGGGCGCTCGGACGGCACAATTGCCGTCATGGCCCCCATGACTCCAGCTGGCCTTGCGGCCGATAGCATCATTCTCACACTCGATGGTGAAAAGCGCGTCGGCGATATTCGCCCCGGCGACCGGGTGATCACCCGCGATAGCGGCATGGCCGTGGTCAAGCGGGTCGATACGCGAACCATCACCACCCGCGCCGTGCGGATCAAGGCCGGATCACTTGGCCATACCCGGCCCGAGCGTGACGTGACCCTGCCGGCCGATCAACAGATCCTGGTGCGCGATTGGCGGGCCAAGGCGCTGTTCGGGGCGACCCAGGCGATGGTGCCTGCCGCGCGGCTGGTGGATGGCGAATTCGTCACCCTGATCGAGGAATGCGAGATGACGCTTTACACTCTCGGGTTTGATCGCACGCATGTGCTTTACGTGGATGGCCTCGAACTGGCCAGCGAAACACTGCGCCCTCTGGCAAAAGCCGCCTAGATATTCAGTCCCGGCATCTGATGGGTTGAACCGAGGTTGAATCTGTCCGGCTCTGTAACGTAGCGGCAGCTTGAATCGGATGCCCCTGCCG
The DNA here is from genome assembly GCF_900115165.1 of Roseovarius lutimaris. GTDB lineage: Bacteria > Pseudomonadota > Alphaproteobacteria > Rhodobacterales > Rhodobacteraceae > Roseovarius > Roseovarius lutimaris. The sequence goes on along the minus strand of NZ_FOVP01000019.1, from coordinate 42,207 downwards.
GTGAATACGGTATGGATCTTGTTTGGAACAGCACTGATCAGGGCTTCGAGGAAAGCCGTGGTCGTTCCGCGGGTCGCACCATCACTAGCCGGGATCAAACACCTGGCGGCGGCGATCAATCCTCGAACAACTCGTTCTGCCCCTCGGCGGTTTCCTCGGCGCTGTCTTCATCGCCCTCGCCCATTTGCGGCATAAGCCCCGGCGGCGGGCGGTTCTCCAAAAGCCCGGCCGCGCGCAGCTCTTTAAGCCCTGGCAGATCGCGCGCCGATTCAAGGCCGAAGTGATCGAGGAATTCCTGTGTCACCACAAAGGTCACCGGTCGCCCCGGCGTCATCTTGCGCCGTCCGAACCGGATCCATTCCATTTCAAGCAATTGATCGACCGTGCCCCGGCTCACCGAGACGCCGCGAATTTCCTCAATCTCGGCGCGGGTGACGGGTTGGTGATAGGCGATGATCGCCAATGTCTCGATCGCCGCGCGCGACAACTTGCGGGTCTCGACGGTTTCCCGGCTCATCAAGAACCCAAGATCTGGCGCCGTGCGCATCGCCCAGGCATCGCCGATCTTGACCACCCGCACGCCGCGCCCCTCGTAGCGTTTGCGCAGATAGACAAGCGCCTCGGCCGGGTCAGAGCCATGTGGCATCCTCGCCGCAAGCTCTTTGGTGGTCACCGGCACGGCACTGGCGAAAAGGATCGCTTCGACCATGCGCTCCTGTTCGGCAATCGGCGGGGCCTCGAACAGGCTTTCTTCTGTTTTTACATCATCTTGCGGCATGATCTTAATCTCTCCGGCGCAGCTCGATCGGTGCGAATGCATCTGATTGTCGAAGCTCGGCACGCCCCTCTTTCACCAGTTCAAGCGAGGCCGCGAAGGTCGAAGCGGTGGCCGAACGACGCCGCGCGGGATCGGTGGTGAACCCGTCGGGCAGATAGGTTGAAATATCGGTCCAGGTGCCCGCATAGCCGATCAACCCGCGCAGCCGATCAAGCGCCTGTTCCATGGTGAAAATCGCATCGCGGTCCATCACGAAGGGGCGAAATTCGTCGCGGGTGCGGATGCGGGCATAGCCCTGCATCAGATCGAGAAGAGTCGCGGAATAGGTCACGCGGCGCAGGCGGGTCACGTCTTCGGGCAGGCCACGGGCGAAGAAATCGCGCCCAAGGCGATCACGCCCCATCAGGCGCGCGGCGCAATCGCGCATCGCCTGCAATCGCTCTAGCTGAAACGCCAGATGCGCGGCAAGCTCTTCGCCCGATGGCCCCTCTTCGTTCGGGTCCGGCGGCAACAACAGCCGCGATTTCAGAAAGGCGAGCCAGGCCGCCATCACCAAATAATCCGCCGCCAGTTCAAGTCGGAGCGCCTTGGCCTTTTCCACGAAGGTCAGATATTGCCGCGCCAGTTCAAGCACCGAAATCTTGCGCAGATCGACCTTTTGGGTGCGGCTCAGCGTCAGCAACAGATCAAGCGGGCCTTCAAACCCGTCGACATCGACGATCAGCGCCTCGGCGGCCAGCCGTTCGGCCACCTCGCTCGGCTTGTCCGCGTCGCTAAAGTCGTTCTCAGTCATCCACATGCCCGTTTATCAGCGCGTCAAGCTTTGCCGATAGGGCCGGAATGTCAACAGAGTCGGGGGTTTTGCGCGCGCCAAGGGCGCGTTCTGCGCGGCTTTGCGCGACCTCGGTCATACGCCCGGCGGCCTCGGCCACCTCGCGGCGCTCCTCCAGAGTGCCGTTGCAATGCAGGATCACGTCACAACCCGCCTCGATCGAGGCGCGCGACAGATCCGTCAGCGAGCCGCGCAACGCCTTCATCGAAATGTCATCGGTCATGATCAGCCCGTCAAAGCCGATCTCTTCACGGATCAGCCGCATCATCCGCGCCGAGGTGGTGGCGGGGTGCGGATCAATCGCGGAATAGACCAGATGCGCCGTCATCCCCAAAGGCAGGTCATTGAGCGCGGCAAACGGCGCGAAATCGGTTTGCGACAACAGGTCATGGGGCGCATCCACCATCGGCAAATCGAGATGGCTGTCGACCTGCGCGCGGCCATGGCCGGGGATATGCTTGAGCACCGGCAGAACACCGCCATCAAGCAGGCCATTGGCCACTGCCCGCCCGATGCGCGCGACGGTGTCGGCGTCAAATCCGTAACAGCGGTTCTGCAAAAACGGATGGGTGGCGGGGCCGGCCACATCGACCAGAGGCGCGCAATTGCTGTCGATGCCAAGGCTGTGCAATTCATCCGCAATCAGGCGATAGCGCAGATACATCACCGCTTCGGCGTGTTCACCTGCGGCCTTGACCTGATCAAGCGGCGCGGGCCAATCGCGCCAGGTCGGGGCGCGCAGGCGCTGTACGCGCCCGCCTTCCTGATCAATGGTGATCGGGGCCGCGCGCCCGACCGCGTCGCGCATCTCGGCGCAAAGCGCGCGCACCTGTTCAGGGCTGTCGATATTGCGCGCGAACAGGATAAAGCCAAACGGATCAGCCTCGGCAAAGAACGTCTTTTCCTCTGTGCTCAGGCGCAGGCCTTCGGCATCCAGAATGGTCGCGCCAAAGCGTGTCACCGGGTGACCACCGGGATGCATTCGGCGCGTTCCGCCACGAGCGCAGAACAGAACCGGCGCGCTTCGCCAAGATCGGCAAAGCCCATAGCCCGCAACCGATAAAAGGTGCGTCCGCCACTTTCAGCACGCTGAATAACACGTTGTTTTCCCTCAAGGAAAACACCAAACTTGACCAACAGACGATCCCATTCGCCGCGTGCCACCTCGGGGGAATCAAACGCGCCCAATTGCGCCAGGCGGGTGCCGACGGCGATCGTGTCGGGGTTCACTTCGGCGGCCGGGGCCGATTGCGCGGCGGCCACGGCCAGGGCCACCGCCTCGGGGACGCTGGTCAATTTCGCCGGGCGCAGACGTGGGCGCAGGGATGTGCCTATACCCCCTTTGACGGGGGCCGGTGCGGCAATTTCTTCGGGTTCCGGCGTGACGGCGGGCGCCTCTTCCAGGCCGGAAATCGGCGGTACACCTTCGGTAAGCTGCTCGACCAGAGTGCTGATCGCGGCATTTTGCACGGTTTCCGGTGGTGCGGTCGGATCGCTTTCCCCGGCCTCCGCCATGGGTGTCGCTTCGGCCTGTTCTATCTCTGCGGCGGTCGCCGACGGCACATCCTCAAGCGTCAACTCAAGCGGCGGCGGGGCCAGCACAAGCCGGTCAGCCGGGGCCGCAGCGGTGCCTTCGGCGGCGACATTGTTCACCGACAAGCCCTGGTGCTGGGCCGCGCTCCCGCCGGGATCGGCGGGTTGCACCCGCATCGGCCCTTCGGCGGCGCGCACCACCGGCACACCGGAGACGTCGCGCACAAGAAGTTTGTAGCCCCAGCCCGCAACGCCAACAATCAGCGCAAGCGACAAGGCCGCGCCCGTAAAATTCGTCAGTTTAACAAGGACATTCGCCCGATCCGGCGCAGCATTATACTGCGCATCCTGCATCTGTGCCATGGTCCGCCTCTTTTTCACCGGCGATACATAGCCGCCGGGGAGTTGATGATCTGCCTCATCCCCGGCGTCTGCCTGTGCGATTTGTTACCGCATCTCTTCAGCCGGAGTGACACCAAGAATACCAAGACCTGCGGAAATAACAACGGTTACGGCACGCACAAGGGCGATTTTCGCCTGTGACGTGGCCGGATCACCGTCTTGCAGGAATCGCAGGCTGGCATCGTCATGGCCACGGTTCCACAAAGCGTGCAGATCGCTGGCCAGATCATAGAGGTAAAACGCCACGCGATGCGGCTCGTTGGTGCGCCCGGCAATTTCCACAAGACGCGGCCATTCAGCCAGCTTTCTGGCCACGTTCAATTCCGCCTCATGGGTCAGGATCGACAGATCCGCCGCCGCAAGGGCCGCATCGCTCACGTCAATCCCGGCCTCGGCGGCCTTGCGCAGCACCGAATTGACCCGCGCATTGGCGTATTGCACGTAAAACACCGGATTGTCCTTGGACTGTTCCAGCACCTTGTCGAAATCGAAATCAAGCGGCGCGTCGTTCTTGCGCGTCAGCATCACAAAGCGGGTCACATCGGCGCCCACAAGATCGACCACATCGCGCAGGGTGACAAAGGTCCCTGCCCGCTTGGACATCTTGAACGGCTCGCCATTCTTGTAAAGCTTCACCAGTTGGCAGAGTTTGATATCAAGCGGCACGCGCCCGTCCGACAAGGCGCTGACGGCGGCCTTCATCCGTTTGACATAGCCACCATGATCGGCGCCAAGCACGTCGATCAGCATGTCAAAGCCACGGTTGACCTTGTCAAAGTGATAGGCAATATCAGGCGCGAAATAGGTCCAGCCGCCATCGGATTTCTTGACCGGGCGATCAACGTCATCGCCATGCGCGGTGGAGCGGAACAGCGTCTGTTCGCGCGGCTCCCAATCGTCGGGAAGCTTGCCTTTGGGCGGCTCAAGCACGCCCTCATAGATAAGCCCCTTGGCATCGAGCGCCGCAAGCGCCGCCTCGATCAGACCGGTGCCATACAGCGATTTCTCGGAATAGAACACGTCCATTTCCACGCCAAGCGATTTAAGATCGGCGCGGATAAGCGCCATCATCGCCTCGGTGCCGAAATTGCGCACCTCGTCAAGCCAGACTTCTTCGGGCTGATCGACATAGGCGGCGCCGACCTTGTCCTTGAGGGCCTGACCGACCTCGATCAGGTAATCGCCGGGATAGGTGCCATCGGGAAAAGCCACCGCCGTGCCATGCGCCTCAAGATAGCGCAGATAGACCGACCGCGCGAGCACATCGACCTGCGCACCGCCATCGTTGATGTAATATTCGCGCGTGACCTCATGGCCGGTGAAATCAAGCAGGCTTGCCAAAGCATCGCCAAACACCGCGCCACGGGTGTGGCCCACATGCAGCGGGCCGGTGGGGTTGGCGCTGACGTATTCGACATTGACGCGCTTGCCCTGCCCCATGTTCGAGCGGCCAAAATCCTTGCCCGTGCCAAGGGCTGCGCGGGCAACATCATGCCAGAGCGAGACCGCCAGCCGCAGGTTCAAAAAACCCGGCCCGGCCACCTCGGCGCTGGTGATGCGCGCGTCCTTGGCCAGAAGCGCGGCAAGCGCCTCGGCAATCTCGCGCGGTTTGAGGCCCGCAGGCTTGGCCAGAACCATCGCCGCATTGGTTGCCATGTCGCCATGCGCCGGATCGCGCGGCGGCTCGACCGTGACATTGGACAGATCAAGCCCCTCGGGCAGGCTGCCCCCGGTCTGCATCTGGGCCAGGGTGTCAAGCACGAGGCTGCGGATATCGGTAAACAGATTCATCGGATGTTCCTTGCTGCGTTGCGCGCTGGTTTACCACTGACAGCCGGGGCGTCAATCGCCGGATCAATCACCGGATCAATCGCCGGGCGCGCAAACCGTCAGAACCGACCCACAGGCCCCGCCCGCCCCGGCGCGATCAAGATACAGCGCCGCCAGCAAAAGCGCGCCAGGTGCGCGCCGCGTCGGCGCCATCTTCGGATCGGATTTATCCAGACGCAGCGCGTTGATCGCAAAGCCCGTGCCCATCTCAGCCTGCATCAGGGGGGCAAGATCCCCCAGGGCCGAGCGATAGGCATGGTGTTCGGCCGGGGCGTTGCCTGCGGGCATGTCATAGACCAGCAGAACCTTGCCCTTGCCGCACCGCAACCCCTGCGCAAGCGCGCGCGTGAGCGCCGGGATACTGGCGATCGCCGCGCCGAGCCGGGTTGGATCGCGCAGCGCCTGAAGGTGGATCAAAAGATCTATCGGTGTGTCCTGCCAGATATCGCCCAATTCCTGGCACTGGCGGGGGCGCAAAACATCAAGCCGCAGGGTTTCTATCCGGCCCGGATTCAGGCGGGCCAGCGCGATGTTGCGCTCTTCATCCCGGTCAATCGCGATCACCCCCGCACCGGCGCGGGCAAAACCGCCCGCCAGAGTAAGGCCTGCCGCGCACCCCGCCGACGCAATCAGAACGGTTTTGCCGGATGCATTGCCTTGCACGCTTAAATTACCACCTCAGAACCCCTAACGCGCAATCGTTAACACTCTGACAGTATCCGTTCAACTTTGCCATTTGGTTAAGCCGGTTTTTCCTTGCGTGGCGGAGAAAGCGCCAGAACCCGGTGCCCCGCGGCCCATTTTGGCTTGGTCTCGTCGGTGATGAACGACAGCGCGCCTGAACTGTGAAACTCCGCCACGACCACCGCATCGGGGTTGTCGGCTTGCCAGTCGTCAAAACCATAGCTGTCGCTCAGTGTGGTGGTGCGCACGCTCCAGCCCTCGGTCATGCGTCGGGCAAGCGCGTTATACCCCAGATCGCCGAGAATGATGCGCCCGCCAAGACTGGCCGGCAGGGCATGGCGGGCATATTCCTGTTTGGCGCGCTTAAGCTGAAAGACGTTGTCACGGCCAAATTCCGGGGCAAGGTCGGTCGCGACCAGCGTGTTATAGGCGTCATTGTCACTGATCGCGAGAATGCGGCCGAAATTCATGATCTCGACCCCGTGTTCGGCCGCCTCGGAGAGGATATCGCCAAAGAACGTCGGCACGCCGGCCTCGCGCGCGCTGCGCAGATGGCTGCGGTTCGGATCGCTGATCAGGACCGGCACCTCAAGCGCCTGAAGCGCTTTGCCAAGCGAGGTGGCAAATTGCGAGCCCCCGGTGATGATGACCCCCGGCGTGCCCTGTCCGGCAAGGCCCAGAAGCTGCCCCATCGGGCGCAGCGAAAAGCCGTGCAACACCACCGTCGCCGCCACCAGCGCAAAGGCCAGCGGCGTCAGCCGCGCCGCATCCTCAAAGCCAAGCGCCACAAGGCGTTCGCCAAACAGCCCCGCCACCGCCACAAGAACCACGCCGCGCGGGCCAGTGAAGGCCACCAAAAGGCGCTCGTTGAGTGGCAGTTTTGTTCCGATCAGCGAAAGCAGCACTGTCAAAGGGCGCACCAGAAGGATCGTCACCACCACGAAAAGCGCGGCGCGCGCGTCCAGAAGCGCAAGCGCCTCCATATTCATCGAGGCCGCCAGAAGGATGAACACCCCCGAAACCAGCAGGACCGTCGCATGCTCCTTGAAACGGCGCAGCTCGGCATAGCTTGGCAGGTTGGCATTGGCGATATAGACCCCCATCATCGTGACGGTCAAAAGCCCGCTTTCATGCAAAACCGTGTCTGAAAGGGCAAAAACCCCCAGCAAAACGGCGAAAAGCACCGGCACTTTCATGTATTCGGGGACTTTGCCATCGCGAAACACCCGCGACAGCCCCCAGCCCGCCGCCAGCCCGAGCGCCACCGCGATGGTGATGCCGCGCGCCATTGCCCAGACCGCCGAAACGGCGGTTTCCGAGGTGTTGAGCACCAGCACGACCTCGAACGCCAGAACGGCAGCGAGCGCGCCGACAGGATCGTTGACGATGGCCTCCCATTGCAAGAGTTGCGCCGGGCGCCGGGCCAGGCGCGCCTGACGCAGGAGCGGCGCAATCACCGTCGGGCCGGTGACGATCATGATGCCGCCAAACACCGCCGCGACGCCCCAGCCAAGCCCGGCGGCGTAATGCAACGCCAGCGTCGAGCCAAGCCAGCCCACTGGCGCGCCGATCAGCACCAGCCGCCAGACGCCTTCGGCGGCGCCGCGCAGGCTCTGGATATTGAGGGTCAGACCGCCCTCGAACAGGATGATCGCCACCGCAATCGCCACCATCGGGCCCATCAGGGGGCCAATGTCGCGCGCCGGATCAAACAGGCCAAGCCCCGGCCCGACCGCAAGCCCCGCCAGAAGCATCAACACGATGGCCGGCATGCGCAACCGCCAGGCCAGCCATTGCGCCCCGACCCCCAGGGCGCCCACGAGCGCAAACACCATCACCGGCGACAAGGCCCCGGCCTGCGATTCGATTGCCATGATCGCTAGTCTCTCCCTCGCTCGCCGGGGCCACCCGGACCGCCCAACAAACGGGCGTGCTGTTCAAGGGCAAACCGGTCGGTCATCCCTGCGATATAATCACTCACCAGCCGCGCCAGGGCCGTCTTGTCGGTGGCCCGCGCCACGTCATCGCGCCATTCCGGCGGAAGATAGCGCGGCTGTTCCAGATAAAACGGAAACAGGTCACTGACAACGCCATGGACCTGCTTGCGCATCTCGTTGACCGAGGGCGCGCGATACATCCGGGCATAGAGAAACTTGCGGATCTGTTGCAGATCGGCCCAGAGAGCGGGCGAAAAGCGGATCACCGCGCGGCCCAGATGGCGCACCTCGGCAGCACTTGCGGGCGCGGCGCGGGCCAGCTCGGCGCGCGAATGCTCGATCACATCACCGACCATCACGCCAAACACCCGGCGCAGGGCCTCATGACGGCGGCGCGTGGCATCAAGACCGGGATAGAGCCGGTCAACCTCGCCATAACAGGTCCCCACGATTGGCAAGGCAGCGATTTCATCATCGTCAAACAAACCTGCGCGCAACCCGTCATGCAGATCGTGATTGTTATAGGCGATATCATCCGACAGCGCCGCCACCTGCGCCTCGGCATTGGCATGGGTGTCAAGCTCAAGGTCATGGCGCGCATTATATTCGGCCAGGGCATAGGGCAGCGGCCCGGTCACCGGGCCGTTGTGCTTGGCAATCCCTTCCAGCGTCTCCCAGGTGAGGTTGAGCCCGTCAAATTCGGCGTAATGGCGTTCCAGAGTGGTGACGATACGCAGAGCCTGGGCGTTGTGATCAAAGCCGCCATAGGGTTTCATCAACGCATCCAGCGTATCCTCACCCGCATGGCCAAAGGGCGTGTGGCCAAGGTCATGGGCAAGCGCCACCGCCTCGGTCAGCTCGCCATTGAGGCCAAGCGCGCCCGAAATCGTGCGCGCAACCTGTGCCACCTCGATCGAATGGGTCAGGCGGGTGCGGAAATAATCGCCCTCATGTTCGACAAACACCTGGGTTTTATGCTTGAGGCGGCGAAAGGCGCTGGAATGGATGATCCGGTCGCGATCGCGCTGAAACGGCGAGCGAAACGCGCTTTCCTCCTCAGTGACAAGGCGGCCACGAGTCTGGGCCGGATCAGAGGCGTAGCAGGCCGTCATCATGAGTATCCTTGTCGACAGTTCCTGTCGTCCATATATTGCCCTGTAAGAGATGTCTAATACCAGCCCGGAGACCAAAATGAACCTGCCCCCGAAAGTGACCCAACGCGCCTTTGCCCGCCTCGCCGAAATCGGTGCGGATCAGCAGGGCAGCGCACTTCGCATCGCGGTTGAGGGCGGCGGCTGTTCCGGGTTTCAGTATGACATCAAGCTGGATCAGCCCGGCGCGGATGATCTTGTGCTTGAAGGCCAGGGTCAGAAAGTGGTGGTCGATAGCGTGTCATTGCCGTTTCTGGCGGGTGCCACGATTGATTTCAGCGAAGAACTGATCGGCGCACGCTTTGTGATCGAGAATCCGAATGCCAGCAGCTCTTGCGGCTGTGGTGTTTCTTTCTCGATGTAAATCAACATCCTGAAGGACAAAGCTAAACCAAGCCGCTTGTCGCGCTCTGGCGTGCGCGCCGCGCGTATGGGGCGCTCTGACCGCAGCAATCCGCTTGTCAGCCGCCCGGCACTGGGCGATAGAGGGGCAAAGCAGACAGGGGAGCACCCATGAAAATCGCCAGCTTCAACATCAACGGGATCAAGGCCCGGATCGAGGCCCTGCCCGCCTGGCTTGATGAGGCCGAGCCGGATGTCGCCCTGTTGCAAGAAATCAAATCCGTCGACGAAAATTTTCCGCGCGAGATCTTCGAGGACCGGGGCTATAACGTCGAAACCCACGGTCAAAAGGGGTTCAACGGGGTAGCGATCCTGTCCAAGCTCCCGCTTGAGGATGTCAGTCGCGGCTTGCCGGGCGACCCGGAGGATGAACAGGCCCGCTGGATCGAGGCGACGGTGATGGGCGACAAGACGGCGGTGCGGGTCTGCGGGCTATATCTGCCCAATGGCAACCCGGCGCCGGGGCCGAAATATGACTATAAACTGGCCTGGATGGAACGGCTGCGCGCCCGCGCGCAGGGCCTCCTGGCCAGCGAGGAACCGGTGGTGATGGCGGGCGATTACAACATCATCCCCCAGGATGAGGACGCCGCCCGCCCAGAGGCCTGGCGCAAGGATGCGCTTGCCCTGCCCGAGAGCCGCGCCGCGTTTCGCCGCATCCTGAACATTGGCTTTACCGAGGCGTTTCGCGCCCGCACGCAGGGGCCGGGGCATTATACCTTCTGGGATTATCAGGCCGGCGCGTGGAACAAGAATGACGGCATTCGCATTGACCACTTCCTGCTAAGCCCGCAGGCCGCCGATCTTTTGACCGATTGTCAGATCGACAAGGATATCCGGGCGCGCGAAAAGCCGTCGGATCACGTGCCGATCTGGATCACGCTGGACGCCTGAGACAATCATAGCGCCCGTGACGCCTGCGACAGGGACGGCATTACCGTCAGTCATTGCCCACCTGGTGGGTTATATTCGTTGATAGCTCAGTCGACCATCCCTGTGGCCCCTCCGATATGCATCAACAACAGATATGCGGACGGAGCTGCCGTTGATCAAGTTGGGCAGAGCGCGACCGCGGGTGGGCATGTGCAACAGTTTTGACGGGCATTTATATGGTGCCACAGCTTGCCGCGTTCTGTCCTGAGTTCAACGCCGCAAAAGAGCCCGCCCATGGGGCGGTCGTGCTCTGCCCGGCGGGCTACGCCCTTGATTCCGGGCGGGGATAACAGTCACCTTGGGCTCGAAGTGGTCATTTACCCTCCCGCACACAAGCCAAAAGGCGCGTCGATCTAACGGCGCGCCTTTTGTTTGTTTTACCCGACAGGTGGCATGTCCCCTGCCCTGACGATCACTCAGAACGCTGAATCAACCAGCGTTGAGAGCGCGTTGTGACGCGGGGCCATCGCAGAGCGGCTGACGCTGTTCAAAGGCGTCGTGCTTGGGCGGTTGCCAAGCGGCAGGGTCACGCTCAGGCGAAGGGTATCCACATCGGTGTTTGCGCCGGGCGCGCTCAGATCGGTGCGCGACAGTTCAAGCGAGACGGCGGCCGGCAGGCGGCTGATCTGTTGCAGGTCATAGCCGACACCAACCCCAAAGGTCGTGGCATCAATACCGCCGGTGTTAAAATCAACATAGCTCAGCCCGCCAAAGCCGGACCAGCCGTTGCCAAAGCCATAATCGCCGCCGATGCCATACGAGTCGATCTCAAGATCGGGGCCGGGACCGGACACATCGCTGCGCATCACGTGACCGCCAATGCGGGCTTGCGGCGAGACCACGTACCGCAGGTTCAGGCCGTAATCGACCCAATCCACCCCCGGCGCCAGATCAGGCGAGGTTTCGGTCATGCCAAGAAAGCCCTCGGCGCCGAATGTATCGTTCACATACCCGAGCGACCCACCATATGAAGTGGCATCGAGATCGCGGGAAAATGAGCCGAAATCCAGGTTTGCATAATCAAGATAGCCGCCGACGACCACGCCGTTCAAAAACTGATAGTTCAGGGTTAGACCAAAGTCAGAGGCAGACAGATCGTTGCTTGTGCGGTCTTCGTCCACGTTCTTGAACGAGCCGTAAAAGCCGATGTTGAAACTGTTGTTCAAGGCAATGTTGCCAACCCCGTCCAGTGACAGGGTCGAGAGATCGCCCGCCGGCCCCGAGACCGACGAGGCGCCGTATCCAAGGGTAAATGCACCGCCCGCGTCCTGCGCACAGACGGCAAGGGGCATAGCAGCAAGCGCAGCCCCCATGATCATATTTGATTTCATAGACATAGACCGCTCCTCATGGCTTTTTTTATTGTTCCCTCCTTGTGACGAATCCGCGCGCAAAAAGCAATGCAGACGCAGCTGCAAAGGGAAGTATTTACGGCGTTCACACGTATAAGTGACCTGTCTTCTCCGGGCGGATTACGCCGGGATTTGCGTCACGTCATGGCCGTAAAGCCAGTCGAACTGACGCATCATCCGGATGGGCGCCAGGGCCCCACCAGCGCGCAAAGCGGTATGGGCGGCCCAACGTAGCGGCGGGAAAGACAGGTGGTATTTCCAGGCGTTGCGATTGGCAGCCTCGACCACCCGGCGCACGCGGGCCTCGCGGCGGGTCTGATAGCGGGCAAGTGCCTCTGGTACATCCGCGCGCGCCGATAGCGCATCGGCCAGAACCCAGCCATCCTCAAGCGCCATTGACGCCCCCTGCGCCATGAACGGCAGCGTCGGATGCGCCGCATCGCCCAAAAGCGCGACATTGCCCGCCTGCCAGACCGCTGCGACCGGGTGGCGGAACAAACCCCAGAGATGCACCTCCTGTACCGCGTCAAGCATGGCGCGCACCTCGGGGCAGAAATCGCCAAAGGCGGCGCGCAGGGCATCGGGATCGTCTTTCTGACTCCAGCTTTCGGCGGCCCAGGCGGCCTTTTCCTGCACCGCGACGATGTTCAAAAGCGTGCTGTCGCGCAACGGATAGCTGACCACATGGCGCATCGGCCCCATGTGAACGCGTGCCTCGGGCCCGCGCCCGCCGGGATTGGGGATCGTCGTGCGCCAGGCTACCTGACGGGTGAAGAACGGCGCCGATGTCCCATTGAGCGCGACGCGGGCGCGCGAATGCAGCCCGTCGGCGCCGATCACCAGATCCGAAACGAGCGTTGCGCCATTGGCCAGCTCTACCTTTGGACGTGCGCCGGGGGTGACGCCGGATACCTTTTGCAAAAGCCGGATCTTCACACCCGCCGCCCGCGCGCCCGCCGCCAGAATCTCGATAAGATCGGCCCGGTGAATGAAGTAGTAATCGCCGTTTTCCAGCGCCCCGAGATCAAGGCGCACCACCTCGTGGCTGCGGTAATCACGCAGGCTGACCGCCTTGGCCTGAACCGCCCTCCGGCGCAGCGCGTCCCCAAGACCGAGCGCACGCAAAACCGCAAAGCCATTGGGGCTTATCTGAAGACCGGCCCCGACCTCGGAAATTTCAGCGGCCTGTTCAAGCACCGTCACATCAGCCCCGCGCAGGGCACATGCGCGCGCCACGGCGAGACCGCCGATACCGGCCCCGATGACCGTTATGTTGAGTCTGTCCAACCCCATAAGGCCCCCTTTGAACCGAAACGCGCCGGGGATAAAGCCCCGACGCGCCATTTCGTGAAAATCCTCTGTGCGCCGCGGCGCCCCCGGCCCTAGTCGTCGCGGTGAACTTTTTCGCGGCGCTCGTGGCGCTCTTGCGCCTCAAGGCTCATGGTGGCGATCGGGCGTGCATCTAGCCGCTTGAGGCTGATCGGTTCGCCGGTCACTTCACAATAGCCATATTCGCCCTGATCAATCCGGCGCAACGCCGCGTCGATTTTGGATACAAGCTTGCGCTGACGATCCCGCGTGCGCAACTCAAGCGCGCGGTCGGTTTCTTCGCTTGCGCGATCGGCCACATCGGGGATGGCACGGGTGCCATCCTGAAGGCCTTCGATCGTTTCGCGGCTGCCTTCAAGAAGATCTTCGCGCCATGCCAGAAGCTTGCGGCGAAAATATTCTGTCTGGCGGTCATTCATAAACGGCTCGGTTTCAGCCGGCCGATAATCTTCGGGCAGAAATACCTCTGCTTTCATGGTGCTCCCCTCAGCAAGGCCAATGTCAGGCATGATAATCTCCTAAGACAGGTGGCGCCCCTGCGCGGTGATCTACACCCGCCTTGACGGATTGTCACTAGGCAATCACACGCCATTGATGTGATTTGTCGGACAATCTAGGGTGTCCCGAATGACTGGCCCCAACCGCCGCAAAAAGGACGAAAAAAACGATGAAATTTGAAGGCACCGACGCCTATGTCGCCACCGATGATCTAACCGTGGCGGTCAATGCCGCCGTAACGCTTGAGCGCCCGCTGTTGGTCAAGGGCGAACCCGGCACCGGCAAAACAGAGCTGGCCCGTCAGGTGGCGCACTCGCTTGGCATGCGTCTGATCGAGTGGAATATCAAATCGACCACCAAGGCGCAGCAGGGCCTTTATGAATACGATGCCGTAAGCCGGTTGCGCGACAGCCAGCTTGGCGACGCGCGCGTGCATGATGTGAAGAATTATATCAGGCGCGGCAAGCTCTGGGAGGCGTTTGCCTCTGACGACAAGGTGGTTTTGCTGATTGATGAGATCGACAAGGCAGATATCGAGTTTCCCAATGACCTGTTGCAGGAACTCGATCAGATGGAGTTTCACGTCTATGAAACCGGCGAAACCATCAAGGCGCGCAACCGTCCGGTGATCATCATCACCTCGAACAATGAAAAAGAGCTGCCGGATGCGTTTTTGCGGCGCTGTTTTTTCCACTACATCCGCTTTCCCGATGCCGACACGATGCGCAAGATCGTCGAGGTGCATCATCCGGGCATCAAGGATGCGCTGCTTACCGCCGCCCTGACCCAGTTTTTCGAGCTGCGCGAACAGCCCGGTCTCAAGAAAAAACCCTCGACCTCCGAGGTGCTGGATTGGCTCAAGCTGATCCTCGCCGAAGACCTGAGCCCTGAGGATCTGCGCCGCGACGGGGCCAATGCCTTGCCCAAGCTGCATGGGGCGCTGCTCAAGAACGAACAGGATGTGCATCTGTTTGAACGGCTGGCCTTCATGGCGCGACGTCAGCGTTGACCTGCGGCTTTGGGACCGGCTGTTTCGGGGCAGGAATCAGGGCCTCGAAACACCGGTTCCGCACGCCTGAATTTCATTTGCCACAGTTTTGCCGTAAACGCTCCTTACCCAGAACAGGATGAGCATCAATTCTCCCCCTGACCCGGCCATGGCCGTGGCAGCACCAAGGTGTGATTTGATCCCAAAGCGATCACGCCTATGCTTGCTCGACCAAACCGATGTTTGGCCCCTCGCATCTGTGGCGAAGGGTCTATTGATGATAGAAAGAATTTCGGGGGCCTGATGCGTCGTGTAATTTTGCCAATTTGTCTGCTGCTTGGCGCCTGTGTGCCGGGGCGATACAACGAAATGCCGACCCGCGCCGCGATGCAGCAGGAAAGCACCATGCCGCCGATGAAGTCGTTCTCGGCGCCGCGTCCCCTGCCGCCGCAACGCTCGAACCGCGACATTCAGCGCGATTTCCTTGATCTCAGCTTTCAGCTTGAATCCGGTCGGATGCTGCAACATCTGTCGCGCTTTGAAGGGCCGATCACGGTGCAGGTCACCGGCCAAGCCCCGATCACCCTTATCCCCGACCTCAACCGCCTGTTGCACCGGCTGCGCACTGAGGCCGGGATAAACATCAGCCGCGTCAATGACAGCGGTGCCAATATCACGATCGAGGCGGTAAGTCGCGATGATATTCGCCGCAGCCTGCCCAAGGCGGCCTGTTTCGTGGTGCCCAATATCTCTCGCCTCTCGCAATACCGGGCGGCGCGCAACACCCGCCTGACCGATTGGAGCCAGCTTAAAGAACGTAAGAAAATCGCCATTTTCGTGCCCAACGATTCAAGCCCGCAAGAGGTGCGCGATTGCCTGCACGAGGAATTGGCACAGGCGCTTGGGCCGCTCAACGATCTTTACCGCCTGAACGACAGCGTGTTCAACGACGACAATGTGCATGCGGTTCTGACCGGCTTTGATATGCTGATCCTGCGTGCCTATTACGCGCCGGAATTGAAGAGCGGCATGTCGCGCCGCGAAGTTGAGGCCCGCCTGCCCGGCATTCTGTCGCGGCTGCACCCCAGTGGCGATCATGTCGCCCCGCGCTTTGCCGGCTCGACCCCGCGCGCCTGGATCGAGGCAATCCAGACCGCCCTTGGGCCGGGAAGCCGCCCCAATCAGCGTCGCGCGGCCGCCCAGGATGCGCTGCGCATTGCCAGGGCCGTCGGCTGGACCGACCACCGCCGCGCATTCAGCCACTTTGCACTTGGTCGCCTGACCCAGGCCAGCGACCCGGATTTCGCCCAGGATCAGTTCGTTGCCGCCGAACAATATTACAAACGCAATCCCGGCACCGATCTTCACCGCGCCTACAGCGCCGCGCAACTTGCCGCCTATGCCATCAGCCAGGGGCGCGGCGAAGATGCGCTCATGCTGCTTGGGCCCCACCTTGGCACCGCAGAACGCTATGAAAACGCCGCGCTTTTGGCCACGCTGATGATGTTGCGCGCCGAGGCGCTTGACCTGAGCGGGCGGGTCGCAGAGGCGCGCAGCATTCGACTGGACAGTCTGGGTTGGGCACGATACGGCTATGGCGCAGATTGGGCGGTGCGTGCCAAGCTGAGAGAAGTAAGCGCGCTCAGCCCGTTAAAAGGACCGAACGGGTAAGATATGATCGTTATTTTCGGGGCAATTCTGGGCGCTGTCACAGGCGCGCTTCTGGCGCGGCGGCGCAAGGGCAAGCTGGCCGATATCCTGCAATATGGCTTTGTCTATGCGCTTATGTTCGCGCTTGTCGGCCTGTTCGTGACCTTGATCATTCACCGCAACGCCCTTTAAAAGCGCGATGTTCCTGCCATTCTTCGAAAACCTCAGAAAAGCCGGCCTGCCGGTCTCGCTGCGCGAATATCTGACCTTTCTGGAAGCGATGCTTGCCGGGCTTGTCACCTATGACGTCGAGGGGTTCTATTATCTCGCGCGCAGCGCCATGGTCAAGGACGAGCGCCTGATCGACCGCTTTGACCGCGCTTTTGCCGCCAGTTTCGACGGGCTCGAAACGATCAACGCCGACGACGTTCTGAGCGCTGTCGATCTGCCAGAGGAATGGCTTGAAAAGCTCGCCGAAAAGCATCTGAGCGCCGAAGAGCGCGCCGAGATCGAGGCGCTTGGCGGCTTTGACAAGCTTATGGAAACGCTCAGGGAGCGTCTCAAGGAACAGCAGGGCCGCCATCAGGGCGGCAGCAAATGGATCGGCACCGCCGGCACAAGCCCGTTTGGCGCCTATGGCTACAACCCCGAAGGTGTGCGCATCGGTCAGGACAAATCGCGCCACCAGCGCGCGGTCAAGGTCTGGGACAAGCGCGAATTTCGCAACCTCGACGACAATGTCGAGCTGGGCACGCGCAACATCAAGGTCGCTCTCAAACGCCTGCGCCGATGGGCCCGCGACGGCGCGGCGGACGAGCTTGACATGGATGGCACGATCCGCGCCACCGCCGAGCATGGCTATCTTGACGTCAAGACCCGCCCCGAGCGGCGCAATGCGGTCAAGGTGCTGTTGTTTCTTGATGTCGGCGGCTCGATGGATCCGCATATCAAGGTGGTCGAAGAGCTGTTCAGCGCGGCGCGCGCCGAATTCAAGCATCTGGAATATTATTACTTTCACAATTGCCTCTATGAGGGCGTCTGGCGCGACAATCGCCGCCGCTGGGATGCCCAGATCCAGACGCAAGAGGTGCTGCGCACCTATGGATCCGATTACAAATGCATTTTTGTGGGCGACGCCAGCATGTCCCCCTATGAAATCGCCTATCCGGGAGGCGCCAATGAGCATTGGAATGCCGAATCCGGTCAGGTCTGGCTAGAGCGGGCGCGCGCGCAATGGCCGGGCAATCTCTGGATCAACCCGGTGCCGCGCAATCAGTGGGATTACACCCATTCGATCGGCATGATCCGCGATATCTTCGAGGATCGGATGGTGCCGATGACGCTTGAAGGCCTCGATAGCGGCATGCGCGATCTGGTCCGCTAGAAACACGCCAATAGCTTCTTCTTGGCAAAAATACTCAATAGCGCCACGCATCCGCCAGGCCCCGCCTCAGACGGTCGAGAGCGCCTTGGCCAGACGCGGCAGACGCGCCTTTTTCAACAGCGGTCGCATCTCCCAGTTGGCGTTGGACAGGCGGATCGCCTCGGCCAGAACGCGGTCGGCAACATCGCTGACAAGGCCCGGCTGTGCCACCCATATGCCATGCAGAAAGCTATCGGGATCGGCGCGCCACAGGCCCTCTTCAGCCAGAATATTGCGCGGGAAATCTCGGGCATTGAGGGTGATGATCCCATCGGCCGAGCCCGCAATCGCGGCCGCCAGAACATGGGTATCGGTCGGGTCCGGCAGCCAAAGCCGCGCCTTAAGCGAGGGCGCATAGGTGACCTGCGCGCCGGGCCAATTGGCGGCCATCATCACCGCCTCGCTCTCTGCCTGGGCAAGGCCCTCGGGGCCAAGCCTGGCCGCCGCATGTTGCCACTCCGCGATGATGCGCGCCGACCAGAGCGGGGTAAACGCCCCGGCCCCGGCCACCCCCAACAGCATCTGGCGCATGACGGTGGGATAGATCACGCAGGTATCAAGCAACACCTTCATAGGCGATAGAACAGCGCCTTCAGATAGCCGCTTTCGGCAAGCTGCGGGTGCAGCGGATGATCCGGCCCGGCATAGCCGGTGTGGATCAGCGGCCCGGCGCGCCCGGCCCGGCCAATGCCACGGCTCGATGCGGCGCGAAATTTCGAGAGGTCGGCGGCATGCGAGCACGAACAGACGCCCAGAAAGCCATCCGGCGCCACAAGTCCGGCCGCAAGCCTGGCCACCCGCTCATAAGCGCGCAGCCCCGCCTCAAGCGACTTCTTGTTGGGGGCAAAGGCGGGCGGATCACAGATCACCACGTCAAACCGTGCCCCCTCTTCGCCAAGCGCGGTGAGCACGTCAAAGGCATCGCCCTTGCGGGTTTCAAACCGGT
The DNA here is from genome assembly GCF_900115165.1 of Roseovarius lutimaris. Classification (GTDB taxonomy): domain Bacteria; phylum Pseudomonadota; class Alphaproteobacteria; order Rhodobacterales; family Rhodobacteraceae; genus Roseovarius; species Roseovarius lutimaris. Next base: position 23,539 of record NZ_FOVP01000019.1, on the reverse strand, counting down.
CCTGCATGCCCATCTGCAACGCGCCCTGCGCCGCCAGCGTCAGCGCGGGCTCAGAGCCATCAACCGCCAAAGCATGCTCGGCCCCCGCCGCCAATGCCGCCAGAGCAAAGCCCCCGACATGGGCAAAAACGTCCAGCACCCGCGCGCCCTTGGCCAGACGGGAGGCAAAGGCATGATTGGGGCGCTGATCAAAGAACAGGCCGGTTTTCTGCCCGCCGGTCAGATCGGCCATATAGATCGCGCCATTCATCGGCACCGCGACCGGGGCCTCGGGCGCCTGCCCGAGCAAAACGGCATGCTCTTCGTCAAGCCCCTCAAGGACGCGCGCGCGCCCCGAGGCGTTTTTCAGAACGGTGGTGACGCCGGTCACCTCGACAAGCGCCGCCACCAGATCCGGCAGCACCCCCTCGGCCCAGGCGGCATTGGGTTGAATGACGGCGATATCGCCAAATCGGTCGATCACGATCCCCGGAAGGCCATCGGCCTCGGCATGGATCAGGCGATAGTGCGGCGTGTCGTAAATCCGCTCGCGCATCGCATGGGCGCGCGCAAGCCGCGTGCGCAGCCACTCATGATCGACCCGCGCGGTGGCATCACGATCCAGCATGCGCGCCATGATCTTCGAGGCCGGGCTAACGGCGACAAGGCCCAGAGGCTCTCGATTGCCGTCCTCAAGCACGGCGATGGTGCCGGGGGCAAGGGCGCGCGTGCGCCGGTCGGTCACAAGCTCGTTGTCAAAAACCCAGGGCGCGCCGTGGCGGATTGCGCGGGCGTGCACTTTGGGCAGGAGGCGGATAACGGGATAAGGGGACAGTGTCATACTGTCCCCTTACGCGGTTTGTGATGGATTGGAAAAGGGAAAAGATCAGAGCTGGTTCAAAGCACCGATCAGACCGGTCGCCTCGGCGTGATGGCCACCGGGACCCTGAAGTTCCTCGCGGATCACTTCGGAAATCTGATGGGTGATGCGCGCCTTTTGGGTCAGGCCCTTGCGCTCGGCATTGATCGCATGCTGGCCACCATAGGCCTTGAAGTCGGCCTTGACGAATCTCGGCTCGCCGTAGGCTTCGCCGGTTTCCGGGTTGCGCAGGATGAATTTGAACTGCACCGCATGCACACCGCCGATTGTGTAACGCGCTTTTTCGCTCAGGGCGTGAAAACGGGTGACGATGACATCAAGGACCGCCGGAACGGTGCCGTGATCCATCTCTGCGACGCCCTTGTTCAGGCCCGCTTCAAAGATCGCCTTGACCTGTGCGTGACGATCACCAAGCGGATCTTCGCGCCAGACGATGTCGCCACCGGGGTAATAGCGGTTTGCCTCTGATACCCTCAGGGATTTGGGCACCGAAACATGCACGGCTTTGATATCAAGCGAAAGCGGCGCGGCTTGCAGGACCGGGCTTTCCAGCGGCGCGTTGCGGGTGGCTGTGTCACCCGAGGCGCAGGCCGACAGGCCAAAACCAAGCAACAGAGCGCCGATCAAACGAAAATATGTCATGTCTCTCTCCACGGGATGATACCCTTTGTTGCATTTGAGGGTGCTGGAGAATTGAGGCACATTTTAGACAAATTCGGTGCAATAGCATGATGCTTCTGAGGCTGCCGCAGTCCGTTCTGCCGCAAATGATGCGGAGCATCTTGCTGCTGTGGGGTCAGCTTTCGCGTGGCCGTGACCGCCATCCGCCCCGGCGGCGCGGGACGGAGATGGCGCGGGTGCCGTCCCTCAGCACCTCGGTCATCGGGTGCTCGGGGTTGTCGGGCGCATAGCGCGCAATCATGACCCCAATCGCGGCCTGTGTGTCCTGACCATCGGGCAAGGACAGTGCCCAATCCAGAAAGATCGAGCGGCATTCGGCGATAACGATACCCTCGATGCGATAGGCCTCGCGGATAAGGCGTTTGGGGTCAAGCGGGTCGCGCTGCATCTGTCACACCTTCTTTGGCAGCCGCTCAAGCGCTGCGTCGATCACACCGGCGGCCCGTTTACACCTCGCCCCAAGGTGGGCCTCAAGCCCCGGCAAATCCTCCTCGCCGGTTTCGCGCAAAAGGAACGCCGCGCCGCCCTCGCCCATCAGGGCCGGATCAAGCGGTTTGTCGCTGATCAGCCGCGCCACCATCTGTACCTGCCAACAAAGCGCATAGGCGCGTTCCAATGCATCCCTGTCAGCGTCATCCAGCCAGCCGATTGCGACACCCCCGTCAAAGCCCGAGGCGACATCGCGCGCGCCCTGCCCCGCCATCAGTGTGCCGGCCTGAGCAATCAACTCAAGCTCCATCAGGCGGCCGGGGCCAAGCTTGGCATCCCAGGGGCCTGCGGGCGCCTTGGCGGATGCGATGCGGCCCCGCATCTCGATCAGTTGCGCCAACACCGCCTCGGGCTCGCCCTTGTCGCGCAAAAGGGTCTGGCGAAACGTCTCGACATCGCGCGCGAGGCCCGGCTCGCCCGCAAGCACCTGCGCGCGGGTCAGCGCCAGATGCTCCCAGACCCAGGCATCGGTTTTCTGATACTCCTGAAACGACGGCCAGCTTGTGGCGACCGGCCCCTGATTGCCCGAGGGGCGCAGGCGCATATCGACCTCGTACAGGCGCCCTTCGGCCATCGGCGCACTCAGCGCGGTGATCATCGCCTGCGTCAGGCGCGCGTAATAGGGCCGCGCGGCCAGCGGGCGGCGCCCATCAGATCCCTCGACATCGCCCGCGTCATAGATCACGATCAGATCAAGATCGGACCCCGCATTAAGCCGCGACGCCCCGAGCGATCCCATGCCAAGCACCACCGCGCCGCGCCCCGGCGGGGCGCCATGCTTGGCGCTGAACTGCTCCATCACCAACGGCCAGACCCCGGTGATCACCGCCCGCGCGAGATCGGCGTATTGTGCGGCGGCGGCCTCGGCGTCACAGAGCCCGCGCAGATGATGCACCCCGATGCGGAAATGCCATTCCTTGCGCCAGCGGCGCAGCGCATCAAGCGCGCGCTCGTAATCGGCCTCGGGGCCAAGGCGCGCCGAAAGCTCTGCCTCAAGCGCCGCCTGTCCCGGCCAGGGCGCAAAGAAATCGCCCGCGATCACCGCGTCGAACACATCTGCATTGCGTGACAGATGCGCCGCAAGCGCAGGCGCAATGCCGACAATATCGACCAGCAGATCAATCAGCTGAGGGTTGGCCTCGAACAGCGAAAACACCTGCACCCCCGCAGGCAGGCCCGCCATAAAGCCGTCAAAGGCCAAAAGCGCCTCGGTCGGGTTCGCGGTGCGCGCAAGCCGGGCCAGAATATCGGGCTTGAGGCGCCGGAAGATCTCGACCGCGCGGGCCGAGCGCAGCGCCGGATAGCTGGGCCAGCGGGCGATCACCTCACCGTCAAGCGCCTCGGCGGCGTCGGTGGCCTCTGGCGTCTCTTCGGGCTTGAAAAATTCCTCGATCAGATCGTGCACCGCATTCAGTCGGCGCAAAATCTCGGCGCCAAGCTCATCGCTCTCGCGTCCCATAAAGGCGGCAAGGCGGTCAAATTCCGCGTCTGAGCCGGGCAAGACATGGGTCTGGGCATCGCGCAGCATCTGCAACCGGTGCTCGACCTCGCGGTGAAACCGGTAATTTTCGGTCAAAAGGTCCACGGCCTCTTGCGGCACCCAGCCTTTTTGCGCCAGGGCCGCCAGCCCCTCAATCGTGCCACGCAGCCGCAGATCGGCGTCGCGCCCGCCTGCGATCAATTGCCGGGTCTGGGTGAAGAACTCGATCTCGCGAATGCCGCCCCGGCCAAGCTTCATGTTGTGGCCCAAAAGGCAAAGCGCGCCGCCAAGACCCTTATGCTCGCGGATGCGCAGACGCATGTTATGGGCATCCTCAATCGCCGCGAAATCCAGATGTTTGCGCCAGACGAACGGCTTGAGCGTGGCCAGAAACCGCAGCCCTGCCGCAATGTCGCCCGCGCAGGGCCGCGCCTTGATATAGGCCGCGCGCTCCCATGTGCGCCCCAGGCTTTCGTAATAGGTTTCGGCGGCGGTCATCGCCAGACAGACCGGCGTCACGCCGGGATCGGGGCGCAGCCGCAGATCGGTGCGGAAGACATAGCCCTCGGCGGTGCGATCGTTCAGCATCGCCGCCATCTTCCGGGTCGCACGCACAAAGGACGCGCGCGCCTCGTGATAGTCATCCGGCTCAAAGCGGCCCTCGTCAAACAGGCAGATCAGGTCGATATCCGAGCTATAGTTAAGCTCATGCGCGCCCATCTTTCCCATGGCCAGCACCACCATGCCGCCCGCCGTCTCGATATCCGCCTCGCTCATCCCCGGAAGCTTGCCACGGCGGATTTCGGCGCCGACAGCGGCCTTGAGGGCGAGATCACAGGCAAGATCGGCAAAGTCGGTCAGGTGCCCGGTGACCATCTCAAGCGGCCAGACACCGGCCAGATCGGCGAGGCCCGTCAACAGCGCCACGCGCCGCTTGCCCTGACGCAGAGCATCGCCAAGCGCCTCGCCGGGCGCCTCGCGCAACCCCGAAAACAGTCGGTCAAGCGCCGCTTCGGGGTCATCGAACGCGGAGCTGATCCAATCGCCCTCGCGCAGGATCAGCGATTTCAGAAACGGGCTTGAGCCGCCTGCCCCGGCAATCAGATCGCCCAGGGGCTCTGGCAGGTCGGGCAAGGCGGCGCGCGCCTCATCCCCTTCTACGGGATCATAGGCGCGGGGCGAACGGGTGATGCGGTCAATGAAATTCATCGGCTTAGTGATACAAGGCGCGCGGGGCTGGTCAATGGCAGACAGAGTTGGAATACTGTGAAAAAACCGGGGGAGGATTATGAGCAAAAGCCTGAAACGTGTGCGCCGCGCGCTTGTCGAGGCGGGTCTTGAGATCGAGCCGGTCGAGACCGGCAATGCAACCACGGCGCAAATGGCGGCCGATCTGGTCGGCTGTGCGATTGATCAGATCGCCAAGTCGATCATCTTTCGCGGCCAAACCAGCGGCGCGGCGCTTTTGTTCGTGACCGCAGGTGGCAACCAGGTGGATGGCGCGCGCGCCAGTACGCTTGCGGGCGAACCACTCGGCAAGGCCGATGCGGCGCTGATCCGCGCGCAGACCGGCTTTGCCATTGGCGGTGTGTCGCCGGTTGGCCACCTGACGCCGCCGCGCGCCTTCTTTGATCCGCGCCTGATGGCGTTTGACATGGTCTGGGCGGCGGCCGGTACGCCACGCCATCTTTTCGCCATTGCGCCGGACATCCTGTTGCGGATTTCGGGGGCCGAGCTTGGCCGCTTTAGCGCCGACTGAGCGCCCCGCCCTCTTGCAAACGCCCCGCCGGATGCCAACCTTAAGCCCATCACCATCCCTTGAAGGACCCGTATGGCCGATATGAGCGACATAAGCTGGCACCTGCCCAATCCCGCGACACAGCCCGAATTTTATGCCGATGTGCCCACCAAGCGCCTGCTTGCCTTTGTGGTCGACACGGTGGTGATCATCGCGATCAGCCTTGTCATCGTGCCCTTCACCGCCTTTACCGGATTGTTCTTTTTCCCGCTGCTGATGGCGGTGGTCGGCTTTGCCTACCGGGTGGTGACGATTGCGCGCGGCTCGGCCACCTGGGGCATGCGCCTTACGGCGATCGAATTTCGCACCGCGACGGGCGAGCGGTTTGATCTGGGCATGGCCTTTTTGCATACCTTCGGTCTGACCCTGTCGTTCATGCTGCCGCTGTTGCAGGTGATTTCCATCGTTTTGATGCTGACATCCGCGCGTGCGCAGGGGCTAAGCGATCGCGTGCTGGGAACCGTCGCAATCAACCGCCGCGCCGCCACGTAACCCGCGCACGAGAACCCACTTGGCGGGGCGCTAGATCATTGTTATCGTCAGGCCATATCAAGCCGGACCACGGAATACATGCGTCACACTCTTCCCATCGCGCCCCAGTTTTATGTGACGGCGCCGCAACCCTGCCCCTATCTGGCGGGGCGGATGGAGCGCAAGCTATTCACCGCGCTTCAGGGCGACGGCGCGCAGCGGTTGAATGATGGGCTTTCCAAGCAAGGGTTCCGGCGCTCGCAGAACGTTCTTTATCGTCCGTCCTGTGCCGATTGTGCCGCGTGCCTCTCGGCGCGCATCAATGTGGCCGAATTCACGCCAAGCAAAAGCCAGCGCAAGACCGCGCGGCGCAACAGCGGCCTGACGCGACGGGCGACATCGCCCTGGGCCACCGAAGAGCAATACGCGCTGTTTCGCCGTTACCTTGAAACCCGCCACGCCACCGGCGGGATGGCGGATATGGATACCTTCGAATTTGCGGCCATGGTCGAAGAAACCCCCATTCGCACCCGCGTGGTTGAATATACCGATGCGACCTCTGGTGATCTTGCGGCGGTGTGTCTGACCGATATCCTCGATGACGGGGTCAGCATGGTCTATTCGTTCTACGAGCCCGAGATGCAGAATGCGTCGCTTGGCACCTATGTGATTCTCGATCACATCCAGATCGCCCGCGAAAACGACCTGCCCTATGTCTACCTCGGCTATTGGGTGCCCGGCAGCGACAAGATGGGCTATAAGGCCGGGTTTTCCGGTCTTGAGGTCTATGCCGGCAACGAATGGCAGAGGATGCGCGCGCCAGAAGATTATAGCGCCCATGCAAATCCGCAAGTGAATGATCCGATTGCAGAGCAGGTGGCCAATATCTCATTGCCCGATGGGCGCCCGTTGCGGCCCAAGACCGTCTGAGACGGATTATCCCGCCGGACAGCCCCGGATATCAACCGCATCGCCGCTGCTGAGCACCGTGATCCGCAGCCCCGAGCGGTTCAGCGCAAAGCTATGACCCTCGGCGTGGAAAACCTCGGCCTCGGCGCGCAGACGATTGCCGTTGCGCGACATCACCGCCTGCGTCACCCAGAGATCGGGATTGTCGGTTTCCAGAACGGTAAGCTCGTTGGCGCCCATCTGCTCCATATCCACCTCGGCGAGGATGGCAAGCCCGCCCTTTATCGGCGTCACGCGACAAACGACACGGCCAACCCCGGCCTCTTTGGCGGTATAGGGGCGCGAGGCAAGCGCGGCGGCGATCTGAGGGTCGGGGCGGGTAACGCCGCTTGGAAGATCCTGTGCGATCTTCAGGGTGACAGGCACGCAGATATCGCTGCAAATGCCGATCTCAAGCTCGGCGGCAAGATGGATGGGCTGCTCGGCTCTTGCAGGGTTGATCCGGATCGGCAAGACCAGAGAATGCTCATAGCCGATGGTGCGCATGCCGCTGGTCACGGTTTGCACCGGCGTCGGCCATTCCACCGTCACATCGGCCAGATTGCGCGATCCGCTCCAGTTGAAGCGCGGCGGAATGCCCGCCTCGCCCGGCGCGCGCCAATAGGTTTTCCAGCCGTCTTCCAGCACGAATTTCAACGCGGCCATATGGGTGCCGTCGGCCATGGTCCAGCCCGGCAGGATGGTGACCTCTGCCATGTCATCAATGGATTGGGCGGACGCCGCATGCACGCCAAGCGACAGGGCCGCAACGAAAAAGAGGAAGAACGCTTTAATCATGCACCTGAAATGGGCCACTTCGCGGCGAATGCCAACTCACTTTCCAGAGAGAATTATGAGCGTGGCGTTAATGCCGCGCTTGCACAGAGGCGTCGCGATGCCCATTCTCGTATAAAGACAAAGAGGTGCCTCACTTGACCGAGAATATGGATCTGACCGGAAAAATCCTGATTGCCATGCCCGATATGGGCGATCCGCGCTTTGGCAATGCGGTGGTCTTTCTGTGCGCCCATTCGCCCGAGGGGACGATGGGGTTGATCGTCAACAGGCCGACACCGGATTTGAAGGCGCGCGACCTGTTTGAACAGCTCTCGATCACGATCGGGCATGACGCGCGCGAATTGCCGGTTTATTTCGGCGGCCCGGTGGAGCATGGGCGCGGGTTTGTCCTGCATGATCGGGGATACAACTCGGCGATCTCGACGCTGAATGTGAACGCCGATTTTGCGATGACGGCCACGCTTGATATCCTTGAGGATCTCGCCGACGGGCGCGGCCCGGCAAAGGCTCTTCTGGCGCTTGGCTATGCCGGCTGGGGACCAGGACAGCTTGAGGCGGAACTTGCGCAAAATGGCTGGCTGACCTGCGACGCGGATCACGAACTGGTGTTTGACACCCCCGATCCGGACAAGTGGGAAGCCGCCCTCGAACGCCTTGGCGTGTCACCGCTGATGCTGTCCTCTGAGGCCGGGCACGCCTGACCCCCCGCGTTTTGGCGCTTTCCAAGGGCCGCGCGGCGCTGATAGATTGGGCCGCATGTCGCGCACACCGCCCTCAAGTCTGATCATTGTGCCTTTCGTGCTTGTCGTCGCCCTGATCGGCGGCACCGTCTGGCATTACGGCTATCGTCAGGCGCTTGATCAACTTGAGCGGCGCGGCACGGCGGATATGTCTTTGGTGCTGGGCGGGCTGGTTTCCGATCTGCAACGCTACCGCGATCAGGCGGTCGCTCTGGCCGGGCATCCAACCCTGACCGCCCTGAGCGGCCCCGGCACCCCGCATCAACAGGACGCGGCGCGCCGTCTTCTGGTGGCCGCTGCCGACCGGACCGGAGCCACCGCGCTGTTTTATGTCGATGCCATGGGCGATGTTCTTGCCGGATCAAAGGCGCACGCGCCCGAAGGTCTTGCCCGCTCAGAGTATTTCACCCGTGCGATGGATGGCGCGCTTGGCACCGCGCATGGGCTTGAGGGCGCGGCCAGGCGGCGGGTTTTCCAATTTGCCGCGCCCTCTTTTGCCAGCAATGGCAAGGTTCAGGGCGCGCTTGTGGTCCTTGCCGATGCCGAGAACGTCGAATTCGGCTGGCGCGGGTCACAGACGGCGGTGTTTCTGGTCGATGACGATGGCCGGGTGTTCATGTCGAACCGCTCGGAACTGCTCGGCTGGCGCGGGGTGCCCGGCGATGAAATGCTGATTCCGCCCGAGGGGGCGCCGATCAGCTTTGCCCGCCAAAGCGTCGGCCCGCATGAAATCTGGCAGGTCGATCTTGGTCCCTACCTTCCCAAACGCGCGCTGCAACTGGGGCAGGCATTGCCGCGCATCGGCATGACCGGGGTGGCGCTTGTCAATGTGGCCCCTGCCCGCCAGATCGCGGCACTTCAGGCCGGCGCGGTGGCCGGGGTGCTGTTGTTCTTTGGCGCTTTGCTTGTCCTCACCCAGGAGCGGCGGCGCAGCCTGGCACGCGCCAATGCCCAGCTTGAGGGCCGCGTCGCCGAGCGCACCGCGACCCTGACCCGGACCAACCTTGCCCTGCGCCGCGAAGTGCGCGAGCGCCAGGAGGCCGAGGCCGCGCTCAAGCGCGCCCAGGCCGAGCTTGTGCAGGCCGGCAAGCTGCGCGCGCTTGGCCAGATGAGCGCCGGCATCAGCCACGAGTTGAACCAGCCGCTCATGGCGATCCGGCAATTCGCCGCCAATGGCGGCGCCTTCCTGCAGCGCAAGGAACCCGAGAAAGCCGCCGAAAACCTTGGCCGGATTGACGAGATGGCCCACCGGATGAGCCGGATCATCCGCAACCTGCGCGCCTTTGTGCGCAATGAAAACGAGCCGATGGGACAGGTCGATATCGTGCAGGTGATCGAGAGCGCGCTTGAGATGACCGGCGCACGGCTGCGCAGTGCCGACATCGAGGTTGTCTGGCAGGCGCCCGCCGCCCCGGTCTGGGTGCGCGGCGGCGAGGTACGCCTTGGCCAGGTTCTGATCAACCTGATCACCAATGCCGCCGATGCAATGACCGATAGCGATCTGAAACGGCTTGAAATCACACTCAAGGATGGCGCGCCGGTCACCGTGCGCTTGCGCGACACCGGCCCCGGCATCGAAGAGCCGGAAAAGATCTTCGATCCGTTCTATTCCACCAAACTTGTCGGGGCTGGCGACGGCATGGGCCTCGGGCTGTCGATTTCCTACGGACTTGTGCAGAGTTTTGGCGGCAAGATCAGCGGCGCCAATACCGGCAGTGGCGCGGAATTCACCGTCGAACTTGACCCGTGGGCCGATGCCGCCCTGCCCGCAGAGCAAAGAGAGGGGGCCGCATGATCCGACAGGTTCTAGTGGTGGATGATGACCGCCCGGTGCGCGAGGCCCTGGCGCAGACGCTTGAGCTGGCCGATTACAGCGTATGCGCGGCGGGATCATTCATCGAGGCCAAAGACCATATCACGCCCGAGTTTGACGGCGTGATCTTGTCCGACATCCGCATGCCGGGGCGCGACGGGTTTCACCTTCTGGCCCATACCCGCGCGCTTGACGACGAATTGCCGGTGATCCTGCTGACCGGCGAAGGCGATATACCGATGGCGGTCAAGGCGATGGCGCAAGGGGCGTTTGATTTCCTCGAAAAACCCTGTGCGCCCGACGCGCTTATCCCGGTGCTGGAGCGGGCGATAAAGAACCGCGCGCTGGTGCTGGAAAATCGCCGCCTCAAGGCGCAGCTTGAAACCGGCGATCCGGCTGCGCGGATGCTGTTTGGCACCTCGCAACTTGCCGAAGACCTGCGCGCGCGGGTGCGACAGGCGGCGCGCGCGGGCACCGAAGTGCTGGTGACCGGCCCGGCAGGCGCAGGCGTTTCAAAGGTGGCCGAGGTCATCCATCACATGTCGCCCGGCGCGGGCGGGCCCTATGTGAAACGTGCCGCCGCGACACTTGATCCCGGCGCGCTTGAGACGGCGTTTCAATCGGCCCTGGGCGGCAATCTGTTCCTTGATGAAATCGGCGCCCTGCCCGCCGAGGCGCAATATACACTGCTTGAGCGTCTTGAAGATGGCGACAGCGCGCGCCTGATCGGTGGCAGCACCGCCGATCTGTCGGCTGCGGTCGAGGCCGGGCGCTTTAACGCCGACCTTTTTTACCGCCTTGACGTGATGCGTGTGCGTATTCCCGCCCTCTCCGAGCGCCCCGAGGATATTCCGGTGCTGTTTCGCCATTACGTGGCGCAGGCGGCGGAACAGGCCGGGCTGACGCCGCCCGACATTGACCCCGATCGCCTTGCTGCGCTGATGGCGCAGGATTGGCCGGGCAACGCGCGCTCTCTGATGTCGGCGGCGATGCGCTTTGTGCTGGGCATGCCCGATGACGGTGCCGCCACCGATCTTGGCCTCAGCGATCAGATGGCGCGGGTCGAACGCTCTTTGCTGATCGCGGCGCTCGGGCGGCAAAACGGCCGTGCCTCAGAGGCGGCAAAGGCGCTCAAACTGCCGCGCAAGACGTTTTACGACAAACTCGCGCGCTATGGGATTCGCCCCGAGGATTACCGCCGCTGATCGCGCCGATCATTTGTGCGGAAAACCGCACAATGTGGCGACACCTCGTGCGGTTTTCCGCACACCGTGCGCAGAGGCGATCAAGCACCACATCGCCTTTGTCGTGCAACCCTATGAAAATGGTTAAAAATCCGGCGCATTGCGCATTTTCCATACAATTGCTTGAGGCCACGCACGCTTTCTCTCACGATATGGTTACCGCGCGCTTTTGAGCGCTGCGCAGACCAGTCTCAAAATGGGAGGAGACCCGAATGAAATTTTTGACCGCTGCCGCCTCGGCACTGGCCCTGACCGTGGGTGCCAACGCGGCAATGGCCGCTTGCGACGATGGTGAAATCGTCGTCAAGTTCAGCCATGTGACCAACACCGACAAACACCCCAAGGGCATTGCCGCCTCGCTGCTTGAAAAGCGTATCAACGAAGAGATGAACGGCACGATGTGCCTTGAGGTGTACCCGAACTCGACCCTTTACAATGACGACAAAGTGCTCGAAGCCATGCTGCAAGGCGATGTGCAACTGGCCGCGCCGTCGCTGTCGAAGTTCGAAAAGTTCACCAAGCAATTCCGCCTGTTCGACCTTCCGTTCCTGTTCTCGGATGTGAATGCGGTTGACGCCTTTCAGGCCTCTGCAACCGGCCAGGGCATGCTCGATTCGATGCAACGCCGTGGTCTTCAGGGTCTGGCCTATTGGCACAACGGCATGAAACAGATGTCGGCCAATGTACCGCTGATCGAGCCCTCGGATGCCGATGGCCTCAAGTTCCGGGTTCAGTCGTCGGACGTTCTTGTGGCGCAAATGGCCGCCATCGGCGGCAGCCCCCAGAAAATGGCCTTCTCCGAGGTGTATGGCGCGCTGCAACAGGGCGTTGTCGATGGTCAGGAAAACACCTGGTCCAACATCTACGGCAAGAAATTCTTCGAGGTTCAGGACGGCACGACCGAAACCAATCACGGCATCATCGACTATCTTCTGGTGACCAGCGTTGATTGGCTCGACAGCCTTGACCCGGCCGTGCGCGAGCAGTTCCAGACAATCGTCAAGGAAGTGACCGACGTGCGCAACGCCGAATCCTCCAGGGTGAATGCCGAAGCCAAACAGGCGATCATCGACGCCGGTGGTGTTGTGCGACAGCTGACCCCCGAACAGCGGACCAAATGGGTTGAAGTCATGAAACCTGTCTGGGACCAGTTCAAAGGCGACGTTGGCCAGGAAAACATTGACGCGGCCGTCGCGTCAAACTCGAACTCGTAATTCGGGTTTAACCAGTACGACCCTTGGCAACAAAGGTCTGTGTCTGCATCGGGCGGGTTTAAAAGACCCGCCCGAAGTGTAAGCAATAACAACAAAATCTGGGAAATGGGACGATGAAGCACAAAGCTGGGCTAATCGACAATATCGAGGAATCGATCATTGCCGCGCTTCTTGGGCTGATGACCATAATCACCTTCGCCAATGTCGTGGCGCGGTATGTATTCAACTCAAATATTCTCTGGGCACTGGAATTGACCGTGTTTCTTTTCGGCTGGCTCGTGCTTCTGGGCGCGTCTTATGCGGTCAAGAAACACTCTCACCTTGGGGTGGATGCGGTTCTGAACATGACCTCGCCGCCGGTGCGTCGCATTCTGGCGCTGATCTCGGTCACGGCCTGTCTGCTGTTCTCGCTGCTGCTGTTGAAGGGTGCCTATGACTATTGGGCGGTGTTCGCGGATCTGCCCCCCACCTCGGGGCGCTGGTTCCCGACCGGGTTTGACATGACCGCCCGCAGCCAGAGCTTTTACGAGGTGCAGGATGTGCCGATGCTCGGTGTGTTTCGCTTTCTCGAAGATATGATCAACTATGGCGACAGTTATGAAAAGCTGCCCAAGGTGGTGCCTTACATCGTTCTGCCGATTTCGGCGGTGCTGCTGGTCCTGCGCTTTTCACAGGTCGCAGTGCAGATATGGAAGGGCGAGGTGGATCGCCTTGTCGCCTCGCATGAGGTCGAAGACGAGCTTGATGAAATTCGCAGCAGTCATGAGCGCGAAACCCGGGAAGGACCGCGATAATGGACGTGCTTTTGCTCTTTACGATGGTCGTTACCCTGCTTTTGATCGGGGTGCCGATTGCCGTCTCGCTCGGTCTGAGTTCGACCCTGTTCCTGTTAATCTATTCCAACAGTTCGCTCGGCTCGGTCGCGGGCACCCTGCTTGAGGCCTTTGTCGGCCATTATACCCTGCTTGCGATCCCGTTCTTCATTCTTGCCTCAAGCTTTATGACCACCGGCGGCGTGGCGCAGCGGATCATCCGCTTCTCAATCGCCTGCGTGGGGCATTTGCCCGGTGGTCTGGCGATTGCGGGCGTGTTTGCCTGTATGCTGTTTGCCGCCCTCTCGGGCAGCTCGCCCGCCACCGTGGTCGCCATCGGTTCTATCGTGATCGCGGGCATGCGTCAGGTTGGCTATAGCAAGGAATTCGCCGCCGGTGTGATCTGTAACGCGGGCACGCTTGGTATCCTCATTCCGCCGTCGATCGTGATGGTGGTCTATGCCGCCTCGGTTGATGTTTCGGTGGGGCGGATGTTCCTGGCGGGCGTCATTCCGGGCATCATGGCGGGGTCCATGCTGATGATCACCATCTATGCCATCGCCAAGATCAAGGGCCTGCCGCAAGGCGACTGGAAAGGCTGGGGCGAGATCTGGACCTCGGGGCGCGAAGCAGGCTGGGGCCTGTTCCTGATCGTGATCATCCTTGGCGGCATCTATGGCGGCATCTTCACCCCCACAGAAGCGGCGGCGGTCGCGGCGGTCTATTCCTTCTTCATCGCCTGTTTCGTCTATAAGGACATGGGGCCGCTGTCGGCCTCTGACGGCAGTTCGATAAGCCTGATGCGCAAACCACACGCACTCCTGACCGCCTTTGTCCATCCGGATACGAAAAAGACCCTGCTGGATGCGGGCAAGCTGACGGTCACGCTTTTGTTCGTGATCGCCAATGCGCTTATCCTCAAGCATGTTCTCACCGATGAACAGATCCCCCAAAGCATCGCCAACGCCATGCTGAGCGCGGGCTTTGGTCCGGTGATGTTCCTGGTGATGGTCAATGTGATCCTGCTGATCGGCGGGCAGTTCATGGAGCCCTCGGGCCTTCTGGTGATCGTGGCGCCGCTGGTCTTTCCGATCGCGATGGAGCTGGGCATCGACCCGATCCACCTTGGCATCATCATGGTGGTGAACATGGAAATCGGCATGATCACCCCGCCGGTCGGCCTCAACCTCTTCGTGACATCGGGCGTGGCCGGCATGCCGATGATGGCGGTGGTGCGCGCCGCGCTGCCGTTCCTCGCGGTGCTCTTCGTGTTCCTGATCATCGTAACCTATGTGCCCTGGATTTCGACGGTCCTGCCCAATACCTTCATGGGCCCCGAAATCATTACCAATTAGCGCCGCCCGCCTCGGCGGGCTTGAAAACATCGCACCACGCAGGCCGCAGCTTGCGTGGTGTTTTTCAATTCAAGCTCCGACATCCGCCGTCTTGTAACAAGAACCGGCAACAGGGTTTGAAAGCTCACCCTCCCTGCGCTACATGGCCCTGTCAGGAGAAATCCTTTACCCTGCCACATTTCACCGATAACCATGGGTGCCGCCCATCCCGGACAGGAGAGCATCGCGTGACCACAAAGCCCCAAAGGCACCAGCCATGAGCGTTGATCGCGACGTCTTTCTCGCCGCCATGCGTCAGGTTGCGGCCACGGTCACGGTTGTCACCACCGATGGCCCGGCGGGGCGCGTCGGCGCCACGGTAAGCGCCTTCACCTCGCTCACCGCCGACCCGCCTTCGGTGCTGGTCTGCCTGCGCTCCGATAGCCGGATCGCGCGCGCCGTCATCGACAACCGCGCGTTTTGCGTCAATGTCCTGCCCGAAGACGCGGTTGATGTGGCGCGCGCCTTTGCCGGCCCCTCGCCCGACGACCCCGGCGACCGGTTTTGCAACCTCGCGGTGAGCAATGGCGCCCAGGGGCCGATCCTGCCCCGCGCCACAGCCTTTTCCTGCGCCCTGACCGATCAGATGATCCATGGCAGCCACGCGATCTGCATCGGCAGCGTCCTTGAACTCGCAAATGCCGGGGAAAAACCGCTGACCTATCTCAGCGGCGGATATCACATCGTGCGCCCGCACAAGACCTAGAGCAGGTCGCGTTCATTCGACTTCACGCGACACGCTCTGACGTATTGATTTCGCATGTTCGGCAAGCTCAAAACCGGTGCCCACTTTTGAGCAACATGCTTTATGCGCGCCCTGCTCTTCTTCTTGGTCCAAATACTCATATCGCCGCCGCTGGCCAAATCGGGCTGCGCCTGCCATATCTCGCGCGACATTTGCCAAGCCGGAGCGCGCCCATGACCAGCATCATCCCCTCTCTCGCCGAGATTTCCCCGCATTACGACGCCCTTTTCGTCGATCTCTGGGGCTGTGTGCATGACGGGGTGCGCGCCTTTCCCGATGCTGTCGCGGCGCTTCAGGCTTACCGCGCGAGTGGCGGCATTGTGGTTTTGCTGACCAATTCGCCGCGCGCCCGCCACGGCGTCGAAAAACAGCTTGTCGGCTTTGGTGTGCCCGATGACGCCTGGGATACCATTGCCACCTCGGGCGACAGTGCGCGTGCCGCGATGTTTCGCGGCGTGGTCGGCGAAAAGGTGTATTTCATCGGCGAGGACCGCGACACCAGGTTCTTTGAGCCGCTGCACCTGATCGAGAACCCCGTCGATATCCAGCGCGTACCGCTGGATGAGGCCGAAGGCATCGTCTGCGCCGGGCCGTTCGATCCCGCCGCCGACCCCGCCGAGATGCGTCCGCAGTTTCTATATGCCAAACAAAAGGGGATGAAACTCCTCTGTGCCAATCCCGATATCGTGGTGGACCGCGGCGAGACCCGCGAATGGTGTGCCGGCGCACTGGCCCGGCTCTACACCGAAATGGGCGGTGAAAGCCTCTATTTCGGCAAGCCGCATCCGCCGATCTATGATCTCGCCCGCCGCCGCCTGGCAGAGCTTGGCCGCGATGTCGAAGACGCCCGCATTCTGGCGATCGGTGACGGGATTCTGACCGATATCGCCGGGGCCATGGGCGAGGATATCGATTCTCTTTTCATCACCGGCGGCCTTGCCGCACAGGAGACCAAAACGTCGCAGCACCCCGACCCGGAGGCGCTAAGCGCTTACCTCACAAAAGAAAACGCCTCTCCAAGCTATGCCATCGGGTTTCTACGCTGACAGAAAAGGCTTGATTTTTCTGCGGCTGCGAAGTAATAAAATTCCAATAAGGGCACTTTAAACGCCTTAATATTACGCACCAAGCAACGCAGCACACCACCCGGAGGGGCGCATGTTGGATAATATGCCACGCGGCACGATCTGTATCGAAGACATTGAAATGGGCATGACGCGCCATCTGCGCAAAGTTGTCACCGACCGCGACATCGAGATGTTCGCCGAGGTCTCGACCGACCGCAATCCGGTGCATCTGGACGATGAGTATGCCCGCGACACGATCTTTGAGGGTCGCATCGCCCATGGCATGCTGACCGCCGGGCTGATTTCGGCGGTGATTGGCGAGCAATTGCCCGGTCATGGCACGGTCTACATGGGGCAAAGCCTCAAGTTTCTCGGCCCTGTGCGCCCTGGTGACATGGTCCATGCCGAGGTTGAAGTGATCGCGATTGACCACGGCAAACGCCGGGTGCAGCTTGATTGCCGCTGTCTGGTGAACGGCAAGAAGGTATTGATCGGCGAAGCCACCGTTCTGGCGCCGTCGCGCAAGTTCGACTAACGCTCTCCGCGCGGTCTTTGGCCCTTGCGCCGCCCCCGGCGTGACCGCATTCTGCGCCCATGACAAAAACACCCACCTGGGGCGTTGTGGCGACCATCAAGGCGCCTGCCCGCGATATTCTGAGCTTTGCCGCCCATCACCTCGACCTGGGGGCGCATCGCGTCCACGTCTATCTTGATGCCCCCAACGAGGCGGCCGAGGCCGCCCTGCGCGCACATCCCAAATGCCGGGTGATTCTGTGTGACGAGGGCTATTGGCGCCGTCGTCGGCGCAAGGGTCGCCCCGATGCCCATCAGCCACGCCAGAGCCTGAACGCCACCCATTGCCTGAACCGGCGACCGCAGGTGGATTGGCTGGCTCATATCGACGTTGACGAGTTCCTGCTGCCCGACAGGCCGCTGTCGGCGCAACTGGCCGCCCTGCCCGCCGAGACGCTGAGCGCGCGCGCCCGCCCGATCGAAGCCCTGGCGCCGGACCCCGCCGATCCGCCGCAAGACGGGCAGCAATGGTTCAAATCCTGCGCCCGGTTTCAAGGCCGCCGCCGCGAGGAAACCAATGATATCTATCCAACCTTCGGGCCGCATCTGAATGGCGGCTTTGTCAGCCATGTCGCGGGCAAGGTCTTTGTGCGCACCGGGCTTGAGAACATAAGCCTCCGGATTCACAACGCTTTTGTCGACAATGTGATGGATGACAGGCCGGTCGAACTCGCCGAGACGCGACTCTGTCACCTGCACGCCCCAAGCTGGGAACACTGGCAATCGGCCTATGCCTATCGGCTGCGGCATGGATCGTACCGCGAGGGGTTAAAGGCGGCGCCGATGATCGATGGCGCCGGGCTGAACATGCATGCACTGTTCTCATTGCTTGAGGCGGATGGCGGCGAGACCGCCCTGCGGCGGTTCTTTGACGAGGTCTGCACCGCCACGCCGGACCTGCGCGCACGCCTCGCCGCGCATGGCCATCTGCATAGCGTGGCCCTTGATCTTGACCGGAAACGCGCGCTGCATTTCCCGGACCACGTGTAATTGTTGCCGATCTGGATACAATCAAAGCAGTGACCCTGCGCTTTGTCGCCACTTCTGCGCATTGCATTGACCACCCCCCCCATATTCAGGTAAGTGCAAGCCACCGGATCACCCATGTGGAGAACCACAGGCCCAAGAGGGGCCCGACCCGGCATCATACGTGCGGGCCAGGATTGTGTCCGTAAATCGCGGATACACATGACCAAATTTTCAGATCTGAATCTTAATCCCAAAGTCCTCAAAGCTGTCGAGGATGCAGGATATGAAACCCCGACCCCAATTCAGGCGGCGGCGATCCCCCCTGCCCTTGAAGGTCGCGACGTTTTGGGCATTGCCCAGACCGGCACCGGAAAAACCGCAAGCTTTACACTCCCCATGCTGTCGCTTCTGGCACGCGGTCGCGCGCGCGCGCGGATGCCGCGCAGCCTTGTGCTCTGCCCGACGCGCGAGCTGGCCGCGCAGGTGGCCGAGAACTTTGAAACCTATTCAAAACACCTCAAGCTGACCAAGGCGTTGCTGATTGGCGGGGTGTCGTTCAAGGAACAGGACAAGCTGATCGACAAGGGCGTCGATGTGCTAATCGCCACGCCCGGTCGTCTTCTGGATCATTTCGAACGTGGCAAGCTGTTGCTGACCGGCGTTCAGATCATGGTGGTGGATGAGGCCGACCGCATGCTTGATATGGGGTTCATTCCCGATATCGAGCGCATCTTTTCGCTGACGCCCTTTACCCGCCAGACGCTGTTTTACTCTGCCACCATGGCGCCCGAGATCGAGCGGATCACCAACACCTTTTTGTCTTCGCCCGTGCGCGTCGAAGTGGCCCGTCAGGCCACTGCCTCTGAAACGATCGAGCAGGGCGTGGTCATGCTCAAGGCCTCGCGCCGCGACCGTGAAGCCACTGAAAAGCGCAATCTTTTGCGCGCGCTGATCGACCGTGAAGGTGACAAATGCACCAATGCCATCGTGTTCTGCAATCGCAAGGTCGATGTCGATATCGTGGCCAAGTCGCTGACCAAATACGGCTATGATGCGGCCCCCATTCACGGCGATCTCGATCAAAGCCAACGCACACGCACGCTGGATGGATTCCGGGCCGGCGATCTGCGGTTTCTGATCGCCTCGGATGTGGCTGCGCGCGGCCTCGATGTGCCCGCCGTCAGCCATGTGTTCAACTTCGATGTGCCAAGCCACGCCGAGGATTACGTGCACCGGATCGGCCGCACCGGGCGCGCCGGGCGCGATGGCAAGGCGCTGATGATCTGCATTCCGCGCGATGAAAAGAACCTCGGCGCGATCGAGGATCTGCTGCAAAAGCCGATCCCGCGCATCGACAACCCGTTGCAATCGGGCGCCGCACCGGAAGCCGAGACCGAAGCCGCCCCCGCACCCGAGAAGAAAGCCGCCAAACCGCGGATAAGCCGCCGGTCGAAGAAATCCGAAGAGCCCAAACCCGACGCAGCGGTTGCAAATGCAGATGCCGCAGCCAAGCCGCAAGAGGCGCCCGAGGCTCCTGTGACGGCCAAAGAGGCAACACCAGAGCCACAGCACGCCACGCCCAAGCCAGAGCGCAAAGAGCGCACGTCGCGGCGCGGCGGCGGGTCTGATCGCGGGCGTCAGGATCAGGGTGGCGGCAAGGTCACCGGGATGGGCGATCATCTGCCCGGCTTTATCGCCCTGAGCTTTGACGAGCGGCGCACGCGCTAGGACGTCAGCGCGCCAGCCTGAAAGGGCTGGCTAGCCCCCCACCCCTTGGCCCTAGCGGGCAATCACGATATCGGCCTGCAATCCGCCAAGGTGATCGCTTTCCCCAAGACGCAGGGTGCCGCCATGGGCGCGCGCCACGTCCAGAACGATGGACAAGCCAAGCCCCACCCCGGTGCCGCGGTTCTGATTGCGTGCGGGTTCCAGCCGCGCGAAGGGCTTGACCGCCTCTTCGCGGCTTTCGACGGCAATGCCCGGCCCGTCATCCTCGACCCGGATGCGCAGCGACTTTTCGGTCAGCACAACGGAAACCTCGGCGCGGCTGCCATAGCGGACTGCGTTGTTGATCAGGTTTTCGACCGCACGGCGGATGCTGCCGATGCGCAGGCTGATCTCGCCTTCGCCGCTGGTCTCGGTGAGGGTCACATTGACCTGGCTGCGCTGTGCATCCTCGACAATCTGACGGACAAGGGCGATGGGATCGACCGGCTCTGCCTCGCCCTCCTGGGCGCCGCGCGCAAAGGCCAGAAACCCGTCCAGAAGCCGTTGCATATCCTCGACATCGCGCAACATCGGTTCGGCCTCTTCCTCGTCCAGCATGGCAAGGCCAAGCCGCAGCCGCGTCAGCGGTGTGCGCAGGTCGTGGCTGACCCCCGAGAGCATCAGCGTGCGTTGTTCAATCTGGCGCTCGATCCGGGCCCGCATGTCCAGAAACGCGCCGCCCGCCGCGCGCACCTCAGCCGCACCCGTCGGGCGATAGGGCACATGGCGCCCGCGCCCAAATGCCTCGGCGGCCCGCGCCAGCCGGGTGATCGGGCGCAGCTGTTTGCGCAGGTAGATATACGAAATGACGGTCATCAACACACCGAAAAACACCATGTTCACCAAGAGTTGGTGCGGCTGGCGCGCCGAAACCCGGCGTCGGTCAAACACCAGCTTTATGCCCTGCCCGTCGCGCAAGAAATACAGCCGCACCGCGCTGTCATCGGTCAGTTCGACCACCTTCAGATCGGGAAACGCCTTCTTGAATTCGCGGATCACAACAACACCCGAAAAATCATACCAACGGCGAAAATCGCTTTCCGGGATTTCCGCCTGGGGGATGACAGACAGGTTGATGTTCAGCGTTCTGGCAACCGGCTGATTGATCAGGGCCTCGGGCGGGCGCGTGCCATCGCCAAGCACCGCCACGATTTCACGGTTGACCGTCTCGGTCATCTGTTGCGTCACACCCTCGAAATGGCGTTGAATGAACACGATCGAAACAACAAGCAACAGCGTGACCACCGGCAAAAGCAGGAGCAGCGTTGCCCGCCAATAGAGGCTGCGGGGCACATAGGGTTTTAGCCAGCGTAACGACATTGCCCAAACCTAGCCCCCCGCGCAGAGAGAAGGAAGAGCCATGCACCTCCCCCAAGGCGAAAGGCCGGATTTTGGCCATGCAGATATGATCGGCCCGGATCTGCGCCGCATTCTGGCGCCCAACCCCTCGCCGATGACGTTCTGGGGCACCAATACCTATCTTCTCGGGCGGCGCAATCTGGCGGTGATTGATCCCGGCCCGGATGACCCCGCACATCTTGCCGCGATCCTTGACGCCCTGGAGCCGGGCCAGAGAATCAGCCATATTTTTGTGACCCATTCGCACCTGGACCACTCGCCGCTTGCCGCGCCTCTCGCCGCCGAGACCGGCGCGCCTGTGCTGGCTTACGGCGATGCACGCGCAGGCCGCAGCCCGGTGATGACCGCGCTCTGCGAGACCGGCGAGATTGGCGGTGGTGAAGGCGTCGACCACGGGTTTGCCCCCGACATTGCGCTTCTTGATGGTCAGGAGATCGCCGGTGATGGCTGGCACCTCAAGGCGCATTGGACACCGGGCCATTTTTGCAATCACCTGTGCTTTGAGAGCGGTGACGAGGTCTTTACCGGCGATCTGGTGATGGGGTGGGCAAGCTCGCTCGTCTCGCCGCCCGACGGCGATCTGACGCATTTCATGGCCTCCTGCGCGCGGCTCAAGGCGCTTGCGTCGCGCCGCCACCTGCCTGGCCACGGCGCCCCGATCGACACCCCCGCCGCGCGGCTTGACTGGCTGATCGGCCATCGCCGGGGGCGCGAGGCGGCGATTCTTGCGGCGCTTGATCAGGGCGCGCGCACGGCCACGCAAATCGCCCATGAGATCTATACCGACACGCCCGCAAAACTGATGCCCGCCGCCGCGCGCAACGTACTGGCCCATCTGATTGATCTCATGCAAAAATCCGAGGCTTTCCCGCAAGGCCCCCTGCACGCCGACAGCCGGTTCGCCCGCCCGACAGGGAATGATGCGCCAGGGTGAATTTTTTGTCACAATCCCTCTGGACCTTGCGAAACCTGATTGCTATACGGCCCAAGTGTTCCGGCGTAGCTCAGCGGTAGAGCAGTTGACTGTTAATCAATTGGTCGTAGGTTCGATCCCTACCGCCGGAGCCAAAATCTCACATAGAGATCAATGACATAAAGGCCGCTCTGTTGAGCGGCCTTTGCCGTTGTTCATGGCTCTGCAACAACTCTACAACATTGGGTGGTTCTGCAACGTGATTGGGCGGCCACCGAAGCAGCCGCCCGTTTGCCGCGATCTACTTTCACGCAGCGTTCGAGATTACTGGAATGCTCGCGATGGGGATGCGCACAAGGGCCGAGCCATCCATCTGCAAGACAAGGACACCAGTGTTACCGAAGTCATATGCGCGCAGGATGGTATTGACGAGTTCGGTCTGATCTTCGATGGAAGCAATGCCTTCCATCAGTTGGTCGTTGCCGACCACCTCCACCGCTGCTTTCACCTTCTCGACAACCGACGGATCCTCGTAGCCGCAGTCCCGCAGGCCGATACAGGCATCAATTAAATCGTCTGCGTCCTTCACTTCCGCCAGTCGTGCGAGTTGGCACTCATGCTCGGCGAGTGATCCGAAGTAGTCGTAATCATCATCTGCGTTGAGCATCTCAGTCACGCCGGGACTTGCGGCATGAGCAATAAGGTAGTCGAGATCACACCGGGCGACGTTGAACCGGTTAGCGGCGGCTTCGATCAGGGTTCTAATGGGCATTTGGTAGTCCTTTCGGATGGTTTGGGTTACGCCTTGTTGGCACGTCCTTTGTCACCGAAAGCGAGTTCCGTGGAAAAACAGCCAGTTCAAACTGAGTGTTTCGAGGAGGTCTTTCTCGACTACCTGCGCCTTCGCTTCGAGTTTGAACCACTCCCGCACTACGTCATGGCGGCTATGCACGTCTGCGACGAGAAAGGCCGGGACTATCCTGAGTTCGTGCGCGGGTTCATGTATTGGTTCGCGGATAGGTTCTTGTTCGACCTTGACCAGCAAGGCACCTTCCCAGCCCAGAGCCGAGCTATGCGGGAATTTGGGTGATGGCGTGATTTGAAGGGCGGCGTATCGTGGCAGGTGATCAAGCCAGCCAGAACCTCACGAGGAGCGATACGCCATGAATGAAGATACAACTATCCTGCCTTTTCGCCAATCGGAAATGATCTTGGATCCGCTGACAGAGCTTGCCCGTGACGGCGCGCGCCGGATGTTGGCGGAAGCGCTGAAAGCCGAAGCTGATGCGTTTGTCGCCAGTTTTGCTGAAGAGCAGCTGGAGGATGGCCGCCAGCGGATTGTGCGGCACGGATTTGGCCCTGAACGGCAGATCCAGACAGGGATTGGCGCTCTGGATGTCCAACG
>NZ_FOVP01000040.1 GCF_900115165.1 Roseovarius lutimaris | reverse complement strand
GCTCAGACACGCCAAGCTCCTGCCGCACATGGTCGATGCACTTCCGGCGACGTGAAGGGCTTAGAAGTTTCCCTTTGCTGCTTCGCTCAGGATGAGCTTATCCAGGGTCAAATCAGATACCGCCCGCCGCAGCCGCTGGTTCTCTTTCTCCAGCTCTTTAAGCCGAGCCAGCTGTGACCGCTGCATCCCGCCGTAG
The DNA here is from genome assembly GCF_900115165.1 of Roseovarius lutimaris. Taxonomy (GTDB): domain Bacteria; phylum Pseudomonadota; class Alphaproteobacteria; order Rhodobacterales; family Rhodobacteraceae; genus Roseovarius; species Roseovarius lutimaris. The sequence goes on along the minus strand of NZ_FOVP01000040.1, from coordinate 16,550 downwards.
AGCTTTCGCCATCGATAAAAAGTCTGCTGTGTCACGCCGATCTAACGCACCGCCTCGGCAATCGTCGCGCCTTGTCCCTGCAGAACTTCAACCTGCCGAAGCTTCGATACAATATCTTCGGGTTTCTCTCGTTCTCCAGCCATCGCTGATCCTCCAAGTTACGGGACAAATCTATCCCAGGTGGTGGACCACTTTCAGGGGCTATTCCAAGCTCACCCAGATTGGCCTCAACAAAAGCGGCGTCGACGGTGACCGAGGTACCGGAGCGGTTGGGTATGCCACCGACATGCAGCATCCGTGGCGACGTGTCCGTGAACGGGCGGGCCTTGAAAATGTGCGTACCATAGCCCTTCCCACCGCTATCAAACGCTGGAAAATCAGTGACTATTAAAACGTCATAAACTGGTTGGCCGGATCGCACAGGCTGGAAAAAGTATTTGAGAAATCCAAACCAAACACGGTTGAAGATTGAGCAAACGACTAAAATCATTGCTTAAAATATCCTCGTGAGCCAAAAATCAAGAGCTGATAGCGATAAAGTGCGCCGAAGTTCTGGTCTAATCCCTTTCGTCACTCTTTCTAGCCCTTGTGCCAAGCTCGGCGCATCGCAAAAGGAGAGATTTATGAAACGTCGTAGTTTTGTGAAGGGCTTGATCACGGCAAGTGCCGGGTCGGTTATTTCATCACCTTGGGTCGCACAGAAGACATTTGCTGCCGCCCATTCCGATACTGTCAAGCTTGGATGTTTGTTTTCATCATCAGGTACGATGGCAAACATTGAAGGCCGCTTGAACTTCGTAGCTCGCATGGCTGCCGAAGAAATCAACGCGAAAGGTGGCGTGCTTGGTAAAACCGTAGAGGTTGTCACGACTGACCCCGGATCGGACTGGCCGCTGTACGCGCAACTGGGACGTCAATTGATCCAGCAGGAAGAGGTTGCCGCGACCTTTGGGTGCTGGACGTCAGTAAGCCGTAAAACGGTTCTGCCTGTGGTCGAGCAAAACGATGCATTGTTGTATTACCCACTGCACTTCGAAGGCGAAGAGAATTCCAAGAACGTCGTCTATCTGAATTCGCCGCCCTCTTCTTCGGTTCTGCCGGCAGTCAAGTACCTGATGAGCGAAGAAGGTGGTTCCGCCAAGCGCTTCTTCATGCTCGGATCCGACTACGTTTGGCCCCGGACGATCAACCAGCAACTCAAGGGTTACTGGGCTGAACAGGGCATTGAGCCAGACGCATGGCGGGAAGAGTACGTTCCGTTTGGACATTCGAACTTCCAGACACTCATCAACGAGATTCGCGAGTTCGCGAACCAGCCCGGTGGACAACCTGTGGTCATTCTCACCGTGGTCGGCAATTCAATCCCTGATTTCTTTCGCGAGTATGTCAACCAGGGCGTCAGCGCTTTCGACGTGCCCGTTCTGGGCCTCGACGCGCTTGAGGCGGATTTTGAAGGGCTGGACACGTCGTCGCTTGTGGGCCACCTGAACTGTTGGGCGTATCTGCAAAATGCAGAAGGGCCGAGCAATCAGGAGTTCCTCGCGAACTGGGCGAGCTACGTTGAAACCAATGACGTTCCGTTCCGGCCAGACGTGGCTATCGATCCAATGATTTCAACTTATGATGGCGTCCACCTCTGGGCACTTGCGGCAGAAAAAGCCGGGTCGTTCGACGTGCCTGCAGTCCGTGACGCCAGTGCTGGCCTGACCTTTGCATGCCCCTCGGGCTACGAAATCTCGATGACTGGTGAGAATAACTACGTCAAACGCGGCGTGTTCATTGGATCGCTCAACGAGAGCCAGGGCTTTGACATCTTGTGGCAATCACCTGACACACCGGAACCTGTTCCTTTCAGCCCTTACATGAACACCTGATGCGTTCAAATCTGATGCAACCCGCTTGCGCGGGCTGCATATTTCCTGCGTCTAGTCTGGACACAATTATGCTGCCTATCCGCCAATTTTTCGCGCGATTTTTCATACCGCTTGTGCTGGTGATCGCCGCGTCATTGCCTGCCAATTCTCAGGATCGCACAGCGATCCTTGCAGAGATTTGTTCGGGTGACTTCGCGGCGCAACAGTCCGCGCTGGGTCAGCTTGCAAGTGCTGGCGTCGAACATGGAGAGGCAGGAGCCAACTGGGCACGGGCGATTGTCGACGCCTTCGAGGGGCGCGATCTTCGCTGTGGCGACGGTATCGCAGTAATTGACGGCAATGCCGGCCCCATAATGGCTGAAACGCTCGAGCCCACTATTGGCGTTGACCCGGAAGGTCTGGATGCGCCATCCGTGAACCTGCGTCTGAGGGCCGTGGCTTCAAGCGCAAATGCCGTTTTGCGTCTTTATACCGAAGCTGAAGCCGCTGAAAGATTGAGTGCCGCAAGTTACATCGACAGACGCCGCGAGGCTGCGACCGCTACGAACATAGGCGCGGCACTGGAGCTTGAAACAGATCCGGACGTCCGCGCGGTACTGACGACTCTACGCGCCAGCCTTTTGTTGTCGGATGCCGATCCGACAAACCGTATCGGCGCAATCGAAGCAATCGCCGAAGATGCGACATTGCGCAATCGCACGACGATTGCGGAAGCCATCAAATCCGAGACAGATGCCGCCGTGATCGCATCCGGCGAAACGGCTCTTGCCAGCATCGACCGAACGCTTGCAATCGGGCAGGTTCTGGCAACGCTTTATGCCGGGGCCAGTTATGCGAGCGTGTTGTTTCTGGCAGCCTTGGGGCTTGCAATCATTTTCGGACTGATGGGCGTTATCAATCTGGCGCAGGGTGAATTGATCATGGTCGGCGCCTATGCCGCCTGGTTTACGCAAGAGGCGATCAGGTACGCCCTTCCGGGATTGCTGGATTATTACCTCATCATTGCGATCCCGGTTTCGTTTCTTGCCGCTGCGTTGGTCGGTCTGATCATGGAAGTGCTGGTCATTCGTAGGCTATACGACCGCCCCCTGATGACGCTGCTGGCAACTTGGGCAATTTCGATCCTGCTGATCAACACGGTGCGTGTGACCATCGGGTCGCAAAACCTAGAATTTCACCAGCCCGGTTACGTTGCAGGCGGGTTTCCTATCATTGGGGATTTCATCATGACGTCGAACCGACTCTTTGCGATCGCAATAGCCGTCCTTGCCTTTATCGCCGTTGTTGTGTTGCTACGGAAGTCACTCTTTGGGATGAATGTGCGCGCTGTTACGCAGAACCGGTCAATGGCGGGTGCTGTCGGGATCGACACGCGGCGGACGGATATGATGGCCTTTGCGCTTGGCTCTGGCCTTGCCGGTCTGGCCGGTCTGGCGCTGTCGCCGCTCTACAACGTCAATCCCGGCATGGGCACGGGTTTCATCGTAGACAGTTTCATGGTGGTAGTACTTGGCGGGGTCGGCAGCCTTATAGGAGCTATCATAGCAGCTCTCGGAATCGGGCAGATCAATGTGATCATCGAGCCGATTTACGGAGCCGTTGCCGCCAAGGTTTTCGTGTTGCTGATGGTGATCGTCTTCATCCAATGGCGCCCTGAAGGATTGTTCGCACCGAAAGGACGGCGCTGATGGCCAATGACCAAACAGCCGCGCGTGTCGACAGTCCGCTACTTTTCCGCATCGTGGCGGGCACCCTATTTTTGTTGCTGATCTCTCTTCCCGTGCTCGGGGGGCCTCTTTCGGGCAGCAGCGCCGGGATATCGCCATACCTCGCAAACATTATCGGCCAGATTGCCACTTTCGCGCTTCTCGCGTTGGCGCTGGATTTGATCTGGGGCTTTGCCGGCATTTTGTCTTTGGGCCATGGGCTGTTCTTTGCGATGGGCGGTTACCTGATCGCCATGCACATGCTGAAGTCCGGCTATGTCTATGGCGGTGTCACGCCCGATATCATGACCTTCATGGGCTGGAATGAATTACCGTCCTATTGGGTACTGTTCGAAAGTTTTCCCTATGCGATGCTGCTTATTCTTGTCGTACCTGGACTGGTGGCTTTTTTGTATGGATACGTCTCATTCCGCAGCCGTGTCAGTGGTGTTTATTTCGCCATCATCACACAGGCGCTGACCTATGTCGCTATGCTGCTGATGTTCCGCAATGATACAGGCTTTGGCGGCAACAACGGTATGACAGGATTTACCACCCTTCTTGGCAACGATATCGGGTCAAGTAATTTGGTTATCGGGCTGGCGACTACATCTGTTCTGGTTCTGCTGGTGGCATTTCTAACGTGCGGCGCTTTGATGCGTTCGCCCTTTGGCCGACTTCTGATCGCGATCCGCGATGATGAGGCGCGGCTGCGGTTTATGGGGTATGATACGCTATGGCCCAAGCTTGCTGTCTGGTGCCTGTCCGGCGTCCTCGCCGCCATAGCGGGCGCCCTTTATGTGCCGCAGGTGGGCATCATCAACCCACGGCTGCTGTCGGCTGAGGTCTCGATCGAAATCGCCGTTTGGGTGGCCCTTGGCGGACGGGGCGCGCTGTCGGGCGCGGTCATTGGTGCCGCGATCATCAGTGCGCTCAAGTTCTGGCTCACAGGCTTCGTGCCGGAGCTTTGGCCCTTCATTCTGGCCGGTGTGGTCCTATTGGTCGTCACACTTCTACCCAACGGTCTCCTTGACCTGAAACTTGCCATGCTAAGACGCCCTTCGCGCGCTAAGACACGCAAAGCTTCAGCGAGGCCAGCGGCATGACAGCAGTGACCGATCAAAAAAATCCTACACCCGGGGCGCAAGCGATCCAGATTGATGGCTTGCGGGTTTCCTTCGGCGATTTCGTCGCTATCCCACATCTTACGTTCATTGCCCGCTACGGCGAAGTTCATGGAGTCATCGGCCCAAACGGTGCGGGCAAAACAACCATGATGGATGTGATTACCGGCAAGACCAAACCGAAAAAGGGCACTGTCCGCCTTGATGGTAGCATTGATCTGCTCGGCCTCGACGAACCTACAATCGCACTGGCGGGCGTCGGGCGCAAATTCCAGAAACCATCGGTTTTTGAGGCGTTGAGCGTACGCGAAAACCTTGAGATAGCACTCAGGCTGAAGCCCCGCTCTATCCTTGCCGAGCTGCGCAACTGGAGCGATCGGCGCCGCGTTGCCCGCGTGGGTGAGGTACTTAATGAAATCGGGCTGAGCGCGCAGGCTGATCTATCCGCAGGCGTCCTGGCGCACGGCCAGAAACAGTGGCTGGAAATAGGTATGCTGCTGATGCAGAGGCCAAAGCTGCTGATGCTGGACGAACCCGTGGCGGGGATGACCGATGAGGAAACCAGCCATACGGCGGATCTCGTGCGCCGCCTGCGCTCGCCAGAGCGGGCGGTGCTGGTGATCGAACACGACATGGCCTTCGTTGAAGAAATCGCGGATCGCGTCACGGTTCTGCACGAAGGCAACCCAATCTTCGAAGGCCGGATGGAAGACGCACGACAGGATGCACAGGTTCGCGCTGTGTATTTGGGACGGTGAGCATGCTTTTGAATATTTCCCAGCTGACACAGCACTATGGCTCCGCACTGGCGTTGGACGGCGTTAGTTTCGGTGTCGAAAAGGACAGTTGTACCGCAATCCTGGGCCGAAACGGCGCGGGCAAAACAACACTGTTGCAAACGCTGGTCGGCGTGATGCCTGCAACCTCAGGCACTATCCTCCTCGACGGGCAAGATGTGACAACGGCGCCATCGCACAAACGGGCTCGCAGGGGCCTCGGGTACGTACCGCAGGGACGCGAAATCTTTTCTGATCTTAGTGTTGGTCAGAATATCGAGATCGTTCTGCGCAATCATCGTGTCAGTGAACCCGATACTTTGCGAGACGAGATCGTGAGCCTTTTCCCTGTTTTAGGTGAGATGTGGACGCGCCGTGGTGGAGACCTTTCCGGCGGTCAGCAGCAGCAACTTGCGATCGGACGGGCACTTGCATCCCGCCCGAAGGTCCTGATCCTCGACGAGCCTACAGAAGGGATCCAGCCTTCGATCGTACAGGCGATCGAAGATGCGATCCGTGACCTGAAGGGTCGCATGGCGATCCTTTTGGTCGAGCAATACTACGAGTTTGCTCTCTCAGTGGCCGATGATTATGTCGTGCTTGATAGAGGCCGGGTGGTCAAATCGGGCCGCGGGGCATCAATGGACGCAGATGACGTGGCAGCACTCCTGACAGTCTGAAACCCAACACAAGAGAAAGGCAACACATGGCCAACTATGAAATCGACTGGAAACCGGAAAACGTATTCTGGGGATATTTTGACCCCGCCACAAAACCGGTGGCCACGGTCGCCTCAGGCGATGAGGTCTTGCTGCATGCTCTTCCGGCCTGTGACCCGCCTGATCTTCCGCCAGAGGGTAAAGGTACCGTTTTACCTGCACATCTGGCCGCAATGGACGCGCACAAGTCCAATAAGGGCGCGGGGCCCCATATGGTTACCGGCCCAGTTTACGTGGACGGGGCAATGCCTGGCGACGTTCTGCAAGTGGATATTCTGGAAGTGAAAACCGCGCAGGACTGGGGTTTTACTGCGATCATGCCGCTGCTCGGCGCGCTGCCGGATGAGTTCACGGACTACGAACGCTTGCACATCGCTATTGATCAAGAAGCGGGTGTTTGCCGCATGCCTTGGGGACTTGAACTGCCACTCGAACCATTCTTTGGCATCATGGCCGTTGCACCCCCTTCGGAGTGGGGTCGCATCGGGACACCGGAGCCACGCGCCATGGGCGGCAACATGGACAACAAGGAACTCAAACCGGGAACGACTCTCTACCTACCCGTTTTCCAAGAAGGTGCTCTGTTTTCGGCAGGCGACGGTCACGGTCGTCAGGGCGACGGAGAAGTCTGCATTGCTGCGGTCGAGACGGCTCTCACTGGCAAGTTCCGACTTACCGTGCGCAAGGATATGCAGCTGAAAACGCCCTTTGCCGAAAATGCAGAGTACCTGATATCAATGGGCTTCGATGAAGATCTTGACGAGGCGATGCGCAAAGCCGTGAGGGATATGATTGACGTGGTCGCGAACCGCGCGGGCTTGACGCGAAATCATGCCTACATGCTACTTTCTCTTGCTGGTGATCTGCGAATTACGCAGGTTGTGGACGGTGAAAAAGGCGTTCACATGATGTTCAAAAAGGAATGGTTGAGCGATTGAAACCCATCCGCCAAGTATCGGCTAACGCGGCAAGATGCTGGGCGTGAAGGTGATCTTGTCGTCGTAAGCACCCCGATTCCGAACCCGCGGCACCTTCACGGGCACCGGACCAATGCCGGTCATCACATCGCGTTCCGGTAGGTGACCATGACGACGAACAAGACGTGCCCGACCATCCTCAAGCTTTTCGTTGGAAAAGGCCGCCATGAGCGTCGCTAGCTCGGCGTGGATCGCCTGTTCGATCAGCTTGCGCGCGCCATCGCGGATGATATCCGTGAACGGGTCGGCATTAAATCCCGATGGATCGGGCAGTTGGGTAATGGTAATCTCTTGCATGTGGCATATCCTTTTCTCACCAGAGAATCGACGGCGTCTGAACACCGCCATGATATGCCGCCCCTCAAGGCATCACCAACTTTCGCGCGTTTCTCCTCATCAATGATCAGCAGGCTGTATTTGCTCAGTTGTTTCTGCAGTCGCAGCAAGCGCTTCTCATCTCGGGCTTCGAGGAGCTCATGGACTAAAGCCGATCCGATGCGGTGATAAAACCGACAGCCAGGCCCTTCTGACACGCCGCCAGTCCAAGGCCGAGGGCGAGGGCGATATGCGTCTTGCCGGTGCCGCTGTTTCCCACGGCGATGATGTTCTCGTTGCGGGCAATGTAATCACAGCGTGCCAGCTCCATCACCAGCATCTTGTTCAACGAGGGCATGGCCTTGAAGTCGAAGCTATCGAGGCTTTTGGTAGCGGGGAACTTCGCAGCCTTGATCCGGCGTTTCACCATTCGCCGCTCCCGGTCGATGAGCTCCAGTTCGGTGAGGCGTAAAAGCTAGCGAAAATGATCAATGCCTTCTGCCGCCCATTGTTTGGCAATACCAGAGGAGCACCTGTTGACCTCATCTTAAGGGTATACCAGATCCCGCAGTACTAAAGATATCCAAGGGACCATGACTATCAAAGCGAGGCAGGCAAGCATAGCGCTTACGAAAGGTATAAGATGGCGTATCATCTTGGACACCGGTGCACCGGATACAATGCTTGCGGCAAAAAGATTGACTCCAAATGGTGGGGTTATCATACCCACTGCCAGATTTACAATCATGATGATGCCAAAATGGACCGGGTCAATTCCCATAGTAATGGCAATCGGGGTCAAAATCGGAGCTAACATTAGGATTCCTGCTGACGTTTCGATAAACATCCCCACAATCAATAGTGCGATATTAATGGCTAAGAGAAAGGACCATCGCGTGTCGAAAGTAGTTGCGAGCCAAGCCGAAAGGTCGGACGGTAACCCCGCACGGGTGATCAGGAATCCAAAGAGTCCTGCTGCGGCAATAATAAAGAGGATGCCACAGGATTGCATGACGCTTTGACGAAAGGCCTCAAAGATGGCCTTTAGAGTTACAGAGCGATAGACTAGCGTACTAATGCTAAGAGAGAAGAGGACGGCCACAATCGACGCTTCGGTGGGGGTAAACACACCGCCGTAAATGCCGCCAAGTACTATTACCGGCATCAAGAGTGGCCACATTGCGCGACGCGTCGCACGAAGGATCGAGGGCGCGTGTCCGGCGCTCTTCCCGTAACCCATCAAGAACGACCAGCCGATCACAAATCCAATTAGAGTAGCGCCGATCAGTATTCCGGGTAAGATTCCGGCAATAAAAAGCTCACCGATCGAGACGTTGGCGCTTAGTCCAAAGATGATCATCGGAATGCTAGGCGGAATGATTACCCCGAGTTCTGCAGAGGTGGCCTGAAGCGAAGCCGCCCACCCGACGGGGAAACCGCTTCGCGTCATCGTCGGGATGACAATGGCGCCGACGGCGAATGTCGTCGCCACTGAGGAGCCAGATACAGCCGCAAAAATCATACACGTAATGACGCAAGCGGCTGGCAATCCGCCGCGAATGCTCCCTACTAAAGAGAGAGCAAACTCCACGAGGCGCTTCGATAATCCACCTGCGTTCATGATGTTGCCGGAAAGAATAAAGAAGGGAATTGCCGCAAGTGGGAACTTGTCGAGTGCGGAATAGAGCTGTTGGACGACGATGATCTTGGGCAGCGGTGTAAAAAGTGCCATGCTGATTGCACTTGCGCCAAGGAGCGCGACTGCAATTGGTGTCGCGATCACAAGGAGCACGGCCAACGAAATTAAGATTGCAGATCCCAAGGGTCAAATTTCTCCATTTAGTTTGCTACGGCCAAGGCCCCCGGTCGCTAGGGTGACAAGACTCATGGCCGCGCCAAACGGAATTGCGAAATATATCCACGCGATAGATATACCGAGTACCGGCACGTGCTGAAGGCGTACTCGGTCAAGAATCTCGACACCAGCAACGAGGATGAGGATCATCACTGCCGCCGTCGCTGCGGCCGAAAGAAACCCAAGGAATCGGGATGTTCGAGCCGAAACGATGGCGTTTATGAAGTCCACTCGAACGAGCCACCCTGCACGAATGCACAACGGAAGTGCACTGAATGTCATCCAGATCAGGCTCGCGCGCAGGATGTACTCTGATGTAACCGCTGGTTGGTCGGTCAGGAACCGTGTGGCGATTTGTTGAGTACCGGCGATCACAGCCACAACGAGAGCTGTCACAGCGACCGCCGAAGCGACGATTTGCACAATACGATCCGCGACGACACCTACACGTTGGGTTCCTCGGATCATGTGGTCGATCGTTCGATTACCTCTGCTCATTTATAGTCGCGGATTGCGTCGAGTACATCAGCACCGAAGCGTTCAGAAAATGTTTCATATGCCGGCGCCAACTTCGCGGCGAACTCGTCGCGGTCGATTTCCTCAATTTCAATGCCGCGTTCCCGCAGCTGAGCAATACCTTCGGCCTCGTACGTCTCAACGGCAGCGCGTTGCACTGCTATGGCTTTTACGACGCCACCTTGGACAATCGCCTTGTCTTCGTCGGAAAGCCGTGCCCATGACGAAGTGTTCATCGCAACGAGTGACGGGGCGTAGACATGCCCAGTGAGTGTCATGTACGGCTGCACTTCATAAAAGTTTGCAGTCAAAATATTGGCGATGGGATTTTCTTGTCCATCGACCACCCCTTGCTGCAGTGCTGCATAGAGCTCTGGCCACGCCAATGGGACTGGCCGTGCACCAAGCGTCGCAAAGGCCTTTATGTGGATCTCGTTTTCCATCGTGCGGATAGTAAGGCCGGACAAATCGTCAGGCGTGCGCACTGGATGCCGACTGTTCGTCAAATGGCGAAGTCCGTTCTCCCCGAAACCTAAGCCGGTTATTCCGTAGCCTTGGGCGGCAGCAAGAATTTCGCTGCCGATCGGTCCATCAAGTACCGCGCGCGCGTGAGCAGCATCGCGGAACAGAAATGGCACATCAAATACTAATAATTCAGGTATAAAATTTCCAGCGACTGTGGTGCTCGTATGGCCGATATCTATAGAACCGAACTGCAAGCCCTCCAAGATTTCGCGCTCCCCACCGAGGGCGCCGGCTGGAAAAATTTCCACCTTAATGTGGCCATCGCTCTCGGCTTCCACGTGTTCCTTGAATGCCCTAGCTGCGGCCCCGAAATGGCTATCCATCGGATTAACAAACGTCCATGATAAGGTGACATCTGCGGCATTAGCTGGTGCGCTGTATAGAGATACTGACATTAGCGCGGCACATGCTGCAGCTTTTAGAGATTTTATATACATTGAGAGCCTCCGAGTTTATATTTTTGGGTTGTTTTATATTTTATATTTTAGGGTTGAAGAGCATGCCGTCGGCGGTCCGAACTTACCTCACTCGGTAGCGCGCGATAACATCTGGATTCGGATCAATGCCAAGCCCCGGCGAGCTCGGCACCGAAACAACTCCGTTCTTTGGAATTGTCGCACCGTCGTACAATTCAGCTTCGAAGTCGCAGAAAAGACGTTCCAACATTGGCGCCGACTGGATGCTTGCGGCAAGATGAACAGTGGCTATTTGACCTGGGCCGAACAAAGCGCAGTGCGGTTCGAAGCGAATAGCGTTGGCCTCGCAGAACGCTACGATCCTACGCAACTCGGTAACGCCGCCAGATTTTGCGATATCGGGCTGAGCGATGTCGATCGCATTGGCCTGAACCATGGCAACGAACTCGGAGAGCCCACCGGCATTCTCTCCAGCCGCAATGGGCGTCGAACTGGCGGCACGAACCCGGGCCAAGCCGATGTAGTCCTCCGGGGGCCATACAGGCTCTTCAAGCCAGTGGAGTGAGGACGTCTGCAAACTTTGGTTATGGCGTATAGCCACAGCGGGCGACCATGGACAGTTGACATCAGCCATAACTCGAGCTCGGCCAGCACATGCTTCGGCGGCAATCTCGATCAGATCAACTTCAATCTCGTGGAGCTTGATGGCACGATAACCGCGCGCGATCGCGTCTTCACAGGCGGCCACCACGCCATCAGCTGTGCCGTAGCGGAGAAGGCTTGCATAGACGTCTACTTCAGATCGGAACGATCCGCCAAGGAGCTTTACGAGCGGCACCCCTGCACGCTTAGCGGCTATGTCCCAAAGGGCGATGTCTACAGCCGATACACCGTAATTCAGTGAGCCGTTGCGACCGAAATTCTGTAATTGAAATTCAATTTCGTGCTTGATTTTAGAAATCTGACTAGCATCCCGCCCAACCACGAGCGGCAGGACACGTGAGGAAATCAAGGCAGCTAAGGTAGCATCTTCACCGCGGCTAAATGCTTCGCCCCAACCAATAATACCCGCTTCTGTCTCAATTCGCACAAGAAGAGTGTCGAAAGTGTTTTTTGGCGTTCCTCCAAAACTCCAGACAGGCTGCGCGCCCTCCCGAAAGGGTATGGAAATTAAAATGGTTTCGGCGCTGACGATACGATCGCCGCTGCCTTGAGTAACCGGTTGAGAAGCTGACATTTTGGACATGGGTAATAACCTGCGACACATTTTGTTAATTGCTGACAATTAATTACTTACATTACCACGTGGCCTTGTAAAGAGAATTCAGTTATGAAGATGGATGATGATCAGTTTTTCCGAGACCGAACCTAGACGTTTTACCGTCCGGGCAAGGATAGGAGGTGCTAGTTTCGGACAAGCGTACAAACCATTGCCAACGAATTTCGACCAGGGACAACTATGACAAAGCAATACGGGCTTCGGTCTGCAGCAAGGGAAAGCCTCGATTCTTCCGCAGCAGATGTGTTACGCCAAGCAATCTTAAGTAGCCAAATCGCCCAAAATAGCCGTTTGACTGAACAGCAACTCAGTGATGAACTCAACGTATCGCGAGGTACGATTCGAGCGGCATTGCACCAACTTGCGACTGAGGGGCTCGTCGTGCGTCGACCCTTTTCGGGCTGGAACGTCATGAGCCTCACTTCCCACGACGCATGGGAGCTTTCAACGCTACGGGCCTCGTTAGAAGGCCTCGGGGCGCGTATCACTGCAGAGACATTAGATGCCGCAAAGCGCAGAACAATTCTGGCAGCGTGGGAGAGGCTTTCAGAAACAACGCAGGCTGCCGATATTAGCATAGGTGCGGTGAACCGTGCCGACATCGCGTTCCACAAGGCGGTGATCGATCTTGCTGGACATAGTCGACTAAGCGAGCAGTATCAACTTGTCGGTCAACAGGTGCTGCTCTGCATTGCTTCGTCGACCGTGCTTCAAGTGAATCACAATCACATACAAAGCCGCCATAAGGCTTTGGTCGATGCAATCCTAGAAGGTGGACCATCCCAGGCCGAGGAAGCTTTTACAAAGCACTGCCTGGAGAGCGGCGCGGAGATTATTGCCCATCTACGAAAAGAGGAAACCGCCCAATAGGTGATCTGGACATTGTCATGTGTGGACGTATATCGACCCCGCTCTATTGCAACGCCTTAGTTTGAGGTGGATTGGGTTTCACGATTGCTGACGTATATCCGGCTTCTGAATGCGGCCCGAGATATCGTCGCCGCGAGCCCCAATGGATTTCCGCTCGCTTCTTCCTCATTGGCTCCAAGGCATCGGCTTTCGCCTTGCCGGTCCACACATCAGGTTTGCGAAGCTTCGGAACGTGTCGTCTCACCATCTCTTGCCAAGTTGCTGCAATTCTGTCGGGAGTGTCCTCCTTTACTCGTTTTGTTCTGAGCTCTTCTCAGACGGCTTGTGGCGTTTCGGGTCCGCGGTAGTCCTCGTTCTTGGACAAGATAGACCACACAATTCGGGCATTTTTGTTGGCAAGGCCCACTGCAACTACATTTGGATGCCGCCGCTCACGCATTCGGTTGATCCAGACGCTTCTACGCATCGCGAATATCTCCTTAGGGAAGTCGACGCCTTGGATGCCGAGATGAAGCGCCAAATAGGATGACTTCGAAAAGAACCTTGCAGGTGGCCGATACACGCGACAATATCAACGAGCGCAGATGATCAATTAAAGAACCTACACCCCCATGCGGCGCGGGTTCCTATATTTGGTGGCGATTATGGACTGGTACAGTCGCAAAGTTCTGTCCTGGCGTTTGTCAAACAGCATGGAGGCAGACTTTTGTGTTGAAGCCCTGAAAGAGGCCATTGCAAAATATGGCAAGCCCGGGATCATGAACAGCGATCAGGGCCGTCAGTTCACGGGCTTTGAATGGACGCAGGCATTGAAAGACGCCGACGTGAAAATATCGATGGATGGTAAAGGCCGCTGGATAGACAATCGGATGATCGAACGGCTCTGGCGGTCGCTGAAGTATGAATGCATCTATCTGAACGCCTTTGAGACGGGTTCAGAAATGCGGGCTGGCATCCGCAAATGGTTGACCTACTACAACTCTGAACGCCCGCATTCGACCCACGGCATATTGACCCCAGACGAAGCATATGAAACGAAATTGAGAACAGAGAGACTGACAGCCTAAATGAAACCCTGATCCACCTTAACAGGGCTCCAAACTGGTCGAAAAAGCAGGACCACCTCTCTGTACAGCAGGAGCGTCGTAGCCAGTAAGCCCATCGGTGATAGCGGTGTCTGCAGCACTGCCCCCGGCTTCAAGAAATTCAAGTAGTGGCTTGAATGTCTCTGCAACATGCCCTCGACGCAAAGCCCACGAGCCCGGGCCGCTTGCAACATTGGAGAGCGCAACCCTAACAGATGTTGCGCCATCGTCGCCGCCGCACGAAATCTGGGACGAGGCGCTTTATCGAATCCACGGCCATCAGTTTCGATCTCGCGAGCTTGTATTCCGATTCTGACCCTCCTTCGGTCGTCAAGCACGTAAGATTGTTTCGGAGATGTAAGGCACACTCGAATAGATCATCAGGCACCTCGGGTTCTGGCTCGTCATATCCATATCCCACTGTGGGTCTCCAAATGTCTGTGGGAAAGGCCTATCCGTTTCCAACAGCTAACCGCTTTCTATACGTACCCATTTGGTAAACTCTACGACTTTGACGGTAAACCCCTATCAGAACTCGCCACACGGCTAGGTGAACGGCAGAAATGCGAAAGCTGAGACGCAGCGTAGGTCCACTCGGTCAACGGCGGTTCAAAGCCGTGATTCGAATATCATACACTTATTTAGCGTTGCGTCCTTGCCACGGTAGGTTTGCACTTTTGTTTGCTTCCACAGTGCTTCCACGTCGATATCGTGAACGCAAAAGGCCACCCGGAGGTGACCTTTAAGAGACGGTTTTTATTTAGTAAAATTGGTTGCGGGAGGGGGATTTAGCCTTTGGCGAACAAAACTGCTGATATTCCGGAAGCCAGCATGCAAGCGCGCATCCTTGTGAGGGGGCACTGCACACAAAATGAAAGGCGTGCAGTGATCAAACGATGGCCGTCAGCCTTTCGACTTGCTGTCTTCGGGGGCTGACATCTCATCTTTGGCAGGTTCGAACTTCTGCCGCAGCCGCTCGAACTGCTCACGCTCTTTCTCGCGGCGCTCGGCCTCGCGTTGCGCTTTGAGCTTCTCGGCTTGCTTGGCGCGTGCGGCATCCACCTCGGCGACCAGCTCAGAAACTCCTTCGGGGCGCATGGGGTGGGTCTCGATAAGTTTCCGCTGCGATGCCGGGGCTGAGCCTTCGAGGGCGACGAAAAAATCCAACAGCATTTCTTCATCCAGCACACCAAGGGCATAAGGCAGGTTGGAAACAATTGCTTTGTTGCGCTCGCGATTGAGCTTTTGCTCCTTGAGAAGCTCTTTCTCGGTCGATCTCATGAGCGTGTCGAAAATCCGCTGGCCTGTATCGCGCTTGTTGTCCGAGATCTCGGCTTTGGCGTTTTCAGGCTTTGCTTTTTTGGCGATCAGCTTCGCGGCGATGGGGTTGGTAGTCATTCTATTCTCCTTAAAGACGGTTGAGTTAAGTTGTTCGCCGGCCGCTTGGAAAAGGTCCATTGCGACCGGCTGATTTTAATATTGTGTCATCTATTTTTGCCCCCAAGAAATATCGGGTTTTCTCCAAGGCCTCCCCTTTACGTTATTGATTTCTATAGAAAAATATTTTTCGGATCTTTCATGTGAAAGATCCGATGAGGCCGTGCTCCCTGGAGAGACCCTTACTTGGCGGGTCCCAAGCGAAACTTCGGCTTGGATTCAGAGGTCTCTCATACGTTTTCGACCTTTGGATCAGTTCGATGGCCGTGGTCGTTTTGGGTTACGCTCGCGCCTCAGCCTGACTACTGTGCTGGTCGATAGTATTCTGTTCATATTCGACACGCGGAAGTCCGTTTTGGAAAAACCAACTTTAATAAACGAGCTAAGTCATCAGGAAGCGCGGGAGTATTTCTGCCGGACGACCTCGTATTTTGATATGGAATTACCTCCATATTTCAACTTTCAACCGCTTTTGGAGCATTCACTCGCGGAGGCGGAGAACATTGAGCTGAAAGAACTTTTTAGTTGGAAGCCCCAAGAGACTGAAGGGCTAAACTATGTTCTGATGTATAATAAGGATGGCGACATAGGGTGGCGGCCATTTGAGCTGAAGCACCCTTTGATCTATGCAAAGTGCGTAGACATCCTGACTAGGGCCGAAAACTGGCGCTTCGTCCAAGAACGCCTAAAGTCCTTTTCGAACGGTGTTGTAGAGTGTTGCTCGCTGCCTGTCGTTGATCTTGACCTGCTCCCCGTTGTATCCGCTAATTTGGGTTAGCTCTGTTCAGGTTTTGGTCTTCTTCTGACCGGTTAGCATATTCTGCTGGCGTCAGGCCAGCGAGGCTTGTGTGTGGGCGGTTATGGTTGAAGTCGGTGCGCCATGCCGCGATCAACTGGCGGGCATGGCGGAGGTTGTCGAACAGGTGCTCATTCAGGCATTCGTCGCGCATCCTGCCATTGAAGCTTTCAACAAACCCGTTCTGCATGGGCTTGCCCGGTGCGATGTAGTGCCAGTCAACCTTGCGATCCTCCTGCCATTTTGAGATCGCATTCGAAGTCAGTTCTGTGCCGTTGTC
>NZ_FOVP01000033.1 GCF_900115165.1 Roseovarius lutimaris | reverse complement strand
AGGCTTGCGTCTATCGCCATGCGTTGCCCACTCACCAAGCCTTCAGCGATACACCGCGCCACGGTCGTCTCAAACAAATGGCGCAACAGTTCGCTCTCGCGAAACCGCCCATGCCGGTTCTTGGAAAATGTCGAGTGATCAGGCACGCGGTCACTCAGATCAAGACGGCAGAACCAGCGATATGCCAGGTTGAGATGAACCTCCTCACACAGGCGGCGTTCGGACCGGATGCCAAAGCAATAGCCCACCAAAAGCATGCGGATCAGTAACTCTGGATCGATGGAAGGACGGCCCGTGTGGCTATAAAACTCAGCCAGATACTGGCGGATGCCGCTCAGATCGACAAACCGATCAATCGAACAAAGCAAGTGATTTTGCGGGATGTGATCCTCCAGCGAGAACTCATAAAACAGCGCTGCTTGTGCTTCCTGCCTCGGTCCCAACATCGCAAAATCCCCCGATCAATATGGGAATTGAATCAGTGATGCACGCCTCGATCAAGGAAGAGTTTCTCAACACAATACGCCCCCCCCACCCTCACCCCGCCAACAGAGCAGCCTCAACTGTTTCATCCCAGCCGAGGTAATAGGTGTCGCCGTCGCGGATCACCGGGCTGAGCATGAGTTTGGGTTTGGCGGCAAGTTGCGCGTCGGCCTCTGAGTGTTTCAGCCAGTCACTGAGCCCGCGCCATTCGGTGGATTTGCGATCCACGAGGCGCTCGCCGAACTCGGCGATCAGCACGGCCCATTCCGCCTCGCTCATCGGTTCGCTGCGCACGTCGCGAAATGTGACCTCTTTGCCTGCTGCTTCAAGCGCCTTTTGCGCCTTGCGCGTCGCCGCGCAGGTGCTAATTCCGTAGATGATCATGCGATGTTCCCTTGAGGGCCGCCATGACAGGGCGCCCGATTACTTGCCGTTTTTCGCGGCCTTTTCCTCTTTGGTCAGCTTGACGTTCCAATTGTTTTTGCTGATTCCAAGGTCGCTTGGCATGGGTTTGGTCTTGCCGACACTGACGTTGCCGCCGTTTTCAAAGAACGCCCTGATCAACGCCTCGTCGGTGGTTTCTTTGGGGATTTTCTTCATCGTTCCGGCCTTCCTGTTTGGCCCTGCCGTGCCAG
The DNA here is from genome assembly GCF_900115165.1 of Roseovarius lutimaris. Lineage (GTDB taxonomy): Bacteria > Pseudomonadota > Alphaproteobacteria > Rhodobacterales > Rhodobacteraceae > Roseovarius > Roseovarius lutimaris. Next base: position 22,779 of record NZ_FOVP01000033.1, on the reverse strand, counting down.
CAGGGCGAGGATGGGTCTGACCTTAGCGACATCTGGCAGGAATGAAAGCGATCGCTGCGATATCGGCGCGAGATGCCCATTACCGGCTGGATCAAGATCGGCTGGATCATGCCAAGCCCTTATCCTGCCCCAATCTGCCTAAAACTTACCTGAAATTGCGCGAAATACCGCCGCAGACGGTCTGTATCCATTCTGGAAACAACCGGGCGAGTCTTTCCATAAATCCCCGGGGACACGCGGCATAAGACCGCTGAGCGTGGTGAGGCAAAGCAGATCATCGTATCTGCGGGCAGGAGTAACAGGAATGCCGACATATACTGTAGGCTTGTACAACACGAACCCCGCATCGGTGTTCTCCACAGGCGTGGGGTCGACCTTCACCTGGACGGGCTCGTCCGACACGGCGGGCACGGCCACCATCACCGACGATGAGCCCAACAATCAGGGCTGGACACTCGACGACGACAACAACGGCAGCGAATCCGCCACCGCCAACGTCACCATCGGCGGCAATACCTCGACCGGCTCCAACGTCGATGCCGAACTGGTCTGGACCATCCGCGATACCGTCACCGGCCAGGTCTTCGACGTTGTTCAGCTGGATGTCGAAAACGGTGCCGCCGCGGGCGACTACACTCTGTCTGAAATTCCGCTGATCTCGGGGCGCAGCTACGAGGTTGTGGCCTATGACACCAACCCAAACGTGGCGACCGGTGATCCGGCCTTCAATTTCACCAACTATGTTGCGGCCGATGATATCGTCAACGGCACCACGGGTGATGACACGATCACCACGGCCTATACCGATCATGATGATGATGCCGTGGGCAACGGCGCCGATATCGTCGCGGGCGGCGATGGCAATGACAGCATCGTCACAGGCGGCGGCAACGACACGATCACGGGCGGCGGCGGTAGCGACACCATCGACGGTGGCAACGGGGCCGATACCATCTATGGCGGAGATAACGGCACCCTGCCCGACAGTGCCGAGATCCTGAATTGGGAGGCGGTCGGAAATGATGGCGCCGACCTCACCGCAGGCTTCAGCCAGATCACCGGCGAGATGGAAGTCTCGGTCAGCTTTGCGAATGACGGCAACAACAACCCGACATTCAACGTTGAATCCGGATTGAACGTGTATGTCGCCCCGGGCGAAACCTTCAACACCACGTCCAATCTTGATCTGTTTGCCAATGGCGATGGCGCGTCATCGACCACCACAATCGATTTTGCCGCCAAAGCGGGCAGCGCCTATAGCGACTCGGTTGAAAACGTCTCTTTCCGTATCAACGACGTGGATTGGGGGGCCGGAAATCACAGGGATATTCTGACCATCAACGCGTTTGATGCCAATGGCGATCCCGTGGCGGTCACCCTTACCCCCGGCGGCGGGCAGACCGTTTCGGGCAATACTGTTACCTCTGATGATACCGGCACCTCCGAGGCCAACCTGAACGGGTCGGTTCTGGTCGAAATCGCCGGGCCGCTGTCACAGATTGAAATCATCTATGCCAACGGACTGGGCGGCACCCAGGGGATCTATGTCACCGACATCCATTTCGATGCGGTCGCCCCCGAAGATGGCGATGACAGTCTTCTTGGCGGGGCCGGCAACGACGATATCTTTGGCGAAGCCGGGGATGACACGATCGATGGCGGCACCGGCAACGACACGCTGACCGGCGGCGCAGGCAACGACAGCCTGACCGGCGGCACCGGGGCGGATCAGCTCTTTGGCGGCGCGGGTGATGACATGCTGTTCGTGGCCCAGGGCGACCAGGCCTTTGGCGGAGACGGTGACGATCTTTTTGTCATCGAAGATCTCGGCGAGGCCGGTGCCGGCACGATCAACATCGTGGGTGGCGAAGGCAGCGAGACCGCCGGTGACACGCTTCGGCTCACGAGCGATGTGTCACAGGCCGACATAACATTCACCAATACCGATGATGCGACGGGCGGCCTGTCGGGCAACTTTACCATGGCCGACGGCACGGTCGTCACCTTTTCCGAGATCGAGAATATCATCTGCTTCACCCCCGGCGCGCGCATCCTGACCGCGCATGGCGAGCGCGCGATTGAAAGCTTGCGCGTCGGCGACATGGTAATCACCCGCGATCACGGGCCGCAACCGATCCGCTGGATCGGCAGCCGCACGGTGGCTGGCGTCGACAGGCTTGCCCCGATTTCAATTGCCGCGCATGTGCTTGACGGGGCGGCGCGCCCGCTTTTGGTGTCACCGCAGCACCGGCTTTTGTTCACCGGCTACAAGGCCGAGCTTTTGTTTGGCTGTGACGAGGTTCTGGTCGCCGCCAAGCATCTTTTGGATGGTCGCGATGTGATCGCGCGCGAACAGGCAGAGGTGACCTATATTCACATGATGCTGGACCAGCATGAGGTGATCTATGCCGATGGCGCCGCCACCGAAAGCTTTCATGCGGGCGATATCGGGATATCGGCGATCTCGGATCAATCACGCGAGGAAATGTTCAGCATTTTCCCCGAGTTGCGTGCCAATCCGAATGCATATGGCCGGACCGCGCGCCCCTGCCTCAAGCGGCATGAGGCACGACTTTTGCGCCCGGCCCCGGTGTCTTTGGCAACCTGAGCAGAGCGGCGCAAATGTGGCGTTGCGGCCGCGGGGTGCCGCAGTGCCGCCCAATTCGTGCCGATCTCGGCGGATAACAGAAACCTAACCAATCAGGGCTAGGCTTGCGCGATCTCATGCCACCGCCCCGAGTTTCAAATTGATCGGGCCATTTACCTGAGGGTAGCGTCTGGAGTAGTGATTTATGGCAATCGGGTATCTTGTCAGTCTCGGGAACCGAAGCCTTGAGACGGGCGATGCGATTTCGGCAACCCAATCCACCTTCAATATCGACAGCACGCTTGGCCCCGGTCAGTGGACATGGAGCGGGATCTGGTCCAATGACGGGGCTTTCTATTCGGACGTCACCGATACCGGGAGCTATTTTCTTGGTGGCGATGGTAACGTTTATTTCACGCCAGACAATTTTTTCACCGATAGCGGCAGGGCAAGCGTCGTCTCGGCGCCAGGCTATAGCGATACCACCGATGGCGTGGTGGATGGGACAGCCGGAGACGATCTGATCGACACCGAATTCACGGACGCACAGGGCGATGCCGTGGACCTTGATGCCCCCAGCAGCAAGAACGATTCGATTGATGCGGGCGCCGGTCGCGACACGGTGATTGCGGGGGACGGCGACGACACGGTTCGCGGCGGCACCGGCGATGACCTGATCTTTGGCGACGGTGGCGATAGCGGCAACTTTGCCGGCACGATTGGCACCTTTACCCTGAACGCGGCTAATATCTCGGAGTCGGGTACGGGCACCGATGGCCCCCTGGGCCAGTTCGCCACCTATGACAGCGTTGCCACCACCGATGTCGGCACCGTCGTTCAGATGCGTGTGACCGTGGTCGACGTCGAAGACCCGAACATGGAGGTCGATCTGGCCGACAGCATCGGGCTCAACGCCGATAGCGCCGTCGCGGCGGGCACCGGCGTGACCTTTCGATTCGAGTTTTTCAATCAGGCCACGGGCGAGCCGATCCGCATCGACGGTGCCCTGACCTTCCGCGATATCGACACCAGTGCCGAAAGCGTAAGCGCCGCCTCGGGCGATACGACCGGTCTTGCCCTGTCCGGCGATCCGGCCACCAATCTGACCGCCACCGCAACCGCCGATAAGCTGAGTGCCGGGTCGGATGGCACCAGCTCGGGGTTTGCCGATGAAAACCACTGGGCGCAGTTCCTCTTTGAGGGACAGTCGTCGCTGGACTTTACCATGACATCGCGGGCCGGTTTCACGGCCTATGGCTTTGGCTCTTTCGATTTCTCCAATGCGCCGGTCATCACCGGCCCGACCCCGGGCACGATGAATGACCTGCTTGACGGTGGCGAGGGTGACGACACGATCTTTGGCGAGGCGGGCGACGACCGCATCGTTCTGAGCGACGGGTTTGGCAATGACGTCATCACCGGCGGCGAAGCCGGTGAAACGGCGGGCGACACGCTTGATCTGTCGGCGGTGACCGGCGCCACCAGGGTTGATCTGACAGCAGCTGACCCCGAGGGCGGCAGCGTCAGCGACGCCACCTCGACCGCCACATTTTCCGAGATCGAAAACATCATTCTCGGGGGCGGTATCGACACGCTTGTGCTGGCCGATGGGTCGGGCAATGACGCCGTCACCGGCTTTGCCGCGCCCACCGACAATGGCGACGGCACGTTCAGCGGCGGTGATCAGCTTGACGTAAGCGCCTTGCACGACCTCACCGGCAATCCGGTCAACACCGCCGATGCGGTCGTGACCAGCGACGCCGATGGCAATGCCGTCCTCGGCTTTCCGGGCGGCGAAAGCCTGACCCTGATCGGGGTGGCGCCTGCGGCGGTTTCCGATCCTCCGGCTTTGGCCGCAATGGGCGTTCCGGCCCCCGGCACGGTCGATGGTACGGCGGGCGCCGATATCATCAACACCGCCTATACCGGCGATCCAGAGGGCGATCTTATCGACGCCAATGACGCCGCCGATGGCAGCAATGACGACACCGTCCTTGCGGGCGACGGCAATGACACGGTTTTGGCCGGTCTTGGCGACGATTCCGTGCGCGCCGGGGCGGGCGACGACAGTGTCTCTGGCGGGGATGGCGACGACACGCTCTTGGGCGGGGATGGTGATGACAGCCTTGTCGGCGGGGCCGGCGGCGATAGCCTTGTCGGCGGCATGGGCGCGGACACGCTTGCGGTCGCACAGGGCGATACCGCCGAGGGTGGCGATGGCGACGACCTCTTTGTTCTTGGCGATCTGGCCGAGGCCGACAGTGGCGCGATCACGATCACAGGGGGCGAGGGCGGTGAAACCACGGGTGACACGCTGCGCCTGACACCTGACATCAGCCGCGCTGACATCAACTTTACCAATACCGATGATGCGACCGGTGGTCTGGCCGGGAGTTTCACCACCGCCGACGGCTCTGTCGTAACCTTCAACGAGATCGAGAATATCATCTGCTTCACCCCCGGCGCGCGCATCCTGACCCAGTTTGGCGAACGGGCGATCGAACAGCTGCACCTTGGCGACATGGTGGTGACGCGCGATCACGGTCTTCAGCCGATCCGCTGGATCGGACAGCGTTCGGTGCCGGGCATTGGCGATTTTGCCCCGATCTCGGTTGCCTCAAGTGTGATGCAGGGCAGCCGCGACGAATTGCTTGTCTCACCGCAACACCGGATCCTGTTCACCGGCTATCGCGCCGAGCTTTTGTTTGGCGAAAGCGAGGTTCTGGTGGCGGCCAAGCACTTGGTCAATGACCGCGATGTGCGCATCTGCCCCTGCGACGAGGTGACCTATATCCACATCATGTTCGATCGCCATGAGGTGATTTATGCCGAAGGGATCGCAACCGAGAGTTTCCACGCGGGCGATACGGCGCTGAGCGCCGTGACCGCCGCCGCCCGGGAAGAGCTTTTCGCGATTTTTCCTGAATTGCGCAGCGCACCGGGGCGCCATCGCGAGACCGCCCGCCATTGCCTGAAACGTCACGAGGCCCAGCTTTTGCGTGGTGAATCATCGAACGACCGGATGGCCTGAACCGGCTCTCCGGCACCCGAGCCCAAAAAGATCAGGCGGATTTCAGCACCGGCGTCGCCTGCCCCGCCGCCCAGGCCCGCACCGCATCGCCAAAGGCGGAAAACAACGGGCGGCTGACCGGATCATTGGCGGCGTTCCATTCGGGATGCCATTGAACCGACAGGGTAAAGCCCGGCGCGCCTTCGACATAAAGCGCCTCGGGCGTGCCATCGGGCGCATAGCCGTCAATCACGATGTCATGGCCCGGGCGCACAACGCCCTGGCCGTGCAACGTATTTGTCATCACCGTTTCGGCGCCCATCAGGCGGTGAAACACCCCGCCCGGCGTGAACCGCACGCAATGGCGCAGGGCAAACTGTTCCGCCATGGTGCCATCGGGGGGCATGCGGTGATTGTCGCGTCCCGGAAGATCGCGAATCTCGGGGTGCAGGCTTCCGCCAAGGGCCACGTTCACCTCTTGAAAGCCGCGGCAAATGCCAAAGAACGGCTGCCCTCTTTCAACACAGGCGCGCACCAGCGGCAGGGTGATTGCATCGCGCGCACGATCAAATGCGCCATGCGCCTCGGTCGCTGCTTCGCCGTATTCCTGGGGGTGAACATTGGGCCGCCCGCCGGTCAGCAAAAACCCGTCACAGGCCTCAAGCAGTTCCGCCACGCTGACAAAGCGCGGATCAGAGGGCACGATAAGCGGCATGCACCCCGCCACATCAGCCACAGCAGAGGAATTCATAGTGCCACCCGCATGCATCGGATAGCGATTATCAATCACATATTCATTGCCAATTATGCCGACGATCGGGCGTTTCATAGCTGTCCTGTGCCTGCCTGTTCAGTCCCTCATATCTCAGTTAAATATAACGTCAAATTGAATAATAAAACATCAAAGCACGCACATGAACCCCTGCGCTTTCGCAGAACCGCACAGAATTCATGCACCGGTTGTTCACCTTACCCTGCCAGAGTTCGGATTGTGGGCGGCGCGAAACGGGTATGGCCATTGGTCGCATCCGGCCCCATTACCGGCCAAAAGCATCCCGGTCGGCCAGGGTTGTGCCGTCCACACCAGAGCGTTGGCGACGACACCGCACGCTGCAATGGCGCACCTCGTCCCAGACGCGGGCCCATTTGCGCCGCCAGTGCATCGGGCGGCCGCAGGTGGCACAGGTTTTGACCGGAAGGTCGGATTTGCGGCGCTGCCGGGCCATCAAAAATCGAACCGAAGCTGCCGATTGGCGGGTTTGGCCCGGCGGCGGCGTTTGCGGCTGGCATGGCGGGTGACGATCCGCGCGGTCTCGGCGTCTGATTTATGGGCACGGCGCAGGCCCCAGACCAGGTCGCGCGCGTGGCGCGCAGCCGTTACCGGATCAACCACAGGCGCGGGATAGCTGCGCCCCAGAATCCGCGCCGCGCCCTCGCAGACCCAAGGCGTTTGCAATTGGGTATCCGGCACCTCGGCCAGTTCCGGTAGCCAGCGGCGGGTAAAAACGCCGCTCGGGTCCTGGTCATGGCCCTGTTTGATCGGGTTATAAATCCGGATCGTGTTGATCCCGGTGGTGCCCGATTGCATCTGCACCTGGGGCCAGTGAATGCCCGGCTCGTAATCGGTAAAGCGACGCGCCAGGATCGGCCCGGTGCTGCGCCAGTCCAGCCAGAGATGGTAAGACGCCACCGCCATCAGCATCGAGCGCATGCGAAAATTCAACCACCCCGTCGCGGTCAATGCGCGCATGCAGGCATCAACGAACGGCAGACCGGTTTCGCCCCGCTCCCAGGCCGCAAGCCGCGTGGCATCGGGGGCAAGCGGGCAGGCATCGGTCAGGCCCAGTGCCGCCGCCGTCGGGGGCGGATCGCTGGCCACATGTTCCACCGCGCGGCACGCCTGCAAGGGCGGGACAAGCGGCGCCGCCATGACCGCATTTCGGGCTGCCTGCCAATGGTCGCGCCCCTTCAGGCGGCGGACCACGCCCGATTGCGGCAGCTCTTCCCACGCCACCCCTTGCGCCCGCGCCCACGCGCCGACGCGCTTGTCGCGCTCAAAGCTCCAGCCATTGCCGGTTTCCTCGTGACTGATCAGATGGCGGATACCATGAGTCTGCCGCAGGCCCTCAAGAGTGCTAATCGCATCGCCCACCTTCAGGGTCAGAGGTAGGCCGATTTTCGCAAGGTCAACGCGCAACTCCCCAAGGCATTCTTGCAAAAACGCATAGTGGCGCCCCGCGGCATCGGGTTGCTGCCAGCCCTCGGGCTCGATGATATAAAGCGCAATCACCGGCCCAAGCGCCGCCGCACGCGCAAGCGCCGGGTGATCACAGACCCGCAAATCGCGCTTGAACCAACAGATGACCGGCCTTTCCATATCCCCGGAGATAGCGGGATTGCCGCCAAGGGGAAGCCCCCCATTGCAGGCCCGCGCGCCACGCCCTAGGGTCGCGGCCAACGCCCCGCCCCTCAAGGAGATGCACGCGATGAAAGATGCCGCCCCGCAAGCTGTTTACCTCTCGGATTATACCCCCCCCGCCTATCTGGTGGACGAGGTGCATCTGACCTTTCGCCTCGCGGCAGAGACGACCCGCGTGATCAGCAAGATCAGGTTTCGCCCCAACCCCGAGGCGCAAAACCGCGATTTTTTCCTGCATGGCGAGGGGCTCAGCCTGGTGTCTGCGATGATCGACGGGGCCGCGATTACGCCCGAGATCACACCCGAGGGCCTGCGCGCGGTTGTGCCGGATGCCCCCTTTACATTTCAGGCCGAGGTCGAAATCAACCCCGCCGCCAACACCGCCCTTGAAGGGCTTTATATGTCGAACGGCATGTATTGCACCCAATGCGAGGCCGAAGGTTTTCGCAAGATCACCTATTACCCCGACCGCCCCGATGTGATGAGCGTGTTTACCGTCCGCATCGAGGGCGATGCGCCGGTGATGCTATCGAATGGCGATGTTGTTGCACAGGGGGATGGCTTTGCCGAATGGCATGATCCCTGGCCGAAACCGGCCTATCTTTTCGCGCTTGTCGCGGGCGATCTGATCAATCACCCGGATCGTTTTACCACCCGGTCGGGCCGCGATGTCGAACTCAACATCTGGGTGCGCCCCGGCGATGAGGGCAAATGCGCCTTCGGGATGGAGGCGCTCAAAAAGTCGATGACATGGGATGAAGAGGTTTACGGGCGCGAATATGACCTCGATATCTTCAATATCGTTGCGGTGGACGACTTCAACATGGGGGCGATGGAAAACAAGGGCTTGAACATCTTCAACTCGTCCTGCGTCTTATCCACCGCCGAGACCTCGACAGATGCGAATTTCGAACGTATCGAAGCGATCATCGCGCATGAGTATTTCCACAACTGGACCGGCAACCGGATCACCTGTCGCGACTGGTTTCAGCTTTGCCTGAAAGAGGGGCTGACGGTCTATCGCGATTCCGAATTCACCTCTGACATGCGCTCGGCGCCGGTCAAGCGGATCTCGGATGTGATCGACCTGCGCGCGCGGCAATTCCGCGAGGATAACGGCCCGCTGGCACATCCGGTGCGCCCTGCAAGCTTTGTCGAGATCAACAATTTCTATACCGCCACGGTCTATGAAAAAGGCGCCGAGCTTATCGGGATGCTCAAGCGGCTGGTGGGCGATGCAGCCTACAGAAAGGCGCTCGATCTCTATTTCGAGCGTCACGACGGACAGGCCTGTACCATCGAGGATTGGCTGACCGTGTTCGAAAATGTAACGGGCCGTGATCTGGCACAGTTCAAACGCTGGTATGAAGAGGCCGGCACGCCACGTCTCAAGGTCAGTGATGAGTTCAAGGATGGCACTTATACCCTTCATTTTGAACAAGAAACCCCGCCAACGCCGGGGCAGGAGGTGAAACAACCGCGCGTTATTCCGATTGCCGTGGGCCTGCTTGGTGCCAATGGCGATGAGGTACAGGCCACCCGTGTTCTTGAGATGACACAGGCCGCGCAGAGTTTTTCATTTGATGGATTAGCTGCGCGCCCTATCCCTTCGATTTTGCGTGATTTCTCTGCGCCCGTGATTCTGGAACGTGACACGGACAATGCCGAGCGCGCCTTTCTTCTGGCGCACGACACCGACCCCTTCAATAAATGGGAGGCCGGGCGCGCCCTCGCCCGTGACGGGTTGATTGCGATGATCCGTGAGGACGCGGCGCCGGATCCGGCCTATCTGGATGCGGTGCAAATGATGGCGCGCGACGAGGCTCTTGATCCGGCGTTTCGCGCCCTTGCGCTTGGCCTGCCGAGCGAGGATGAACTGGCCCAATCCCTTTTTGAAATGGGCGTCACACCCGACCCGCAAGCCATCTGGCAGGCGCTGGAGCGGCTGCGCAACACCCGCGCCAAACAGATCGAAGACCTGGCGCGCGAGCTATATACGGCGCATCAGGTCACCGCGCCTTATCGCCCCGACGCGGAACAGTCCGGCGCGCGCGCGCTTGCAAACGCCGCGCTGGCAATGATCTCGCGCGTTGATGGCGGGGCCCTGGCGGCACAGCAATTCGACAGCGCCGACAATATGACCCAGCAACTGGCGGCATGGTCCTGTCTTTTGCAGGCGGGAGCCGGTGATGCGGCGACAAAAGCGTTCTATGATCAATGGCAACAGGATCGGCTTGTGATCGACAAATGGTTCAGCTTGCAGATCGTGCATGCCAGCCCCGAGCACACCGCCGAGGCTGCAAGCCGTCTGGCCAATCATGCCGATTTCAACATCCGCAACCCCAATCGCTTTCGCGCCACCTTCGGGGCGATGGTCACGTCACCGGCGGGGTTCCACCATGCCTCGGGCAAGGGCTATCGGGTGTTGGCGGATTGGCTGATCAGGCTTGACCCGCTCAATCCGCAAACCACCGCGCGCATGTGCTCGGCGTTTGAGACATGGCGGCGCTATGACGACACGCGCCAGACGCTGATCAAGGCAGAGCTTGACCGGATTCTCGCCACTCCGGGGCTGAGCCGGGATACCACAGAGATGGTGACACGTATCCGCGGCGTCTGAGCGGGCATTTTCTTTGCTAAGAAAATGGTCAGAAAATTCGGTGAATTTTCTGGGGCTAGTCCGCGACCTGCGCAAGCCGGGCCGGGCGCATGCGGGGGCGAACGGAAGAGAGCGGTTTGCAATAACTTTGTGCGCGCGTCCAACCTTGCATGTCCCGGCGCTTTCTGGCGTTGTGCAACGGTCCCCAATCGGCGGCCACGCCGCGCATGCCCTCAGACACGACCCCGTCGCGCAGCACGGTATGTGCCATGATCCGCACCGCGCAGGACAGGTTTGCCGGCCCGTCCCGCAATGCCTCGCCCGATCCCGCGCGACATTTATAGCCGCGCGCAGTGGCCGGCAGAATCTGCAACAGGCCGTACCACCGCCCCCCGCCGCCCACGGCGCGCGGGTTATAGGTGCTTTCATGTTTGGCAAGTGCCGACAAGAACCCCACCCAGAACGCCCGGCGGCTGGCATCGCTGGCCTGCGGATAGGCCGGGCACCAGGTCGCGATGTCGCGTGGCACGACCGCTGTCAGCGCCGCGCCATGGCCTTTGAGCGCCGACAAGGCGGTGCGTGTCAAAAGCGGCGCATCGGCGCGATGTTCCCATCTTGTGCGCGGAATATTGCCGTCACGTGCAGGCGGAGACAGGGAGAACACGCCGCCTGCGCGTTCTTCAGCGAGGCTGGAGAGCGGAAAAATCGCAATAAAAACAAAAGGCAGCAGCTTTTTCATTTGGCGAGTGTGCCCTGAGTCGCCCGCCAAAGCAACGCGAAGGTGATACCCGCAAATTCCCTGCCTTCACCCAAGGGCTGCCCTCTTTTGGTCGAAAAGCGGCGTCAGGGTGTGGTGGAGCAGCACGCCGGAGACGCCATGCCTTTTGAACCGATCGCAGAACCAGACAACACGACCCCGGACCAACACAGGCGCAAGGGCCGTGACGGTCGTCGCCTGCCGGATTTTCTGGGGCTGTTGCGCCGCAAGCCGCAGACCGATCTTGACAGCCTGACCAAGCGTATTCTTTTACCCTCCCTGCCGGTCACGGATGAGGAAATGGCCCGCGCCACCCATCAGGACAAAGGCCAGAAGCTGGCCCGCCAGGAAATGTGGGAGGACCTGGCCCGCCTGATTGAATATGGCGACGAGGCGCGTCTGCGCACGCCGGGCGGCGAGAATGCCACGATGCTTTTGGCTTACGGCGCGCGCGCCGATGTGGTCGCGGCCGCCGAAGATTCCCTGCATGACGGGGTTGCGCCCGACAGTGCAGGTATTGACGCGCTGGAAGAAATGCTTGCCGAATTTCCTGATAGCTATGCCTGTGCGCTGATCGTGGCGCTGACTCATATCGACATCGGCTGGGCTTGGCGGGCCACGGCAACAGAGCGGACCACGATCGAGCATGAGGCGGAATTTCACCTGCATTTCAAGCGCGCCGATGATATTCTCGGGCCGTTCGACGGGGTCGATCTTGATGCGCCATCCTTGGCCGCGGCGCAATGTGCGCTTTTGGCCGGTCGTCAGAAACCGCGCCTTCGGGTGGCCGATGACTATGAAAAGCTGATCGACCTTGACCCCGATAGCCCGCGCCACATGCGTGCCCTCGGCGAGGTGCTTTTGCCCGCGCGCTATGGCAGTTACGAGATGCTTGACCTTGAGGCGCGCCGCACCGCCGCGCGCACTGGCGAGGTATGGGGCACGGGTGGCTATGCGTGGGTTTACCTTGACGCACTGGCGCTTGATACCGGTGCGCTTGAGCGGCTGGATTGCGAGTTTTTCATCGACGGGCTGCGCGATATCGTGGCGCGCAAACGCGATCAGCATGTAATCAATCAGCTTTCTGCCTTTTGCGGCATCGTGATGACCCCACGCAGCGGCAAGGCGCGCCTGCCCTCGGGGGCCGAGGCGGCGCGCGCGCGCATTCATGATTGCCTTGACTGGCTATTGGAAAATCACCTTCAGGAATTGCACCCGCTGATCTGGTCGCAGACTCTGCTCAAGCCGGGGCTTACCCCTGCCCTGCCCTCGCGGCGGGCATTGGTGGCCAAGGGGCGACAGACCGCGCTTCGGGTTATCGCCCGGCGTTTTGCCGAGGATATCGAAGACGGAAGCTCAATCGCGTTTTCAAGTTCCGGGATGTATCGCCTGCCGGCCCTCTGAGCGGCCCCACCCGGATTTGCGAAGCTCGCTTGGGCTGGCGCCATAGTGGCGCCGCATCGCGCGGGCCATGGCGGCGGGGGACTCATAGCCACAGCGCAGGGAGATTTCGGCAATGCCAAGGCCGGTGCCCTCAAGCATCTTGCGCGCCGAAGACAGGCGCAAATGCCGATAGACCGTGCCCGGCGGCGCGCCCAGCCCTGCGCGAAACCGACGGTCAAGCGTGCGCGCCTGACACGACAGGCGGCGCGCCAGATCGGCCTGCGACAAAGGCCGCTCAAGCGTGTCGCGCATCACCGTCAGCGCCCGGCGCACAAGCGCATCGCCCACCGCCTGCCCCTCGCGGGTCGGGCTGAGCGGCGGGTCGCCATGGATGAACATCGCCTCGATATCAAGACGCACCGAAAGGCCAAGGCGATCCGCAATAAGCCCAAGCGTCAGATCAAGCGCCGACATCGCCCCGGCGCAGGTCATGTATGGCCCATCGCTCAGAACCCGCGCCCGCGCCACCTCGATATCGAGAAACCGCTCGGTGAAGGCGTCAAGCAGATCCCAATGCACCGTGGCGCGCCGCCCGTTCAGCAAGCCGGCCGAGGCCAAAAGCCAGGGCGCCGCATCCAGCCCGACCACGGTTCTCGCTTTTGTCACCGCAGCGCGCAGGGCACGGCGCGTGTCGGCGGTATCCAGCGCGGTGTGCTCATAGCTTGCCAGAACGAAAAGATAATCGCAGGCGGCCAGCGATTTAAGCGGCCTATGCGGCACCACCTGCATGCCCGAGGACGAGAGCACCGGCTCGCCGGTACGAGTCAGAATCTGCCAGTCAAAGCTCTGCCGCCGCGTCAGGGTATTGGCGGCGCGCAGTGGCTCCAGACAATTGGCAAGGCACAGGTTTGAGAACTGATCGAAGATCAGGAAGGCGATGCTGACTGGCGTCTCTGATGATTTTGTCCATTTAGGCATGATTTTTGTCTTTTACGGCAAGATAGAGAGCAGCACCAGCGCGTTAGGCTAGCCCTGAACACCATCCCCGGAGGAGCCCCCATGCCGCTTACCATGAACCGCGAGGTTTTCATCACCTGTGCCGTCACCGGATCGGGGGGCACGCAAGACAAAAGCCCGCATGTGCCGCGCTCGCCCCAGCAGATCGCCGATAGTGCGATTGCGGCGGCAAAGGCCGGGGCGGCCGTGGTGCATTGCCATGTCCGCGACCCTGAAACCGGCGCGCCAAGCCGGGATCTTGGCCTGTTTCGCGAGGTCACCGACCGGATCCGCGACAGCGCCACCGACGTGGTGCTGAACCTGACCGCCGGAATGGGCGGCGATATCGTGTTTGGCGGCATTGAGAACCCGCTGCCGCCCAAAGAGGTCGGCACCGACATGGCGGGCGCCACCGAGAGAGTGGCGCATGTGGCCGACTGCCTGCCGGAAATCTGCACGCTCGATTGCGGCACGATGAATTTCGCCGAGGCCGATTACGTCATGACCAACACGCCGGGCATGCTTCAGGCGATGGGCCGGATGATGACAGAGCTAGGCGTCAAGCCCGAGATCGAGGCCTTTGACACCGGCCACCTCTGGTATGCCAAACAGCTTGTCGCCGATGGCATTCTGGAACCTGACGCGCTTGTTCAGCTGTGCATGGGGGTGCCATGGGGCGCGCCGGATGACCTCAATACCTTCATGGCAATGGTCAACAATGTGCCGGACACCTGGACGTTTTCGGCCTTTGGCCTGGGGCGCAACCAGATGCCCTATGTGGCGGCAAGCGTTCTGGCCGGGGGCAATGTGCGCGTCGGGCTTGAGGATAACCTGATGCTGGACCGCGGTGTTCTGGCAACCAATGCGCAACTGGTTGAACGCGCGGTCGGGATCATCGAGAATCTCGGCGCGCGGGTGATTGGCCCGCAAGAGGTGCGTGATAAGCTGGGCCTCACCAAACAGGCCCCGCGCGGATGAGCATGCGCGTCCTTATCACCGGCGGCGCATCGGGAATCGGGCTTGGCCTTGCCAAACGCTTTGCGGCGCGCGGTGACCGGGTGGCGATCTGCGATGCCGATGGTGCGGCGGTGGCGCGGGTCCGCGCCGAGCATCCCGCGTTTATCGCCGCTCAGGCCGATGTCACCGACGAGCCCCAGATGGAGGCGTTTTTCGGCGATGTCGAACGCGCATGGGGCGGGGTCGATGTGGTCTGTGCCAATGCCGGTACGGGCGGCCCTGCGGGGCGGATCGAGGATCTCGATTATGACGCTTGGCGCGCCTGTCTTGACGTGAACCTCTCGGGCACCTTTCTGACCTGTCGTTGGGCAGCGCGGGTGATGCGCGCGCAAGGGGCGGGCCTGATCCTGATCACAAGCTCGACGGCGGGCTTGTTCGGTTACCCCCTGCGCGCGCCCTATGCGGCGGCAAAATGGGGGCTGGTGGGTCTGACCAAGACCTTGGCGATGGAGCTTGGCCCCGTCGGCGTGCGCGTCAATGCGATTGCGCCCGGCGCGGTTGAAGGCGACCGGATGGACCGCGTTGTCGCCATGGAAGCGGCAGCGGGCGGCAAACCCGAGAACGAGGTACGCGCGCAATATGTCAAGGGCGTCAGCCTGCGCTCTTGGGTCAATGTCGATGATCTGGCGGACATGGCGCTGTTCCTTGCCTCGCCTGCGGCCAGCAAGATCTCGGGGCAAATTCTGGCGGTGGACGGGCATACGGAAACCCTTGTGCCATGAGGATTTGGTGGTCTCTGGCATGTGTCGCGTTGATATCGGCCTGCGCGGCGCCCAAGGCCCCGACCGGCCTGTATCGCGACACCCAAACGCCGCTCACCTATACCACCCGGAGCGATGCCAACCGGCTTGCGGGCGACTGGCATGTGCGCGCGCATTATCCCGGCGACGAGGGGCTAAGGCGGGTCAGCTATCTGCGCGCCCGCGACGGCCAAGAGGCGTTTAAACTGATCACGCGTCACTGCGCGGACAATGGCGCGTGCACCGATATTGCCGCCCTCTGGCGCGCCAAGGCGCTTGGCCCCAACCGCTGGCGTCTTGCAGATCCCCAAGGCGGCAAAACTCGCGATTTATGGGTGATCTGGGTCGATGAAGACTACCGCACCGCCGCCATCGGCGCGCCGGATGGCGGCTATGGCTGGGTGCTTGACCGGCGCGCGACCGGTGGCGCGGACCGGATTACCGCCGCGCGCGAAATTCTGGATTTCAACGGATATGATATCGGCGCAATGATCCTGCGCTAACGGGAGTGGAGTGATGACGAAAACAGCAGCGATTATCGGCGGTGGCGTGATTGGCGGCGGATGGGCCGCGCGGTTCCTGCTCAATGGCTGGGATGTGCGGGTGTTCGACCCCGACCCCGAGGCCGAGCGCAAGATCAACGAGGTGCTGGGCAATGCCCGCCACGCCTTGCCGATGCTTTATGATATTGCCCTGCCGCGCGAAGGCCGCCTGAGCTTTCACGCCAGCATGTCCGAGGCTGTGGCAGGGGCAAGCTGGATTCAGGAAAGCGTGCCCGAGCGCCTCGCGCTCAAGCGCAAGGTTTATCAGACCTTGCAAGAGCATTGCGACGCAGGCGCGATCATCGGCTCGTCGACCTCAGGCTTCAAGCCGTCGGAATTGCAAGGCTGCGCCACGCGTCCCGAACAGATCGTGGTGACGCACCCGTTCAATCCGGTCTATCTCTTGCCGCTGATTGAGCTTGTCACGACCGATAAGAACAGCGCCGGTCTGGTGGCGCGCGCCAGTGATACCCTGACCGCGCTTGGCCTCTATCCCCTTCATGTCAACAAGGAAATCGACGCCCATATCGCCGATCGTTTTCTCGAAGCGGTCTGGCGCGAGGCGCTCTGGCTTATCAAGGACGGGATTGCCACCACCGAGGAGATCGACAATGCGATCCGCTATGGCTTTGGCCTTCGCTGGGGGCAGATGGGCCTGTTCGAGACCTACCGCGTCGCCGGCGGCGAGGCCGGGATGAAGCATTTCATTGATCAGTTCGGCCCCTGCCTCTCTTGGCCCTGGACCAAGCTGATGGATGTGCCCGAGTTGACCGATGAGCTGGCCCAGATGATCGCCGATCAATCCGATGCGCAATCGGGGCACCTGAGCATCCGCGAGCTTGAGCGCAAGCGCGACAACAACCTGATCGCGATGATGCGCGCCCTGCGCCAACAGGGCAACGCCGCCGGACGGCTGATCAACGACCATCAGGTGACGTTCCGCCCGGTGCTAAGCGATGACCCGCCGATCATCAGCGTGCGCCGCGTTATTCCCGCCGATTGGACCGATTACAACGGGCATATGAACGAGGGCCGTTATGGTCAGCTGTTCAGCGATGCCGCCGATGCGGTAATGACCCATGTCGGCGCCGATGCCGCCTATATCGAAGCCGGCAACAGCTATTTCACCGCCGAGATCACGATCAAATTTCTGGCCGAGGCGCAGGCCGGTGAGCATGTCATCGTCGAAACCCGCGTGACCGAAGGAGCGGGCAAAAAACTGCGCTGTTATCACGAGATGAAGCGCGAAAACGATGGCGAGCTTCTGGCCACATCGGATCAGTTCATGCTGCATGTGAACCTCGAAACGCGCAAGTCGTGCGATCCCCTGCCCGAGGTTCTGGCAAGGGTCGAGGCGCTGGCCACCCTGCACAAGGAGGCGTGACATGAATTTCGGATTGACCGACGAACAGGAAATGATCGTCTCGACGGTGCGCAGCTTTGTCGAGAACGAGATCTACCCGCATGAGGCCGAGGTCGAACGCAGCGGCGAGGTGCCGCCCGAGGTGGCGAAGGCGATCAAACAAAAGACGATTGATCTGGGGTTTTACGCCTGCAACTTCCCCGAAGAGGTGGGCGGCGCGGGCCTCAACCATCTTGAATTTGCCCTGGTCGAGCGCGAGCTTGGGCGCGGGTCGATGGCGCTCAACCATTTCTTCGGGCGCCCGCAGAATATCCTGATGGCCTGTGAGGGGGAACAGCGTGAACGCTACCTGCTTCCGGCGGTGCGCGGCGAACGGATGGATGCGCTTGCCATGACCGAACCGGGCGCCGGATCGGATGTGCGCGGCATGACCTGCTCGGCGCGGCGCGACGGCGGCGATTGGGTGCTCAATGGCACCAAGCACTTCATAAGCGGCGCAGATCACGCTGATTTTATTATCGTTTTCGTCGCCACCGGAGAGGATGACACGCCGCGCGGCCCCAAAAAACGCATCACCACCTTTCTGGTTGATCGCGGCACGCCCGGCTTTACCATCCGCGACGGTTACAAGTCGGTCAGCCACCGGGGGTACAAAAACTGTATTCTTGATTTTGATGATTGCCGCCTGTCCGATGCCCAGGTGCTGGGTGAGGTCGATGGCGGTTTTGCGGTGATGAACGAATGGCTTTACGCCACCCGGATCACGGTCGCCACGATGAGTGTCGGGCGCGCGCGGCGCTGTTTCGATTATGCGCTCAATTATGCCGCCGAACGCAAACAATTCGGCCAGCAGATTGGCAAGTTCCAGGGGGTCAGCTTTCAGATCGCCGATATGATCACGGAAATTGACGCAGCCGACCTGCTGACCCTGAACGCCGCCTGGCGGTTGGATCAGGGCCTGCCGGCGAATCGTGAAATCGCCTCGGCCAAAGTCTATGCCAGTGAAATGCTTGCGCGGGTTACCGATGCCACATTGCAAATCTATGGCGGCATGGGGCTGATGGATGATTTCCCGATTGAGCGGTTCTGGCGCGATGCGCGGGTTGAACGGATCTGGGATGGGACCAGCGAAATCCAACGCCATATCATCAGTCGCGATCTCCTTCGCCCACTTGGAGCCTGAGGCGATGACAGGCCAAAAGAGTTTCAATGCCTCCGGCGGGGATATTTTCAGCCAGAAGAAACAAGGAATTATTAACCTTCTTGCGTCAATCTGCACTCACGGTACAGGCGGGGACGCCGATGACCGTGCCAGGAGAAGCACCCTTGCGTGTTTCACGGAACGGGGAAGAGGCAACATCCCTTCCCCGTTTCTTCTGGCGCCAAATATCCCCGCCGGAGGCCCAAATCTCTTCAGGGGCGAGGCCCGATATGCGTGATCTCTCTCGGCTCTTGCGCCCGGCCTCTATTGCGGTCGTGGGTGGTGGCGCTTGGTGCGCCTCGGTGGTCGAGCAGTGCAGCAAGATCGGCTATGACGGCCCGGTCTGGCCGGTTCACCCCGCGCGCGACGAAATCGCAGGGCGTGCGGCCTTTGCCAGTCTTGATGATCTGCCCGGCGTGCCGGATGCGGTCTTTATCGGCGTCAATCGCGAGACCACGCTAGATGTGGTGGCACGCCTCTCGGCAATGGGTGCCGGTGGCGCGGTCTGTTTTGCCAGCGGCTTTCGCGAGATGCAGGCCGAGACCGGCGACGGGGATGCCTTGCAGGCCCGGTTGCTGGAGGCGGCAGGCGCGATGCCGATCCTCGGGCCCAATTGCTATGGCTTCATCAACTATCTTGACGGCGCACTTTTATGGCCGGATCAGCACGGCGGGCAGCGGGTAGATAGTGGTGTCGCGATCCTGACGCAAAGTTCCAACATCGCCATCAATCTCAGCATGCAGACGCGCGGCTTGCCGATTGCCTATCTGATGACCGCGGGCAACCAGGCGCAACTCGGTCTCGCGCAACTGGGTCGCGCACTTTTGGCCGATAGCCGCGTGACCGCCCTTGGCCTGCATATCGAAGGTATCGGCGATCTCGCCGCCTTCGAGACGCTGGCGCAAGAGGCGCGCGCACTTGGGAAACCCATCGTTGCCCTGAAGGCCGGCAAGTCGGAGCAGGCGCGCGCAGCGGCGATTTCCCATACTGCGTCGCTCGCCGGATCAGACGCAGGCGCACGCGCCCTCTTGGCGCGCCTCGGCGTGGCGCAGGTCGAGGGCCTGCCTGCCTTGCTTGAGACGCTCAAGCTCTTGCATTTGGCCGGGCCGCTCCCGTCAAACCGGATCGTGTCGCTCTCCTGTTCGGGGGGTGAGGCCAGCCTGATGGCCGATAGTGCCGTAGGCCGGGATCTCGTCTTTCCAGCGCTTGATGCGTCGCAGATCGATGGTCTGCGCGCCGCGCTTGGCCCACGCGTGGCATTGGCCAACCCTTTGGATTACCACACCTTTATCTGGGGTGACGTGGCGCGCATGACTGATACATTCGCGGCAATGTTGATGGGTGATGTGGCAATGGGCTGCGTCATTGTTGATTTTCCGCGGCCTGATCGCTGTGATCCATCCGCCTGGGATTGCGTGATTGAGGCGGGCGCCGCCGCCCGTGCCCGTGCAAACAAGCCGCTCGCGATTTTGTCCACCCTGCCCGAGACCCTGCCGGAAGCGGTCATCGCAGGGTGTCTTGCCGCCGGGTTGATCCCGCTAGTCGGCCTCGGCGAGGGGCTTACCGCAATCGCGCTTGCTGCCCGTCTGGGGCGGCGGCACGATATGCCCGAACCGATACTGCCCCCCGGCGCGCCGATAAATCTTCACATGCTGTCCGAGGCCGAGGCCAAGCACGCCCTGGCCGGGTTTGGCCTCTCTGTGCCCGCATCACGCCTCGCCGCCACACCGCAACAAGCCGCGCATGCCGCCGGAATGGTCGGCTTTCCTGTTGTGCTGAAAGGTCAGGGCCTCGCGCATAAATCCGAGGCCGGTTTGGTCGCGCTCAACCTCACAGATGCTGCGGCAGTGGCCAACGCCGCGGCCGCCATGGACAGTTCTGGTTTCCTGATCGAAGCCATGGTCACCGGTGGGGTGGTCGAGCTTTTGGTCGGTGTGCTGCGCGACCCCGCGCATGGCTTTGTTCTTACGCTTGCGGCTGGCGGGATCCTCACCGAGGTAATGGCCGACAGCCAGTCCTTGCTGCTGCCCGTTCAGGAAACCGACATATCCGACGCCCTGAAACGATTGCGCATTGCCCCCCTGCTGGCGGGGTATCGCGGCAAACCGGGGGTGGATATCGCCGCCATTGCACAGGCGGTCATGGCGGTGCAGGCCTACGTCATTGCCAATGCGATGCGCCTTGATGAAATTGAGATCAACCCACTGATCTGCGGAAAAAATTTCGCCATTGCCGCAGATGCCCTGATCAGGATCGGAGAAGATGAATGACCCAAAGCCCAGTGAAAACCGAACGTCGCGGCGCCGTACTTGAGGTGACACTCGACCGCCCCAAGGCCAATGCAATTGACCTTGAAACCAGCCGCATCTTAGGCGAGGTCTTTCGCGACTTTCGCGACGATCCTGACCTGCGCGTGGCACTTCTCACCGGGGCGGGCGGGAAGTTCTTTTGCCCCGGCTGGGATCTCAAGGCAGCGGCGGATGGCGATGCGGTGGATGGCGATTACGGCGTTGGCGGCTTTGGCGGCTTGCAGGAGTTGCGCGACCTCAACAAGCCTGTGATCGCCGCCGTCAACGGAATTTGCTGTGGTGGCGGGCTCGAATTGGCGCTCTCGGCTGATATCATTCTGGCGGCGGATCATGCCAGCTTTGCCTTGCCCGAAATCCGCTCTGGCACGGTGGCGGATGCCGCCAGCATCAAGCTGCCCAAGCGCATCCCCTATCATATCGCGATGGAGATGCTTCTGACCGGCCGCTGGCTTGATGCCGAAGAGGCCGCCCGCTGGGGCATCGTAAATCATCTCTATCCAGCCGACCGGCTTATGGGCGAGGCGCGCGCGATGGCCGATCAACTGGCCTCCGGCCCGCCTCTGGTCTACGCCGCCATCAAGGATATTGTGCGTGAGGCCGAGGCGCTGCGGTTTCAGGATGCCATGAACCGGATTACCAAACGCCAGCTAGCGACCGTAGATACGCTCTATGCCTCGGAGGATCAGCTTGAAGGCGCGCGCGCCTTTGCTGAAAAACGCGATCCGGTCTGGAAAGGCAAATAGAGCCCACCGTTTCTTCTGGCCTTAAATATCCCGGGGGAAACGCCGCTTTGCGGCGATGGGGGCGGCGCCCCCTGCCCGCCTTCAGGCGAAAATCTGCGTGGCATGCTCTTGCATGTAAATCCGAAGCCAGGGGGTATACTGCGCCGGATGCGTCAGGAGCTCTTCGCGCAGCGTATTCAGGTCGGTCCAGCGGGTTTCCATCACCTCTTCGGGGTTCGGATCAAGGGCGATGCGCCCCGGCACCCGCGCCACAAAGATATCCACGACCTCATGCTCGACAAGCCCGCCGCCCACATCGGCACGGTATTCCACACGGTCGCGATGGGACAGGCTCAGCCCGGTGATTCCAAGCTCCTCGCGCAGACGCCGATGGGCACAGGTTTGCGCGTCTTCGCCCCAATTGGGATGCGTGCAGCAGGTATTCGCCCAAAGGCCAGGAGTGTGGTATTTGCCTAGTGCACGGCGCTGGATCAAAAGATCATCGCCCGCCATCACAAATACCGACACCGCCTTGTGGCGCAACCCACGTTGATGCGCCTCAAGCTTCTCAACGGCCACAAGATCACCGTCCACCCATGTTGGAATACGCGGGGTCATGCCATGGCTCCAAGCACAATCCGCGCCGTCTGCGCGAGGGTATTCAAACCGCAATTGATAGGCGCCAGAGGGTGAGCGCGCACCATTTTCTTGTTCATATCGGTCCCGGATGTCATGCATCACACGTCGGTATCATGGCCCAGAACCACGAACCAGAGGTGGTCGTGAAAATTCGATCCAACACTTAGAGAGGTGGTCGCGGAAATTCGGACCAGACGTTAAGGTGGATCGCATGATGAAAGTGACGATCCAAAATGAAGAAACGAAAGAACCATTCGCCGGATTTTAAGGCCAAGGTTGCTCTTGAAGCGATCCGTGAGGAGATGACGCTTGCCGAGCTGTCCAAGAAATACAGCGTGCATCCGACGCAGATTGGGACGTGGAAACGCGCGGCGATAGAAAACATGGCGGCGGCCTTTACGCGCCAAGGTTCAGCGCCTGAACGGGTTAGTGCCGCTGATGTCGACAAACTGCATTCCAAGATCGGCCAGCTTGTTGTGGAACGGGATTTTTTGG
>NZ_FOVP01000031.1 GCF_900115165.1 Roseovarius lutimaris | reverse complement strand
GCTGTGGCGGTCACTGAAATATGAATGCGTCTACCTCAACGCTTTTGAGACCGGCTCAGAAATGCGGGCGGGCATCGGTAAATGGCTGACCTACTACAACTCTGAGCGCCCCCATTCGACGCACGGGTTATTGACCCCCGATGAGGTATACGCCAACAAAACAGAACCAATGAGATTAGCAGCCTGAAGTGAAACCCTGATCCATCTTAACAAGGCTGCAAACTGGTCGAAAAAGCAGGACCACCTCTATGAGTGGAAAACCTTCCGAAGCCAAGTGTTAGACAACTTCAGGGTCGTCACGCACGAAAAATTTCGGGTTTTGGGGTAAGGGACGTATAAGAAAATCGTTCCCACGAAAAAATTGGATCTGGGCTACGTCCCACTCGTCACGTCCGGCGAACGCTTTCCTGTTTGTGATCCCGATTTAAGGCCTCGCTTTGATCCACGCCCGCATCACGATGAAACGTTCATACAAGGTATTCTTGAAAGCCTTGTTCGTGTCGAACATCAAGGTTACTTGGCCCTGCATTCAAGCGGTGCACCGGCACCACTCAAGATCTCAGCGGTCGGAAATGGGACTAAGAACAGTGCATGGATGGGCATCCGAAAACGCGTATTGCCTGCCCCGCTTGCGAAAGCACTGTTCAACGACCCTGCCTCAGGTGCCGCTATTTTGGCTGCGAATCGTTCTCTGGTTTAAGCATGAACTACACGGGTTTCTTTTACCGGTTATTGCGGCCGCAGAAGCGCCGCTACCCTTCCAGCGCTTCGATCATCCCGACCCGTGTCGCATGCCGGCCACCCTCGAAATTCGTAGTTAAGTATGCATCCACGATATCAAGAGCCAACCCTTCACCGACCACACGTACACCTAGCGAAATCATATTGGCATCGTTGTGTTGGCGGATCATGCGGGCCGAAAATGTGTCGCTGCACACACCACAGCGGATGCCTTTTACCTTGTTTGCGGCCATCATGATGCCTTGGCCAGTGCCACAAAGGATGATGCCGAGTCGACAATCACCGGTGGCGACTCGCTGAGCCGCTGCTTCACTATGCTTAGGATAATTTGTGCTTTCCTGCGTTGTCGGGCCTATATCGACTACTTCCCAGCCGAGTGCTGCAACATGAGTGCCAATGGATTGCCTCAGTTGAATGGCAGCGTGGTCGTTTGAAAGGACGATCCTATTGTTGGTAGTCACGAACAGTTGTTCCTATCTCTCAAGGTTTTTTGGCAACATGGTCGGGCTCGTGCCGTACGATTTACCCTTGCAAGTGATAGCTCGGCCTGAATTCTGCCTTAAGGCCAACCGCGCAGGCCACTGCTTCAGACCTCATCAGGCCTGCAATGCTCCTAGAGCTGCACACCATTCATCCATCCCTTCACCAGTTCGTGCGGATAGGCAGAGAATTTTTGCGCCGGGGTTAACCTGAAGGATGTTTTTGCGGCATGTTTCTTCATCAAAATCAACATGCGGAGCAAGGTCCATCTTGTTGATGACGACCCATTCTACTGCCCGGAACATATGCGGGTATTTTATCGGCTTGTCTTCACCTTCGGTGGTTGAGATCACCGCGATCTTCATTTTTTCGCCAAGGTCAAACATTGCAGGACAGACGAGGTTACCGACGTTTTCTATCATCATTATCGAACCGGGCTGTGGGTCCAGCGATCTGGCCGCAGCCGCGATCATGTCTGCCTCAAGATGACATCCCGCGCCGGTGTTGATCTGCAGAGCCCGCGCACCAGCCTGTTGAATGCGTTCCGCGTCGTTCGCTGTCATCTGGTCACCCTCAACGACAGTGATCTCAACTTCGTCCTTCATCTGGCGAATTGTGGATTCCAGAAGAGTTGTCTTGCCCGCCCCCGGAGACGACACGATATTCAAAGCGATAACGCCACGCCCTTGAAACCAACCTCTGTTTTGTGCTGCTATTTTGTCGTTCTTTCCCAAAACTGCCGCTTCAAGTGAGATTATTTCACCGCCAGGGCCATGCATATGCGGGACGTCGTCCCCTTCGTGGTGGTGGTCATCATGATCGTGGTCATGTTTATGACCGTGCCCATGGTCGACGCCATTCTTTAGCAGAGTTTTTACACCAGTTTCCGGGTTGGTCATCGAAACTTCGTTCGCCGGATCAGCGCAACCACATGTTCCACACATTATGCTTCCTCCATAAATTCTAATTCCCGTACAACGAACGTATCGCCGTCTGCATCTAAGAACCTCAGCCCTACACCAGCAATTCCGGTGCTTTCAGTGACAAGACCCCAACAGAATTCCAATGCGCCGCGTTCCACGCAGGCTAAGGGCCCGATGGCGACGCGCACTTCCTTAAGGGGCCGACCCTTGGCATTTTCCTGCGCTATTCCAGCAATGCTGCGGGCCAAGCCCAGTTCGTGCATTAGAAAAGCCCCCAAGCCATTGGACCAGTTTCAAGCAAAATTCCCGTGCCTATCGCAACCGCAATTGCTGCGATGGAAACCTGCACAACCGTATGCAAGCCTTTGGCGATTTTTGGGGCATTGATGATCGGCCATCCAACAATGACCGAAAGTATGGCCATGCCAAGTGCGGACCCAAGACCGATCAACGCCACATAACCAACCGCAACCCACGGATCGCCGGTTTTTGAAACCGCAAGAACGATAACACCTGCCGACCCTGCCGCCCCGTGCACCAAACCAACGGCGAAGGCTTTGAGCGGAGGGCGCGAGGCGTGTTTATGCTCGTGGGTGCTTTGCGAATGGTCGGCCACATCGGTTGCGTGGCTGTGGACATGCATATGGGGTGTGCTTCCGGCATGCTGATGCACATGAAAATGCAGTCGTTCTTTGCGGAACCGGTAAATGACCTGCAAGCCCAAAAAGATAAGCATGACACCGACAACAAATTCCAGCGCCGCCGCCGCCTCTGATGTTAGCACAACGCTGAACACGATAATGGCCACCGACAGTATCAGCAATGTCGCGGTATGCCCTAGCCCCCATGCAGCCCCGCGCAGGAACAACCGTTTCTTGTTATTGTTGGAAAGGGTCAGAATGGCCGCCATGTGGTCGGCTTCGAAAGCGTGAATGAACCCAACCAAGAGGCCAAGCAGCAAAAAGCCGTAGGCAGTTGAATCGTTCAGGAATGGCAGCGTTTCTAGAAAGTGCATATTAACAAATCCTCGGTAATTGTTCTCCGACAAGCATGTCGACGATACGCAACCCGCCAAAAACCGTTTTCATAACTACGGTTCTTGGATGTTGCTTTGTTGCCTTTCCGATGATGACTGCATCGCGCCCGGCCTCACACGTTTGCATCGCAGCCAGCGCAGCATTGGCTTGGTCCTCCGGCACGAAGACGACCAACGTTCCTTCGTTCGCCAGATACAAAGGATCCAGCCCGAGAATTTCGCAGACGCCTTTCACCTCAATGCGAAGCGGTAGCAATTCTTCGCCAATCTCGATCCCGACACCCGCCGCATCTGCAATTTCATTGAGCGCCGACGCCAATCCTCCTCGCGTGGCGTCCCTTGCCACCCTTGTGTCTGGAGCCGCGGCGAGAACGGCCTCCATCAACTGGTTGAGCGGTTGGCAATCTGATGGAATTTCGGTGTCTAACGCCATGTCTCCTCGGGCGGCGAGGATGGCCGCCCCATGGTCACCCAAGACACCATTTACAATCGCCACATCCCCCGGTTGAACAGTCTGGGCTAAAAGATTGCGGTCGGGCGCTATGACGCCAACACCGGATGTCGTGATAAAGACACCATCACCGGATCCTTTTCCGACAACTTTGGTATCGCCCGTCACGATCGACACACCCGCTTCTTTTGCCGCTTTTTGCATCGATGCGGCGATCCTACGGAGCGTCGCAATATCAACACCTTCCTCGATAATGAACGCTGCAGATAACCAAAGCGGCATAGCGCCACCAACGGCCAGATCGTTCACTGTCCCGCACACCGCGATCTTACCGATGTCTCCACCAGGAAATTCCATCGGAGATACCACGAAACTGTCAGTCGTAAATGCGAGCCTCGCGCCAGGAACCGTGATAGCCGCATCCATCAGACGCGCCTGATCCTCCATTCCCGGCGGACAGAATACCGAGGTAAACACGTCCTCGATCAGGTCACGCATTGCTTTGCCGCCACCGCCATGCGCCAGCGTTATTTTGTCGGCGACAACGCGTCGCGGCTGGCGGGCAACTTGGTTCATTCGACCGACTCCAACTCAAGACCACCATATTGGTAGTAGGCCGAGCAGGCCCCTTCGGAGCTAACCATCAAGGCACCCAACGGCATCTCTGGCGTGCAGCCTTTTCCAAATTGCGGGCAAGCATGGGGTTTAATGCGACCCGTCATGACATCACCGCACGCACAGCCTTCTTGTTCAGCGGTGAAGACAGTGTTGCGCCCATATCCGATATCAAATTTAACCTCTGCATCGAATGCCTTGTAGCGGTCACGAATGCGCAAACCGCTCGCATCGATTTCACCCAAACCGCGCCATTCAAAAGTCGGGCGTGGCTCGTACACCTCTTCACAGGCGGCGATTGAGACCGGGTTTCCGTCGTCTGGAACAATTCGGGAATATTGATTCTCGACTTCTGCACGACCATCGCGAATTTGTTCGAGAACCATCAAGACCGATTGCAGCAGATCCAAAGGCTCAAATCCGGCAACGACAATCGGTTTACCATAATCTCGCGCGATGAATTCGTAGGGTTTGATGCCAATTACCATCGAGACATGCCCCGGCCCCACAAATCCGTCCAATACCATATGTGGATCATCAAGCAGCGCCTTGATGGGCGGTGGAACCGTAATGTGATTGCAGAAAATGGTAAAATTGGTCAGCCCATCCGCATCCGCTTGAAGGATCGACAAAGCAGTCGACGGTGTCGTTGTTTCAAACCCCAGACCAAAAAAGACGACCTCGCGATCCGGATTGCGACGGGCAAGTTCCAAGGCATCAAGCGGCGAATAAACCATACGGATATCCGCACCATCGGCCTTAGCCTGCATCAAAGACTTTTTCGTGCCGGGTACACGCATGGCATCGCCAAACGTGGTAAATATGACATTCGGATTTTCCGCAATTTCAACACATTCATCGACTCGGCTCATCGGGAGCACGCACACCGGGCACCCCGGCCCATGAATGAATTCCAACCCCGGAGGAGTGAGTTTATCCAACCCATACCGGAAAATTGCGTGGGTATGACCACCACAGATTTCCATAATATGGATTGGGTTTTCTTTCGTCGCGCCCAGTTCATCAACAACTCGGGCAATGGCACCAAGAACCCCTTTGGCTTTGACGGGATCGCGAAATTCATCAGCATAGTTCATGATGTTTTCTCCAACATCGCGGCACTGGCCCGCATCGCTTCAATTTCCTCCTGGGCTTCGCCGAGCTGGCGTAGGACATCCAGCGTTAGCGCTGCTTCCTTTTCGTCAATCCTGCTCATGGCGAAACCGACATGAATGAGCGACCAAGTCCCGATCAGGTTCTCAAGTGGCTCGTCACCGACGATGCAGGCAATGTTGACCTCTCGCTTGACGCCGGAAATATCGACCATCGCCAGCTTTCGTGTCGCATCCGAAATTTCGACTATTTTTCCGGGAATCCCTAAGCACATATTTCGTCCTCCTCTTGTGTGTTCGCGAGAGCAATCACAGCTTGCCCGAGTGAAATACCGCCATCATTTGCGGGGTATTGGCTGTGGCTAAGCACCGTTAGGCCTTCTTCTTCCAACGCGTGGTGAACCAATTGAAAGAGTGTTGCGTTCTGAAAGCAGCCGCCCGACAGCGCGACGGTGTCAATCGTCGTATCTTTGGTCAGTCTCAGTGCCATCGCGACGATGGCATTGGCCAGACCCCGGTGGAACCGCGCCGACATAACGCCAATCGGCGTATCCAGAATCAAATCGCCAAGCATTGCGCGCCACACCGCAAGCGGCTCAATGTATGGGATGCCATCGCCATCCATTAACGGAATCGAGAACGGGTAAGCCAGATCAACAGGTTCATTTAGGGCATCGTGGTCCAAGGCCGCTTCAAACAAAATTGCGGCTTCGCCTTCATAGTTCTGGTTGCCCCAAGCGAGGCCAACAAGCGCAGCGGCTGCATCAAACAATCGGCCGCATGATGATGCCAAAGGTGCATTCGTCCCTGTGGAAATCATCGCATCCAAAGTATCTCTCGGCAAATCCATCAGGCGTTTGAAAATCTCAAGGTCAGAGAAATTCATCGAAAGCTCGCCCCAACCCATTTGGGCCATAAGATGCGCGTAGAGGTTTCGCCACGGCGCTTTGACCGCAGCAGCGCCGCCGGGCAGTGCCACAGGTTTCAAACATCCAACACGACGATATCCGGAATAATCACAGACCAGGAATTCGCCACCCCAGATCGTGCCGTCGTCACCCAATCCTGTACCATCAAGAGCGATTCCAAGCACCGGGTCTGCCGCCAATGGCCGCCCGTTTTCCGCAAGGCAGGATGCGATATGCGCGTGGTGATGTTGAATCTCGATCACCGGGCGGTCACCGGCCATTTCATAACCGCGTTGGGTCGATAAATATTGAGGATGCTGATCCACTGCGAGCAAGCTGGGGTTATGATCAAACAGGTTCTGGTAAAGCTCCAGGTTTCGCGCGACATCGGCATGCGTTGATGCATCTTCCAGATCGCCCATGTGCTGGGACACAATTGCACGGCCATTCTTGATCAAGCAAAAAGTGTTCTTTTGTTCTGCGCCCAGAGCTAGGAGTTCTAAGGTCTGCGAAAACCCTTCGGGAAGCGTAAGCGGCTGTGGCGCATACCCCCTTGCCCGTCGAAAAACACGTTCCCGATCCAGATCAACACGCACGACACTGTCATCAATACGGTTCGCGATATCGCGATTATGAAAGCACCCGAAGTCAGCGATACTCGCAAGACGGTCTCGTGCTTCCTGATTGCCAGTACATTGTGGCTGCCCCGAGGGATTACCGCTCGTCATGATGACAGGGCGCCCAATGCGGCGCAAAATCAGATGATAGAACGGCGTGTATGGCAGCATTACACCAAGTCGATCCAAGCCCGGCGCAATCTCATCTGGCAGAATATTGGCCCGCTTTTTCAACAGAACAATTGGAGCTTGCGGGCTCGACAACACTTTTGCTTCCGCTTCCGAGACTTCGCAATATTGCCGCACAACATCCAAGTCACGTGCCATCAATGCGAAAGCTTTTCCGTCGCGCAACTTGCGCCGCCGCAATTCCTTCACAGCTTCTGCGTTGGTTGCGTCACATGCAAGATGCACACCGCCAAGACCCCGTATCGCAACGATGTGGCCATTAAGGATCATGCCACCTGTGGCATCGACATCATCCAACATCGAAAACGCTTCGAGGTTTACTGTTCCGTTTCCGAGTTTTTCAATCCAAATATTGGGTCCACATCGGCCGCAAGCCACAGGTTGCGCATGAAAGCGGCGATCAGTGGGTTCCGTGTATTCTTCCGCGCATGGCTCACATAAATCAAACGGCGCCATCGTCGTTTTTGCGCGGTCATAGGGCGCCGACTTTACGATAGAAAATCGGGGGCCGCAGTTTGTACAGTTCGCAAAGGGATAACGATATCTGCGCTCAAAGGGGCTGCGAATTTCCGCCAAACAATCAGCACAGGTCGCCGCATCGGGCGTGACATTGCCGCGCATCTCACCTTCTTGCGAATTTGTTATACTGAATTCGTCTGGCGCGGGTTCTTGTAGGTGTTCAATACTCACCCGTTCAATGCGCGCCAGTGGTGGCAGCGCGTCGTTTAGCCGATCTGCAAAGCTTTCAACACCTTCTCCCCACAAACGAATGACAACACCCTCGCCGGTGTTTTTTACATCGCCAGTCAATCCCATTTCATGTGCAATGCGCCAAACAGTCGGGCGAAATCCGACGCCTTGCACCTGTCCTGAAACTGTGAGGCGCGCTCCCATCAATCCGCCACCTCCCAAATCAAAATGCGATTGTTGCCGCTATCCGCAACCGCGACCGTTGATCCAAGCGCCGACAAACCATAGGGCCAGCACACTGTATCGCGTTCTGCTATTCCCCAACGATTGTCACCTTTAGCCGCAAAATCCGGCTGTGCCGTCAACCGATCCGCATGCGCGGTCATCGACAAGTCTTCGAAGCCCAATATGCGCGAATTTGCCGTATCAGCGACAATCAGGCGTGCTTCATGTGTCGCAAGCGCATAGGGCATGTTCATCGCTTGGGATGTTGGATAATAGGACGCCATATTGTGGTCACACGCATTTTCATCAGCCTGCCCCAGTATCGAGTTTGGCGCAGCGCCGTTGCTCTCGGGGAATTTATCCCAAATCATCACGCGGTTGTTTCCGGCGTCTGCAACAGCAAGGCCACCACGCAACGCAACCGCCATATGCGGCCAACGCATCGAAAAGCCCGAGACCGCGCCGCCGCCATTTTCATCGCGACAAACAAAGTCCTTTTGCCCGAGCACAAGATCAGCAGGCTGCCCGGTTGACTGAGGATCATCCCAGACCAGAACGCGCCGGTTGCCGGTATCGCAAACGATTAGCCTGTTGCCATCTGACGAGACCCCGTACGGCCAATGCATCGTATCGGCCGCAGCATATGACAACCCGACATTCGCAAGCGAACTTTGCGCATCCGGTTGCCCCAAAATGATATCAGCGTGGTGATCCGGCCCGGTTGGTGTGTCTCGCCAGATCAAAACGCGATGGTTCCAAGGATCTGCTACTGCCAATCCACCGCGGAAGGCCGTAATACCGGTTGGTACATTCAACGTATTTGCCCCGACAGGGCCTTTCGCATTCCGGCCTTCACGACCAAATTCAGGTTGCCCGAGCAGAATATCAGCAGGCGTATCATCTTCGGTCGGCACGCTTTTCCAGCCTAAGATACGGTGATGACCCGTATCTGCGACCCACAGCGATCCGTCCGGGTGCAAACACACTCCGCGCGGGCCAAACATCAAATGAGCCGAGGGCGTAATTGATTGTACCAGCGCACCACCATCACTTCCAAGAATGACGCGCGCGCCTTCCGGTCTAAGCATTGGCGCGCCCGATGTATTGGTGCCTTGTGCCTTTACAGGGCTGAATGACTTTGAGAGGGAAACCTTCATGTCACTATCCTGACTTCTATATTCGGCCCCTTCACCCGCACCGCATGCGGGTGCAGTTGAACTTCTGGCGCGGTTAGGCATTCGCCACTTTCAAGCGCGTACTTAAAACCGTGGTGAGGACAAGTGATGATAGCTTCGGCGATTTCGCCTTGTGTCATTTCAAGCCCCATATGCGCACAGGCGTTTTTGAAACAACTCACTTTCTCTGCAAACCGCGTGATGATGACCGAATTGTCGTCAACATCAACGATGCGTGTTTCCCCGTCAGCAAGATCATCGAGGCGCATTGCAACAGACCACTCGTTAACGCCGTAATTCGCGAAGGGTGATGTGAATTGGACACCGTCGGCCCCGCCACCACCCAACCCTTTGGCCTGTTTTACTTCGGTGATTTCTGGAACCTGTTCCTGGATCGCCTTCTTTACACCTGCGTAGAACGTGAGTTGCGATGCAGGGCATCCGTCACAGGCCCCTAGAAACCGGATTTCCGCCCGATTTCCTTCAACAGACGCGACTTCGGCATCTCCGCCATGGCTTGCAAGGCTCGGACGTACAGTCTCGAGGGCCGCCTCGACCCGCTCGTAGAGCGAGGCTTTAAGAATTCCATGGCGACGCAGAACTGCATAGACCACCTCATCTTGTGCAGCGGCTCGCAGTGCAGAGCTAAACTCTGGCAAGTCTTTTAGCGCCCTGATCAGGCGTCGAAACGCTTCCTTATTGAGCGCATCAACGGCTTCAGCACGCGCATGGGCACCGTTACGCGCCGCCTCGTCCCAACCATCCGCCAGCATCTCAAGCGCATTGAGATCTCCGATCAATTGATCGAGTGACGGGGTGTCATTGGTATGATTTGACGCGTCCGGCATCTCTTATGCGTATTTCAGGTCTTTGAACAGGAACGGCTGTGCAAGACCGCTCACCGCTCCGGCGGCAATCGCGCCAACCCAGATTGGGGCAAACATACCGACAGCGACGCCAACAATAATGCCCAAGGTTGCGCCAAGCAGTATCTGCCGGATGACAGTCTTATTATCTTTGAAAAGTTTGCCCGCAAAAAACAGTTTTGCAGAATTCATTGCCATTCCAAGCATATCGCCCCCCCCCCTAAGTCAGAAGTAAGATGATTAAGGTAACAACGACGGCCAGGCTGCCAGTCAGGATTCCGTAGAGACCACCCATGTAAACGGCCAGCTCCGCGCCCAATGCGTCCTTACCTATACGTAACCCTGAGAGAGCGCCTCCGACGATGGACGCCAATAGCCCCGCTATAAGACCCAAGATTAATGTGACTATCATTCGATTGCTCCATATTTCATTGCAGACCACTCCGTTCCAAGATTGTTGACGGCCCAAGTGCCGCTGATAACTCGTCAATTGCTTCTTTGACGGCCGCAGCCTTGTCGACCACGCCCCTACTGACAAAGATTGTTTTGGCTTCCTCAAGCAGCCGGACAGCTTCGGCGAGGTTGCCAAAATTGCCACCGTCCGGGTTGCTCGGATCATCCGGCAAGTTCGACAGGCAGTTGGCCTTGTTCGCGATCGTGTTGGCATATTCCTCCGGCATGTCCTGCACAGTCCGAACTTTCAGCGCCTCATCGTATGCTTCGAGGGATCGGAAACCGTTCTCAATCCGGTGAGAGGAGGACACGTACTGGAGCGCATTGCCTAAGTTGTTTTGCAACATCGCATATTCATTTGGGTGGTCGATCAAATTGACGACGGTTAGCGCTTCTTCGAATGCCTGAACCGCTAAGGCTTCGCGCATCTTTCCTGATTGATCCGTGAATGGGATCGACAGAAATGCCGTCGCCAGATTGCTTTGTAAAATCGAGAATTCCTTGGGATAGTTCACCTTATCAAATGTCCGCAGTGAACGCTGATAGGCACTTATTGCTGGTTGAATCGGCAGCATGTGCATGCCGGCCAGTGTCTGGCAAATGAGGCCAAGGTTCATCTCAGCTTCTGCAATCTCGGCATCCGACCCTTCGGCCGTCAACGTCGCCAATGCAATTTCAATTTCCGATTTTGCCTCCTTGAGGTGTGTTGCATCTTCGGTGGGAACAGCCATCAAAGCCGTTGCCATCCGCGCGCGAATTCGCGCAACACCGAGCACCTCGCCCTTTGGGGCCAGATCCATGGCAAGTCTGTAAAGGTCAACCGCAGCAAAGATGTCCTCAACCCGCTCGGGCTTTTGCTGAAGACCCATTGCAATCTCCATCAGCATTTCTGCTTTTTCAGATTCGGTAGCGGCGGCCGTTTCGACCGCCTTCATGGCGGCCTGCACCTGCTGCTGCGCACGACTGACAGATGTCATGAAAACCCTCCCGATAGAATCGAAATGCCTCGATTTCTTGTTTGGAAAGATTGAAGCAGCGAATCAGTGAGTTGTCAACTTACTTAGTTTATTGTAAACTAAGTTTGCTATTTTGATTTTTGAAATTCAGTCAAGCTGGGCGCATAACGCGCCCTTTTCTGATTGCCACATGACTGGAAGGTTCCCGACCTTGTATCCCAGCATGTCTTGATCCTGAAAAACATCGCGCGCCTGAACCACTCGATCTCCGGCGGCATTCCTGACCTTCAATAGGCTACCCCCCGAGGTGGCCTGGTGAACCGGCATCACCATGAGTTCACCTTGCTGAATAAGCACGATGACGGCGTCGATATTCCTGAAATATGTGTCAACAAGTGCGTGCGGCAAATAGATCTTGCCGTCACGAATGGAAATTCCATCACTCACCGAGCACACCATTTCGCAATCATTTCCCTGACGCGGCCCTCCACGTTTTCCGCCGCAAGAACCACCTCAGCGCTCATTTCCAGCCCGAGCTTCAGACTGGCGGCCTCGATCAGAAAAACAGAGACCGATTTGGGAAAGTCATCGCCGTAGATACGCCGGCCCGCATACAAAGCGTGATCCCACCGAAAATCATGAAGGTTCAGGCTCTGCTTTGGTGGCGCCTCAAGGACTTCGCCCGGGACCTCGAATATCGCGCCCGGTGTGCCCTCAGGCATACGGGCATCTACGATGATAAGATGCGTCGCCCCCCGTGCGCGATACATGACAGACATTCCGTCAGTTCCGCCATCAAAGACCCTCGTATGATCGGGCAAACCGTTTTCGTGCAGCCGCGCGACGACATGAGGCCCGACGCCATCATCGCTTCGGTTTGGGTTGCCACATCCAATAACGACAACATCCGGCACCATCAGATGCGCCACAAGCGGCAAGACCATTCTGGCTCGACCGGCAGCATTAGCTCCGGCAACTCGCAGAATTTGGCATGGACTTGATAATACATGCAGGTTTCACAGGGTTGTTCAATCTCATCGGCCTCGACGGTGTAGTCCGTGAAACCGGCAACAATGAGCTTTTTCTCAAGATCGTCCGCAGCCTCGACTTGCAAACGGCCTACGATTTTGTTGACATCTGCACTTGTTTCGGCCCGTGGCCATGCCTCGGTCTTAAGCCCTGAGCTGAGTAACATTGCTATGTCTGCACGTGTGGTCTCCGTATCCATAGTGCCTCCTTCAGATCCGCCAAAGACGGCACCACCATTGAGGTTCTGCCGGGAGATCTAGTTCCGGCAGGTCGCACCACCGTTTGTGAACCAGATAATACATACACTCCTGACATCGCATTTGGTCTTCACCATATGGTTCAAGCAACCAGCCTGAGATATCCAGTTTCTCGCGCAGCTGATCTGCATTTAAAGGGCGTAACTCATCAAGAAGGGCGCCAAATTCCCGGTCGGTTTCCGGGAACGGTTCCACTTGAGTTTTCAGGCCATTTGCAAATTGATCTTCGATCATCTGCAGGAGAATGTCATGGCTCGCATCTGCGGGAGTCACACCAAACTTGTCCAGGTAAGCTTGCCGCTCCGCTTCGCTCAGTTCTTTATTTATATGATCAGACATAGGCCTCCCTCCCCTGTCGCAGGTCAAATGGCCAGCAAAATTTGCTCTCGCTGGCCAAAATTGACGTCACGCGGTTCGAAAGCGGGCAAGTTCTTCACCGGTTTTTCCATCATGTGCATGCACCGTACACACAAGGCAACTATCATAGGAACGACATACGTGCCCCACTTCAACCGGGTCGGCGCTGTTCTTGATCGGAGTTCCTATTAGAGCTTCTTCAATCGGGCCCCTGACACCATCGGACGTGCGCGGCCCGACATTCCATGTCGTCGGAGCGATGATCTGATAGTTGGCAATTTTGCCATCCTTTACATCAATCCAGTGGCACAGAGCGCCGCGAATTGCTTCTGTTGCGCCCCATCCTTGGCCGTCTCTTTCGGTCGGCTTGATGTACCATTCGTCGTTCAACTTGAACTCGCGTAGATTGCGTTCGGCTTCACGATAAAGAATGCACAATTCGTGCATACGGGCGAAGTGGCGCAGCATTGTGGAGGCTCCACCCATCTTGCGATACATGTCCAAAACCAACCCATCTTTGTGCTGGAAATCATGGCCTGTATCGTTGCCGGCAATCAAGCGACGCGCCAACGGGCCGGCTTCAAGGCGCCCCTCGTCAGCATGCGAAACCGCTGTTGACCAAGAATACTTGCCTTCAAAGTCAACTGTGTTTTTCGCTGTCGGATTAGTTGTGCGATCAAACGGATGAACTGCACCGCTCTCATCGTACCAGGCATGCTGCGTATCTTCGCGTACGAATGACTGATTCATCGGGCCGAACGTATCCGTGGCACCATCATATACCCCCGACTTCATGATAACCGCGTCAGCACGACCATCGATTGTAGGGTTCTGGTATTTGTCTTCATGCGGCAGGTAACCCCAAGTCGTGAACTTACCATGACCTTTGCCATACTTATCCAAGCCGATGTCTTTGGACATACGCCAGAAAAGACCCAAGTCTGAATTGGCGTGTTCAGGCTTCTCATCAAGCCAGGCTTCAAACTGCTCAAGCGTTTGAATTTCCTCATACCGCTCCATCGAACAACCCAACCACAGGCTTTCGATCCAGTTCTGACGGAAATGCTCAAGGATCGACCACGCTCGGGTGATATCGGTCAAGGTTGGCGAACACATCACGCCACCCGGAACCATAAAGGACGAGTGCGGCCATTGCCCCCCTAGAAGCGCGTAGATTTCAACGGGTCGGCCCGAAATCGTCACGCCGGCCTCGTAAGATGTCCCGGTGAATGGCGAATACCGCTTTACCGCTTCTTCATAGAACGGGCTCATCGCGTAGTTCTCGTTGGTATAGTCAATCATCCACAAACCGTAATGATGACGCGGCAAGGATTGCAGTGATTCAACGATCTGACCCAGGTTTCTGGCCAAGATAGCGTTGCGCGGGACGGTCGTCCCCCAAGCCGTATCCAGCGCCCAAGCAGCACAAGTAAGATGCGAAGCTCCACAAATGCCGCAGGCACGCGGCGTTACAACCAACCCCGCCTGAGGGTCCTTGTCTTTTAGGATCACTTCAAAGCCACGGAACATTTCCGCGTGCGTCCAAGCGTTGGTAACAACGCCATTTTCGATATCGACCCGGACATCCAGATCGCCCTCGACACGGCCAACTGGCGAAATGTCGAGTGTTTCCACTGTTGCAGACATAGTTATTCCTCCCAAATCGCAGTTAAACTACGAAAATATCTTCTTCGGCCCATGCAGGAGCCGCGCCCTTGGCAGCAGCTGTGAGCTTGATGTAACCCTTCTTATCCACGCCTTCGGGCATGTCCTTGGGAACGCCCATAACGGTTTGCGTTTTAAAGACTGTTCCGGGCGCGAGATCGAAAAACGGAAATTCTGGTTCCGTACAACCAAGGCACGGCATACCCGCCCGCGTTTTCGAAGAATGACGGTTCCACAAAATCCGGTTACATGGGCTATGCGTCATAGGCCCTCGGCACCCGAGATCATAGAACAGGCAGCCCTTGCGTTGACCAAATGCGGTCGTGGACACCTTGTAGGCAAAGTGCATGTTTCGCGTGCAACCCGTTTGAGTGAAAGAAGAGAAGAACGTCTTTGGACGGTGGAATTCATCAAGCGTCAGATCACCCGCCCTGCCTGTCGCGACAGCAACTAGAATCTGGGTAACCCAATCCGGGTGCGCCGGGCAGCCAGGAATGTTGATAACAGGAAGACCAGACTTAGCGGTAAAGCCTTCACCAAGTGCGCCGCCCTTGTCTCGCTTCAAGAACTGTAGACCCACACTCTCGGATGGGTTTGGTGCGGTCGCCGGTATGCCACCGTACGTGGCGCAATCACCAATCGCGACGACGAAATCGGCCACTTCGCAAAGCTCTTTGACCCAATCTTTCATCGGGCGACCACAGAACCGGTTCCATTCGCCAGTTCCGTTGGGTGCGTTGATCACCGTTCCCTCGAACACGAATATGTCGAGCTTGATCTCGCCAGAAATGCACTTTTCGACAATTTCCTTTACTTGGTCCCCTAGCTCCAACCCGAGAGACGGTTGCCACAGGACATTGATTCCGAAATCCGTAACCAGATCGCAGGCGCTAGGTTCTTCGGCGTTCAGGAAAGACATTGTGTTGCCAGAACACGCGCCCCCTTGAAGCCACAAAAGATTAGCCATTTTCGTTTCCTCCCTAAGTGTCTTGAACGTCGCACCGCGCTGAATTTGCACGACAATAGGCACATGCTTGATGCCTGCGCTGTCTCACTTAGGGTGATCCGTGCGCCACATTATTTCAAATCAAGTCTGGGAGCTGTGCGTCAGTTTTCCTGAAACAATGTGCAAACTGTAAACATAGTTTCATGCTCAACTGCAAACTAAGTTTGCGCCAAACCGCATTATCCACGGCGACTGCACACGGGGCATTCAACTTCGAAAAAGTAGGTGTACCAAATGCCTTTGCAGGTTTTGCACCAATGACCCTTGGCACCCGTGCCATGTGTGTTTGCCTCACGTGAAAGCTTGGCCAACCCCAAATTTCGCGGTTTGGATGAGTTTTTTGAAAGCCCTGATTTTGAGAAAGGAAATTTGACCAGTTTGGCGTCTCTCTCATGATCAGTCATTTTCTACCCCTTGCGCAACCCATACCGCTTGATCTTATTTGCCAGCCCAACGCGCGATATCCCCAGTTCGTCAGCAACCTTACTCTGGTTCCAATGGCATGCCGTCAACGATTGGGTCAAAATCGCTTGTTCCAGGCTCTCAACCTTTTCCTTCAAGGTCGCCCCTGACGGCATGAAATCAGTGCTTTCATCGTTCGGAGTAGGCGCATTGGAAATCTTCTCCGACAGGTGACGCAACGCAATATACCCTCCTTGCTCTGCAACGGCGACCAGTCGCTGAACTTCGGTCTCCAGTTCACGCACATTGCCAGGGAACGGAAAGTTTTCGAGCTTGTTAAGCACTTCGGTTGTGACACCAAGAACGCGTCGGCCAACGACCCCAGCATATTTTTCCACGAAGAAATTTGTCAGGACAGGTATATCTTCCTTTCGGTCCTTCAGCGCCGGAAGTTCAAGTTGGAAACCCTTGAGACGATAATAGAGATCACGCCTGAATTGCCCCTTCTCAACCATTTCTTCAATCGAACGATTGGACGCGGCAATGATGCGGACATCGCTATTCAGGGTTTTGTCGGACCCAAGCGGCTTTACTTCGCCCTCTTGCAAGAACCGCAGCAGCGCGACCTGAAACTGGGGGGACACTTCTGAGACTTCATCAAGAAACACAGTTCCGCCATCCGCCGCACGAAACAATCCAAGTCTGTCAGCAATCGCGCCAGGGAATCCTCCACGGACATGCCCAAACAGCTCGGAATAAAGCGCATCATCAGACACGCCACCGCAGTTCTGACTGTGCATTGGTGAGTTTGCGCGGTTTGAATTGAAGTGAATGGCGCGCGCCAAAAGCTCTTTGCCTGTACCCGTCGCGCCACGAATTAGCACGGGCATGTCCGTTGTGGCGGCAACCTTTGCTTCGGCAACAACTTCTGCCATCTTTGAACTGGCATATACCAATCGCTCAAACCGAGACACACCGCCTTGAACCGACCCGCTTTCGGTTTTGCCAAACATGTCCTCATCCAGGGACAGCTTTAACTCTCGACTCAGGAGCCGATGTCGACGCGACAATTCAGCATGTTCCAGCGCTCGCTTAACCGCCATCCGAATTTGCTTTTCCGCAAGTGGTTTGATCAAATAGAGGTAGGATGCAGTATCCTCACAGACCCGCGCCCCATCGGCCATCTCCGCATTGCTGCACACAACGATACGAGAACAGGCGGCATGAGAGAGCCGGGACTGAGTAAGCGCATTGTCCGGCCCAAAGTTCTTGGGATCGAGATCGTAGAAGATGAGATCAATTTTTAACTCATCCAACCGGCTTGACGCGGATTTATCATCCTCGCAATAAATCAGCCGGTATCCGTCAAGTTCACTTAACGCAGTAGACGCGGCTTGAATGACACTCGTGTCTGTTGATTTCACCAAAACTGTTTGAGTATGGGACAAATTTCCAGTTTCCAGCTTGTAGGACGGTTAGCCATCAACCTCCTTTCGCAAAGTTACTTTGCATAAAGATAACCAAACTTGCAATAGCATTCAGTTGCTCGCAATAATCCGGGCGTTCAATCAGCTTGATTCGAAAGGCGGTCGATGCGAAGTCAAACAGCGCTCCAGCAATCTGGGCTCAGGTTTTGGATAAAGAATGCCCGTTTCGCCCGCGACTGAGTCCCAAGCCTTCTTTGCTTTCTTTGAATCCGGAGGTTCTTTGTGCTGCCCGTAACAGCCTTCGGGCCCAATCAGGCCGCTACCCTGCATCGAGAGGTGGTTCGGTTTTCGGAAGCACTCCGTTTTGTCTCGTCTGCGAGTTCGATCAGGCCCTGATTTCGAGTTTGCAGCGAACGGCAGCAATACGGGCTGCAATCGCAGCATACGAGCACCATGCACAATGACCAGAATGGGCCGGTCACGTAGCTTCTGCCCTCGACATGAGGGACAGTTTGCTGTCGTTCGTTGCGCGGTACATCAACATCCGCTCTTTACAAAAGCTATCTCTCGATTGGGGAACTTTCGGTCACCTGATCGCGCTTACAGCCCAAGCAGGCAAGACAGGCCGTCGAATTGTCAGCGCATCTGGAACAGTTCTTGATGGAACCGCTCTTTGACGGGCCAGCCCTGTGCCGCGAAATCCTTTTTCAGCGTCGTGCCGAAACCTGCCGGACCGCAGAACCACATGCTTGCTTCTTGCCAACCCGGCACCGCGTCGCGAATGCGTTCTCCGGTCAAGCGGCCATCTCTCGAAGTAATTACGAGATGCAGGCGCACATTGGCGTCGGCTGCCGTCTGGGTCAGCATTTCGAGGGCGTCTTCATCCACCTCCGCAGTTGAGTGAAACAAATCGATGGTCTTTTCGGTGCGCGCCTCTTCCGTTTGGGCAAGGTGCTTCATCTTGGCGATGAAGGGCGTGATGCCAATGCCACCGCCTATCCAGATTTGCCTTCGACAGTCGTCCTCGAAGGTGAAACAGCCATAGGGGCCTTCGATTTGCACGCTTTGGCCTTCGTGCAACAGATCGGCCAGGCGCGAGGTATGATCGCCAAGCGCCTTGGTGATGAAGGTGATGCGCGGCTCCTCGGGCCTCCAGGCAGAGGCTATGGTATAGGGATGCG
Organism: Roseovarius lutimaris; assembly: GCF_900115165.1. Classification (GTDB taxonomy): domain Bacteria; phylum Pseudomonadota; class Alphaproteobacteria; order Rhodobacterales; family Rhodobacteraceae; genus Roseovarius; species Roseovarius lutimaris. The sequence goes on along the minus strand of NZ_FOVP01000031.1, from coordinate 7,286 downwards.
CGCCCTCGGACTTGTTTGACATGGCAAAGGCGAATTGGCCGGGTTTGTGGCCGGGCCAGCCAGGCGCCATATCGATCACGCCTTCCAAGGCTTGCACGCCGGGATACCGGTGTAGCTTGGCAATGGTGCCCTGCACACGTCTTGACGCACCGATGCACCCCACAAGCGATACCAAGGCCGCCCACGTCCCACCGGCCAGAAAAAACGCCAGCACGGCGCCGAGTGGCGTCAGCCAATAGTCGAATTTGGTCAGGATGATTGTGTGGAACACCAGCGCCAGATAGGCCAGCGGCAACAGACGGTGTGATTTACGGAACCAATGATAAGGGATACGCGACAGCAGCGCGATCACGATCAGCGCGACAGCCGCGTAGAATGCCCATTCACCAACGGCCTCGGCTGCGTGCCTATAGTCATGAAAAAAAGCTTCGATCGGGTTTTCGATGGGCGCTTTGGCGCCGCGTTCGGGACGGGTTATCACCCCCCAGCCCACCGCCCATTTCGGCGCCTTTATCCAGAGCCAGTGCGTAACGGATACCACCAATGCCCCGATCCCCAGCCATTTGTGCAGCCGATAGGACTTGTCCAGCCCGCCCAGCCAACGCTCGGGTCGAAGGGGCCGCAGCGCCAGCATCATTGCAACGCTCATGCACCCTATGGCGATGATGCCGGTGTACTGCCGCATGAACCCGCGCCATTCCCAAAGGCCCACCGCGCGAAAGACGCCTGGGTCGACAGCGATCCACGTCACGGTCAGTAAGGCCAGGCCGCCCCAGAAGGCCAGCTTGATGGTACGCATTGTATTTCCTTCTCATTTCCGCGCCCGAGATCGGGCATCGACAGGTTTTCAGAAATCTGTTTCCAACTGGCTCGCAGATGACATGTGATGGCGGCGCATCATCAGGTACCACGTTGTCAAAGCAGTATTCTCTCCATCCATTTCGCTCATTTGCCTTGATACACATCAAACCGGCGGGGGACGAATGGCAGCAATGCGAAAGCTGCATAGCAGCGATAGATGATCTGGCCAAAGTCCGGTCCGGGCCGTGAGTGATATAGGCGTCACCTGCGGCAAAAGGGCTGGCATTGCGGACATTCGCCGCGCCTGCAATATCAATATAGACAACAACACGAAAGCGGACGCACGGAGCCTTTCATTGAGTTTTGCCTTCTGATGGGTGCGCGTCATGATCAGCTCCGACGACAAGGTGTCGCAGAAAATTATCATAGTGGTGGCATGCAATTCTAAACCGATCCGAACGACCATCTGCGAAGGGCCTGCACCCAATTTGCCAATTGCCAGTCCGATCCGGTCACGCGCTGCCAGGGTGGTCTGATCCGAGAACGGCGTGACATCCTCTCGTTTCGCGCCATCTCCGGGCAGACCGAGAACACGCGCCACCTGCATCTGCGCGCGAAACGCGTCTGCGGCCTATGTGGCGGGTATCAGAACCGCGATGGCCTGTGGAAGTTGGCCGATCGCGGCGAGATATGGTTTTCGTGTCATGGCTATGGCTCCAGCAGTCTGCGGGATCGTCGATCGACGCGCGCGCGGTGGACATCGATCAGTCGAGCGAAAGACCGGGCTGCGCCAGCGGCACTGCGGCGGCATCTTCCTCCGGGTCCGTTACAGCGCTGACCAGCTGTATTCTGCGGTATGGGGCGATGCTTCCGGCGCGGCGGAGTGCGTCGTCGATCAGGCTGTAGACTTCATCGCGGCAATCCACGGCACGCTCGAACCGAGGCACCCAGTATCGCACCGTGTAGCTGATGCCGCCTTCTTCATAGGACCGCACGCGGATATCGGGTGCCGGATCCTGCTGGATCGTCTTACCCTGTCGCAAGGCCTCCAACATGATCTTCCGCGCATTTCCAATCGCGAGAACATGGTCGAGCGTGATGTTAAGCTGCGCGCGAAAGTCTCGTTTGGGTGCGGAAAAGTTCGTTATGCGCTGGCGCGAGATCTGACTGTTGGGCAAGATCATGTAGGTGCCATCGACCGTGAGCAACCGTGTCGTACGCCAGCCGATCTCGATGGCCTTGCCCTGTGCCAGTGTATCGATGTCAATCCAGTCACCGATCCGGAACGGCGCCTCTATGGCAAGCGCGATACCGGACAACGTATCCGCGACAACATTGCGGATCGCGAAACCCAATAGCGCAAGAATGATCGTAGACCCCGCCAAAGCACCAAATGCACCCTGGCCCGTGTACAGCGACGCGATCGCCACAAAGGCCGCCAGAAACAGAATTGCCGTAATCAGGTCACTCAGCAAACGAGGATAGCGCCGCTTCCCGCCCAACTGATCCAGAATCATTGCCACCATGCGGCTCGCCACCCATGCGGTCGTCAAGTAGATGGCAGCCGTCAGCAGCAGCGAAAAGCCGTCATTATCCGCTAAATATTCGGGAAGTTCAGCTTGATACCAAGCAAGACTGATGCTGACAGATAGCGCCACGGCGGGGAGGAAAAGGCGACGCATGTGTCTTTTGATATTCATATGGGCTTCCAAATTGACTTAGTACAGTCACGTCAAAGAACGATAGCGCCCGCACCAATTGATACCATTGATGCAGGCTATGCTGGGCCGGTTCGCATTGGTGCCGCTCGGCGCAGGTCTTCATTATCGATTGCTTTGTTTCATTATCAATCGCCTGAACTGGGCGCTTCCACCCGGATCACCGACAGTGTCTTGCGCTGACCCGCGCGCGTATCCCAATGAAAGACGGCGCCTTCGGCCAAACCCAGAAGCGCGACACCGATCGGTGTTACAAGCGAAACGCGTTGCTGCGCGATGTCGGCGTCCTCGGGATAGGTCAGCGTCACTGTCCGCTCGGCACCGGTGGTTTCATCTCGGTAGGTCACTGTGCTGCCGATTGCTACGACGTTCGACGGCATTCTGGCGGGTTTGACGATCCGGGCGCGCCCGATCTCATCCATCAAGCGGTCGGCCAGCGCGGGATTGCGCTCGATTGCCCCCTCGGCCAGCGCTTCGATATGCGCCAGATCATCGGCATTGATGACAATTTTCGGGGCACGCGGCCTGCGTCTGGGTGTACTTTTGGTCATTTCGGTGATCATTTTCGGTTTCCTTCTTGAAAAACGGACGTAAGGCGCGGGGTTTGCATACTGCCGACTACGTTCATGCTTTGGTTCGGGGTCAAATCGGCTGCGAAACGGCAAGGACCCTCAACGACTTGATCGACCCGTTTTCGAGCAACAGCGGGGCCCGGTGCCCGACCGTCATGCCAATCAGCGTGGCACCAAGCAGCGAGGCCACCGGGATCACATTGATACCGGACGCCGATCTGGCGCGATGGGCCATAAGGCCAGTCTGTTCCGGCCCTCGGTCCACTGAATAAGTCACGCATGAGCCTCCGATCACCTGATCGCAGGCGTAGAAGTTGCTTAACGGGTCGGTCATCATGATCTTGTCGCGCAGCACATAGGTCAGCAGGCTCCAGGCTGGGTGTTTGGATTTCTCGCATTCTTCCAGATGACGCTGAAGCTGCTGGTAATCGGTGGCGGGCAATGCCATTCCAATGCGCGGTTGCGTACCGATATGGAATTGGTTGTTGGTGTCAGACGAACAGGGGGCGTGGAGTCCGGCCATGATCTCTCCTCGGGCGACATTGTCGCCGCTTGTTGAATTCAGGAATGTGAGGAGACCCCGGGAGGTTCAGGAGGCGCGCACGCGCCTATACCGCCCGGGGAAGCGGGCGGTTCAGCAGAAGAAATCGGAAATGATCTGCGTGTACCATCATGCCTGTAAGATAGGCACCCGATGCGTCTGCGTCAATCTCATAACCATTTATTGCAGGGTCAGAGCGCGACCCAGGCGCTTTCTGGCCATAAAGTCGCAGCTCTGCCCACAGGCTTGAAAGCCAAACCCGGACAGGCCATCTATGTGCCATGTCGATGATCATGCTCCATACGAGGTTCCTGCTTTTCGCAGGAAATCTGCTGAACCGCCGGTAACCCCGGGCGGGGCTGGCTGATTTGTCGGCCTACGCCACGGGGCTTCATTCGATCTTCCCTTGATCACACCTAAAGACAAAGGCGTTTGCGTCGCCCGTTCACCCTTTGCGGACTCCCGCAGGCTGTCCGGCTGATGGGGCGCGTTTGTCGTGGTTTCAACAGTCTCGACATGGAGAACGACATGCATCCTTATCTGGCACAGCGTAACTACCTCGCATCTTCGCATCCGGGCGCACGGGCATCTCACAACTGCTCAAAGGACGGCGGCGGCATTCGCAAATGGTTGCGGGCCGCTTATCGGAGCTGGCAGCGGAAAAAGATGATCGCTGCTTTTCACTCACTGGACGACGCAACCCTGCGCGATATCGGGATCTCCCGCGGCGAGATCCACAGTATCGTCGATGGTTTTGACGATAAAGAAATGAGCATGGTTCCCGTCATCGCTACGGACGACGCCCGCAAATGGTAGCGACCGCGCGTATCGTCCCATGACGTGACCCTCGCGCATGATGTTCCCGTGTTGCCGGGTTTCGGCGGCACGGCACGACTGCGTTCAGTTCTGTTTCTGAGAAAGGACCCGTGAGATGATGATTTGCAACGCCGACTTCGACGAATTGTTTCCCGACCTGTTCCCTCCCGAACATGTCCCCGCCGTGGAGCCGATAGCTAAGGCACCGAGCGCCGAATGCATTGCCCACTGGGAGGATGATGGCGGAGGGCACTTGCCGCCTGCACTGCCGGTTCGGTTCGCACCCGTTCGCCACCCCGCATTCGGCTACGACATTGAGCGGATGGTCATGGCCGGGGCCATCGCCGCAACGGCACCTGTGGTCGCCACCTACGCGGCGGCCGGCGCCATGCTTTGGCCCGCTATCCCCGATTGATAGGAGGAGGACACACCATGAAACCCATTCGCATCTTTGCGGCGATAGACCGGTTCCCGGAAGATGACGCTGTCCTGTTGCGCGGTATCAAGGTCGCGACCCGTCACAGCGTGGCGCTGACCATCGTACATGTCATTGATCTGCCGGATCACGCGGCCTCTGCGGCCCGGATCAGCACCTCGCGCGGTCAGGCGGAATTTGCCGCCCATGACCGGATCGAAGCGGCGCTACATCAGCACGGTATCGATCCGGTCGGGGTCGAGATACGTGTCGAGACCGGCAACCCGGCCGAGCGGCTGGTCGAGATATGCAACGATCTCAAGCCGATGCTTGTCGTCATGCGGGCGCACCACCAGCCTTGGATCGTAAGGAAGCTGCTTGGCTCGACCACCGAGAATGTGGTGGCCGCAGTCCACGCGCCAGTATTGATTGTCAGACCGACTATCGACAAACCCTACGACCGTGTGCTTCTGGCGGTTGATGGTCCTGAAACTGCACCCCCGGCGCTGTCCCTTGTCTCGGCTTTGCTGCCGGACGCCAAGGTGCATATGGTTCAGGCCGTCGCGCTTGCGCCACAGCTCAAACAGGCGATGTTGCGCGTCGGACTGGCGCGGAGCGATCTGACAACGCATCACGACATGCTTGTGCAGGATGCCGAAGCGCGAGTGGGATCGCTGGCCGCCGGGTTGCGGCCGCGCGCGACGTGGCAGGTGCTGCGTGGCGATGCGGCGAAAGAGCTTGCCCGCGCAACCCACGCGCCCGATGTCGACCTGATCGCGCTTGGCCCCAACCGGTCCGGCCTGCTCACGGGTGTTTTCATCGGAAGCGTCATGCGGCGGCTGTTGCGCGATGCGGATTGCGACGTGCTGATCGGCCGCCCGCTTGGCACCGGCATGCCCAATGTCATCGCGCGGCGCGATCCGACGGCTGCGCAATCTGCCAACACCTTAAGACCACTCGAAATATAGGAGACTAAAATGACGACCACTTTGCAAAAAGCCTCGAAAAGCCGGATCGCCAAGACCGATGTGCTCGACGTTCCGTCGGTGGCCGAAGCCTTGGCCGAGGTTCTGACCGACACCTACCGGCTCGTCCTGAAATCCCACACCTATCATTGGAACGTGACCGGTCCGTTGTTCTTCTCGATCCACGAAATGATCGAGGCGCAGTATTCCGACATGTTCGCCGCCGCGGATATGCTGGCCGAGCGTATCCGCGCTCTGTGCAAGCCTGCTCTGGTCAGCCTCGCCGGTTTGACCGCGGGCCAGGGCGGACAGAATCCGGACGTCAGCCTGAGCGCTAAAGACATGGTGCGCGATCTACAGGAGGACCATGAAACGCTCGCGCAACGGATGCGCGCGCTTGTCCTGACCGCCGAGGCCGCGGGTGATCCGGTGACCGCTGATCTTGCCACCGAACGCGCCGCGTTCCACGAAAGAGCTGCCTGGACGCTCCGCGCGACGGCGACCTGAGGCACAAAGAACGGGCCCGGGTAAAAGGTCCGGCTTCGCGACACGACCCTCGCATAACCTGTCAGCAGATCAGCCCCGGCACAGCGCCGGGGCGTATTGCATTGCTCCTCACCTGCACCCACCCCTGCGGAGACACGACAATCCGACCTTATCCCGATCCTTGCCACATCATATTCTGACTGTCAGAAGCACGGGCATCAAGGCGATATGCTTGCTGCGCTGGACAGGGCCTTCGCAGAGGCAAAAGAGGCCGCTCCTGCGGTGCTCTTCATCGACGAGTTGGATAGCGTCTCGCAAAGAGACGCGCGAGAATTCAACGCGACCTACATGCGCGGTGTCGTGAATGGGTTGCTTGAGCAAATCAACAAGGCCAAGGACGTCGAAGGATTGATCCTGCTTGGCGCCACAAATTACGTGGACGCTGTCGATTCCGCGGTAATCCGCAGTGGCCGCTTCGATCTCAAGCTCCATCTGCCCTATCCGGACAAGGGAGGGTTGGAGGCAAGTCTGCCGGGCTGAACGTGGCTCTGCAAATCGCATGAAAATCCAAGCCCCTCCCGGCGCGCTGAGCGCCGGGAGGGGCTTTGCAGATGATCTGCCTTTGGTCAGGCTTCCGGGCGGGCGGCCAACCATTCCGAGATGGTACTGCCGTGCCATCCTATGAGGCGGTCGGTCAATTTGACTGGGGCCGGAAATGTGCCCGCATTGACCTGTCTGTAAATTGTCGAGCGGCTGAGCCTGGTAATATCCTGAACGTCTTTTTGTCTTAATATTCTGTCTGTCATTTATGTCCTCTTTTTATTTTTATGAGACATGATTAACAGGACGTCATTAAACTCAGGTTTACGTTTTGTTCAGGTTTTTCCGCTTACATATGCGGCCCAGGCGTTCATGTAAGGCGCGCGCTTCATGACGTATGCCGTGCGATTGTAGGTATCGATCGCGGCATCC
>NZ_FOVP01000029.1 GCF_900115165.1 Roseovarius lutimaris | reverse complement strand
GGCTGGGGTTATATCGCCAGAGCCTGGCAAGCACGCTGGCGTTGTGGGTTTCTGTTCTGCTGAAACGCATTTAAATAACATAACAATGATTATGCCGTAATACATTGTAGCCGCAAAGCGATAATGTCACCCATGAGCAAAGCGGAAGTGTCACTCTCCTCGCAAAACGATGTGAGGATGAGCGGACATGGGATGGGTGATGATGAGCGAACGCGAGCTAAACCGTGTAGAAGTGTTGGCGCAGGTTGATGATGGTCGTCTGAGCGTCGACAACGCGGCGAACATGTTGGATTTGACGCGTCGGCAGATATTCCGGCTGCTGAAGCGGTATCGTCAGGATGGCGCTGCGCCTCTTGCACCGGGGTGCTGTGGGCATATTCAGCACGGCGATTGACCGTTAACCGGGCGGTTCCATCATCTTGTAATACCCCCCCCTGTCCGGTACATGACTGCCTGATCATTCTTTCATCCCAGGATATTATGCACCCCTGCATTTTTATTGTCATGGCCGTATACAGGCCCGATCCTGCACACCTGAAGGCGCAGCTGCTCTCCTTGGCGGGGCAGACTCATGACCGGCTCCATCTGATTGCAGTCATTGCCGATACCAAATCAGACAACCTTGTCCACGAGCTGGCCGAGGAGGCCGGGCTGACCCTGACTCTGGTTCCCAGCGATTTTGGGTTGGACTCGGTCCGCGCCTTCGAAACCGGGCTGAGTGAGGCCCTTCGGTTGATCGAGGCGGGCGGGCTGGAACAGGAGGCGCTGGTTGCGCTCGCCGATCAGGATGACATCTGGCACGCCGACCGACTCGAAAAAGGAGTGGTCGCGCTCCGGGCCAGCGGGGCCGATCTGGTGCACAGTGATGCGCGGCTGGTGGAGGCCGATGGCGAGACCGTCCTGCAACACTCAATGTTCGCCTTCGAACGCCGACAACGGCGACCGGGGCTGCGCGGGTTGCTCTATCGCAACAATATCACCGGCATGACCACGTTGATGCGTCCCCGGCTGCTGCGTCTGGCCCTGCCCTTTCCACCGCAGAGCGGCGTGCATTTTTATCACGACCTTTGGCTGGGGCTGCTTGCGGCCGCCACCGGCGGGGTTCATCTGATCCGCGAGCCGCTGGTCGATTACCGCCAGCACGGTGCCAATGCCATCGGTGCGATAGACCGTCGCCAAGGCTGGCGCGGGCGGGGAAAGCGCCCCGATGCCATGTGGTTGCGGCGCGAAGCGGCCGCCTATGCGCTGGCCCGCTACCTGGCACAATCCACCTTTAACAGGATCGCCGATGCCGTCGCAGATGGCCGCCTGATGCATGGCGAGGCCCGACTTTCCCCCCTGCGCCCCTTCCTGAAACGCCTGCGGGGCGCGGGCACCCACCTGTGGGATGCCACCCGGCTTGCCCTGCGGGGGAATATCGGGTTGGCGCGTATTGCCACTGGGTTTGCCGTTGTCAGCCTTGGCCGCACGGTCTGGACCATGCGCGAAGCCCTGGGGGCCGGGCTGAACGCCGCAGTCAACGCCTTCGACACACGGCTTTATTCCCTCTCGCCGGGCATGCTCCCCCGGCCGCCCAGCTCTCTGCCCAAAACGAACAAGTCGGCCACCGATCACAAGGAAATTGTCGACCTGCGCAAGGAGCCGCGCTGGACGCCTGAATTCACTGCCACAGACCCGGCGGTAACGGTGCTGGTCCCCACTCTCAACCCAACCGAGATTTTCGCCGGAATTGTCACCGCCCTGGATATCGGACTGGGGCTGGCGGCGCGGGGATACCGGGTGCGTTTCATTGCCACCGATCTGCCGGTATCATCGCCAGGGACCTCGCGCAGCTTTATTCTGCACCGGCTGGGACCAGGCGTTGATGCCGAAACGATCGCCGATCGCATCAGTCTGCATTGCGGCGTACAGAGCCCGACCCTGCCCGCCCATTGCGGCGATATCTTTCTGGCCACCGCCTGGTGGAGTGCGCATGTGGCCGAAAAGCTGATCCGGCGCCACGGCTATGACCAGGATCGGTTTTTCTACCTGATCCAGGATTACGAGCCGCATTTCTATGCCTGGGGGCCGGAATATGCCGATGCCATGGCCAGCTATGATTTCAACTTCGAGCCAATCTTCAACACCACGCTGCTGCGCGATTATTTTGCGGCACGGGGGTTTGGGTTTGCCACACCGGACACGCTGGCCTTTCACCCGTCGATTGACATAGCACGTTACAGCCGGGGCAAACGTGACAGCGCCCGGCCCGGCCCGCGGCGGCTGGCGCTTTACGGTCGGCCCGACGTCCCGCGCAACATGTATGCCACCGCCGTGGAAACCCTGGCGCGCTTTGTCGAACGCGAGGGCCTGGACCCAGATGACATTGAGCTGATCTCGATCGGCCAGACCCACGGCGATGTCACCCTGCCCGGCGGGCTGACCCTGAAGAGCCTCGGCAAGCTGCCCTGGGAGGACTACCCGGATTACCTGTGCAGTGTCGATCTGGGCTTGTCGCTGATGTATTCACCCCATCCCAGCCATCCGCCAATCGAAATGGCCGCGTCCGGGGTGCGGGTGATCACCAATCAGTTTGGCCCCAAGGACCTGAGCCAGCTGAGTCCGGCGATCCTGTCGGTCCCCGCCACCGCGCCGGACCTGGCCGATGCGCTTTCGGTGGCGTGGCATGCCGACACAGTGCCACAACAAGAGCGCGAGATTGACCTGACAAAGTTGGGGCTTGATCCCGAGTTGATGATTGATCAACTGGCTGAAAACCTTGCCAGCCGGCTGCCGCAAGACCAAGGATAACAGGATGACCCGAAAGATCATATTGCATATAGGCTCGCCCAAATGCGGCTCAACCTATTTGCAGAACGCGATGCTGCAGAATGCAGAGGCTCTTCTGGCGCATGGCGCGCGTTATCCGATGGGCCAGGAGGGCCACCCGGGCAATGCCGCCGGTCTGGCGGACATCACCCGGGAGGAAACCGAGGCGATGTTCGAGGGCGGCGTGCAGACCGTAATCCTCAGTCACGAGGATCTCTATTCCCTCTCAAAAAGGGGGCGGGCGCTGGCGGAAATTGCCGCCGAGACAGGGATCGAAGTGCAGCTTCTGGCCTTTCTGCGGCCCTTCAGCGATTTTGTCTTCGGCGATTATTCGCAGTTCATGAAGCAGAATTTCGAAAGCTTTCTGGCCACCCGCTCCCCCTATGGAGGGCGCGATTTCGAGACATTTGCCCGGCGCCGGATCGACAATATGTCCCCGGCCACCTATCTGCGCAACTGGAGCAGGCTCTTTCCCGACCACCCGCTGTTTCTCGACAGTCATCGCAACATTCGCCAGGTTTCAGAATATCTTCTGGGCTATCCGGCCGGGCTCGATTGGGAAGTTCCGCTGAGCAAGACCAACCCATCGCTCCGGATGGAGGATTGCGATCAGATTGCTGCGGCCATGCGCGATCCGGACAGGCCCGATGAAGAGATCCGGGACATGTTTCGCACCGCATTTCATCACACCAAGGACCCGGATTCCGGGCGTAGCCGCGCGCGCATTGACTGGCTTGAAGAGCAATTCCGTCCGCAAAACGACGCGCTGCTGGAGCAATTCGGCTTCGACAACCGGCTAACGTGCACGCCTGCAACATCCTGGCACTCCAGCAGCTGATCGGGGTGAAAAGTGCCGCAATCTATCATGGATGACCGTGTTGCACAGATCAACTGCAACTCAGAATGCGCCCTAACCTAATCGATCATTTTGGCGCAGTTCGGTCCGAAACGGGTGTTTTTATTTTTCGCTCTGGACAAAAAGGATCCCACGTCATTCTCGCCGGCCAATGTTGAGCCGGTAGGTCTTGGTCGTTTGCCGACCGCTACCTACCCCTACCACAAAGAGGATGATGTGATGACACAGAATACAAGCGTTCCGAAAGACCAGCGTCCGCAGGCTGTCGAGCAACGGTTGCGGGACTATCGCCGCAAGAACCCTGGCAAATGGATGCCATGGAGAGACGTGTTGCAGGCCGTCGGCGGCTCTGAGCGGGACTTTTCCAAGATGATGCGCGACGCGAAGGAAAAGATCACAACCGATGAGGCGGCGCTGGCCGCACCACCGGACCTGCCTGACGAGTTGCGAGAGGAATTCGATCTATTCCGAGCCAGAATCTGGGGCAAAGCCTGTGATATTGCGGATGTCAACGCTACCGCCGAGCGCCTTGTGCGGCAGATGGACAATGCGAAACTGGCGCAAGAGCGTGTCGAGCATGACGAACTCGTTGCCCAGATTGTGCGTGAACGAGACAGGGTCTGCGCAGAGACAGAGAACCTCAAGCAGGTCAATGTCGACCAGGCGGATGAACTTGCGCGCACCAAAAGCCAATTGCGCGAAACGCGGGCGGCTCTTGATGAGATGCGCGATCTCTTCACCCAATTGACCCAACATGCGCCGCAACAGGACGATGCGCCGGATCCGTCACGCGCGCCACAGGCAAATGTTTCAATGTCGCGGACATCGCCATTGCCCGGCTGATCACGCGGACTCTGTGCGATGGCTATCTGCGATACAACCTGTCCGAAATGGGCTGCATCCGGCTCTGTTTCGGACAGGGCGCGCGCGCAGGGGCTGTCACTCGAACGGCAGGCAGGGCGTCGGGTCATGCCGCTCTGGTGTCTCCGGGCTCGGGTCTGCCTCCGCCAACTCCTTCAATGTCACATCCAGTGGAAAATCCTGCCGCTCCCGGTCCTTCAGCCCCGCATGCACTGCGGTCAGAAGGCGCCGTCTTTCATCAGCGGGCCGCGCGGCGAGCCATTCGAGAAACGCATAGCCGAAAATGATCTTGCGGCGCGTGTCGCGCTTGCGCTTCTGCGCGCCGTCCCGAGCCCTGAGGTCCTTTAGCCGTGCGCGTTCCTGATCGATCCGTTTCTGCACCTGTGCGATCTGTGTCTCGATGCTGCTCATGTCATGCTCCTATGCTTGGGGATGCTCGCCGTGACAGGGAGATGGGGCTTGGGTAACGTGAGCGCGCCTCAAATTTTGGAGTCAGGATCGTTGTTCGGTGGGCCCTCACCGGAGCCGGACAGGCGAAGGGCGCGGTTACGCAAACCCGAGGGTTTGCCGCGCGCCTGCGGCGAGCTTTTTGGAGCGGTGCGAGCCACTAGGCCCGATCTCCCTTGCATGCATCACAAGGCCTGTCATTTCGAGATCACCATCAAGAACCGGGGCAACTGCACCTCGATCGTGGGGGCTGCGGCTTACCGCGCCGGCGCCTGCTATCATGACGCGCGCACCGGGCGGCGGTGTTCTTATGCGGCGCGGCGCGATGTTGCCAGCGTCGAAATGATCCGGGGGCCGAAAGACCCGGAAGAGTTCTGGAACACCGTCGATGCCGCAGAGACACGCAAGAACGCGCGGCTCGCGAGAGAGTTCGTCATTTCGCTGCCCTCCGAGCTACCGCTCGACAGCCAACGCAGACTGGTTCGGGGTTTCTGCCTCTGGCTGCATGACCGTTACAAGCTGACATCCATGGCGGCGATCCATCATCCCTTTGCGGATGGACTGGACCGGGAAATCACACAGGATCTGATGCTCAACCGTGACCAAAACCGTCGGGGCACGGATCGTCAATCGGATCGCGGCAACCCACTTAATCACCATGTCCACATCTTGACCCCGACCCGGGAATGGAACCCGGACACCGACACATTGGGCCCCAAGCTGCGCGCGCTCGATGATCGCAAGACCGGGCCGCTGATCGTGCAGCAATGCCGCAACGAATGGCAGAGACGGGTGAATGTTGTGTTGGAAAAACACGGTGTGGCGGCCCGCGTCGATCTGCGCAGCTATGAAAAAATGGCCGCCGCCGGGGAGGCTCCCGACGGGTTGATTGCGCAGCGCAAACTCGGACCAAAGAACACCGCCCGCGGGCGCAAGGTCGAGCGTGAGACCGGGCAGGACAGCAGCTATTCGGGTCAGCGGCGCCAGAAAGTGCAAGAGCATAATGATGCACTCTGGCAGAGCTGGCTGCAGCTTCGGGCGCTTGAGCGTGAAAAGGCCCGTCTCGAACGCTCCGCCGCACTTGCGGCAGAACGGGAAGAGACGCGCCGGAAAGAGGCCGCAATCGCGCAGGCACGCCTTGCAACAGCAATGACAGAGCAGGCTGTCGCGCAGGCGTTGGAAGACGCGCCGCATCTCGACTGCCTTGATCCCAAGGCTCAGGCGATCGCCTGGGCCAAAGGAGAAAACGAAAGCGCGATCGACGCGCAGTTTGATCGCCAAATTGATCCTGAGACGGAAGATGCCACGGAGCCGACCACGGCTAAACCGCCCCTATCGACCCCTGTCAAACGGCCCGAGCGGCCTGTGCCCCAGCGGATCCGCAAGTGATGGACCAGCCGTGTCATCGGATGGCCTGCACTTGTGTCCAGCTCTCCCGCGCACGCATCTCTTCACGCGTCAGGCTTTCCGCTTTGCCGGCAAAGACGGCGACCGGCGGTTTGTCGCGATACGATGATAGAGCCGCCCGGGATACCATGTTGTTTCGGGATGAGTGATCTTGACGCGCATTCTGATAACTGCGGTGCTCGCGAAGTCGACCTCGGGGCAGAACAGATAGCCGTGCCCGTAAATGCGCGATAGCTTGCAAGCGGCCCCAATCCAGCGGCGGCGCATCTGCGACCAGGGCGCAGTCTGAGGGTTGATGCCAGGGATATAGAATATTGGGACGTTCGCGCCTTGGTGCATGACCACACGGGTATAAAACAAGACATGCGCTGCGGAGGACAGTTGTGACAGCATGCCGGGTTCCATCATCGCGAACTGCCCATCCTTGCGCCGCGCGGTGATGGATTCAATAACTCTGCGACTGAAACGAAACCTCACATCGCGATTGGTATCACTGAAATTGAATACTTCTACCAGCCCGGCCGCCTGAAGTGCCTGCATCGTCGCGCGCACCGGGCGTAGATCATTAGTCGAGGGCGGAAAGGTGCAGGCGGTCAGCTTGCGCGACAGGATATGCGCGGAACGCTGTGACGGTGATGTCATTGAGGTGATCTGAAAGGTCGGGTGCTGATCGGTGAAATAGCACAGCGCGTGAAAGACGCGCAGGGCGTCGAGTGACAGGTTTTTATGTTCGATCATCGCGACTAATTCGGCAGGGCATAAGTATTGCATGGCTTGGGACATGAGGTTTCTCTGTTTGTGTGGATCGTCACATGCACATCGGACCGGATGCTGCCCGGACAAAACGCGTGATCGCCCGGGAAACCCTCCGACCTGTCCGAAATCTCCGCCGCCCTGCCCGAAAGAACAGCGATCCTATCCGAAAGTGATGTCGGTTTTTCCGGAATACTGAGCACGATTTCCGCTCAATCAGACCGGAAGCCCACATCTCTGGCGTGCAAATCCGTGACATGCGCGCGCGAAACGGCGCAACACTCTGATTTTGCACACCAATCCGGGGCTGAGAACGTTGCAGAACCAAAGAACCTCTACAAAACCACCCAGAACTGGCGGGATTTGCGTGCCGAGGCGACCGATGCGTTTGTCGACCACCGACATCGATTTTGCCTGTTCAGGTGGATTGATTGGAGGTCGCCCCCTCACCACCCCGCGCTCCGGCTGACGCGCGGCGGTGAGGCAGTCGATCCTCCCATAATCCCCCAGACACTTCCTGCTGCCGTCCTGACCACACAGCACACAGGAGAGTCCCATGCTCGATATCACTCCACGGTTAATCCCTCATCACGCGCATCTTTTAACGCCGGGTGACATTGTACGGTTTCGATTTCCCGTAAAAGAGGATGGCGACGGCGATACGCCGCGCCCAAAGAAGCGGCCATGCCTTGTCATGCAGGTCGCAACTCTGGCCGGGCATCGCTTCGTCAAGATTGCTTACGGCACTTCCGCAAACTCTCGCGCCAATTGGGGCCAGGAAATCATCGTCTCGCGCCCCGTCGGCTTGAAAGCCGCGGGCCTGTCTCGTCGGACGCGGTTTGTCGGCGCGCGCTCAATCATCGTCTCGGCGGCGCATCCGGGGTTCGAGCCCGCTCTTGAGAACGGCGGGATGATCAGCGGACGCATCGATGAAGCGCTGATTGCGCGGATGCGCGCCATCCTCGCCCGACAAGGGGCGGCTTGACCGGATGACGGGCAAAGCGCGAGGAGCGCGGTTTCCGATGTGGAACCGCACCCCTTGCGCTCCGGCCTCTTCACAATCTCTACAAAAGGATGACTCTCATGACTGATTTTCCAGAAATTACTTATGAAAATCTCGAGACCCTCGCTGCGTCGGCCTTCGCGCTGTCCCGGCTCTGCGCCACCGCGCTCCGCGCCGATGTGATCCACCACCTCAAACCCGATCAGCGCCGGGGGGCGGAGCGTCTTCTCCAAGAGATATCGGCGCGCCGCATTTTTGACGAGGGCCTGCTTGACGAAATCAACCTGCTGATTGATCGCATGTCGCGTCTGATCGTCGACGGCACGACGAAGGTCGAAATATATCAGGCAGATGAATGCCACAATGACGGCGGCGGGAATTGGCACGAGACACGGCGGAATGAACAAGCCGAGGATCTGAGCCGGGCCCTGTCGGTTCTGCTCGGCCTGCAGGAGGCGCTCTATGGCGTGCAGGACCTGATGCAGGCCGAACGCGCCCTGGCCGATCTGCGTCGACATATCTGAATGGTATGGCATGCGGGCCTGACGCCTGCGTGCCGATCACTCTGATGAACAGGAAGGCCGTCAAATCAGGGCTTTGAGACCCTCTCGCCTGAATCTTCACGCAGGCGGTTTCCGGTCGGCGTCTGATGATGAATTTGCATTCCGGTGGGACAAACGCCATGTAACGAGACATATGGTGCAGAAAATAGTCTCCAAATTTTCTGAGCTCGCAATCGCTTAAATTCGGCAAAACTCTCTGGAGTAACGCTACTCAGGCCTGTTTATGCTGCACCCCACCCTTCATCAGGAATTGATGGTGTTCGATTGCCTCTTCGACGTCGGTATAATAACTGAGATGGCCATCTTCGAGCACAGCCGCATGATGGCACAGGCGGCGCACCTGCCCGACGCCATGAGTGACCATGATCGCAGCGCTGTTATTGACGCGATCCGCGAAAAGGGCGTCGGCCTTTTCACGAAAGGATGCATCCCCGACCGCAGTG
Source organism: Roseovarius lutimaris (assembly GCF_900115165.1). Classification (GTDB taxonomy): domain Bacteria; phylum Pseudomonadota; class Alphaproteobacteria; order Rhodobacterales; family Rhodobacteraceae; genus Roseovarius; species Roseovarius lutimaris. The sequence continues at coordinate 17,226 of NZ_FOVP01000029.1, read as the reverse complement.
ACCTCATCGACCAGATAGGTGTCAAAATGAATGCCCATCGACACCCCGAAGGCGAGGCGTGACTTCATCCCCGAAGAATAACTGCGTACGGGAAGGTTGAAATGCGGCCCAAGCTCGGCAAAATCGCGCACGAAATCGCACAACGCATCTGTATCCACGCCGTAAACCCGGCCAATAAACCGGACATTCTGTAGCCCCGTCATCTCGGGGTGAAAACTTCCGGCAAATCCAACCGGCCAGGATATCGTACCACGGCTGATCACCTCACCACTGTCAGCATCCATCGTCCCTGCCAGCATCTTTAGAAGACTGGATTTACCCGCGCCGTTGCGCCCCAAAATGGCAACGGCGGTACGCGCGGGGAAAACCGCGTTGATCCCATCGGCCACAACGTTGCGATTGCCGTTCAGGATAAATGTCTTACGCAGGTTCCGCAGCTCAATCATATCGGTCCCACTCAGCGCCGGTCGCGCAGGGAATAATAAACCATCACCATGATGGACCATGACACGACAAGAAACCCCGCCATCAACGCAAGCAGCATCATACGGCGCGGATATTCCGCGGTTTCGGCCAAGGTCGGCTTGATATGGGTGGCCAGATAGCGCGATTTTCGCTGCGCCTCGGTTACCGCCGCATCGCGGGTGGCCAGGGCCGACAGATAGCTTTTCTCGGCGAATTGCCGGTCCAGCTCCAGGGCCTGGTATTCTTCCAGAAGTTTGGAAAACGGATTGTCTCCGCCCGTGGCCTGCTGCCCTCCAAATCGCTGCCGTTCAGCATGGATTTGCTGCCGGATAACATTGATACGGCGCTGTTCCTGCACGACCCTCGGGTCGTTCTGACTGGACGTCTGCAAAAGCAATTCATGCTCGATAATTGCCTTGGCCAACTGGGCCTGCAATGAGTTCAGAAGCCCCATCTGGCCCTGAATATCCGCCGAAGGATCGACAATCTGGGTGCGGTTGCGAAAGGCCGTCAACTCCCGGTTGGCAATCTTGAGCCTCTCCTCGGCCTGCGCCAGCTCTTCCTCAGCATAGCGTGTGGCATCGGCCCGTGCGATAGCCGAGAGCTGGTTGATCATCGTACTGCTTTCGGAAAACACGACCGATGCAATCGCCTGGGCATCGGCAGGATCGAACGCCAGCACCCGGATTTCAATAAGCCCGCTGCCCCGGTCATAGAAGATCTTTACCATACGCTCCCAGTAATGCGCGAGGGCCTCGATGCGCGCATCCTTACCCAGACTGAACACCGGATCGTCGGGACGGTTATAGATACTGACCAAATCAAGCTGCTCGTTGACCGAACGCACCAGTTGCTGACTCTGGATGTACTCATAAAGGATATCGGTATCCGATGAGCTGGAGCCTGACAGCTCCGTAATACCGCCCAACAGCTCAATCGCCGATCCGACCTCTTCCGTGCGGACCGAAAACCCGACATGGCTGGCATACTGATCCTTGGCCACGCCATAAAGGTACCAGATAGATACCGCCATCGGGACCACGACCCATAGCAAAAATACTAGCAAAAGCACCATATGGCGGCGGCGCGGACGCGCATCGGAGACCGTCGGACGCAGCGCAGGTTTGGGCTTGCCTGCTCCGGCGGCGGGATCTGCCTTTGCATCCTGTGCGGGGACTTCTGCCTTTGCGGCCTGTGCCTGTCCGGTCGGAGCTGCCTGATTCAACTCGAATCCCTTTACGACTGTTTACCCTAGCATAACCGGGTTTGGCGTTTCCTATCAAATCTCCGGGTGCTACACCATCCACCATGATGACAAACCCGCCGACACCCCCTGCCCTGCCGCGCAAGCGCACCGGAACGATACAAACCATTGTGGCGTTGATGCTTCGCGAGATGTCCACAACCCATGGGCGTTCGGCCCTGGGCTATCTCTGGGCCATTATGGAACCGGCGGCAGGCATCCTTCTGATGACACTGGTTTTCTCACTGGCCTTTCGCACCCCAAGCCTTGGCACCAGCTATCCGCTGTTTTTCGCAACCGGCATCCTGCCTTTCATGGGCTATATGGATATGGGCAACAAGGTGTCGGTTTCTCTTAGGTTTTCCAAGCAGTTGCTGTTCTATCCCGGGGTGACCTATACCGACGCACTGATTGCCCGGTGGCTGCTGGCCGCGCTGACGCAGATCATGATCGCCGCAGTGCTTTTCCCCGCCATTCTGTTTATCTATCAGGTCGACGTCATCGTTGATATGAAGGCCATCGCTTTTGGCTATCTGATGGTTTTCACCCTCGCGGCCGGGGTGGGTACGCTGAATTGTTTCCTGCTGTCTGTTTTCCCGCTTTGGGAGAGGGCCTGGGCGATTTTCAACCGACCCATGTTCCTCATATCCTGCGTTATTTTCCTATTCGACACCGTCCCGCAACCCTATCGGGACTGGCTGTGGTGGAATCCGCTTATTCATCCGATCGGGCTGGTGCGCCGGGGGTTTTACTCCACCTATGATGCCAACTATGTCTCGTTCACTTACGTCTTTGCCGTAGCGGCGGTAACTCTGGCGGCCGGGCTTCTGCTGCTGCGACGATACCATCGGGACATTATCAACTTCTGAAGCGCGGCCCCATCACGCGGGCTCGGGCGGCTGATAACCTCCGCAAAGCCCAGTCAGTGATACGCAGCCCGGCGCGATGGCGGATATGATAGGCGGCCAGAAGTGCCGCGGCTTCTTTTGACAACGGTTCTTCACTCGCTGGATCTTCGTCCAGGTCCCGCCCAAAATGATCGACCTCATCAAAGAAGTTCCGGGCCAGCGCCTCATTGTACTGCGCACAGATGTTCAAGATCCGGTGGCGCCTGGCAAACGACACCAAAAACCGCCGCGAGGGCACCTCAAGCTCCAGTGGCGCGCGCTTAAAAAACGTCTCTATTGTGCGGGTGGTCATGGTCATGGACATCCCCTGATCAAGCATCGCCTTTTTCAGATAGCGCGCCGGCTCGATCAATCCGGTCGGAGGGCTGATATTGCGCCGAACGCCCGCTTGCTTACCCTCGGGCAGCAGATCACTGGCGCCAATGGCCTCCAGAAAGGCGCGCACCGGGTAATCCTGGTGCTGCCCGGGTATCAGCGGCACGGCCAGAACATTCTCGCGGCCCACGCTCTTGGCCCAGTTGATCAGCATCCAGTTGTAATTCAGAACCTGCTTTTCGATCCTGAACTGCAGCAGCGCATCAATGCCATCACGCCAGTCCACCCCGCCTTTGACATGCTGTTTGTAGTCCGATTCTATCCACATATCCTGGCGCCGAAGGAAACAGATGATCCCCACCTCGAACCCCAAGGTGCGGATCCGTTCTATCACCTCCTGAATAAGTGCGCTGCGGGCCAGACCGAAAAGATTTTCCGAACTTAGAATGACATCTCCGTCATGGCGCAGGAAAAATGCCAGCAGCGCATCGGCGGCGGTGGTATCGCCCCGGAGCAGATCAGCGGCCAACTGCCCGGCATTGCCCTGGTCGTTGACCCGGTTCTGACGATGAAACTCGTAATGAATGCCACGCGCGGCCAGATCTCCGGCATGGGTGGCAAGAAAATCCTGCACGGTCGTGGTGGCGCATTTGGGCATGCCGACATGCAGGAACAGGCGTTTTTTCATTGAAATATCTGTCTTGGACCGTGATGCGCGCACCCTAAAGCGTTTCGGTTTATAGCTAAAGCAGGAATAGGCAGAAACGCAGCACAGGCGCCCCGCCCTTTGGTCCTGCCATTGCAGGCTGACAGATATCAACCGGGCGTCTGCACCTATCCGCGTTGCCCGCTGCGGCCCGGTCCTTTATGTAACGGCTCGAGCACAGGGCAGGTAAGGCAGGCAGAATCCTATGGGCTGGCGCGGCTATATACATGATGACAGCAAGACTGTCTTTTTCTGGTCCCAAAAGGCGGCCTGTACCACGCTGTTCAACTTTCTGGCTGACAACATGCCCGAGCGTCCCACGAACAAGCGCTATTTTCACATCAACAGCCGCCCGTACAATCCCTGTATCGAAGCCATACGTGATCATGGCTATCACTCCGTGATCCTCGCTCGACACCCGGTCACGCGGGTTATCAGTGCCTATTTCAACAAGTTTTGTGTCTACCGTGGCAAAGCCTTGCAGGTTCGCGAGGATCTGGAGCCCTTTGCCCGCGAGCTGCATGATCTCTGGTGCGACCGAGAGGGCAACCCGACCGAAACCAACAGCATGACCTTTGAGGATTTCCTTGAAACCATCGCCCATATGCTTGCAACCCGCCCAGCACCGCACCTGCCGGTCAATGGTCACTGGGAAACCCAGATCCCGGCCATTCATGAAAAGCTGGGGCTGCATTATGATACCGTGGTACATGTCGAAAACCTCAATGCCGAAATGGCCGCACTGGCCCAGGCACGCGGGCTTTCCTACAAACCCCGCGCGATGAACCGCACCGATCTGTCGGAAAGCCCTCACAAGGGATATCTTGGCAATCTACCGGCCTGTGAGATCAACACGTATAATTTCGGATATGACAATTTCATCACCCGAAAGACGCTGAAAAAAATCCACGCCATCTATGCAGTGGATTTTGAGGTACTGGACTATCTTTCAGATCCGAGAACCAGGCCTGTCATGGGGCATATTCTGAGACAATTACGCGGGATCAGAGCCTATTCCAGCCGATTTACAGGAAAATGAAATCGTCGGCAGACAGCGCACCGATAGCGAGACCCTCAAACAGGATCGTATGGCCCCCATAGTGCACTTCGGCCCCCTGCCCCGTCATGATAATATCAAGCGCCTGAAACCGGCCATTCTGTCCCTGGCCTTCAACGCCACTCAGACGGACCCGGTCGTCTCCGGGCTGAAACCCGACGATAACATCCTCCTCACCATCGTTGAGCTCATTGAAAACGAAGAGGTCCGCGCCACCGCCGCCCTCAAGCCGATCATTACCGGCCCCGCCATTCAGCGTGTCGCGGCCACTGCCGCCACGCAGCAGGTCATGGCGGCCGCCACCGGCCAGAAAATCATCCCCTCCGCCACCGTCGACGGTGTCATTACCCTCCCCGCCACCCAACCGATCGTTGCCGGCCCCGCCGTCAAGCATATCGCTGCCGGGGCCGCCGCCTATTGAATCGTCACCACCATTACCCAGAACGGTATCTGCCCCAAAACTGCCGGCCAGCGTATCATCGCCGGCGCCGCCGCTGACCAGATCATTGCCCGGCCCGCCACTGACAACATCGTGGTCGTCGCCGGCCTCAATCAGGTCGTCGCCGAGCCCGCCTCCCAGAGTATCGCGCCCGGCCTGGCCGCGCAGCGTATCATCGCCCGGGCCACCGCCGATGTTATCGTGCCCGGCACCGCCTTCGACCAGGTCATCACCATCGGAAGCCGCCAGCGTATCATCCCCAGCCTGCCCCCGCAGCGTATCGTTGCCCCCCCGTCCGGCCAGCATATCATTCTCGGCAGTGCCCTCCAGAAGATCCGCCCCATTGGTGCCAACACTCGTTTGTCCGTTATTTGCAGGCGGCACGGGATCCGGCTCGGGCTCAGGTTCGGGTTCAGGCGCGGGCGCGGGTGGCGGAGGGGGTAATTCTGTAACGGGAATAGGCTCTGGTGCCGCGATTTGCAGCGGGCCACGCTCGACCGTCACATGCGACAGGAACGGCGAAAGAAGCCCCGCAATGTCCCCCGCCTCCAGGCGCGCGCCATCATGGCTCCGCAATTCCAACTCTTCCCCTGCGAAGCGCAGCACGGCACCCCGCTCTGTCGGACTCACCTCAATCTGGTCTATATTGCGCAGAAACGGCCAGGCTGACAGGTCGAGAACATCCTCGCCGACCTGAATATCAAGGATCACATCGCGTCGCCCATCAGCCCGCAGAACAAAGATATCCGCCCCCTCTCCCCCCGCCAGCGTATCGGCCCCTGCCCCGTCGCTCAGAACATCGTCACCCGCCCCGGCGCGTATCTCACCTGCCGTGTTGCGCAGCGAAAGCAGGTCATCGCCCTCTGTCCCTGTCAGCACGGCTGATGTGGCTTGTTCAATCACCCCCGGATTGGAAAAGTCGACTCTGAACAAGCTCAAACCGCCTTCCCCGGCAGAAGTTGTCAAAATGGTCAGGCCGTTGTCGTCTGCCTGTGCCGCCAGCCCGGACACTCCGTTGAGCGCCCAGTCCAGCCCATCCGCCATGGTATCAAGATGCACCAATCGCCCTTCGGCTGTCAGGCGAAACAGGCTCAACCCGTCATCATCGCCCGCCGCCAATACAAAGACATGCCCGTCAACAGAGACCACCTCCAGCTGCGTCACGCCGCTGAAGCGGGTTGGCAGATCATCAATCACATGATCACGAACACTGAGTGTTCCATCATCGCCAACCGCCAGCACACTCAGGCTGGAACTGCCCGCCCCGGCCACCAGCAGAAAGTCATGCCCGGCGACCTCGACCGTTTCAAGCGCGGTAACTGTCTGCACCGGCAGGCTTTGTGCCATACCAAAACTTTCACCAGGTTCTAGCGCGCCGTCCGAACCAACCCGAAAACCGCTAACGCCATGTTCAGTTGCAGAGCCCGCGTAAAGATAAGCGGCGCCATTCACCTCGGCCAGGGCCATATCAGAGACGTTTTTCAGATAGTTTCGGGCATTGTCTGTGACAGATACCGTGGTCTGTACGGCACCGTCATCATTCAGGGTAAAACCCGACAGCCCGCTGCCATCAGACGCACCGACAAACAGATATGCCACTCCGCTCAGCTCAGCCGCCAGCACGGTAGCCGCCTCAGACTGATGCGCACCTTCACCAAGAAAGGCAAGCTGTCCACTCCGCCCGCCAGCCGCCCAATTGGCCTGTAGGTCGCTCACCAGCGCCGGAGGCAGGGTGCCAGCATGGCCAATGACCTGAAATCCGGCCCGGGCTTCTGCCTCATGCCACCAGGACACGTCGATCCTGGGACCAATGGCACCGGCAGAGACCACACGGGTTACCCCGGTGCTGTAATCCAACACAGAGAACCTCCCATCAGGCAGCCCGAATATCGCAATCGCCGATTGAGAAAATTCATGGTTTTCGGCATAAATAGTGCCTGCATGACGCAATTGCACTGGCATCTTTTCCACTCACCCATTTCGCGCCCCCACGCAAGAATGAGCTTCCGCTGCCAACCCTAGAAACCTCTTAATGAAATGTGACCAGAGAGCGGCATTTAGAAACAGTTAAAGAAAAATCACCGGTAAATGTTTCGCGCGCGAAACATTTACCGGACAGAAAATACCCCGCACTTGTTTGCACAGGCTGCCCCATATCGAGCTCCGATGTTGTTTGCCCCCCTTTGGGGCATCGCCTGGCGGAATGACGCCCAGAGCATCGGCCAGCGGCGCGCGCAGCGTCGTCATCCACCTGATGCGGGATGCCTCTTTTACCGAGGGTCCGCTCACATAGTCTCGGCAAGCCAGCGCCGCAACTGCGCGCGCGCCGCTGCCGTCAGCGCAGGCCCACCCAGGGTCAGGCTGCCATCGTCATTTTCCCTCAACCACAGCCCATCGCCAAGCGCTTCCTTGGGGGCGAGGGCTGGCTTTGTCACAGATGGGGCCGACGAAAGGGGTTTACCTTCTTTTGCACTCTGCGCGGCCAGCTCTGCCATCAGGCAGGCCTGTTCTGCCTCTGCGGTTTCCGGCCGGGCCTTCTCCAGCCTGTCGCGCAGGCGGATTGCCAGCCCCTTATCTTCATCCAGCGCCCGGACCAGCCGCAACCCGGCCCGCTCCGGCAGTGCCTCGGGAAATTGCAAGGCGCCATCCAGGGCATGTACGATCGTCAGAAAACTGCCTATCTTGGATCGTTTGGTCCTTGAAGCCGCGTGGTAAAGGTGGCGCAATGCTGCCCGCTCCGTCTTGAACACCCCCTGTTCCACTGCTTTCGCGGCAATCCGGGCGCGCTCGTAATAGCTGAGTCCGACCCTGATCTCGTTTTCCTCGACCATCGCCAGATAGGCCTCTGACGCCTGCGCCGGATTGCGTTGCAGCGCCAGCACCGTCTGAAAGGCCGCCTCGCCGGTTTCCGCCTGAAGCCGTTTCAGCGCCTGACAACGCCGCCAGCCGGAAATCAGCCCATACCGGCCCGGGGCAATCTCGGCCACTTCGATCGGGGTTTGCTGGCCGCGCTGGCGCAACGAGGCCATCAGTGCGCTCAACTCACCATCCTCCATCGCCAGACGGTCCCGCACCAGATAATCCAACTGGATCTGATCAAGCGTGAGCTCCAGAACCATCCGCCCACTTTCCCGTGCCCGGGTTAGGGTTTCAGCCATTTCGCCGGCAAAGGCCGCTTGCGAGGCATCCCGTGCCACATCAGCGATTGGCGCACTGCGGACAGATGAGTCCAACAGCCCACCGGCATCCGGGGCCGTGCCCTGCTGCAAATGTACCGGATCAGGCGGGGTCAGCCGTTTGCGCTTGGCCATTGTTTTTCTCCTTCCTTGCTCGGACGGGCAAAGGCAACCGTTTCGCGCTCGAAACGGCCCCAGCCCTTATGCCGTTTCGGCCTTTGCCGCCAGCTCATCGCGACGCCAGCTGCCTAAAAGCAACGTTTTGAACGCGGCATAGGTGGCATCGAATGTTTCCCGCCCACGCACATAGGTTTCACGGTTGAAATCACGATAGTCGGCTTCGTAAATACCGCGCACCTGCTCTCCGGCTTGGCCGATCAGGGCGGTGAAATCCTGTCGGTGCGGGCTGAGTGTACTGCCCAGATAGGCCTGCATCAACGCGGCCAGCTCGGCCTGTTGCGTGCCGTCATAGCGGGTGACAACCGCACGCACCGCATCCCACTGAAAGGCCAGCCCCTCACGGCCCAATGCACGGGCGGCCATGTTCTCTGCCTCTTCAATCGAATTGAAGGTGGCGTGCAGCATGTCAAAGAACCGCCCGGTTGAATCAAATTCGAGAAAGGATGCCCCGAGCGGGACCAATAGAATATCCGCAGCCGCCAGCCCGTTGATGGTGAGATAGCCAAGGGCAGGGGGGGTATCGAGGAAAATCACGTCATAGTCATCCAGCACACCATCGGCCGCCAGCATATCGGTCAGTGCATCCCAAAGCTTCCAGCCTCGTCCCTGCATCCGCCAGACCGGGATTTGAAATTCGGCCCAGTAAAGGTTCAGTTGGGCGCCAATCAGATCAATATTGGGCCAGTGGGTTTTCTGGATGAGATCCCCGGCCTTGATTTCCAGCGCGGCGCTGATCGTATCATCCAGCGGCTGCGGCGCTTCCCCCCGGTCCAGCCGACGCTGGTTCTCGCTGCGCAGATACTGCCCGTAATGGCGTGCCAGCAGCGGAAAAACGGTTTGCCATTCATCCTGTACCTGGCCGCCGAAAATAGACGTCATAGAGCCTTGACTATCAAGGTCGATGACCAGCACGCGGTAGCCATCCAGAGCGGCGGACATTGCCAGATGCGCTGCGGTTGAGGTCTTGCCAACGCCACCCTTGAAATTAGCCACCGCCACCATCTTGGCCGGCAGCCCCTTGGGACGATAGGGAAGATATTCTTTGCTCTTTGACCCTTCCTCACCAAAATGGGCGCGCAGGCGCAGAACCTCATCGAGGGTAAACCATTTGGTCCCGCCTTCGGTTTCCGAACGTCCCTGCGGCAGATTGGGATTGTTCTTAAGCACCCTCCTGAAATGACCGGTAGCCACGGGAATAAGATAGCGGGTGATTTCCCAAGTAGAGAACATCCGTAGATGGCGCCTGTCGCCTTCTTTCAGTCCGCGTTCGGCCAGATCAGTCCGACCTGCCTGGCAAGCGCGGGCGACATTGCCAAACTCCGAGGTGGTTGCCGGATTTCCCATTTGCGCAAGTGCCGCGTCTGGATCAATATTGAAATAGGGAGGCAAGCTAATCTGCGTGGTTGGTTTCATTCCGGCCCTGCATGGTGTTATGTACGCTGTTTTCGTAAGAATAGCCAAAAACCCCGAACATGGAAGGAAAATGCGCACAAGGCTGGGTTTTCCTGGGAAATCGGAGTGGTTTCCTTTGCCTTGTGGTTTGAAAAATCAGGAAATTGCTCAGAAACGTTGTTATTTATCTGTTATTTATTCGTTACGTGTCTTCAGATATTTTCTAAGCCACAGATTTATAAACGTTTTTCGCGTCTTTTTTTTTAGGGGTGACTCTGATCCACCGTTCTTGTGACTCTGATACCCCGTCACCCTGACTCTGATACCCCGAACTAGGGCCTGCCGGGACTGGACGGGCTTTGTGGATAACTTTAGGATAGGTGTTACTGAAACCCCGATAAAGAGTCGTACTGCGTGACATAGAATACGACGGGGGCAGGGCGGCTCAGCCGCTGCAGGACAGGCAGAGGGTACAGGGGATTATGGCAGGTGTGGATATGCCGGATGGGGCGGGCAGGTCCGGGCTTTTGCCCGATCGTCACCCAACTGCTGATTTCTTTGTCTGTGATATTTTCGATGCCAGTCCGAAAGATGATCTGGGCTCTATGGAGCATCCGATCTTTTCGCTCTCAACCCGGCCGGATCGGCGGGTGCTGTCCTACAATCACAACGATGTGGCGATTACGATAACCCCGAGCGTGCGGGGCAGGGCGACGATCCATGACAAGGATATCCTGATCTACTGTATCAGCCAGCTGATGGCGGCGCTGAATGCTGGCCGTGAGATCAGCCGCACGCTGCATCTGAAGGCTCATGACCTTTTGGTTGCCACCAACCGTGATACTTCGGGCGATGCCTATGCCCGGCTGCGCGAGGCGTTTGAGCGGCTGGCGGGCACGCGGATCACCACCAACCTGACAACCGGCGGGCTTGAAACTACTCGGGGCTTTGGCCTGCTTGAAAGCTGGGAAATTGTTCGCCGCTCACGGGGCGGGCGGATGATCAGCGTTACGGTCACGCTGTCGGAATGGTTGTTTCGGGCGGTGCTGTCGAAATCGGTGCTGACACTCAGCCGTGATTATTTCCGACTGCGCAAACCGCTGGAGCGGCGCGTTTATGAGCTGGCGCGCAAACATTGCGGGCGGCAACCGGGTTGGCGGGTCAGCGTAACCACGCTGCATAAGAAGGCGGGCAGTGCCGCCCCTGTGCGGGTCTTCCGCGCGGCCCTGCGCCGGATGATCGTTGATGACCATTTGCCGGATTACGAAATGCGGGAAGATACCGGTGACATGATCATCTTTGAGCGCCGCCATCAGGTGGTGATGCCCGATACGCTCACACCGCTGGCCCCGCTGACACTGGATGAGGCCCGCACCCTGGCCCCCGGTGCGGATATTTACGCACTGGAGGCAGAATGGCGCAGCTGGTGGGCCGAGACTGGTCGGCCTCGACTTTCGAACCCCGACGCGGCCTTCCTGGGCTGGGTCCGGTCACGAAACACGCGGCTGTAAGGCTTAAGCCTTCTGCTGCTCAAGCAGATACCGGACAGCCGCCCAGAGAACGGGAATCAGCTGATCCGGTCGCAGAAACTGGCGGCTGTCGGTCGCGTCCAGGTTCTCGATGCCCCAGGCGCCGAAATCGATACCGGCAGCATCCATGGCCCGTTTGACATCTTGGGCCAGAAATCCCGCATGGGTTCGTTTGCCCTTATGGGTGTGCAGATAAACCGGGGCAATCTCATGCGGTTCAATCGGATCTGCACGGGCTGCGGCTATCTGATCGGTATTCAGCGGGACGGGATCATCGCCGGGTATGTCGCAGAGTTCATTGCCACCGGCCTTCCACTTGAAGAAAACCGGATCAACCTGCCGGATCAGATCGGTGGCCAGAGCCGGATCAATCCGGTTTTCGACATGTTTATCGCGTTCATCGGAGGTTTGAATCGTGCCGTTCACCGCCCAGATCGAAGACCAGCGGTGTGTCGCTGATCCAAGGTTGAATGCATTGTCGGTGCCCGGCGTGACATTGCCCTGCACCGTCAGCTTGGCATTGGGGTTGGTGGTGCCAACCCCGAGGTCATGGGAAAGCGACAGGGTCGTGTCGGAATTGCCGGCAATCCTGTGTTCCCATCCAGAGCTGCCATCGGCCTGGTGAAGGGTGAGTGTGGCAAGGCCGGTGCTGTTGGTGCTTCGGAAGAACCGGACAGCGGCACCACTGCTGCCATCATCCACAGGGTTGAAATCAATCAGGGCATTGGTAGCTGCGTTGACTGAGAATATCATCTGTGATGAGTCGCCTCCGGCGGAGGCATGCTCGATCATGGCATAGCTGTCGGGGCCAGCGTCACCGGCCTGGAGTTCCAGCCGGGCGTTACCAAGATTGGGGTCGGCGATACGCAGGTGGCCACCATATTGTGGTGGCTGACCATCGCCGAACCCAACCGCGCCGGTGTCGGCCGCGAAGGTTGCTGCCAGGCTCCAGCCGACTCCGTCAGAACTTGTCTTGATGGCGAAATCGTCTGATCCGGTCAGGCCCATTTCGGCCCGGCCTGACCAGCCGGTCTGAAACAGCAGGCTGGCGGTATCGGGCAGGGTGGCCTTGTTGATCTTGAGCTGATGGCCTGCGCCTTCATGGCTGAGCAGTGTCGCTTCGGCGGCGACGGCCAGCCGGTTAACCGCATCCGCCGTGGTGCCAATGCCGACGCTTTCAAGCTGATCCAGGGCATTCTGCCAGCTTCCACCCCGGTAAATCCAGGTGCCACCGGTGCTGAGGTCAATGGCCTGCCAGCCTTCCTGCGGGGAGAAAAACAGCCAGCTCTCGTTCAGGAAGGCGGCCAGTTGCCCGTCCTGTCCTGCCCAATCTCCCTGAGCCCCGGCACCGAGCGCGTAAAGTGCCCCGGGATCAGGGGCCACGGGGGGCGCGGTGACCCCGACCCCTTCCACCCGCATCTGTACCAGCAGATCAAGCTGTTGCAGGGCCTCGTTATGGGTAACGTGTTTCTGCGCCTGAGACGGGGCAATGAAGGGCAGGGCAAGACGGGCAGACAGATCGGACATTGCAGTCTCCTGAAAAAAGAAGGACTGCGGCAGAGTGCGGACAACGGCCTTGATGGTTGGTTACAGGTCCGTACGCTGCGTTTATGCGTGCGCCTGCCCCGCGTCCGGGGCCTGTCCAGGGGTCAGTACGATCCGGCCTCCCTCATGGATCCGCGGCAGGTAGCGGTGCGGCTCCGGTACGTCTTGCCCGGGCAGACGGCGATAGCGATCACAGCGTGCCTGTTCCCCATAACACAGAATGCGCACATAATGACCGTCAACAAGAGCACGAAGTTTCGGGTGGATGAAAAGCCCGCCCTCGGCGGGCATTGTGGTGGCGTAAAGCGGCACTAACCCGGCGCACCGGCCCGCAATACGATCCTCCTCCAGCCAGCCAAGCAGGGCCTCAAGGCTGTCGTCGAGGACGGTCAGAATGCCGGCATAGACCCGGTCCAGCCGGTGTTCCCTGCGCGCGGTCCTGCGGCTTTTCAGGATCTCCGGGGCGGGAAAGGCGCGAGGGGCGCCGGGGGGGTAGAACAACGTGCTGGCGGTCGCGTGGTGGTGCAACTGGGCCTCATAATATTCCCGGCGGGCTCCGTAATAAAACCAGCCCATGCCGGTGGCACTGTCGGCTGTTGCATTGCCGGTGCTGTCGCGTTGCAGTGCCAGCGGGCCGGTTTCAAGGGCAACCACAGCGCGCTCTCCGAAAAGCTTTCGGGTGCGACGCAGCAGTTCGCTATCCGATGAGACGCGCAGATTGTCCCAGCCGCCAAGACAGTTGCGTATCAGATCGGTGGGCAGCATCAGGGAGGTCAGGTTTTCAAAGACAAGGGCCCCGGTCCCTGTCCAGCGGCTGACCCGCAGATCGGCGGTATACCGCGCCTGCTGGCTCAGGCAGCCCGCATAGCCGGGGTTTTCAAGCAGGAATGTCACCTGACGCGACAACCTGTCGGGATGCGACCAGTCATCGGCGTCGTGCAGGGTGATAAACTGCCCTTTCGCCTCTGCCAGCCCTGCGTTGCGGGCACCGTAAGCCCCGATATTCTGATCCAGCGTGATCAGGCGGATGCGCTGATCCTGTTCAGCAGCAGCGCCTGCAATTGCGGCAGTCCTATCCGTACTGGCGTCGTCGATGACAACAAGCTCGAACGCGGGCCAGCTTTGGGCCTGGATGGCCCGGATGGCCGTGTTTAGTGTATCCTCGCTATTGTGAACCGCCATCAGAACAGTGATCAGCGGTCTGTCTCCGGCAGGACAGGCCGGGGTGGGGCAGGTCAGCCGGTCAAAAGCGGCCTCCGGCCCGTCGATGCAGGAGACAGAAGACAGGCCGGATCGCGATAACGCCATGTTGAGACAGCTCAGGCGCTCCTCTTCGGTGGCCCCCAGCCAGCTGCGCGCAAGATGCAGGGCGATGCTGTCAGGGGCCGTGGCGGCAATATTGCGGGCGCCGGGGACATCCCCGGCCCTGATGGCGGCAATTATCTGAAGCGGGGCAAGCCGGGCTTCGGCGCCCGGTTCGATCTGGAGCCGGGTCTCGAGCCAGCGTTGGGCGTCAGCCGCCTGCCCCTGCTGCAGGCTCCAGAATGCCAGAGCCTCGGCTGCTCCGGCGGCGATGTCCGGTGTATCCTGAAGGCCTGCCAGCTCTTTCAGCATCATACGGGGCCCATCATCCAGGCCACCGGTTTCAAGCAGATGGCGCAGATGAGAGAGCCGGGCCTGCGGACCGGTTTGCAGCGGGCGCAGGGCCCCGGGATGCGGCAGTCGCCCCTCGGCCCGACCGGTGCTCAGGTAATGCAGCAGCGGATTGATCCCGGCAGCGGCCACATCCGGATTGCTGGCAAGATAGAAACGGGAGGAAAAGTTGGGCCCCGGATCACGCCCGAGAAACGCCCCGATCCGGGCGAAATGCGTGGCCGGGTCCAGCGTCAGGCGGGCAACATCGGGATAGTGCCGCACGTACCAGCAGATATCGAAAAGCGCCGCCGTCCGGATCCGGGCAATATCATCATCTGAGGGCAGGGGCCGCATGGCTCAGCGGCGCTTCAGCAGCCGGGCCAGCAGGCCCGCAGGTTTTGCCGCTTCGGCATCGGCGTCAAGCAACAGGGCGCTCAACCGGGTTATTTCATCATTCCGCTTGGCCAGCGTGACCCGCAGCGCTTCGGCCTGGGCCAGTAAAAGCCGGTTCTGCTGCTCAAGGACCGCGATGCGGCAGGCAGGGGTATCGCGGGGGTCCGGCGTTTCAGATGTCATCGCGGCTTTCCTGCCGTGGCCTGCTGCTTGGCACGGATACGCGCCAGATTGGGCTCCGCGCTTTCCCGCATGGTGATATTGCCCAGGCTTTCATTGTCGATCACATGATGCCCGGTGATAACCGGCAGGGCGACCGGCTCAAATTCGGCCGTATAGCGCAAGACCAGATCCCAGTCCACGAGGCGCGTCAATCCTGTGTCGAACCCGCCAAAAGTATCATAAAGAGACCGGCGATGCAGGAAACTGTTGAGATCAATATAGTTTTGCTGCGCCAGCGCGGCCCGGTCATAGCGCTGGTACAGGATATCGCTCCACCCGGCGCTCAGGTTGTGTCGGCAAAGAGCGGTATAGGCCGATTGGGCCTTGGGGGTCGCAAGCAGCCCGGCCACCCCGAACAGCAGATGATCCGGCTCCCATTGGTTGTCGCTGTCGAGATAGGCAATGATGTCGCCGCTGGTCCGGGACAGCCCGGTATTGCGCGCAGCCGAGACACCGGCCTGAGCCTGACGGATCACAATCAGCCGGTTTTCGGCAATCGGTTCGGGAAAGCGTGCCTGCAAAAGATCGGCGGTGCCATCGGTGCTGCCGTCGTCGACAATAATAAGCTCGTGTGGCGCATAAGATTGCAGCAGCGCGGAAGTCACCGCAGATAAAACGGTATGCGCCCGGTTCCATGTCGGCATGACAACACTGACCCTGGGCCGCTTTTGGCCGAGCAGCATCAGCGCCTCATCCCGCAGCGCACCGGGCAGATCAACGGAAAACCGTGGCGGCGCCTCGGATGCGATCAGGGCGATGAGGGTTTCATCCTCCGTTTCCGGGTATGATCCGGGACACTGCGTCCGGAGAGCTTTCGGCGCGCGGCCTTCCTCGGCTCCGCTGGAGAGATAATGTTCCAGCGGATCAAGCCCGGCAGCGGCGACATCAGGGTTCAGCGCCAGATACTCGGTGGCGGAAAATAGTTTTTTGCGGGGGCCTCTCGGCAGATCGCCCATCGCACGGGCCAGTAACACCCCCAGAGCATGGGCATCTCCGTGCAGTCGTGTGTCGTTAGAGGCTGCCGTTTGGAGCTGCCTCAAAAGTTGCAGCTCGAACTGTGCTTTCTGTAGAGCGATCCGGGATGGCAGCCTGTCCTGTGCGAGACGAACCAGCAGACCCTCCAGCAGGCCCGCGAGTTTGGCGCTGTCCGGATCATCCTGTCCCAGCAGCCAGGTCAGCCCGGCTTGTAGCTGACAATCCAGCGTCAGTGAGGGGGCGCCGGTGTCATCCAGGGCCGGGCTTGCCAGCAGGTGCAGCAGGTTTGCCACCGAGGTTTGCAATGTTTTAGAGGGCTGCGATGACATAACTGAAACACTCCAAACAGCCTTGGGGCAGGGCCATTAGGGTTGCTCTACCCTGAACACCTGACGTCCTTCGGATTTGCCGCTGCGCACATAGTGCATCAGCGCGGCCATACCATGGGCGGTGACATCAGGATTGGCCAGGTGGTATCTGAGCGAGTCGAACTCGGGGCCGGGGTTGCGTAACTCATAGGCACCATAGCGGACGAAATGACGCAACGGCCCTCCCTTGGCCTGAGCGACATCGGGGTAGCATTGAACATACCAGTCAGCCTCGAACAGGCCAGAGGCCGAGATAAGCCGCAGGTCTTCCTTCAGCTTGTTGTGCGCGCGCTGATGGCGTCGGATGAAAAAGGGCGCCATGAGGGCCGCATTGATTTCCCCCTTGGTGATGGCAAGCGCCTCAAGGATATGTCGTTTTTGATGCTCGTGGTGCAGCTCATCGGATTTTTGCTTCACAGCAGCTTGTGCTTCTGAGATCTGCTGTCTTGTTTGCCCCAGAAGATTTCCAAGGGCTGCCGTTTCATTTTGGCGACGCTCGCGCTCATGGACAAGGCGTTTGCCCTGGCTCTCCAGTTCTTTTCCAAGCGCGGCCAGATCCTCTAGGCGTTCGTCCTGCGCCGTGCGCAGAGCGTCAATCTCTTCCGAGAGCGCCTCTTTTTCGGCGGTCCGGGCGATCAGCTCATCCCGCAGCGCATCGGCCTTGGCTTGGGTGTCTTT
>NZ_FOVP01000030.1 GCF_900115165.1 Roseovarius lutimaris | reverse complement strand
GGGCCCAGTCAGCCTTCTTGCAGGCCTCGGCCAGGCCGACCCGCTTGAACGACCCAAGCCCCATTTCCCGTTGACGGCCCTACAGTTGAAAGCGAAATATCCATTAGCCGCCGCCATCCGCGCGCTTGTAAAACCACAGACCCTGCCCATCGCAATGTTTTCCCATTGATAATGATTTCAGTTGTGCGACCGTGAATGCATTTGATTTTGCCATTGATATATCCCCTTTGTTATCTACGATCTCAATTGACACTGCCCGAAATTTCCCGAACCACAGTGACATCTTAAACCACTGACCTTTAAGGAACTTTAAAGCGGGTTGAGACGTCTTGAGAACGCATGACACAAGGAGGATACCCCTCCGGCGGGGATATTTTCAGCCAGAAGAAACAGGCGTCGCGCCCAATAGGTCACAAAGCGCCAGTGCCATGACCTGCGCTGAATGTTCCATATCCTTTATGCCGACATATTCAT
The DNA here is from genome assembly GCF_900115165.1 of Roseovarius lutimaris. Classification (GTDB taxonomy): domain Bacteria; phylum Pseudomonadota; class Alphaproteobacteria; order Rhodobacterales; family Rhodobacteraceae; genus Roseovarius; species Roseovarius lutimaris. The sequence goes on along the minus strand of NZ_FOVP01000030.1, from coordinate 25,802 downwards.
CGGGCTTATGGGCAAGATCAAGAATGCCCGGCCCGTAAGCGATACAGTTTTTCAACCGCCCGATCCGGTCGATATGTTTCTGGTCATAGGTGCCGGGGCTGACAACATAATCCGGCGCACGACCAAAAACCTGTTCTATCGCCTGCGCCACCGCGCCCACAACCGGCGCGCCTTTCTCGGTCATCGTCGGCAGGACGCGGTGCAATTCGCGGATATCATAATCAAAGCCCGGACGCCCACTGCGCAGGGTTTCCAGAAGGTCGCGAATTTCGGTTTCGACCGCGCCGATATCCTCTTCGATCAGAAAGCGGCGGTCGATCACCATGCGGCAGCGATCCGGCACGCAGGGGCTTGGCAGGCCGGTGTAATCCCTGGCCTGTTCCGGCTCGCCGCCGTGGATCGAGTTGATGTTGAGCGTCGAGGCGCGCGCGCCATCGGGCACCACCGGCATATCGGTGCGCCGCGCGGCAAGCGCGGGGAAAAGGCTGGCCTCCATCTCGGCCATGACCGCACCCATGTGGCGCACCGCGCAATCGCCCAGAAATGGCATAGAGCCATGCGCGATCTCGCCCTTGGTTTCGATCTCGGCCCACCAGACCCCGCGATGCCCAAGGCATATACGATCCTTGTTCAGCGGCTCGGGGATGATCACGTGATCGACGCGTTCGGGGCTGAAAAATCCCTGTTCGGCAAGATAGGCGACACCGCCAAACCCGCCGGATTCTTCATCCGCCGTGCCAGAAATTTCAATCGCGCCGGTGAAATCGGGGCAGACCGCAATAAAGGCCTCGGCGGCGATGATCGAGGCCGCCATGCCGCCCTTCATGTCACAGGCCCCGCGCCCATAGACCCGGCCATCCTTGACCAGCCCTGCAAAGGGATCGACACTCCAGCCGTGGCCAACCTCGACCACGTCGATATGGCTGTTGAAATGCACGCAGGGGCGCGGCGCGCTCCCCTCGCGGCGCGCGATGATATTCCAGCGCGGATAGCGGTCGCTGTCACCCGGCGCACCATGGGCGCGGATCAGTTGGGTCTCGAACCCCGCGCCGGACAGGCGCCGGTCAAGGTATTCGCAAATCTCAAGGTAATTGTCGCCCGGCGGATTAAGCGTCGGGATCGCGATCAGATCCTGCGTCAGGCGCACCAGATCATCGCGCCGCGCCGCGACCTCCTGCATCAGGCGCGTGCTCAGGTTCATGCCCCGGCCCAACCCGGCGCGCGGGTCAAAAGCGCCTCGGCCTCAGCCACCATGCCCTGGATGATCTGCGCCACCGGCGGGCGGTCGTGGATAAGGCCGGTGGCCTCTCCGACAAATGTATTGGCGCGTGCGGGGTCCCCCGCGACCCAGCCTTCGGCCCAGTCGCTTTGCGCGGCGGGATTGGCACGCAAGCCGTCGAGATCATCGTGCCAGCGCTCTGTCACCGGGTTTTTCAACACCCGCGCGGTATAGCGATCCGGCCATGTCAGCCCGCGCGCGGTATCCATGACCTTTGAGCGGATCGTCGTATCGCCTGTGGCCGCAATCGCCGCGTCGGTCATCGCCGAGGATACCTTCGCCTCGGCCGAAGCCCAGAGTCGCGAGCCGACGAGAACCCCATCGGCCCCAAGCATCAGCGCCGCCGCAAGGCCGCGCCCATCGGCAATACCGCCCGCCGCCAGCAATAGAACATCCGGCGCGTGGCGCGCCAGCCAATCGGCCACCTCGGGCACTAGGGTAAAGGTGGCGCGCCGCTCGCCATGCCCGCCCGCCTCGGAGCCTTGCGCCACAATCACTTGCGCGCCGCACTCGGCGGCGGCCTGCGCATCGCGCAGGGTCTGTACTTGACAGATCAGCGGCACGCCGGCCTCGGCAATCCTTGGCGCGAAAGGCGCGGGATCGCCAAAAGACAGGACAAGCGCCGCAGGCTTGCGTTCAAGCACAAGATCAAGAACGCCGGGATTTTCCGCCATTTTCCATGTGATAAAGCCACAGCCCACCGCCGCATTCCCCGCCGCGCCAAATTCCTGGGCAAGCCATTCGGCATTGCCATAGCCCCCACCGATAAGGCCAAGCCCGCCCGCATGGCTTACGGCAGCGGCCATTTTACCGCCTGCGGCAAAGGCCATCGGCGCGGAGATGATCGGGTGCGTGAGGTCAAAAGCCTCGGTCAGACGTGTTTTCATGGCCTGACTATGCGCGCTCATCCCCCTTGGGGCAAATGGAAAATCCGCGCATCAGGTCAAGAGAGCGGCGGCAATACCCGGCAGTGCTGCGAAATCCGAGAATGCCGTGTGATGCGGAATGTCGGCGAGTGGGGTCTTGCGATAGCCTTCGCTAAAAAGCGCGAAAGGCAGCTTTGCGCGCACAGAGGTTTCGGCGTCAACCTCGCTATCGCCGACATAAAGCACGCGACGCGCACCAAGGCCCGCAACCGCCGTCTGCAACGGCAGGGGATCTGGTTTGCGCTGCGGGCAACTGTCGCCACCAATCACCACGGGAAAATGCGCCTCAAGACCAAGATGCGCCAGCACCGCGCGCGCGGGCGCGACCGGTTTGTTGGTGCAGATCCCGAGCGCAATCCCCTGTGCGGCAAGCCGGTCAAGCGCCTCGACCACGCCGGGGTAGGGCTTTGTCAGGGTCACGGCGGTTTCATAGCCCGCCTCGAATTCGCCGACCAATTGACGGTGCAAGTCGCCCGTCGCCTCGGCACCGCGCGCACGCAGACAACAGGCAATGAAATGCGGCACGCCATGGCCGATAAAGGCGCGGGTCTCTTCGGGGGCAAAACCCGCAAAACCGTGCGCCGCCATAAGCCGGTTGGCGGCGGCATGAATGTCGGGGGCGCTGTCGATCAGCGTGCCGTCGAGGTCGAAAATGACGGCGCGGGTCATGCCATGGTCGCGGTGGCTGCCTCGGCGGCGGTGCGGATGCGGCGGATATTCTCGCCATAAGGCGCGGGGTTGGCGACGCTGCCGCCCTTGAACACGGCAGAGCCCGCAACCAGAACATCGGCCCCCGCAGCCGCCATAAGCGGTGCTGTTTCCGAGGTGATGCCGCCGTCAATCTCGATATGGATCGGCCGATCACCGATCATCGCGCGCAAGCGGCGCACCTTGTCGATCTGGCTATGAATGAATTTCTGCCCGCCAAAGCCGGGGTTCACCGTCATCACGCAGATCAGATCGACCATATCCAGAAGGTAATCGAGATCCTCGATCCCGGTGCCGGGGTTCAGCGCAAGACCTGCCTTGCAGCCCGCGCCGCGAATGGCCTGAAGCGTGCGGTGAATATGCGGGCCGGCCTCAAGATGCGCGGTCAGGATATCGGCGCCCGCCCCGGCGAAAGCGTCAATATAGGCATCCACCGGCGAGATCATCAGATGCACATCCATCACCGTCTTGATATGCGGGCGGATCGCGGCGCAAAGCGGCGGACCAAAGGTGAGGTTCGGCACGAAATGCCCGTCCATCACATCGACATGCACCCAATCGGCGCCCTCGGCCTCGATTGCCTGAATTTCCTGGCCGAAATTGGCAAAATCCGCCGACAGGATCGACGGGGCGATTTTGATGGAACGATCAAAGCTCATGGGCGGGCCTCTTTACGCGGGTTGGGATGCCTTGCACATGCGCCCGACACGGCCAGAGGTCAAGACCCCCGGCGGCAATTGATCCTTGTGGGGTTTCATGTCACCGTTGCCCCGAACGCAGGAAACAACAGGACGATGCCCCATGCAGGCACAGATGATGCACCGCCCGCTCAGGATCATTGACATCCTGAGCCATGCGGCGGCGGCCTATGGCGATCAGGGGATTGTCTCGGTGCGCACGGAAGGTGATATTCACCGCGCCACTTACCCGGAGACGCTCGCGCGGGTGTCGCAGCTTGCGCATGCGCTTGATCGGCTGGGGGTGAAGTTTGGCGACCGGATCGCGACGCTGGCCTGGAACGGCTATCGCCATTTCGAGCTGTATTACGGCGTCTCATCCATCGGGGCCGTCTGTCATACGATCAATCCGCGCCTCTCGCAGGAACAGCTTGTCTATATCGTCAACCATGCCGAAGATCGGATCTTGTTCATCGACACAACATTTGTGCCGCTGATCGAGGCGGTCCGGGATCAGCTTCCCCATGACCTGCGGTTCGTGATCCTGAGCGAGCGCGCGCATATGCCCGAGACCACGCTTGACGCGCTCTGTTACGAAGAGCTTCTGGACGGGCGGGCGCAAACCTACGACTGGCCCGAATTCGCGGAAGAGACCGCCTCGGCGCTGTGCTATACCTCGGGCACGACCGGCGATCCCAAGGGGGCGCTTTATTCGCATCGCTCGACCCTGTTGCACGCGATGATGGTGCCGCTGTCGCAATCCAGCAGCTTTCGCGCCGGGGCGCGGATCATGCCGGTGGTGCCGCTGTTTCACGTCAACGCCTGGGGCCTGCCCTATACCGCGCCGCTGACCGGCATGACCATGGTGATGCCCGGCGCGGCGCTTGATGGCGCAAGCCTGTTTCGCCTGATGGACAGCGAGGCGGTCTATTCCGCCTGGGGCGTGCCCACGGTTTGGGCAGGTCTTCTGGCCGAAATCAAGGCGCAGGGGCGCGTGCCCCAAGGATTTGACGATCTGGTGGTCGGCGGATCGGCCGCGCCGCGTGTGATGATCGAGGATTATGAGGCGCGCGGCGTTACCGTCTGTCAGGCCTGGGGCATGACGGAAATGAGCCCGATAGGCACCCACGGCGTCTTGCCCCCTGCGCTGCAAGAGGCCCCTGAGGCCGACAGGATCACCGCCAAGGCTTGTGCCGGGCGGCGGATTTTCGGGGTCGAATTCAAGATCGTCGATGATGAGGGCAAGCGCCAACCGCATGATGGTGAGGCCAGCGGCGAACTATACGTGCGCGGCAATACCGTGATCAGCGGCTATTTCAACAACGATGCCGCAAGCCGCGCCGCAATGGATGGTGAGGGCTGGTTCGGCACCGGCGATGTCGCCTCGGTTGCGCCCGACGGATTGCTTGTGATCCGGGATCGCGCCAAGGATCTGGTAAAATCGGGCGGCGAATGGATTAGCTCAATTGACCTTGAAAACGCCGCTATCGCGCACCCTGCCATTGCCGCCTGCGCGGTGATCGCCGTGCCCCATCCCAAATGGGGTGAACGCCCGGTTCTCATCGCCGTGCCCGAAGGCGAGGATCGCCCGACGCTGGCCGATGTGCACGCCCATATGGCCGCGCATTTCGCCCATTGGCAATTACCCGATGACCTGCTCTGGGTCGAGGACCTGCCGCTGACCGCCACCGGCAAGGTGTCGAAACTGACCCTGCGGGAGCGGTATTGCGACTATGTTCTGCCTGAATTGCGCGAGGCTCGCACATGAGCGACGACTTTGACACGAGCGCTGTCGCCGCTTGGCTTAAAGACCATCTGCCCGGTTTCGAGGGCCCGCTGAGCGCCACCAAATTCAGCGGCGGGCAATCGAACCCGACCTATCTGTTGCAGACACCGGCGCGCAATTTCGTGCTGCGCCGCAAACCGCCGGGCGTCTTGCTCAAGTCCGCCCATGCGGTTGAGCGCGAATTTCGGGTGCAGCGCGCGCTTGAGGGGGGCGACGTGCCGGTCGCCAAGATGCACGTGCTCTGCGAAGACGAGACCGTGATCGGCTCGCCGTTCTACATCATGGACGAGGTGCAGGGGCGCAACTTTGACAGCCCGAGCCTGCCCGGCATGACCGCCCCCGAGCGCGGCGCGCTGATTGATGAAATGAACCGGGTTCTGGCCGCGATCCATGATGTGGATATCACCGCCGCAAACCTGTCGGATTACGGGCCCTCGGGCAATTACTACCGCCGACAGGTCGACCGCTGGTCAAAGCAATACACCGCCACCCAGACCGACGATCTGCCGGATATGACCACGCTGATGACATGGCTTGATGGCAATATCCCCCCCGATGACGGACAGCGCACCCTGGTGCATGGCGATTATCGACTTGATAACCTGTTGTTCGCCAAGGACAGCGCGCGCTGTCTTGCGGTGCTGGATTGGGAGCTGTCGACCATCGGACACCCCTACGCCGATCTGGCGGCCGTGATTATGCAATGGTCGATGCCCGCCACCCGCGAAGGGCGCGGGTTGGCCGGGGTCGATCGCGCGGCGCTTGGCCTCTGGAGCGATCAGCACTTCATCGAGCGTTATTGCGAGCGGCGCGGGTTAAGCGGCATCGAGAATTTCGGGTTTTATCTGGCATTTTGCTATTTCCGCATGGCTGCCATTCTGCAAGGTGTGAAAAAACGCGCGCTTGATGGCAACGCCTCCGACCCCGAGCGCGGCTTGCAACTTGGCCAATTTGTGCCCGAATTTGCGCGCTCTGGCCTCGGCGCGGCGAAAGGAACACCATGACTGATGACTTTGACCCTGCGCTGCTTGAGGCGCCTTCGGCCCTGCAAACCCACCTTGGGTTCTCGATAACCGGTTGGTCGCCCGATTACGCGCGCATCGAATTGCCGTTGCACCCCTACCTGATGAACCGGCAGGGCCTGCCGCATGGCGGCATTCATGCCACCCTGCTTGATACGGCGATGGGGTTTGCGGGGTGCTATACCGGCGATCCGGACCGCTCGCAAATGGCGCTGACGCTGTCGATGACGGTGAATTATCTGGCACAAGCGAAAGGCAAGGTTCTTGTCGCCGAAGGCTGGCGCACCGGGGGTGGCAAGACCAGCTATTTCGCCAGGGGTGAAGTGCGCGACGACAGCGGCACGCTGGTTGCCAGCGGCACCGGGGTATTTCGCTATCGGCGCAATAGTTAGGCGCTACTGCACACAGCGGATCGTATCGCGCGCCGCCAAAAGGGCCGTCTGGCGCGCGCCGTTGAGACGCGACACCAGACAGCCGCGCCCGGCCTCTTCCACAAGGTCAAGCGCCGCCAAAGCGGTTTCGATGTTGGCGCTGTTCTGCTCCAGTTTCGGGCGGGTCGAGACGTTGTTGATCAGGCCCTCGGGCGGCTCTTTGACGGCAAAGCCCCAGAAATCGGCAACCGCGCGCACCGCGCCGGGGGCCTCGATATTGACGGCGATAAAATCGTCGCGGCCCTTGAAATAGTCCAGCGCCCAGGCGAAATATTCGGCGCGGCGATAGGCCTCGTTGATGAAATTCTGCACGCTGAACACCTTTTGATGATGCGTCGCGATGCTGTTTAGATAATGGCGCAGAGGCCGGAAATTCAGGATGAAACGCGCGTTGGGATAGGTCCGGTCATACCCCGCGACGGGGCGGAGCTGGCCGAAATCGGAAAACGCATCATGGCGCCCGGTTTGCCAATCGCGGGAATCGTGAAAACTGTTGAGACCATTGGCAACAAACAGTTTGTGCAGGGTCGTGGTGCCATTGCGCGGATGGCCGATCACGAAATACTTGACGGCCTGCCGGTCGCCCTTAGGCGTCAGCATGAAATGAAGCCGCATCCGCACACGGATCACGCCAAAGGCAATGTCGTTGATATCGGTGGTGCGTCTGGCCATGCCGTTCTTGTGCCCCCTGCCCTGCGCGATCAGATGATTTCATCCTCGTCAAAAAGCGGGGCCGCATCGAGATGCGCGCTGATGTCTTCGGCGGCGGCCTCGCCGCGCGAGGTTTCGGCGACATGAAACAGGGCGTCACCCTCATACACCACCGGCATGTTTGTGCGCCCGATCACGATGCCGCCCATATCGGAGACGACTTCGCTTTCCACATCGCCAAAGGCATTGGCAATCGCACCAAGCACCGTGCCCGGCTGCACCGCATCGCCAACGGCAACATAGCCGCGAAACAGCCCGCCGCGCGGCGCACGATACCAGCTTGACTGACTGGCGCGCACCGGCACGCCGCGGGTCCGCGGCACGCCCTTGGCACCGATCATCTTGAGCTGATGCATCACCCGCAGGATACCGTTCAGGCCCGCGCGCGCGGCAAATTCGTCAAACCGAAGCCCCTCGCCGCCCTCGTAAAGCAGCACATCGACCCCGGCCTCTTCGGCGGCCATGCGCAGCGATCCCTCGCGCAGCCTGGATTCCATCATCACCGGCGCGCCAAAGGCCTGACCAAGGTCGGCCAGCCGCGCATTGCCCGGCGTAAGACGGATCTGCGGCAGGTTGGTGCGGTGGATCGCCGCCGAATGAAGATCAATCCCGAAATCGGCGCGCTGCACGACCTCGGTCATGAAGATATGCGCCAGCTGTGACGCCATCGAGCCCCCGGAGAGGCCCGGAAAACAGCGGTTCAGATCGCGCCGGTCGGGCAGATAGCGCGAATGGTTGAGAAACCCGAAGGTATTGACGATCGGCACCGCCAAAAGCGTGCCTGCCACCGATTTGAGAGGCGTGGCGCGCAACAGTCGGCGCATGATTTCCACACCGATCACCTCGTCGCCGTGAATGGCGGCCGACACGAACAAAACCGGCCCCGGCCGTTTGCCGTGGATGACATGCACCGACAGGTTGACCGGCGTATGGTTGGACAAGGTACTGACCGGAATATCAACAGTGCGGCGGGTGCCGGGGGCTATGACGTCGCCGTTGATCTTGAAGGGGGCGGGCCGGTCCATGCTATCCTCGCTTTTGTCGCCTGGCCAAGCGATAGGCAAAAACCGCGCCGCTGTCCATGCCAGCCCCTGCTTGATCCCGCCCCGCTTGCGCGGCTAAGGCAATGGGGCAACAGAGGGGAATGCCAAGAGATGCCAGGAATCACGCCATGACCAGTGCCTTGCACGAGGATCGCCTGCGCGCGATCATCGCCGCCGTGGTGCAATCCGGCGCGCGCACCCTGCTTGATCTGGGCTGTGGCGATGGTGATCTGATTTTGCGGCTGGCCCCCCTGCCCCAGATCACCCGGATCACCGGGCTTGATATCCACCGGCCCTCGCTTACCGCGCTTCAGGCAGAGATACGCGCGCTGCCAGAGGCGAGGCGCGCCAAGATAAGCCTTGCGCAGGCCTCGATGATCAGGGCGCACCCGAACCTGCGTGGCTATGACTGTGCCTGTCTTGTGGAAACCATCGAACATCTGCCGCTTGGCGATCTGCCCCGGCTTGAAAACGCGCTGTTTGGGGATATGCGGCCCGAAACCGTGCTGATCACCACACCCAATGCCGATTACAATCCGATCCTCTGCGTGCCCGCGCACCGGTTTCGCCATCCGGGGCATCATTTTGAATGGGGGCGCGAGACCTTTGCCAAATGGGCAAGGGCGATTGCGGCGCGGCGCGGGTACGGCGTCAGCCTGAGCGATATCGGCGGCGCGCACCCTCATCTTGGCGGCGCCAGCCAGATGGCAGAGTTCCGGCGCGACAGCTAAGCCGCCGCGCCGGTGGGGCGGGTCTTAGCCCGGAAGCTTGGCTTTGCGCAGATAGGGTAGAACCGCGTCAAATTCGCCGAACTTGGCCTTGGCATCCTCGTTGCTGACCGTGGGCGGGATGATCACATCCTGACCGACGGTCCAGTCGGCGGGCGTTGCCACACCGTTATTGGTGGTGGTCTGCAAGGCATCAAGCGCCCGCAGCACCTCGGCAAAGTTGCGCCCCACACTCATCGGATAGGTCATCGACAGCTTGAGCTGTTTGTCGGGACCGACGATAAAGACGCTGCGCACCGTGGCGCTGTCGTTGGGGGTGCGGCCATCGGGCATATAGGCCTCGGCGGGCAGCATATCAAAGGCCTTTGCCACCGCCAGCCCCTCGTCGGCGATGATCGGAAAGGTCGGCTTGGCGCCACCATAGCTCTCGATATCGGTCTTCCATTTCTTGTGGTCTTCGACGCCATCCACGGAGATGCCGATTACCTTGGTGCCGCGCTTTTCCCATTCATCGGCAAGCTGGGCCACAGCGCCGAATTCGGTCGTGCAGACGGGGGTAAAGTCTTTGGGATGCGAGAACAGGATCGCCCAGCTGTCGCCAATCCACTCATGCAGAGAAAACGTGCCAAGATCTGTCTCAACGTTCAGATCGGGGATAGTGTCATTGATACGAAGGCCCATAGGATGCATCCTTTCTTGTGTTTCAGTCGCCTGGCAGCTCCGCAATTTGATCAAATTTCAGAGCCGCCCGATAATCCAACCTTGCAGGTTGGTATTGCCCCTGACACAGTGCCGCCAAATTTATGGAGGTCAACCATGATCGAGAAACGTCAGTTCTATATAAACGGTGCCTGGGTCAACCCCACTGCGTCCAATGATCACGCTGTGATCAACCCCTCGAACGAAGAGCCCTGCGCGGTGATCTCGCTTGGCGGTCAGGGCGATACCGATGCTGCCGTTGCCGCCGCAAAAGCCGCCTTTCCGGCCTGGATGGCGACCCCGCCCGCCGAACGTATCGCTTATTGCGAAAAGATTCTAGAGGCCTACAAGGACCGCGCAGAGGACATGGCGCAGGCGATCAGCCTTGAAATGGGCGCCCCCATCGACATGGCGCGCGAACAACAGGTCGGCGCCGGGAGCTGGCATATCTCGTCCTTCCTAAAGGTCGCGCGCGACTTCCAGTTTGACGAACCGCTTGGCGATCACGCGCCGAACGACCGCATCCTGCACGAAGGTGTGGGCGTTGTCGGCATGATCACGCCGTGGAACTGGCCGATGAATCAGGTCACGCTCAAGGTGATTGCGGGTCTGGTCGCGGGCTGCACCATGGTGCTCAAGCCGTCCGAGGAATCACCGCTCAACGCCGTTATCTTTGCCGAGATCGTCGATGCGGCCGGTCTGCCCAAGGGGGTATTCAACCTTGTGAACGGCGATGGTGCCGGTGTCGGAAGCCAGCTTACCGCGCACCCGGATGTCGACATGATAAGTTTCACCGGCTCATCGCGCGCGGGCAAGCTTATCTCGAAATCCGCCGCCGACAGCCTCAAGCGCGTCAGCCTTGAACTTGGCGGCAAGGGCGCCAACCTGATCTTTGCCGATGCCGATGAAAAGGCTGTGAAACGTGGTGTTTTGCGCTGCATGAACAACTCTGGCCAATCGTGCAACGCCCCGACGCGGATGCTTGTGCAACGCGGCATCTATGACGCCGCCGTTGAAACCGCCACCGCCGCCGCCAATAGCATCACCGTCGGCCCCGCAAACCAAGAGGGCCGCCATATCGGCCCGGTGGTGAACGAGGTACAGTTCGACAAGATTCAGGCCCTGATCCAGAAGGGCATCGACGAGGGCGCGCGCCTTGTCGCCGGTGGCACGGGGCGCCCGGATGGGCTTAATCGCGGGTTTTATGTGAAACCCACGGTGTTTGCCGATGTGACCAACGACATGACCATCGCGCGCGAGGAAATCTTCGGGCCGGTCCTGTCGATCATCCCGTTTGACAGCGAAGAAGACGGCATCGCGATCGCCAATGACACGCCTTACGGGTTGACCAATTATGTCCAGACCACAGACCCGGCCCGCGCCAATCGCGTGGCGCGCGCGCTGCGCTCTGGCATGGTGGAAATGAACGGCCAGTCGCGCGGCGCCGGGGCGCCGTTCGGTGGCATGAAACAATCGGGCCACGGGCGCGAAGGCGGCAAATGGGGCATCGAGGATTTCCTCGAGGTCAAATCCGTCTCGGGCTGGACGCCGGACGCCTGAGGCGCATGCAGGTCCACGCGTTCGTCCTGCATCTTTTGCGTGCCACGGTACGGCGGGACAACGCGCGCGATCTGCTTGCCAACTGTGCCCTTCCGGGCGAACTCTGGGCGGCGGTTGACGGCGCGACGCTGTCGTCAACCGAGCTGTCCGCGACCATCGGCGCGGGGCTTTTCGGTCCTGCCTATCCGTTTCCTCTCAACACCGGCGAAATCGGCTGTTTTCTCAGCCACCGCCAGATCTGGGCCGAGATTGTGCGCCGCGACCTCTCGGCCGGCCTGATCATCGAGGATGACGCCGCGATCACCCCCGAAATCTATCGCACGGCCCTTGGCCTTGCGCGCACCCATATCGAGCCGCTGGGATATATCCAGTTTCAGACCCGCGCCCTCAAAGGCCGCTCCAGGTTGATCGACATGGCGGGAGGCTGCGCGCTGAGCATCCCCGAGCGCGGCGGGCTGCGCAGCACCGCGCAAATGGTAAGCCATGCAACCGCACGCCATCTTCTGACGCTCAGCGACCGGTTTGACCGGCCGGTTGATACCTTTGTGCAAAGCCATTGGCAGACCGGGCTGCGCCCCGCCACGATCCTGCCCTCGGGCATCAGCGATATCGCCGATCGGCTTGACGGCTCGACCATTCAGGGCGCTGCCCGCCTACCAGCCCTGGCGAGGTTGGGCCGCGAATGGGCGCGCTATCGCTATCGCCGGGGCGTGGCAGAGGCCTCTCGCCACAGCATGGCGCCCGCCGAGGGCGGCTTTGCCATCGGGGACGCAGAATGATCATCGCCCGGCTTTTTGGCGGAACGGGCAATCAGCTGTTCCAATATGCGGCGGGCCGCGCGCTTGCCGATCATCTGGGTTGCGATCTGGCGCTTGATAGCCGCTATGTTGGCGGTGAACAGGCCCGGCGCGATTGTTTTGAGCATTTTGGCGCGGCGCGTTTTATCCGGGGCGGCCCCCTGCCGCCAGCCAAATCAGACGGGGCATTGCGCTATGCTCTGTGGCGTGCCTTCGGGCGCAATCCGCAGTTTCACCGCGAAGCCGACCTTGGATTTGAGCCGGGGTTCTTCAGCCTTGACCCCGGCACCTATCTGCACGGCTATTGGCAATCCGAGCGTTATTTCGCGCCTATTGCCACGCGGCTGCGCGATGATCTGGTGATGACCACCCCGCTTGCGGGCGCCAATGCCGACATGGCCGCACGGATCAAGGCGGCAAAGCTGCCGGTCTCGGTGCATGTGCGGCGCGGCGATTACCTTGCCAGTGAAAGCTATGCCGCCTGCCCCCCCGCCTATTACCGCCAGGCGATCGAGCGGCTGGAACATGACCTTGGCCAAACGCCCCAATGTTTCATTTTCTCGAACGATCCCGACTGGGCGCGCGCCACCCTCGACCTTGGAGAGGATCGGGTCGTGGTGGATATCAATGACGAAGCGAACGGCCATTTCGATCTTGCCCTGATGTCGCGCTGCGCCCATCACGTGATTGCCAATTCAACGTTTTCCTGGTGGGGGGCCTGGCTTGATCCCTCGCCGGAAAAGCAGGTGATCGCGCCCCGAAACTGGTTCGGGACAGATAAAATCTCGAATCCCGATCTGATCCCTGATGGATGGATACGCCTCTGAGGCCTAAAACGGCACCTTGGCGCGAAATTTCACCCCCGCCCCGCCATCGGGATGGCGAATGCGAAGCTCTTCGGAATGCAGCATAAGCCGGGAGAAATCGCGCGCCGCCCCCGTGGCATAGAGAGGATCGCCCAGGATCGGATGCCCGAGCGCCAGCATATGCACGCGCAACTGATGACTGCGCCCGGTCCTGGGGGTAAGCCGCACCCGGGTTTCATCGGTGCCATGGCGCATCACCCGCCATTCGGTGAACGCCGCGCGCCCGGTCTCATGGCAGACCTTTTGCAAAGGCCGGTTGGGCCAGTCCACAATGAGCGGCAAGACAACTTCGCCGGTCTTTTGCTCAAGCTTGCCCCAGATCCGCGCGACATAAGTCTTTTTCGTCTGCCGCTTTTCAAATTGCAGACCCAGGTGGCGCTGCGCATGCGGGGTCAGCGCAAAGATCATCACCCCAGAGGTATCGCGATCCAACCGGTGCACCAAAAGCGCCTGCGGATAGGCATCCTGCACCCGCGCCAAAAGACAATCGGCGAGATGCGCGCCCTTGCCGGGCACAGATAAAAGCCCGGCTGGCTTGTTGACCACAAGGATCTCATGGTCGTCATGCAACACGTCAAGCGGGTCGGTTGGGGGGGCATAATCAGACATGCCTGCCGCTTACACCACGCCGACCCGTTAGACCACTGCCGGGTTTCTTCTGGCCAAAAATATCCCCGCCGGAGGCACCCGCACTTTCAACCAAAACCAATGCCTGTTGCTGTGCGGACCCTGCTCAAAGCCGCCCAAAGACCATCTGCAAAATCTCGCTCAACCGCACCGTGTCGGTTTGGGTAAAAGCCGCGGGCTGATCGCTGTCGATGTCCAGCACGCCCAGCAACGCACCCTCTGTGTCGCGCACCGGCAGGACGATCTCGGATCGGGTCGAACTGGCGCAGGCGATGTGGTCAGCGACGGCATCCACGTCATCGACAAGCTGCACCTCGCCGCTGCGCGCCGCAGCGCCGCAGATCCCGCGCGCAAATGGGATCTGCAGACAGCCATGCCCGCCCTGATAGGGGCCGATCTTGAGCATTTCCGGCCCTGTCACCCGATAAAACCCGGTCCAGTCGAACCGGTCATCGGCATGATGCAACTCGCAGGCAACCGTGGCCATCAGCGCGACCACATCTGTCTCGCCAGAGGTCAACGCGGCGATGGTCCTGGTGATTTCGTCGTAGTCAATCCGCATGCTCAGCCCCTTTTACGCCCGCAAACCTGGGATCACGCCCGCTCGATCGCGATTGCCGTGCCCTCGCCACCACCAATGCAGATCGCCGCAACACCGCGTTTGAGGCCGCGTTTTTCAAGGGCATTGAGCAGGGTGACCATGATCCGGGCGCCGCTTGCGCCAATCGGGTGACCGAGGGCGCAGGCCCCGCCGTTGACGTTAACCTTGTCGCGACTGAGCCCCATTTCGTGCATGAAGGCCATCGGCACCACGGCAAAAGCCTCGTTCACCTCCCAGAGATCGACATCAGCCACCGACCAGCCGATGGCCTTGAGCAGCTTTTGCGCCGCGGGCACGGGCGCCGTAGTGAAAAGACCGGGGGCCTGGGCGTGGCTGGCATGGCCCAGAATGCGGGCGCGAATATTCAGCCCGCGTGCTTCGGCGGTTGTACGGGATGCCAGAACAAGCGCCGCCGCGCCATCGCTGATCGAGCTGGAATTGGCCGCCGTGACGGTGCCGTCCTTGCGAAAGGCAGGTTTGAGATCCGGGATCTTGTCAGGCCGGGCCTTGGCCGGTTGTTCATCCTGGGAAATGATCACCTCGCCCCTGCGGGTCTGGAGGGAGACCGGGGCGATTTCGCCGTCAAACGCGCCCGAGGATTGCGCATCGAGCGCACCTTGCAGCGAGGCAAGCGCGTATTCATCCTGAGCCTGACGGGTAAATTGGAATTTCTCGGCGCAATCTTCGGCGAATGTGCCCATGAGACGGCCCTTGTCATAGGCGTCTTCAAGCCCGTCAAGGAACATGTGATCCATCGCCTGCGCATGCCCAAGCCGCGCGCCACCGCGCATTTTTGGCAAAAGATAAGGCGCGTTTGACATCGATTCCATGCCGCCCGCGATCATCAAATCGGTGTGGCCCAGGGCGATCTGATCAAAGCCGATCATCGCCGCCTTCATCCCGGACCCGCACATCTTGTTGAGCGTGGTGGCGGGCACCTCTTCGCCCAAGCCGCCGACGAACCCGGCCTGGCGCGCGGGGGCCTGCCCCTGGCCTGCGGGCAGAACACAGCCCATCAGCACCTCGTCAACCGAAACGGTGCGAGCATCGGCAAGGGCCGCGCGAATAGCGGCCCCGCCCAATACGGCGGCCTCCACCCCGTCGAAATCTCCCTGAAATCCACCCATCGGGGTGCGTGCCGCCCCTGCGATCACGACCTCATTCATTGCCCTGCCTCCTGAATATCCTGATCCTGCATACCGAATGGTAACCAATTGGGTCTAGCCTTGGCTGTATTACTACGTATCCCGCCGGAGGCACCATGGACCTGCAATCAACATATCACAATGACATGAATATCATAACCGTGGCCGAGGCGCGGATTGACGCCGCCGCCGCCATCCGGTTCAAGGACAAGATGCGCGATGTCACATCGCAAGGCCCGACGCATATCGTGCTCGACCTCAGCAATGTCACCTTCGTGGATTCAAGCGGTCTTGGTGCCATTGTCGCCGCGATGAAACAGCTGAGTGGCAACCAACGGCTTGATCTGGCCGGGCTGACGACCGATGTGGCCAAAGTCTTTCGTTTGACGCGAATGGATACTGTTTTTGTGATTCATGACGATATCATTGCCCTCAAAGCCCGTGCAACAGGTTGATCAAAGGCCGGGTTACCCAAGGGGCGAGCAGTTAAAAAGGGACATCGCGGTGACTGTCGATGGCACTCCAACGGATTTTACGCTTACGGCGAGAGCCTCTGAACTGGCGGTGCGTGACACATTGCTGACGGTGCGGTCCCGGCTTTTGGCCGAAGGCGTGAGCGATGAAACTTCCGGCTCGGTCGAGCTTGCCATGGCCGAGGCTCTGAACAACATCGTCGAGCATGCCTATGCCACGGGTGAGTCGCGCGACATTATGCTGAAAGTGTCAATCAAGCCGGATCGGCTTTGTTTTCTGCTGTGCGATGGCGGCGCGCCCTTGCCCGGGCTTTGCCTGCCGCAAGGCAAATTGCCAGATCCCTCCGGACCACGTGATGACCTGCCTGAGGGGGGATTCGGCTGGTTTCTGATTCGCGACCTCGCAGAGCGGGTTGCCTATGAGCGGCGCGATGGAATGAACCATCTGACGCTTGAATTCCTGCGCGCAGCCCCCTGATACAACCTATCCGTGTTGATGCCCCAATCTAACCCTAATTTCTTCAAAATGGCGCCGCATACACCAGCCATACATATACCTGTAGCTGCATATGGCTTCCCTCGGCGCCGTGCGTAATAGCCCCCACCCAGTGTGCGGCGTCGAGGTACTACCGTCACGGCCCTTTCAAATCCCCTGCTTCCTTAAAATCCTCGCTGCAATTGGCAAATCATGTCGCACGTCCTAATGTCCGGTCAACATCAGGATAACGGAGCTGACATGCGCGATTTTCACCTGCCCGGCCGCTCGGCCACATTTGCCACGAACGGAATGTGCGCCACATCGCACCCTCTGGCGGCCAAGGCCGCGATTGATATTCTTCAACAAGGCGGCAACGCCATGGATGCGGCGATTGCCGGTGCGGTTTTGCTAGGCATTTGCGAGCCGCAGATGACCGGCATCGGGGGCGATTGCTTTGTGCTTTTCACCAAGCCAGGCGAGGACCAGATTCATGCGCTTAATGGCTCTGGGCGCGCCCCCAAAGCCGCAGACGCCGCTGCGCTGCGCGCGCAAGGCCACGCCACAATTCCCCTAAATAGTGCCCATGCGGTGACCATCCCCGGTGCCATGGATGCGTTTTGCCAGTTGAGCGACGATCATGGTCGTCTTGGCCTTGATACGCTGCTTGCCCCGGCGATCCATTATGCAGACCAAGGCATTCCCGTGGCACCGCGTGTGGCGCATGACTGGCCCACCGCGGGCAAGATGTTACAGGGCCACGGCCTGCGTCATTTCATGCCGAGCGGCACACCGCCGAAACCCGGCGAGATGTTCCGCGCCCCCGGTCAGGCCGAGGTTCTACGCCGGATTGCCAAGGACGGGCGCGCCGCATTTTACGAAGGCGAGATCGCCGAGGATATGCTGGCGACCCTCAACGCCATGGGCGGCGCGCATAGGGCCGAGGATTTCGCCGCGCAGCGCTGTGATTATACCACCCCGGTGAGTGGCGCCTATAAAGGCGCCAACCTGGTCGAGCATCCGCCCAACGGTCAGGGCGCCACCGCGATCCTGCTTTTGAACATTCTCAAGCATTTCGACATCGCCGCCATGGACCCGTTTGGCGCAGAGCGCGTTCATATCGAGGCCGAGGCCACCAAGCTTGCCTATGACGCGCGCAACCGCTTTATCGCCGACCCGGCCCACACCACGCGGCTTGATCACATGCTGGCGCCTGAAACGGCGGCAAAACTGGCAGCACTGATTGACCCGAACAAGGCCATGGCCGCAGCGAAACCGCTGAGCGAAGCGGTGCATCGCGACACGATTTACATCACCGTCGTTGATCGCGATCGCATGGCTGTGTCGCTGATCTATTCGATCTTTCACGGGTTCGGGTCGGGCATTGCGTCGGAGAAATTCGGCATCCTGCTGCAAAACCGGGGCGCGGGCTTTACCCTTGAAGAGGGGCACCCCAATGAATTGGCCGGTGGCAAGCGCCCGATGCACACGATCATTCCCGGGATGCTGACCGAAGCGGGCCGCGTCACAACGCCCTTTGGGGTGATGGGCGGGTCGTATCAATCGACGGGCCACGCGCGATTTGTGTCAAACCTGCGCGATTTCGGCCTTGGTCCGCAGGCGGCGATTGATGCGCCGCGCGCCTTTGCCGACCCGACCGGCCTCAAGCTTGAGCGTGGCTATGGCACGGATGTGGCGCAGGCACTTGCGGACAAGGGGCATGAGGTGATCACCGATCCGGATGCGATTGGCGGCGCGCAGGCGATCCAGATCCATGCAAGCGGCGTGCTTGAGGGCGGCAGCGACCCGCGCAAAGATGGCTGTGCCTTGGGATATTGAGGTTGAAAGGGTGGGTGAAAGCCCGCCCTTGCCCGCGCCCGGCGCCTAGTTCAGCTGAAAATGCAGCGGGTAATGCCCGTCTTCGAACGGGCCAAACAGATCGGGAATATCGGGGTGATCCACCGGCTCGCCGGAATAATCCGCGACCAGGTTCTGTTCGCTGACATAGGCCACGTAATAGCTTTGATCATTCTCGGCCAGAAGGTGATAAAACGGCTGTTCTTTCGACGGGCGGCTATCCTCTGGGATAGAGGCATACCATTCATCCGTGTTCGAGAACTGCGGGTCCACGTCAAACACCACCCCCCGAAAGGGGTGTTTCTTGTGGCGGACAACCTGGCCCAGGTGATATTTCGCACGTGTTCTTATCATAATAAACAGCCCCTACAGAGAGATAGTAAACGTTTCAAGGGTGGTTTGTCCAACCTTCCCCCGATTTTCGGCGGAAACAGTCTGTGAACCTCACACCTACAGTCACGCAACACCGGACAGCCGATGACAATTGGTGAATTCGTGATTCCCACCGCTCGCGGATTCGGCTAAACTAAAGAAAAAAGAAAGCGAGAGGCAGATGAGCAGAACTCTTCGCGCGTTTATGGTGTTATTGTTGCTGGCCTCCTGTGGCGGCGGCAGCGGCTATGGCACAGCACCGCGCAACCTAGACAACGCCTGCGCCATTCTGAGCGAACGGCCGGAATATGCGCGCGCCTTCCGCGCGGCAGAACGCCGTTGGGGCGTGCCGGTGCATGTGCAGATGGCAACGATTTACCAGGAAAGCAAATTCATCAGCGATGCGCGCACCCCGTATCGCTATTCGCTGGGGGTGATCCCGATGGGTCGGCAAAGTTCGGCCTATGGCTATAGCCAGGCGCTGGATGCCACCTGGGATGAATACAAACGCGACAACAACCGCTTTGCCGCGCGTCGCAGCGATATCCATGATGCTGCCGATTTCATCGGCTGGTACATGGCCAAATCCAATGAAGGCTTGGGGATTTCTCTGGCCGACGCCCGCAGCCAATATCTGGCCTATCACGAGGGGCGCACCGGGTTTTCGCGTGGAAGCTATAATGGCAAGCCATGGCTGTTGCGGGTTGCGGGCAATGTGGGCGCGCGATCGGCGACCTATCAAAACCAGCTTTTGCAATGCCGGGGTCGGCGCGTCTGACCGATCGCGCGGCGGCTCATCCGCCCTGACAGGCGGCCTCGCGGGCGGCGCGTCGGCAAGTGCGTGACGAGACCCGCCTAGCGGTCGATGATCACCCGTTCCTTGCCAGGGATGACAAAGTTTTCGTTCTCAAGGCGCATGCCGGTTTTCAGATCGCCCAGAACCACCGTGGTGCGACTGCCGCCGCTGTCGTTGATCACCCATTGACGCAATTCGACCGGATCGGCGGTAAAGACAAGCTCGATACTGCCGTACTCGGGGTTATCGGGGTCCTGCGCGCGCACCGTGGTGCTTTTGCCGTCGCTGGCATGGCCGGTGACCATCCGCTCGCGTGTCAGATCGACATTATGCGCCAATATGATCTTGAGCGGCGTGCGGTGCAGCGGATAAGCCTCGGTGCCCGTATTCGATTTTGGGTCAACGATCCCGACGGTGTCACCATTGGAGACCACCAGCGTTTGTTCCGGCGGATCATATTCAAACCGCACCCGACCGGGGCGTTTTATCAATATGCGGCCGGTGCTGATCGTGCCGTCATCGTTGATCTGGGTAAATTCGCCCCGCGCGGTCTTGAGACCGTTCAGATAGCCCGAGATTTGCCCAAGCGACAGCTGTTGCGCCGCCGCCGGGAGGGTCATCGCGACGACAAACGCCGGGACCGTCAAGATACGCATATATTTCATAGTCTGTGATCTAAGCCTTTCCGCAGGGTATTGCATCCTGTCTTGGCGAGAAACATGGGGGGTCCTGCGCAAAGGTGCAATAACATGCCGGTTGTTATCCGATAGCAACCGCCTCGGTTACGACGCCGTTTTCACTTTACGGGTCGAGGACAGCTTCATGTCCGGCTTGGCAAGGCGCGTCTCTGGGCCAGTCCAGGCATAGGCAAGCAAACAGGGGTCGCGATCGCCCGTGGTAATACGATGCTCATCACCAGACCGGTTCAGGATCAGCGATCCGGGGGCGAAAACCGCCGAGTTGTTTTCCGACCAGGCCCCGGACACCGAAATATAGCTTTCTTCAATCTCTTTGTGGCTATGCTGCGGATAGGTCGTATTCGGGGCAAACAAAACAAACCCCAGAATAAGGTTGTCGCAATGCACCGGGCCTTGCGGACCGAGGATTTCGCAATAGGCGTATTTCTGGCTCAACGCCCTGGAAATCTTCTCATAGCCGTACTCCCAGGTCAGCGCGTCTTTTACCTCGCGCAACGCGCGCGCCATGCCCTGCATCGCCGCCCGCTCGCCGAGATCAAGCGCGCGGGGAAGATGCGCCGTCACCGGCTTTGTTTCGCAGGCACGCATGGTCATTTCAGGGTTGCGGGCCATCGCCGCAGAAAGCCTGTCGCGCACCCGCTTGCGGTGACCCCGGATCGCCGCGCTGCCCCCCGCAGACCCATAGCGATAAAGCGAATCGAATTCCCGCAAAAGATAAAGCCAGTTCGGGACATCCATCAGGCGCTGTGTGACACCCGACTGAGCGCCCGCTGAGGGGATGGAATCGTCGGACATATCCCTGTCTCCGCCTTTGAAGGTGGCCACGCAAACCGTTCAAATCATCCCGCGTTCAATCCGAAATCTGATTGAACGCGGAAAAATGTTACTGCTCCGGCACCAGGATTTCGCGTTTACCGACATGGTTGGCGGGGCTGACGACGCCCTGATCTTCCATCTGCTCGACCAGCCGCGCGGCCTTGTTATAACCAATGGCAAGCTTGCGCTGGATATAGGAGGTCGAGCATTTGCGATCCTTGAGCACGATGGCGACCGCCGTATCGTAAAGCGCGTCCTCCATATCGGTATTGCCGCCCGAGCTGAGCCCCAGAACCGCGTCGATGCTATCGGCCTTATCCTCATCCGGGCCCTGAAGGACACTGCCGACGTAAGAGGGCGGGCCATAGGCCTTGAGGTGGTTGACCACCTCTTCGACCTCTTCATCGCTGACAAATGGCCCATGACAGCGGGTGATCTTGCCGCCGCCGGCCATGTAAAGCATGTCGCCCATGCCCAAAAGCTGTTCTGCGCCCATCTCGCCCAGAATGGTGCGGCTGTCGATCTTGCTGGTGACCTGAAACGAAATCCGGGTCGGAAAGTTGGCCTTGATCGTGCCGGTGATCACATCCACCGAGGGGCGCTGAGTGGCCATGATAAGGTGGATGCCGCTGGCGCGCGCCATCTGCGCGAGGCGCTGAATGCAAGCCTCGATCTCTTTGCCGGCCACCATCATCAGGTCGGCCATCTCATCGACGACGACCACGATATAGGCCATCCGCTCGGGCGCGAATTCTTCGGTCTCGAACACCGGTTCGCCGGTGTCGTCGTCAAATCCGGTCTGAACCGTGCGGCTGAACAATTCACCCTTTTTGAGGGCCTCATCGACCCGGCCATTATAGCCGTCGATGTTGCGCACCCCCATTTTCGACATCTTGCGATAGCGGTCTTCCATTTCCGCCACGACCCATTTCAGGGCCACAACCGCCTTTTTGGGATCGGTCACAACCGGCGACAGCAGATGCGGAATGCCGTCATAGACCGACAGTTCAAGCATCTTGGGGTCGATCATGATCATCCGGCATTCGTCCGGCGTCAGCTTGTAGAGCAGGCTCAGGATCATCGTGTTGATCGCCACCGATTTACCCGACCCGGTGGTGCCCGCGATCAAGAGGTGGGGCATCTTGGCGAGGTTGGCGACCATCGGATCACCGCCGATATCCTTGCCAAGCGCCAGCGGCAGGCGCTGATTGCCATCGCCATAGGCGCGGCTTGACAGGATCTCGCGGAAACCCACCATCTCGCGGTTGTCATTGGGCAATTCGATCCCGATCACCGAGCGGCCCGGCACAGTTGAAACCCGCGCCGAGAGCGCCGACATCGAGCGCGCGATATCGTCGGCCAGCCCGATCACCCGGCTCGCCTTGAGGCCGGGAGCCGGCTCAAGCTCGTACATGGTGACAACGGGGCCGGGGCGCACGCTGACGATCTCGCCCTTGACGCCGTAATCATCGAGCACGCTTTCAAGCATGCGCGCATTTTCCTCAAGCGCTTCGTCACTCAGGTGATGGCGCTGGATATTATCGGTGCTCGACAACAGGCTGAGCGGCGGCAGCTCATACTCGGCGCCCGCGCCTTCATCGAATTGCAGCGCAGGCTGTGCCTCGGCAATGGCGCGCGTCGAGGGTTGCGGCGCGCGGCGCGGGGTATGTTGCACCACTTTGCGCGGCTCGGGCGTGGGAATGCGCGGGGCCTGGGCCTGCGGCTCTGGCGCGGGCTCATAGGTGGCAAAATCATCCACAAGCCCTTGATCATCCTCGACCAGCGGCTCATCGTCAAAGCCATGGGATTGCGGCAGTTCCGACCCATCGACAACGCGGCGCGCGGTCAGCGGCGGCTCTGGCGGCAAGTCAACTTTCGGTGCCGTGCTCAGGATCAGAGGATCAGGTCCACGCCCGCGCCCCTTGGTCAGCGGTGCGATGGAGTCGGCGCGCACACTTGGGCTTTGACGCACCCGCGCACGGATCACGTCCGAGATCTTGGCGCTGATTCGGGCATCGCCGGGCATATCCGCTTCGCCTTCAAAGGCGGCGGTTTCGATCAGTTCCGGTTCGGGCATCACATCGGGTTTGCGCATCAGCATCGGCATCCGCGCGAGCAAGCCACCGGGCTTTTCCGCAACCGGGGCATACTCCGGCGTCTCCTCGATCACCGGCTCGGCATAGGCGCGCTGCACCACAGAGGGGGAAACGTCTGGCTCATACCGCGCAGCGGCGGCAGTCTCGGCCGTCTCGGCCCGGCGCGCGCGCCGCTCCGCCAGCCGCGCCTGCATCGCCTGCCCGGCCTGCGCCGCGCCCCCGGCGCCTTTGCCCAACACCGTCATAAGGCCCGCATAGCTCATGATCACACCGACCAAAAGGAACCGCGTGATTCGCGACAGTTCCAGCTTGGTAAACCCAAGCACAAAAGCCCCCAGCACAAGCATGCCCGCGCCCAGAAGCACCGACAAAAGCTTGAGCCCAAGGCTTGCCCCCAAGGGCAGAATACCCAACAGCGCGCCCAGAACGGTATCGCCAAAAAGCCCGCCAAGGCCAAAGCTATGGGTCGCGGCCCACCCTGCCCCCGGCGTCAGCGACGATGCGTAAAGCGCCAGAACCGCAAGCCAGATCGGCGCAAAGATAAGCCGCCCGACGGCGCGATCCTGACCGCAGTGAAGCGCAAGGCGCGCGCCCCAGACCGCAAGCACGATCGCAAGACCCCAGGCGCCCCAGCCCACGATCATGAACAGCGGCGCGGCAATCGACGCCCCGATCTGACCCATCCAGTTCTGCACCGGCGCATCGGTGGCCGACATCCAGCTCGGATCGTCCGGGCTATAAGAGGCGACCATCGCCGCCGCCATGGCCGCAAGCATCAAGAGCGTGAGGCCCAGCAATTCCTTGCCGCGCTTTTCAATCGCCTGTGTCATGGTGCTGTCCAACAGGGGGT
Organism: Roseovarius lutimaris; assembly: GCF_900115165.1. GTDB lineage: Bacteria > Pseudomonadota > Alphaproteobacteria > Rhodobacterales > Rhodobacteraceae > Roseovarius > Roseovarius lutimaris. The sequence goes on along the minus strand of NZ_FOVP01000030.1, from coordinate 1,763 downwards.
CACGCCCGCGCGTCTGATATGCCATCTTATTCTCGCCCTCAATCATCCGTACAGACAGTCACGCAACCGGTTAAGTCCGCGCGCCATCTCTTGTTCTTCGGCCACCATTGCGACCCTGATATATCCCTTGCCGGGGTTCACGCCGCCGGCCTCCTGGCTAAGATAGGCGCCGGGCAACACCCGAACGCCGGTCTCTTGCCAGAGCTTCACCGTCGCCTCTTCACCATCCGGCACCGGCAACCACAGGAAAAATCCCGCCTCGGGGCTGCGATAGCCGGGCAGATTGCCAAGGATTTCATCCGCCACGCGGTATTTCGCGCCATAAAGACGGCGGTTCTCGACCACATGCGCCTCGTCCTGCCAGACCGCCGTGGCGGCATGTTGCAGCGGCAGCGGCAAGGGGCTGCCGGCATAGTTGCGCAGCTGTTTCATTGCCTTGATGCTCTCGGGGCCCGCCGCAACAAAGCCAGAGCGCAGCCCCGGCAGGTTCGAGCGCTTCGAGAGACTGTGAAACACCACGATCCGTTCGGGATCGGCGCCCAGTTCATCGGCGACCTGCAACAGCCCCACAGGCGGGCCATCGCGGTAAATCTCGGCATAGCATTCGTCGGCGAAGATCCGAAAATCATACTTTTCCGCCAGCGCGATAAGTTCCGCCCAATAGTCCCGGCTCGCCACCGCGCCCTGCGGATTGCTCGGCGAGCACAGATAAGCGACCGTCACCCGGTTCAGAACATCTTCCGAAAGGCTCGTGAAATCCGGCAGATATCCGGTTTCGCGGGTGGCATTCAAAAACACCGGCTCTGCGCCCACACTAAGCGCGGCCACCATATAGACCTGATAAAACGGGTTCGGCACCAGAACCACAGGCTGCTGACCGGCCTTGGTTTCCGGGCAAAGCGCCATCATCGCATTATACAGCCCCTCGCGCGTGCCATTGAGCGCCATGACACGGGTATCTGGCGCAAAATCAACACTATAGCGTCGATTGATCCACCCGCTCATCGCCTCCAAAAGTGCGGGCATGCCCTCATTGACCGGGTAATTGCCAAAGCCGTCCGCATGCTCTGCGATGATATCGACAATCCAGCGCGGAAACTCGTGCTTGGGCTCGCCAATCGTCATATGCAAGGCCTCGCCGCCGGGCGCATGGGCGTCCAACAAGCTCCGCAGGCGCGGAAACGCATAGGCCGGAAGGTTCGAAAACCGCTCGGGAAACATCTGATACTGCCTCAAGGTTTGGGATCGTGGTCGCCCCATTTAAAAGCGAATCTACCCAAGCCCCGGCTTCAGGTCCAGCAAAACCAATACCTTGACAGACAATTTGTGGCATTTTGGCAGGAATACCCGCGCCTGCGCTTTCATCTTTCCGGCAAATACTCCCGCCGGAGGGGTATTATCCTTGTGTCATGCGGTCTCATGACGTCTCAACCCGCTTTAAAGTTCCTTAAAGGTCAGTGGTTTAAGATGTCACTGTGGTTCGGGAAATTTCGGGCAGTGTCAATTGAGATCGTAGATAACAAAGGGGATATGAGAGGTGGTCGCGGAAATTCGGACCAGACGTTAAGGTGGATCGCATGATGAAAGTGACGATCCAAAATGAAGAAACGAAAGAACCATTCGCCGGATTTTAAGGCCAAGGTTGCTCTTGAAGCGATCCGTGAGGAGATGACGCTTGCCGAGCTGTCCAAGAAATACAGCGTGCATCCGACGCAGATTGGGACGTGGAAACGCGCGGCGATAGAAAACATGGCGGCGGCCTT
>NZ_FOVP01000018.1 GCF_900115165.1 Roseovarius lutimaris | reverse complement strand
TTTCCCCGACACCGATGTGGCGATCGTCATCGGCTCGAACGACATCGTGAACCCGGCCGCGCAGGAAGACCCCAACAGCCCGATCGCCGGCATGCCGGTGCTGGAATGCTGGAAAGCCAAACAGGTGTTCGTCAGCAAACGCGGCCAGGGCACCGGATACTCGGGCATCGAAAACCCGCTGTTCTACAAGGAAAACACCCGCATGTTCTATGGCGACGCCAAAGACAGCGTGTCGAGCCTGTTGGCGAAAATCGACTGATCGCGGTTCTTCGTGGATCACGAAAGGGGGCGCTCCGACCGGGGCGCCCCTTGTTCATCCGGTGGCGCGTGACGCGACCGGCGGGAATTGAGTATTTTTGCCAAGAAGAAGCCTAAAGCCCGTGCAGTATGCCGATGTGTGCCGCTAAATCATTGGAATCGAGGGAAAAACCCTTTTGCGTGGCTGGCAGGTCGGCTATGAAGCCGGGCCCTCGGGGGGGGCTTGTTCATCTCGATCGAGACATCCAGACCTCATATACCTCTTCGAGAACGTCATTGTTCAAGAGCAATAGGGCCAGGCTTTCCGATTGGGATGCGCAGAGAATTGTTTGCCCACCATCGGGATATCCGGCGTATATGACGCATTGGTCAACAGGGCCAAGATGCGTCTCGCTCTGTAAAGCGGCGGCATTCGACACACGTTCCGCGCGGGCCAATGTCTTGAGAGGATACAGGTGCGCATCCGACCCGTGCTCAACCGTGACACTATTGCCAACCATGAGCAAAGCAGCGCAAGAAATCGGCGCGCAGTCTTCCAGGAAATCCTCCAGGAAATCCTCCGAAAGGGGCGATTCCTGCGGCGGGGGGGACTTGCCGAGGTCCTGAAAGAGGTCGTCGAGCGAAATGCCCACATCGGGCGCCAACGCATCGGCTTGCAAGATTTGAACCTCGACCGATAATTCGGTGCGACCGGAGGTGAATTCGGCCACGACGGCGACAAGTTTTGAAATCTGACCTTCGGCCAGTTTTGAGATATCCTGACCTGAAACGTCGGCGAGGTTTTCCTGAAAATGCTCCGAAGTTGGGGGCGACACTCTCAGAACACGGCCTGACGCAACGTCGAACGCAATTTTTTCGTTGCGATCATTTCGAAACACAAGCCGTCGCAGGAGTTGGGTTTCGGCAATTTCCGAGCGCATGGCATGACGGGCATGCGTGACCCCGGAAGGCATGAGGTCGCGAAACCTGCCAGAGATCGAGCTTGAGCCATGTACAAGTTTATCCAGCCTGTCGTGAAGCGTTTTTATGTCAGACATGGCATGCGGGAGATTGTTCGACTGTCATCTGTCCTGTCCGATCTTATCGAGATGCCGCCGCGCGCCAGCAAGAAACGGCCCCAGTTTGATCGAGGGCGAGCAGACGCAGCACAAAGCCTCTGTCGGGCTGGTCGTGGATCTGAGGAAAATACCGACTTCTGTCGGCTCGATGATGATGACCTGGAAAATATCTGTATCGCGTCCTTCTCCAAGAACATTGCGAAGCTGCGACGTTGAATGCCCGCCAAGCATCTCGACTGCCGTATTGCAAAGAGAATTTATGTGCTCCTGTCGTAACGCTATTTCTGCGCTGGTCGACAGAACCATGTTGGTGGAGATATCTGCGTAGGCCACTGTTTTGCACTCTGGAAACTCCAGTCGGACACATTCCAATCTTTCGGTTATAGTCATCAGGGCACTCGACGTATTGAAGCATTGGCTTGAGGGGCGGGGCAGGCGAATAAAGACTATGCCGCTATCGGTTTTCATTGCGTGAATATCCGGAAAATGACATGGCAAGCCTATGAAAGGCGCCCTGTTGCGCGCGCCCTATGCAGGGTCTGGTCCTGGTCCGACGGCGATATGCGCACTCTGCGCGGTGTGATCCTGGATGCTGTCTCTTGGGGCGCGGACACAGGGGCAGGCGCGCTTTCTGGTGCCACCAGCCCGGGAATTCTGAGCGCTTTGCTCACCGGTGTTGTGTTGTCATTTTCAGGGCCAGCACCGGTGTCCGCTGCGAGCCTGTGCAGCAGATCCACGAGGTGTTTTGCAAAATCTTCGGCGCCGCTCCTGAGCCAGACGTCGTAGTCGTCTTGCTGGGTCGTCGCCTCCAGTAGCGAGATCGGCAGGCATTCCAGAAACAGACCATCGGTTTCTGTGCGCACGCGCCTTATGACCTTCTGGCGATCGCGGTCAGAGGTTATCTTGTCGATGCGTGTGAGCAGCAACAGGCTGCGCTGATAAAGCGCGGGCGGAAGGCTTGCCCAGACCGCGGCCTCGCTCTGGCGCCAGGCCTGGGTGGCATGGCTGCACCACAAGACGCCGTCAGCCTTTGAAATCATCCGTTGCCATATCTCAGAGGACATATTGGGATCGGATATTCCCGGCATATCCAGAAGATCACATTGCAGCAAAAGATCCTCGTCACAGAAAATCCTGATATAGGCCGTCTCCTCCAGTGGCGCCTCGGCAAGGTTGTCAAGGTCGATCGGGACTTGATTGCCCTCAAGATCGACGCGAAAGGCGGGCACATCGCCATGGCTGATCCAGACCGGGGGGAGTTGCGTGGCGATGACCTGTACAGGCAGGGGATCGGACCCGATCAACAGGTTGGCCAGGGTGCTCTTGCCTGCGCTGAATTCGCCCATCAGTGCGATACAGGGTTTGCGGGGGCCTTTGTCGATATCTGTCATGTGGTGTATGCATCCAAATGTCTGTGCGCTTGTTTAAGTTCCGCATCGCGCGCGTTCAGCGATTGGCGATCAAAAAGCCTGTCAATCCCGTCCTTGGTCAGAGATGACGGCGCGATTGTATTGAGCAGGACGCCGGATTGCTCTGTCAGGAAGGTGTCGACCTCGGCAAGGATAGCGTCATGCAAGACATGGGCCTGATTGGTCTTCAAGTCGTTCAGGAACGTGTCGGTTTCTTCTTTTATCAACCTGTGGAAATCGGCGGCATAGGCTTGATATCCACGGCGCCTGAACCACCAGCTTTTCCACCAGTTGCCTTTCAGGTCCAGGGCGATCGTCTGCCCGAGGGAGACAGGGGGTGGCACGCGCGGCGCGGGCGGGGCTTTGATATCAAAGAGGTTTTCCGGCAGTTTCAGCGCCTCTTGATAAAGCGTCACAAGCTCGGTGATAACCTCTTTTACGCAGCGCTGATAGGCCGCCTGGGACGTCCTGCCAAAGGACTTGTAAGACGAACTCAGAAGAATTCTGAGGCCAGAAGGATCATACTCCCAGATCGAATGCTCGCCATAGGTTTCAAGGTGAAGGATCAATGCCTCTGTGGCGCGCGCGAGAAAGCTCTCGTGGACGCGCTCAAGGCGGGTCGAGAAATCAGCCTGAATACCGTCCAGATCGCTTTTCAGGGTCTCCAGACTGCGCGTGCGCAGGCTGGCCAATGAATGAGCGACATGCTCCGGGTCAAGATGAACGGTGATTTCACCGACCTGTGCCTTGGCCGCGAGATTGTCGCTCAATTGGATGGCGTTGATCAGGTTGCGCGCGCTTGCCGCTATTTGCAAGACGGCTTCGCCGCCCACGCCCTGTGCGATACGCTCGGAAATGGCGGCATATAAATCTGGTAATCCCGAGAGGGCCCATAATATCTTGCGCGCGTTCTGCTTTCGAAGGTCGGGGTCAGCGCTGGTTGTTGCCCAATTGATCAGCGCGGCCTTGCTCGCCTCGGGGAGCGCCGAGAGAGGACCGGCCATCGCGGTCTGAGCCCAGAGGGCGCTGCCGAAAATAATCTGTGCGTCTGCGGGGCCGTTGTGTTTGCTCAGGGTGTCCAGAATGCTGTCTTTGATCTGCGGGACCTGCGTGGCAGGGGCCGACAGTTCGTCAATGCGGTTCACAAAGATGATGACATCGCGCGACTTGACGTTCGCGATCAGGCGTACAAGCGCAAGGTCAGTCGAGGAGAGCGCTTGATGCGCGGACAAAACGACGACGCAGATGCGGCTATCGCGGATCGAGCGGATGGTGATCTGTTCGCGCATCATGAAGGTATCGTTGACACCCGGGGTGTCGCGAATGCACAACCGCATGGGAACCGCGGGCTGATGAAAATGCAGATCGGCCGATCGGGTGATGTCGGCAAATCGCCCCTGGTCATCCGAGGCGGTCTCGTCGAAATCATCGCCGAGGCAGACATAACGTTCGATCAACTCCTGATCGAAATACCCGTAATCGTGGTGCTGCCCCAGAAGAACCTCGAATTTGCGCCCAAGGCGGGCTTTGGATTTCTCACGCATCTGCTCGACCTGGGCCTTGATCTTCGAGAACTCGTCCTGCGCACCTGCACGATTTGCCAATTCGCCAATTCGCCCGCCCCCGGCGATCAGCTTGTCCCATTCGTTTTCCTCGAAAAAGCAGAATTTGGCATGGGCCTCGGGCGAGAGCGGGGTCGGGCTGAGGTGGAGCGAGGTCACCACCGAGGTCCAGGGATTTACATCCGCCGGAAGCAGGTCCGGCCAGCCGATCATGCAATTGACAAGCGTGGTCTTGCCAGATTTGATCTGGCCGATCATCGTGACGCTCGGCTCCAGTGCCTCCAGTTTCGAGTGCAGGCGCAGCGCCAGTTTTCGCTCGGTGTCGTCGCCAAGGGTTTTTGCACCTTGAATGGCCTGTCGCAGCGGGATCAGCCCTTCTGTAAATGTACTCAGCCCGTGCAGTGAAGAGCGCAGCATAGACTGTGCCGGGGTAAGTTGGCTTTGCGGGCTCGCGGCGGTTTGAGGTTGCATGTTCATGCGAGACCCTCCCCGGTGAGGCACGGGAGTACAGGTTTGCAACAACAGATGGCGGTGTTCATGTCTGATCTCCGGGGCGCATGTCCGCCTGACCAACAGCCAGGAGGTCTTTGCAGCATCACCACAGATTGATTGCCATCTCGTAAAGAAAGCCCCTTAACAGGCAATCTGCACCTCCATTTCACGTCGGATCTGCAAGAGCGTGGTGACGGCTGCAACGGCTGGCGCCACGCCGCCTTCCAGGGACATGAGCAGGATCCTGTCGGCTGCCGAGAGCATGTTTTCCCTGATCTCGACAAAATCCGGGTCACGCAGGGGGCTACTTGAAAACACATCGGCCACCGCGGCTGATGTCTCCTGGGAAATCGACAGAATGCGCTGCACATCCGCGTCCTCGCTGGCCGTCACAAGAGGGGCAAGGGCTGCGATGTGATGGCGCAATGCATCCTGTGCCGTTCGATAGACCCCGGTCACGGCCTCGCGTGTCTCTGGCCCGTCGCGGGCGGAAGGGGGACGGGGTGGCACGGCGGGATCTGGCGGCCCGGCCTCTTTGCCCTGATGGAGCCTGAGGAACATCTGCGCAGTGTCGGCGTCGGCCTGCACGCCCAACCGCACCATGTTTGCAACCTCGCGTACCAGCCCCTCAACCCTATCCCACTGTGGGTCTGTTGTCCCGACCCCTGTCACAATGGGAAACAGGCCATAGAACTCTTCGGCGGCGATATCCCCAAGAGCAGTCAGCCGGGCTTGGCCAAATGCGCTGTCCGTGTCAGCGGTTGGAACAAGAAAGCCATGGTCCTTGAGCCTGTCCGGCGCGGATTGCCATTGCTCTGCCTCGGCATGCTCAAACCCTGATGTGACCCAAAGGCAGATGTCCGCATCCTGAAAATTGACATCATCCCTCCAAGCAACGAGACGAACCTCTGTTCGGGGCAGGGCGCGCGCCGCCAGGACCTCTTGCAGATAGTCTTTGCCTTCGGTCTCGGGGCCCAGAAGGACCACGTAAATATCCGAACTCAGGCGGTTCAACACTCTTTCGCCGGTCTTGCGCGGCTCATCTGCCAGGGTGCCAGCGTCCAGAAGATGCCGGAGCTGTCGACAAATGTCCTTATGTCCGGCGATATCAATCACGCGCCAGCCCTGCTGTTTCGGCCTCAGCCGGAAGAGACCTGAACACCTTTTGGAACAGCGATTGTTTTTCTGGTTTCTGCGGCCCCCTTTGGCGCATATGGCTCATGCCCGAAACACTCTCCTTCGAATGTCTGACCTGGATCACGGTGAGGGACACATTATCGAGGTCGGGATCGTTCAGGTTCTGCACGCCGCTCATCAGCGCATTGGCGATTTCGCTGCTTCTGCTGAAGGGCCTGTCCTGAAGAAGGGTCTTGATTTCCGCATCGGTCAAAAACTGCAACCCGTCGCTGGCCACGATCAGAGTATCCCCGGCCCGCAGCTCGGTGGGCTCGGAGGGGCAGTCGATCTCCGCAATCGGCTCTCCGAACAGGACAGAAGTCAGCACGTTGCGGTCGGGATGGTTCTCGCCGTCCTGGGCGCTCAGAACCCCGGTTTCGACCATCGTGTCGATTGTCCGGCTCAGGGAATGATCTTCGTTCAGCTGACGCAAGGTATTGTCGCGAAACAGGAAAAGAGGTGAATCGCCGATCGATATCCAATAAAGCCTTTCATCCAGAATGACCGTGGCGACTAGGGTGGCCCCCATGCCCTTGGTTTCGGGATGTTGCGTGACATGCGCCTTGAGCGTCTCATTCGCCACCAGTGCCGCCTTGCGCAACATCTCACCGATGCAGGTTTTCGACGCCACCATTTCAGCCCGCATAAAGGTCAGCTCGCTGAACATCTCGGTCACGACGATCTTGCTTGCGACGTCGCCTGCGGCATGCCCGCCCATCCCATCGGCAAGAACCACAAAGCCAAGCTCCGCGCCATTGGAAAAATCAGAAATCAGGGCGTCTTCCTGATAGTCGCGCGCGCCCTGGCTGATGGCTGATGCGGTGTCAAAACTGAACGCAGGTGTTTTACAACTCGTCATTGCCAGAGGGTCCCCATGTAAATTCTGTCCCGCAAAGGGCAACGAAACGAAGTGTGGTTTCACCGATGCGAAGGCTGTCGCCGTGAGAGAGGTCTTCGGTGCTCAGAACCGGGCGCCCGTTCAGCCGCACAATGTTGGATTTTCCACCGTGGCCCAGAAAGAAACTGTTCTGCTCATCGTCATAGGCCACAGCCGCATGTTTCTCGCGCGATATGCTTGTGTCGCCAAAATCCAGCACCACGGATTGTTCTGCGCCCCGGCCTATGGTCGACACGCCGTTGAAAATCGCGAATGAATGGCCCTTTCCGGGGCCGGCAACGACAACCATCCATCCGACAGGATACTTACGGGTCGGCGCATTTGCCTGCGTGCCCTGCTTTGCAAACGGGTCGGTGACCGCATCAATACCCTGATCAAACCCCAACATTCGGGTCCGGACACGCCGCGCCCCGCGCCCCGGCCGGGAAGGGGCGGCCGGTGCATCGGCTGCTTCACTTTGATCTGCTATGCCCGGCGGGGCAATATGCTCTGGCGTTGGTGGTGCCGCGCGCATGTCATCAGCAGGCGTTTGAGCCACCCGCCGGTTTTGAGAGGTTTCGATCTCTCTTTGCGCCTGCGCGGCGCGTTCCGCCATATCCGGGTTGAGCGCCGGTTGGTGGCCGAGGTCATGATGAAACGGTGCGTCCAATTTGGCGGGTTCGTCCGAGGGGGCAACAGGAACCGCATGATCGAAAGGCGGCTCTTCCGTCGGTTCCTCTGCGAAAGCCGCCATGCCCGCGATCAAATCGTCGTCAAATCCCAACTCTGCCTCCGGCCCTTCCGGTCGGGCCGGGGGCGTTGGCGTGATGGCCTCACCATTTGTGTGGCTGGCGAAAACTCTTTTGAACAATGTCATCTCGTGGCCTCTCGGTTCGTGCAGTTTCAACAGGGCGAATTTCAAACGGTCAGACCTTCGCAAGGCTGGCGATATTTTCCTGTGCGAGGCTCATCACCTGCTCGACAAAAGGGGCGATGAATTCTGCGAAGGTTGCGGCATGCCCATCCAGAATCAGAAAGATCAGGCTCGCAGAGAGAAGCAGTTGCGCCGCCGTCCGCGGCCCGGATTTTCGTGCTCTGGCAAGGCGCCTCGCTTGCTTCTGGCATTTTGCGATCCAGACATGTTGGTCGCGCGCATTCATCAGATCCTGTGGCGGTTTCGGATCGGGGCGAAGCGACAGGTGTTCCAATTGAATTTCGGATCTCGCGCCATGCGAAACGACAGCGGTCTGCTCTGGCTTTGATCCGCTTTTGGGGGCCACGACGGAAAGGCTGGTCTCTGCCTCCTGTTGGGCGTTGCGGATCAACCGGGTCACGGTTGTTTCGATGTCCCGGTCACCCTTGGCGCAGGCGAGGGCGGCCGCCTTGCGTTTCTGCGCGTCAATGCGCAGGATCCAATCCTGTGCGGTCTGAATACGATCCTGGGGAAAGACATTCATCGCCATGTCGATGGCTTCGAGAAATGCGGCAGGACAGCCCTCGATCCGGCCTGCAAGGGGCTGGTAGGGGTCCGGCTTTTTCGAGGCAATCGCGGCCAGCCGGGTCTGGCTGTTGGGGGGCGCCTCGCCCGAGATGAAGTGGACAAACGTCGCCGCCAGAGCGTAGAGATCGCTACAGGGGGTCTGTTGGCTGCCCGCGATATAGAACTCCTGTGGCGAATAGCCGTCTTTCACCACAAGCACCGCAGACAGCGCGCGACTCTTTTTGCTGGCCTCTTCGCGGGCCGCGCCGAAATCAATCAGGATCGGGTTGTCCCAGGCATCAATCAGGATGTTGTCGGGTGAAATGTCACGGTGAAGCATGTCCTGATCGTGAATTGTCGAAATCGCATCCAGCAGCTTCAACAAAATGGGCTTTATCTCTTGGTAGGAAGGCCGCTCGTCGCTGGCCTCGATGACATCGAAAAGGTCTTTGCCGTCGATCAGGTCAAGCGCCATATAGGCGGTTTCATTGTCGCGAAAGACCTGATGCACCCCGACAATATTGGGATGCTTCAGTTTCGCGATGCTGCGCGCCTCGCGCACGAACATATCGACAAAAGACCGGAACTCGCCCTGATGGCTGTGCGAGCGGGCCATGACGGTTCTGTTCTTTCGGCTACAGAACGCCTCGGGGAAGCATTCTTTTATGACCACGCGCCGGTCAAGGCTGTCGCGTGCAAAATAGGTGATGCCGAAGCCACCGCTGCTGAGATAACGTTCGATGACATATTGACCGTTGAGCAGCCGCGTGCCGTTTGGCAGGGTTTCTGTGCCGAATTGATCGTCGCCATCTGCGAGTGTGAGCTCCATTGAACCTATCCACCAAATCGGGTTTTGCGTGCAGCCGTCGCGATTGCAACGATCTGCGTCTGACACCCATAAATGTGCCCTGAATTGTGGTGCAAAGGTGGCGCGCGCCTGGCTCTGGCCTGAATTGAACGCTCAATTTAATTCGGATTTGATGTATTTGCGCTTGCGATGTGCGGCAGAGACAGGCGGATGGCGCAGGCCAATGGCTGTTCAGGCCTCAGCCCTCACATCTGATGCACATATGTGCCGGGAGCCGGGCAAATCGGTGCAAACCCGGCTTGGGGATTGCCCATTTGCGGTGGATCACAACTGGTTTTATTCTTCCCGGCAAGCCATGCCGCGTATTTTGGCCACCACGATCCAGGCTCGCTCGGGTGCGCGGCAAGCCAGGGCTCAGGCCCCACATAAAGCGCGCCCGGCGCCCGACGCGAAAATGTTGGTCGGGATGTCGTCTTTGCCAAGGAAATACCGGTTCACCGCGCGGGTATAAATCAGATCCTCGGCGCGGATCGAGGCAAAGGTCCGTGTCATCTGGGGGCGATCAAGATATCCCTGATCCCACATCATGTCTTCGATAAAGGCAACCTGACTTTCGTCGACGAACAACAACAATTCGCCCGCCTCGGCGAAATCCACCTGCGCCGCCATCAAGGTCACCGAGGCTAGCCGATCATCCCCGGCGCGCACCTTTTTGGTCCGGGGCGTGTATTGGATCAACTCGAAAAGGTCGTTGCGAAACACCACCTCGCCCGGTGTGCAGGCAAGATCGCTGCCAACCTGATAGCCCTCGGGCGCGGGTTTACGGGCCTGGGTGAGGGTTTGCATGAAATCCTCGGTGAAATGCGTGGCGCTTTCAATCAGATTGCGCCCGCCTTGCCGCGTGGTTTCTTCGATGATCTCGGGATTAGTTCACGCAAAATTGGAGGGCGACATCAGATCAAGCATCTGGCGCAGCTGAAAGCGGGTTCGCTCGGCATCCTGCGGATCAAGGCCGCGCATGGTGTCGGTGGCATGTTCCCACCAGTCCTGCACCGCCAGAAACCCCTGTTTCCAAAGGTTGAACGGGGGATTGGCCCATGCGGCGTGGGCAAAGCGGTGGTCATGGGCCCTGGCGGTGAATGGTTCGACCGTCGTCTGGCCCGTGAGGGCACTGGCCGCGCAGGACGTTACCTTGAGGGCATTGGCCTGCGCGCGTTCTGCAAGCTCAAGCTGGCGACCGGGCGAGCGGCCAAGATGCAGCGCCCAGTCGTTCCTGGCCTGCGATACCGAATAGGGCGAAACACCCCCGGTGGCATAGGCAAGCGCGGTGACGAGGGTCAGAAAATCCATTGAATCGATATCGAATTTCTCGCGCAGATCCTGCGTGCGGTCGATATCCTCAAGCCCGATATCAGGTGCGATACGGTGCAGTTCTTCGCTCAGGGCGGTTTCGATGGTCATATCTGTCATAGCGTGTCCGGTTCTTGCAGGTGCCTGGCGATGGTCGAGAGAAACAGGGCGCCACGGTGGCCATCGGTTAAGCGCGAAGGCAAGAAACACCTGACGCTGGCCCTCGATGGTGAAACTTGGCGTCGCCGGAAAATGTTGACCGCCGAAACCGACCAGACGCATCAAGCCAGTCTGGAAGCCGCTCCTTCAGACTAGCTCAAGAGTGTAAATGCATGATTATGAAAATCCGCGTTTGCACCAATTGTGTTCTTCAAGGCAGGATTACTCATCTGCGCAAGCGCCCGGCGCCTTGAAACAGATCATCGAATGGCGCGGAGCGCCTGAGGCGATCAGGGGTGACAATGGCCCGAAATACGACAGTGGAGCGCAGATGGAGTGGGCTGAGACCAGAGGTATCGAACTGTCCGGCGCGAATGGCCGCGTAAATTTTGCGATCAAGCCCCCGTAAAGATAGGGGATTACCGCGTCAACATGAGAGAAGCGGCCTTCTACTTGGGAAATTTTGGAGAGACATAAGACATGGAAAAGTTCCAAGCCCTTGAAAAGCTACGCGAATGTCGGCTGGTATTTACTGTCACTTCCGGACGCAGCGGCAGCAAGCTGCTAACGCAACTGGCGAGCAAGATCCCAGATATCAAGGCCGTCCACGAAGGTAGGCCTAGGATGAACTACGTGATGCGGGGCATACAAGGATATCCTGAGGCTGCAAAATGGTGGCTGGAAAGCGAAATGTACCCGACCATCGCGGCGGAGCTTGACCTGCCGGTCTATCTGGAAACCTCCCATCTGTTTTGTAAGGGCTTCGTCGAACCAACGCTTGAACTTGGCCTCAAGCCGCAAGTCATGTCTTCTGACAAGGCCCCCAAACGAGGTGGCCGCAAGCCTGTATTCAATTGATTGCATCCCCGAAAGGACCTGCAGTGGGCGGCTGGTCCTTCTGGGGCCGTCCGACCCGGGCGTATGGAAAATTCTGGCCTATGAGACACTGAGCGATTATCAGCTGTGTTATTGGTACGCTCGCGAAATCGAACGGCGGCAGGCGCATTGCGCACGTGTCCTCCCCAAACAGGGGTGCGCTTGCCTGAACCTTAGCCTTGCGGATCTGACAGACGCGTCGCGGTTTATCGACGTTGCACGCTTTCTGACGGGAAAATCCGAACCAGGTTTTGATCAGCTTGAGATCAAGGCTGTTCTTCAGTCAAATCAGAACCCCAAATCGGGCCTGGCATCGACTTCGAGGACCCAATTAGGTGCGGCCGAACGTGCGGATGAGGAAACCTTTGTTGACCAGCTTATGGCGCAGCACCCGGTCAATTGATCTGCAGAGCGAATAAAGATTAAGTGTAATAAAATCAGTGGATTCCCGTGCTGACTGGTCTGCGAACAAAGCCCCCTGTTTTCTGCCAACTTCGCATGCCTCTAAATGAGCCTGTTTTAGAAACGGCCTGAGCGGGGGTTTAGGCAATCCGTCATCCCGTTCAGCGGGCGACCTGATAGGGCGTCATGTTCCCCAAAAGCCGCCGATAGGTGCGCCAGTGCATCCCTTGGGTTTCCCCCAGTCGCCGCCTTTTGATATAAAAGGCACAGAGGGAGCCACAGAGCGCTCCTTCCGATTTCGGCACGCTAGAAAACCTAAGACTTCACGGGCCTTGGATCGGCGCTCTGGCGCGCCCTTCATGGCCTGTTTAAGCGGATGGGCAATGTCGACATGTTTCTTGAGCTCAGTCGTGCCCCTGATCTGACGTTCCTCAATGGGCGAAAGATCGAGGTAGGTATAAGCGGTCCGCTCACCGGATTTGCGATCCACCGCAGCGCCACCTGCGCACCGTGACCAGCCGCAACATGCCGCTCGATCGCTTCATGGGCAATGTTGAGGTGCCCGCCTGGCAATCCATCAATCAGGCGGCGCGCGTCGGCCCAGTCAAAGCTGTCATATCTGGCCTCATAATCGGCCATATTGGCGGCCTTCGCGACCGCTTTTGACTTGGTGATGGTGTGACGAGCCATGTCTTTTGCCCCAAAAGTCGCCGATCTCACACCATCCTAGAGTGTCGCCCCGGCGCCGGGATGATCAGGATCAATCCGGCCTCGGGCACCGACCTAACCAGCCCGCGCCATGCCATGCAGGACGGATTTATCCGGGTCCGGCCCGCCATGCCCCTGCGATAGCGCGAACAGGGCCTGAGGCTGCAAGGCGACAACAGTGTGGACATTGTTGATCGCAATGATCCCGCTCTTGCGAATCTGGCTCAGGGTGCGGCTGACGGTTTCGGTCGTCAGGCCCAGAAAATCGGCAATGTCCGACCGACTCATCGGCAGCAACGCATGGTTGTGTGGCCCGAATTCTGTGCTCATTCTTTCGATCAGAACGCATAAAAACGAAGCAACCTTTTCGATAGCGGATTTCCGCCCAAGCATCATGAAGTGATCCTGCATGGCGCTTATCTCGTGCAAAGCCGCCTGGAGCAGCTCCTTGTGTAGATCCGGGTCGCCGTCGCCGCTTTCCAGACTCGAAAGAGGGTAGGCCTGTAACTGCGCATCCGTCAGGACATCGCAATCGGTGTGATAGAGGCCATCATTGGGAAATCCAACAATATCACCGGGATAGCCGAAAGAGATAACCTGACGGCGGCCATCCTCCATCAGCCGGGTGAGGCGCAAAACGCCGGATCGCACCTGATACAGACGCTCGACCTTATCGCCTTCGTAATAAAGATTGGCACCCATTCTGAAGGTCGATGTGCCGGTTTTGGCCTGCGGGTCTGCGGGTCGCAGTGACGGCGAATTGAGTGACTGTCCGGACAGAATTGTGACGTACATTTGCAAGACCCCCATAAGGTGTGATGAGGTCAACTTGGAAGGTCTTTGTAATTTGGGTTAGAGTTCACATGCAACGTTTTGCATCAATTTGTATCAGAGGGGTCGCACGGCCCGCCGGACCGGGGTGACGACAGCTATTTGACTTAACCGATTTGCAAGAAAAGTGGGACAAGCCATGGCGCAAAAGATGATCCTTGTGGTTGATGATGATCCAAAAATCAGAACCCTCTTGCGCAATCTCCTGGAGGCTGAAGGGCTTGCCGTGTCCGAGGCCGGGAACGCCGAGGAGACATTGGCACAGCTCAGGGCCTCTGCGGCTGACTTGATCACGCTGGATCTCGATCTGGGTGTCGATAACGGTCTGGACATCGCGCGCCGGATCCGCGCCCTGTCTCAGGTGCCGATCATCATGCTGAGTGGCAAAGACGACGTGATTGATCGCGTGGTCGGATTGGAAATCGGCGCCGACGACTACATCACCAAACCGTTTCACAGCCGCGAAGTGGTGGCCCGCGTGCGCTGTGTGTTGCGCAGAACAAGCGGCTCTGGCGTGGCGGATCACCCCGTGGCCGACGCAACCGGGCCGACACAAATCGAGACCGGCAGCAGGTTTTGCTTTGACGGGATCACCGTTTTGCCGGATCACCTTGAAGTGCTGGACAGGGATGGCACCAACTGTGCGCTGACAACCGGCGATTTCAAGCTGCTGACGGTGTTTCTGGAGCGCCCGAAGCGTGTCTTGTCACGCGATCAGCTGATGGACCTGACCGGCGGCATAGAATGGAACCCGCTTGACCGCACAATTGACAATCAGGTTGCACGGTTACGCAAAAAGATCGAACGCGATCCGTCAGAACCCAAGTTGATCAAAACCGTACGCGGCATCGGCTATAGCTTTGTCGGCGACGTCGAGATTTCTCAATCCTCGGATCGCGAGGCCAGAAGCAGCTGAAGCCGATGCGCCAGGTCCGCATAGTGATAGGGCTTGTGCAGGATTTCCTGGCGCTGCGCGTGCGGCATTTTTTCGGTGACCACATCGCTGGCATAGCCGGATGTCAGCAAGATCTTGACCGAAGGAAATTCGGTTCCAATTCTGGCGGCGAGTTCATATCCGCTCAGGGTGCCGGGCATCACCAGGTCTGAAAAAATGACATCAACCTGCAAGCCCGCTTTCAGCATTGCGTAAGCGGCATCCCCGCTCTCGGCCTCTTTGGTCTGAAAGCCAAGCTTGCGGATGCGATCAACCGCAAGCTTTCGGATTTTCGCGTTATCCTCGACGATAAGAACAACCTCCCCATCCCCACGTGGCAGGGCGTCCGGGGTGGCGTGGTCTGCTCTGGCGGTTCCGGTCTGGGCGCTATTGCGTGCAACCGGGAAATAAAGACCGAAACTGGTGCCATGCCCGACCTCGCTATAAAGCGTGATGTGGCCGCCGGACTGACGCACAAAGCCATAGACCATCGACAGGCCAAGACCGGTGCCGCCACTGTCGGCTTTTGTGGTGAAAAAGGGTTCAAATGCGCGCCGCTGTGCCTCGGGGGACATGCCCTTGCCATCGTCGCTCACCGACAGGCGGACATATTCGCCAGAGGCAATATCGGTTTCCTGCGCCATATAGGTATCGTCGATGGTGACATTGCCAAGGGAAATCAGCAGTTCGCCCTTTTCGGCCATGGCGTCGCGTGCATTGAGCGCAAGGTTTATCAAGGCCGACTGCAATTCGACCGGATCGACCATGACAGGTTTCAGCCCCGGTTCAAACTCTGTCTTGATCGTATAGGCCGCGCCAAGCGTGCGCTTCAGGATGTTCAGGGTGCCCTTGCAGAGATCCCGAAGGTCGGATTCCACAGGTTTGAGGTTGCTTTTGCGCGCGAAAACCATCAGCCGCGAGGTCAGATCGGCGCCAAGTTCGGCGGCCTCCAGAGCATCGCGGATCAGCGGCATCTGTTGGTCGGTCGCGTCGCGCATTTCCAGCAATTCCAGATTGCCGATCACAATCGTCAACAGGTTGTTGAAATCATGGGCGATGCCGCCTGTCATCTGGCCGATGGCATCCAGCCGCTGAGACCGGGCAAGGGCCGCCTGGGTCGTATGCCGATGGGTCAGGTCATGCAGGATGCTGACGAACAAGGGGTCCCCGGCCACCTCTGCTTCGCCAACGGAAATATGCAGCGGGAAAAAGCTCTGGTCCTTGCGCTGGCCGTCAACATCGCGGCCGATGCCGATGATATCCGTTTCGCCGGTCTGTGTGTATTGCGACATGAAACCGTCATGCAGCGCGGCGAAGGCATCGGGCATCAGCACGCTCACGCTTTGCCCGATCATCTCGGGTATGTCGTATCCAAACATCTGCCCGGCTGCCCGATTGGCGCGCAGGATGACGCCCCGCGCATCCGTGACCATCATCGCGTCAACGGCGGCGTCCATGATTGCCTTCAGCAAGGCGCTGTCCTGGGCGGTGTTTTTCAAGGGCTGTCCCGTCTCGTTGTCCAAAGATGCCAATATCTTAAGGTTTGACGCAAGCCACAATTGGCTTCGCGCGCTGGTCCCGCTCATGATTTCGGGGCCAGCGTCACCGGGTGCCCAAGCAATTCCGAGAGGTTGAGATAGGCCGTCAGATCTGCCAGTGTGATGACACCAAGCAGCGCGTGATTGTCTGTTACCAGAAATTTCCGCCGTCCGGTTTTTGCAATATGGGACATCAGGTCACGGACCGGCATGTCAGAGCGTACTTTGGCGGCCCTGTCCAGAGTGGTGAAAACATCGTCAACCCGGGTGCTGGCCCAGTTTTCCCGGTCGATCCCGCCAAGCACTGCCGTGTCGATGTGACCAAGCAGGGCGCCATCCTCGACCACGGGAACAAAGCTGATGCGATGCTGCAACATGACCCGGTTGACCAGGTCGTCGAGGGTCATTTCCGGCCCGGCAACCCTGGGGTTTGCGGTCATCAGCGACTGAACCGTCTTTCCGGCAAAAGTGGTGCGCATCAATTGCGTCTGATAGCTTCCTCTGGCGGCAAAAAGCACGAAACCGCCAATCAGCAATTGCCAGAGCCCGGCAACCGTCGCGCCCCGAAACAGGGCCATCAGGCCGAAAGCCATCAAGACATAGGCAAAAACCGTGCCGGATTTTGCCGCCGTTTCGGTGGCGCGCAGCATGTCGCCGCTTCGGTGCCAAAGATAGGCCCGCAAGACCCGCCCGCCATCAAGCGGAAAGGCCGGAACAAGATTGAACAGCGCCAGCACCAGGTTGATCAACGACAGGTAGGACAGCACCTCGATGATCGGCGCGGGCATTGACACCATCGTGACGACCCCGGCCAAAACCCAGAACCCAAAGGCGAGTGCCAGGCTCATCACCGGCCCGGCCAGGGCCACCTGAAATTCCACCGCTGCGGTTTGCGGCTCTGCCTCAAGCTCGGCAACGCCGCCAAACAGAAACAGGGTGATGCTTTTGATCGGCACGCCGTAACTTCGGGCCACGACCGAATGGGCCAGTTCGTGCAGCAGGAGCGAGCCGAAAAAGCACAGCATCGCAGCGATCGCCATGACCAGATAGACACCGGGCGTCTGCCCCGGAAGGACAGCCGGAAAATACTGTCGTGACAGGCTCCAGGTGATCAGCGCCGCAATCAACAGCCAGCTTGGATCAACCTTGATGTCAAACTTGTTCAGCGTGAATATCCTGACGGCGTTTGCAAACATCTGCCACCCCCGATCTCTGTTTGCCAGTTTACCGGGCGAATGCGCGGATTTGTTGATTTTGCTCAAATGGCGCGCTTTTTGTTTGGTCGACAGCGACGCGAACGTGCGCCTTGCGGCTAGATCTAGCGGCGCGTCGGAGAGGGCGGGATTTGTGTGCTGTGCTCAAGCTGCTCGTTCAGGGCCGCCGCCCCGAACACAAACAGAGAACAGCGCGAGACCTCCAGCAAGCGACGCAGTTGATCCGAGGTGTGAACCGGGCCATGAGAAAGGTCCAGAAGCACCGCCTGCACGTTCATGCGCGCCAGCGTGACCAAGGCCTCTTCCAGGCTTGCGAAGGCAAATGACCCGGCTGATCCGCGGGATAGATCACCGACCGAAAACACAAGATGCTCGGCCGACAAGCTCGTCGCCAACCGGTCAGAAAACGCGTTCAGCGCGGCATCGGCATCGGTCGCGGCCCGAAGCGAAATGACCTTTCCCCGCATCGGATGAACGCTTCGGTGCCCGACGATGGTGATGTCCCAACCGGCAGAAGCGGTCAGCGCCTGTTGCACAAGATCGCCGATGGATTGCTCGAACGTCCAGGCGGCGCCAACAGGTCCGGCAACCTCTGCCAATGAGCGCCGAAAGGCCTTGGCATCGGCCGCCATCAGGGTGCGAAGTTGCGACGGGCTCGGGGCGCAGACCAGCGAGCCGCCGGCCGATACCACCCGCTGATTCGGCAGATGACACATATCCAGCGTGTCACGGTCTTCGATCAGAAGTCCGCCGAAGGTGACGTTCACACCAGCCGCCAGCCGGGCCACGATCCTGAGGGCGGCGGTGGCATCGACAAAGGACCCGGCACCGATCAAAATGCGTGTTTCAGCGTGCGGCGGGACAGTCATTTGCCATCCTCCGCTTTTGGCAGGGCCTCGATGTCTTTGGCAAAGCGTCGGCGGGTCTCGGCAAACGCCCTTAACTGTGCTTCCACAAGCGCATTGATGCTGCCCTCGGGAAAGTTGCCGCCGCGTTTGCGTTTTCCCGCCACGCGCCCGGTCAGCGCCTCGATCCCCTGGTCAATGGTCTTGATCGCAATGACCCTGAATTTGCCTGCCCGGGCCGCCTCGACGATATCGCGGCGCAGCATCAGGTGCTCGACATTCGCGGCCGGGATCAGAACGCCCTGTTTGCCGGTCAGGCGTCGCGCCTTGCAGGTATCAAAAAAGCCTTCGATCTTTTCGTTGACGCCGCCGATGGCCTGAACCTCGCCGTTCTGGTTGACCGATCCGGTGACCGCCAGCCCCTGACGGATCGCCACGCCCGACAGGGCCGACAGCAGCGCATAAAGCTCGGCAGACGAGGCGCTGTCGCCGTCAACTCCGCCATAGCTTTGTTCAAACACCAGACTGGCCTGCAAGGACATCGGCACGTCGCGCGCATAACGAGAGGCGAGAAATCCGCCAAGGATCAGCACGCCCTTTGAATGCAGCGGCCCGCCAAGGTCAACCTCGCGTTCGATATCAACCACCTTGCCCGCGCCCATCCTGACGCGGGCGGTGATCCGCGTTGGGCGGCCAAAGTTATACTGCCCGGTGCCGATGACAGAAAGCCCGTTCACCTGTCCAACCGCCGATCCGACAGTGTCGATCAGAATGGTCTTGCGCGTGACCGCTTCTTGCAGGCGTTCGCGAATGCGCGAGGCCCGTCTGTCGGCCTGCGCGATGGCCTGAGATATGTCGGCATCTGTGATCGACGCCGTGCCCGATTGCCCGGCATAGTGGTCTGCCTCGCGCATCACGTCTTTCAGCGCCCCAAGTTGAAGCGTGAACTTCTTGCTGTCATCCGCCAGCCGCACCGCATGATCCAGCAGCGCCGCCACGGCACCAGCCGTCATCGGGCGCAGGTTTTCCTGCCGGGCATAACCCGCCACCACCCGCGCCATAAGGCGGGTGGTCCTGGCCGTTCTGGGCAGGTCATCCTCAAAATCGGCCTGTAGCTTGAACAACTCATTGAATTCCGGATCGAGCAG
Source organism: Roseovarius lutimaris (assembly GCF_900115165.1). Lineage (GTDB taxonomy): Bacteria > Pseudomonadota > Alphaproteobacteria > Rhodobacterales > Rhodobacteraceae > Roseovarius > Roseovarius lutimaris. The sequence goes on along the minus strand of NZ_FOVP01000018.1, from coordinate 102,779 downwards.
GCAAAGCAGCATGTGCAAACGCCGGTCGCCGATCAGCACCACCCGCAATTCCAGCGGGATCGGGTCAGGCTCCAGCGAAACGGTCGACACGAGGCCAAGCCGCTCGCCAAGCGAACTGATCGAAATCGACTGGCTTTGCAGGCTACGTTTGAGCGCCTCCCAGGCGTAGGGCTCGGATAGCAGGCGCGCGGCGTCAAGCACAAGAAAGCCGCCATTCGCCCGATGAAGCGCGCCGGGCTTGATCAGGGTGAAATTGGTCGCCAGCGTGCCCATTTCCGAAATATGCTCGATCCGGCCGCTCAGGTAATGCAGGGTTGGCATGTCTTCGCTGACAACCGGCGCGGCGACATCTTTGGACACGTCATGCGACACCATGATGTTCACGGCGTATCTGTCAAACTGTGGCTCAAGATGGAATTTGCGGATCACTTCGGGGAAGGGACCGTCGTTCGTCTCTTCCTTGGAGACAAGAAACAACTCGGCGTTCGAGATCATGTCCTTGCGAACATGCTCCAGATAGGCGCCGATTTCGGCATTCTTGCGAAACTGATCCGCGACCTCCTTGACCCGAAGCGACACGACACGCTCGGCCAGCCCTGCGTGCAGGCCTTCTATCCGCTGGCGATACTCTTTTTCAAGCTGTGGCCCGTGTTGCAACACCTTCGCGAGATGCTCTTGCAGGCGTTCGACCTTGGCGTCGATTGCCTTGCGTTCCTCGGGGGCAAGCGCCTCATAGACCTCGGGCTTGATCGGCTTGCCATCGACAATTGCCGCCAGCATGAACCCCATCGGAGTGCGCAAAAGGGCGACGCCCTCTTTCGCGGCACGTTCGGCAAACTCGGCTATCGGCTCTTCATGTCTTTGGCCGAATTCCTCTTCGATGGCGCGGCGCTGTGTCTGATATTCCTCGGACTCAAACAGCGCCGGAATCTCATTGGCCAGATCGTCGACCAGATGCTGCATTGCGGACTTCAGAACAAAGGCAGAGCCTGCCGGAAGCCGCATGGCGTTTGGTTTGTGCGGGGCATCGAAATTGTTGACATAGACCCAATCCGACGGGGCGGGGCGGTCAGCGGCCTGTTTGGAAATGAGCTTGGACACCGTATCATGGCGCCCCATCCCCATGCGGCCCAGAACGTAGATGTTGAAATCCTTGTGGGTGATGCTGGCCGCGAGGTTGATGGCGTCGATGGCGCGGTCCTGCCCGATTGTCATCGGGGACGATCCAAGTTCGGCGGTGGTTTCAAACCCAAGCTCCGCCGGATCGCACGCCACGCGCAGCGCCTCGGGCGCCAGCCCTTTCGGCAGCACCTCCGCTTTGGATTTCTTTTTTGCCATGACTGCGGCCTCTGATGTCAGGTATCTGTTCGCCCCCGCGTTGAGGGGGCGTGTTTCAAGTGCCCTGCGCCCCACCGCGAGACTTTCTTTATGGCATGGATCGGGTCCGAGACCTTTGATGTTGATCAATCAGACCCGATTGCAGATTTGACGGCCCGTTACTCGGTGACCGGTTGCGCCGTCGCCAGAACAGAGGTCAAAAACACCGGGTCCGCATAACAGCTTTCCTTCTCCTGGCCGCCAAACACATAGATCTTGTCGTTCACGGCGACCGCCTTGGCATAGCGTCGCGCGACGGGCAGGGGGGATTGCGCCTGCCAGTCCAATGAGCGCAGCCCGAAAAGCCGGTTGAGCTATCGATAGAGCCGCGCGTTCTTCGGCACATACTTCCAAAACAGAGACGGCATGATCACCCTCCTTGCGATCTGTTGAATTCGCGCAGACCACGCGCGTGCTGATACGTTGATCCGCTCCTCCGAAACCGCGTCTACAAGGTCACGGCCCGAAGCCCATGATGTCGTATTTCCGGCAGCCTCAAGTTGATTTGCCTCAATCGGCAAAGGCGGGTGATCTCTGGTCGGACCTGCGGGGGCGGACGCAAGATGACGCAGGCAAAGCTGGTCTGGCGTAGCTTTTGCGGCGGCGGCATGCAGAAAATCAACCCGAGATTGATTGTAATCAATTTTGTTCAGCCAATTGCGCATACGCTTTTGTGACTACAAGAAATTTTATTGGAGGAACTCGATATGTCGATGAGTGTTCAATATGTATCACGTCAGAGGGGCCGGTTCAGGCCGCTTTTGGCCGCCGCCTTTGGCGGGCTTTTCATTGCTGCCGCCGGTTTGCCCGATCGCGCATTGGCGCAAGACGATCCATGCAGTGGCCTGCTGTTTTCCACCTCCGAAGACTTTCTGACACGGGGGCCCAAACCCGCAGATGGCAATCCGATCATCTCGGATGGTGACCTTTTGGCCTGGCATGTGTCGGTCGGTGCGCGGATATGTCGACGCAATGCCGACCTGATCCGCCAGTTCGATATTTCGCGGGTGGACCTTGGCCTTGATGCGGTCGCGTCGGTCGGCGAAAAACGCGACCTGCTTGCCTTTTCCACCGAGCTTGACAGCCCCAATGGCGATCAGTTCACTGCAGGTGATCTGTTGTTCACGAATGGCGGGGTTATTCCCAACGCGGCCCTGCTGGCGCGGTTCAAACTGCCGCGCTCACTTGATCTGGGCCTTGATGCCGTGACCCTTGTCGGCAAGGAGGACCGGCTTCGCCGTGTTGCAGAGCTTGCGCGCAGTGGCAGGCTCCGGGACAATCCCGATCAGCTTGCGGGGATCCTGAAAGAGCTTGATGTCGATATCTGGTTCTCGACCGAGGGCACGCCACCGGAAATCGGCAAGCCGATGTTTCTCGATGGGGATCTGCTGTCGGCGCGCGACGGTGTGATTGTCCGCTCGAACGCCTCGCTTTTGCCGGCCTTGCCTGCGGGCATTCCGGTGCGTGGCGCGGATTATGGGCTTGATGCCTTTACCCCGGCGCTCGACCCGATCGAGAACGTCCCGGTCGAGTTGATGTCGACCGAAATCGTTGGCTTCGGGCGAACCCCCTTTACCGATGGCGATGTGCTTCAGCCGGGGCCGTCGATCTGGCTCAAGGCGGGGGATCTGCTGAAAACGCTGGAACCGGCAACCCGCGATCTCGGGCTTGATGCCTTGCATGAGAACGTCGGCGACGTGGTGCAATGCGCGCCGCCGTCGATCACCTTCATCAGCAATGTCGAGGTCGGCGTGATCGACCCGACAACCGGTCTGGCCGATTTTGCAGGCGTCACGCAGCGGCCGTTTGCCAATGATATCCGCATTCAGGGCTCGATGCCCGAAGTGGTGAATTGCCCCGATCTTGCCAAATTCGAATACCGGGTAGAGGTCGATCAGGGCGCGGGGTTTCCAACTTTTGCCGATCCCGGTGTCGTGCATCTGGCCAGCGACAACTGGCGCCGCATGGTGCGTCCGACCCCCGCATCGCCCTGTCCGATCTCGCGCAATGACGTTTATGACAGCGATACATTGGGCTGGTTCACGGTGACCGATTACCGCCGGTTCGACGGCTGCGGCGACCCGCCAAGTCTGGCGGTCTGGGATTCAACTGAAGGGGCAAGCGATGCTTTGGTCCGGGTTCGCCTGGTGATGCGTGAAATCGGGGCCCCGGCCCCCACCTATGTCAGCGGTGCTGTGCCCATTCAGATCGACAATGACCGCATCAGCCTGCCTGACAACCTGTTGCAAACCTCGTCGGGCACCGGCGACATGTGGTTTGACATCTATCGCGCCTCCGCGACCTCGCCGCTTGGCGATCAATGCAAGGTCGACGGTAACGGTCAGGATGTGGTTCTGGACATGAAGGGCCGGATCAATGACGATCATTTCTGGAAATACGATCTGCGTTGGTCCGGTGGGTTTGTCGTGAACGCCCATATGATCACCACTGCGGCCGATCAACCCGAATTCGATGACGGTCGGGCCGATCTTGACGGCAAGGGCACACAGCCCCCGAACTCAATCCTTGTGCCGCTCAAGACCGGGTTTGATCTGACAGCGGCCTATGCATCCGTTGCGGCGGCGCAAAGCGTTCCGACCGAATTGCCGGATGTTTGTGGCTTTACGGTGCATTTCCGGGCCTGGGATCGGGCGATCCAGCTCAACTTTTCGCCTGCCGCGAATTACTTCGGCCCGGTCAGCCGACACACGACGATGTGGCGCTCTTTCTGCGTTTCACGCTGAGGCAACACAGGGCGCAATCGGCCCCCGGTCATATCTGGACCGGGGGCCGTTTTCGTGTCGGGGCCGGATATGACGCCAGTCAGACCGCCAGATAGCGGGCAATCGCCGTCGAGATCGGCTGGCCGGTGTTGGCCTCGTAATAGGAATAGGCGGGGCTTGGGTTGACCTCGAAGCAGACCCAGTCACCCCCCGGTGTTTCACGCAGATCAATGCCGGCCAGCGGCAGATCAAGCATCTGCGACAAGGCGATGGCGCGTTTCTCCACCTCGGGCGGCAGATCGAACGGCTCAAGATCGGTAGAGCCGCCTTCGTCGCGGCTGGCATAGCGGTAATCGACGCCGGTCGTGGTGATGCGCGTGGCAAAGACCTCGTCACCCACCACATGCACCCGCACATCACGGCCCTCAACACGCTCCTGAAACTGCACCGGGCAGATGCGCAGGCGATCAAGCCGGGCCAGATCTTCGTCCGTCACGCTGCGCACGATCGAGCGCACCGCACTGGCGGATTTGAAGATCACCTCACGGCCCTGCGCCCTGGCCTCCTGCACGAAGGCCCGCGCGCGATCCGGCGCATTGGTGATCAGGGTGCGCGGAATGCCAAAACCACAGCGCGCAATGATTTGCGCCTGAAACGGTTTGGAATTGTTGGTGCCCATCCCCGGTGTCCGGTTCAGAACCCTGCCGGTTGAGAGATCGGAAAACACCGTGAAAAGCGTCACAAACCGCCCAAACCGCACCCGCGCCGGAGCGTCCCGCGACAACTCGCACAGCTCGGGAAAGCTCTCGTCGGAATGCAGCCGCTGATAAAGGCCGGTGACCGTTTCAAGGGCGATATCCTCTTCCCCCGCGCAGCGCAGTGTGCCCTGCAACACGCCCTGGGCACCCGCCGGATCAAACGACAGGTGCAGATCGGCGTGGCGGCGCTGGTCGATCATGCGAAAGGCAATGCCCAGATCGTCAAGCGCCGTCGCGACACGCGCAATGGGGGGCTCATCGGGCAATCCGGCCAGAACGATCATGGCGCGCCCTCCTGAAATATCTGCGCCACCTGGGCCACAAGGCCCGGCTTCGCGCGGCTCAGGTCCGGGAGTGGCGAGGCATGCGAAAACACCGTGCCCGTCGGTCCCCGCCCGAACATCACCTCGAGCATGTCGAACCCGGCATAATATGCCAGATCGCGGCAGGCCCTGAACAGATCGGGCGGCACAGATGTGCTGTGGCATTGGTCCTTGCACACGATCACAGAGTGCACCGGGGCAGGTGGCACCGGATCAGGCAGGTCAACGTCATAGAGCATCGGCGCCGATGCCAGACCTGCCGCCGCCGCATGATGCTGCCAGATGGCGGGGTGAAACAACGGCCCGGTCACGGAAATCGCCGTTGGCCGGTTGATCACGGGACAGGGCAGGGCGCTTATCCAGCTTGACCAGATCGCCAGCAACTCCTGCTGAATATAGGCGCGGTCGGTCGCATTGACCCGTGCGAGATGCGCGTCGGGCAAATACTCCAGCCGGTTGACCACACCACGGATCGAGCCACTGTCCAGCCTGCCGTGCGATGTCAGGGTCACGCTGCCAAAAGTCTCGGGTCCGTCAAGGCGATGCTGCATATCGGGGGCATAGACCAGTTCCTGCGGGGTGATGATCTGAGCGGCAACACCGTGATGACGCCGCAGCGCCGCCACGAACCAACGCGCCGAAACGTCGTTGGGGGAGCATAAAAACAAAATCATATCAATAGCTTTCGCCGAAAGAAATGGCCCCGCCGACAACGCGGCGAGGCCAGAATGGCATCAGAAGTTTTCGGTATCCTTGCCGTCCTTTTCATCCTTGGCCACCCGTGCCGCATGCTCGGGGTCATCGTATTCCCCGGCATAGTCCTGCGCGCCCTGCGCCAGATCTGGCCGCAGTTCCGAGGTGATGAAATGCGTCAGATCGCCCACCATCGCCTCAAGCGAGGCAATGCGGGTCTCGATGTCACCACCGGTCGGCGTCAGGCCGCCTTCGCGTTGTTTTTCGGCCTGTTTCTCGATCTGTTTTTCCACCTGCTTTTCGACCCGTTTCTCAAGCTGCTTGTCAAACCGCTTTTCAAGGGCCTTTTCATAGCGATCCTTGTCTTTTTCTTTGAATTCCTTGATCTCCTTGTTGTCTTTGCCCTCCTTGAAATCCTTTTCGCCAATCTCCTTGATGAACTCTTTGCGCTCTTTGATCTTTTCGATCTCTTTCACCGTTTCCTTGGTGATTTCCTTGGCCTTGATGATGGGGCCAAATGCACAGCGATGCAGCGCCTTCAGGTCTGGCCGGTTGCCGATGCGCTGCGTGCGCGGGCGCCCCGGAGCGTCGGTTTGCGCCGCACCGGTCGTGCGCAGGCACTGGCGCACCTTGGCCGGGCTCAGAACCGCCGTGCCGCGTGCGCGGGCCATGCCCTGCAACGAGCCGATGGCGCCCACCACGATCGGCGAGGCCGATGATGTGCCCGAAAACGTATCGGTGTACCAGACATCCTCGCCGCCGCCCTGAAGGTTGCCGTAGCCGCAGGTTGTGACCTCGCGGCCCCAGCCCTGCGCATCAATCAGCGCGCCGTAGTTCGAGAAATCGAGCCGTGAGCGGTCTGGCCCGTGGTTGCGCCCATGGGTGCCGGGCGGGGGCGCACCGGCCCCGACGACAATCGCCCCGGAATCCCGGTTCGAGCGGCGAAACGGGTTGGTCCAGCTGCCGGGAAATCCGCCGGGACGCGTTTGATAGAGGTTGTCATCAAGGTTCTCGGCGCCGTTGCCGGCGGCCTCGACCACGATGATCCCGCGCCGGGTTGCGGCCAGAATGGCGGCGTAATCGTCCTCCCACCATTCAATCGCGATATATCCCTTTTGGTCGCCGCGCGACTGAAAGTTGTGACGTGGCCCCGGGCGGTGCAATTCAAGCAAAATCACATCGCCGCGCCGCAACCGCGATGTGGCGTGGCGGATCGCCCCCGCCGAGCCCATGCCGCCAAAGATCGACACCGCCGATGCCGTGGCGTGGTCACAGATCCCCGAGATGCCAAAGCTGTTGTGATCACCGGAAAATTCACCCAGCACAGCCGTCCCGTGATTGCGCCAGCCGATATCGGTGGATTGGGTGCCGCCGACCACGCCGCCCTGCATCTGGCGCAGATCCTCATGGGTAAACCGCCAGGCACCTTCGATGTCGATGATGCGCACGTTTTGGCCGCGCCCGCCACCGCGTGCCCAGGCCCACCTGGCATCAACGCCGGTCGGTGAGGGATCGAGATAGCCCTGACGCGACACGTAATTCGGCGTCACCGGGGGTTCGTCCTGTCCCGGTGCCGGGCCGTCATCCAGCATCACCGGCGGCTCGGCGCCGGGTTTGACATAGGCGGCCTCGACCTGGCTTAGCTTGGCGAGGGCCTCGGCGGCCTCCTCGGCCTTGGCGTCGTCCACGTCCAGCCTGTAGAACCGGTTCAACTCTGGCATGGGGGCATCGCCCTCGGCGGATTCCTCCATCATCTCCAGTTCGACACGTTCTTCGGTGCTGCCGAACATCGGCAACATGCTGGCCTTGTATTTTTTCAGAACCTTTTCAAGGTCCGAGACCGGCTCGGCCGTGGTTGTCTCAAATCGCCCGGCCGAAGACCGCAGGCCCGCGTCGGGCTGCATCACAACGATGGTTTCGCGCGGCGATGCCGGCGCGGTGTTCAATGTGTCGTCGGTCATGTCTTGAACTCCTCCTTGGTTGAAAATTAACTAGGGAAGCGCGTCAGCTGGCTTTCTGTAACTGGTGTCAACAAACGCCTTGCCCAAAAGATCCGCAATCAGCGCGTCTGCCAGAGCCTCATCAGAGGTCAGAACAGCCGCAAACCGCAGGGTTTCCGCGTCGGTATTGACAGGGGTCTGCACAGTCACATTTCGTGTGGCTGCCCAGTCTTTCAGCTTTGCAAAGGCATGAGCCATCGTCGCGGTGCCGGACGGGTCCGGCACGGGTTTCAAAATCACGGTCACTAATACGGGCTCGGTCAACTGAAACACTCCTGTCAGACGCGTGGTGAATGCAACCTAAGGGTAGTGCCATTCCGCTTGTGGCTTTTGACAAATATCAGGTCAGGCCCTGATTTCCGGCCTATGGTTTCCTGAACCGGCAAGAAATGGCCGATCACCCTGTGGTTGCCGCATTGCGGCGCGAACTCGCCGATATCCGTGGCATGCTGGGCGGAGGCCCCAAACCATGGTTTTCGGGACTCAATTATTAAGGGTGTTTTTTACGCCGGTTTTTGCCCGGTTTTCGGGCCTCACTTATAGATCCAAAGGTGCCTTATGACACAACAAATCACACTGTCCGAGCTTAAAGCCAAAATTCGCGATATCGACACCCCGGATGAGGAAATCGCCGCCTATCTCATGGCCGCGCCCGACGCCTCTGATGCCTTTGCGCCGCAAGTGCAGATCAACCCGGACCTGGTCGATGACGAAGGCGTTGAGGCCGACGTGGCGATGCGGTTTTTCAACGCCATGTCGAGACGGCGGCGGCAAAGGAGATACCTTCGCAAAATCCAGGACGGCTGGAGCGGGCTTCGGATCGTGTCCGAAGGCGATAGCTGGTTTCAGTATCCCTTCCTGCTGCGCGATGTGATCGACCAGCTGTTTGACGATTACGCGATCTATAGTCTCGGGGCGGCGGGCGATCTGGTGCAGGATATGCTGGATCAGGACGAGATTTTGCAGGCGGTGCGCCAGCAAAATCCGCATGTCTTTCTGATCAGCGGCGGCGGCAATGATCTTTTGGGCGACGGCATGCTGGCAACCGCGGTGCATCCGTTCAAATCGGGCAGACCGGCCAAGGACTATCCCAACGCCACCTTTGGCAAGCGTCTCAAGGACATCATCGGCGTCTATCGGTCGATCTTTACCGCCTTGCTGGCCGAATTCCCCAATCTGAAAATTCTGTGCCACGGCTATGATTACGCCCAACCCGACAACGCCCGCTGGCTGGGCAAGCCGATGGCCAGCCTTGGCATCAAGGATAAGGCGCTTCAGGCCCGGATTGTGGCCGAAATGATCAACCGTTTCAACGCGGCACTGGTCGCGCTGGCGGGCGAATTTCCGGGCTCGGTCGTGCGCGTCAGCTGTCTGAATGCGGTGGGCGGCAACTGGCACGACGAGTTGCACCCCAACAACACCGGTTACGCCGCCGCTGCCGGTAAATTCCGCGCGGTCATCGCCTCGATGTTCGGATCGACCACCGAATTTGGGGCCACAAGCCCGCTGTCACCGGGCAAGGAGGCGATGATCGACGCACAGGATCTTGAACCGCAGGCGTTTCGCGAGTTGGTCGATTTCCGGGGCCGCGAATTGCTGGAAACCCCGTTGCCGCCAACCGAAGACGAAGACCGCCGCAAGGAAATCGAACAGGATATCTCGCTGCACTTCGAGAAAATCTCGGGCGGGGCCGATTTCCTGCCGGCCAGCTTTCTCTATCGCGGGGCGGACGCGGCGGCCTCGGTCTGTCGCGTCAACCTGCCGGGCGGGTCCGGCACCGGGTTTCTGATCGCCACCAGCAAGTTCATCATGACCAACAACCACGTCATCGCCGACAAGGAGGAAGCCCGCGAGGCCATCGCCGAATTCCGCTTTGAAGAGGGCGGCGCCAGCCTGATGGTCAACCTTGAACCGGACCGGTTTTTCCTGACCTCAAAAGAGCTGGATTTCACCATCGTTGGCTGTGACGATCCGGCGCTGGATGAATTTGACCCGATCCCGCTGTTGCGCAATCCCTCGACGGTGACGCGCGGTGAAAAGGTCAATATTATCCAGCACCCGCGCGGCCGCCCGAAAGAGGTCGCGCTTCACAACAACGACGTGCTGCGGGTCAAGGACAAGGTGGTCTGGTATGAAACCGATACCGAGCCGGGATCGTCCGGCAGCCCGGTGTTCAACAACGCCTGGGATCTGGTGGCCCTGCACCATGCGGGGTGGATCGAAAACGGCGTGACCACCAATGAGGGCGTGCGCATCGCCGCGATCGTGTCGCATCTTGTGGCCCGCCAGCACAGCGAGGCGACCGGCTCACCTGGTCTTGTGGATCTGCTCTCGACGATCCCCGACAGTTCGCCGCATCTCGGGTTCTTTGATATCGCGGGCATCACCGGCTCCAGCACCCAGGAAGTCGAAGTGCCGGAATACAAGGGCTCGCTTGAGTTTGCCGATATCGGATTCTGGAACATCGAACATTTCAACGATGCCATTTCCGATGCGCGGGTCGATACGGTTGCGGGCGTGCTGGGGCATCTGTCGATGGATGCCATGGGGCTTGTCGAAGTGCAAAAAGACGCGATGGACCGCCTTATCACATCGCTTCAGGCCCTCGGGCAGAGCTATGACTATAAATACCTCAACGTCAGAGGGCGTCAGGATCTGGCCGTTCTCTATGACAGCAAGACCACCGAGGTGAATATTTCCGCCAAGATCCTGAACCGCCACAAAACCGCCTGGGCCGCGAAAACCGGATCGGGACGCACCGCCTTTCCGCGTCGCCCCCTGATCGCCAACGTCAAGGTTGCGCCCAACACCAAGGGCGGCGAGCCGGTGGAATTCATCATGATTCTGCTGCACCTCAAAGCCTTCGGTGATCCGCAAAGCAAGGCCCGTCGCCGCCTTGCCGCCGAAATCCTGACCGAGGTGATTGCCGATATCCGCGAGACCGAAAAGCTGCCTGTGGTGCTTGGCGGCGATCTTAACGAGACGCTGAACAACGACGTGCTCAGCCCTCTGACCGATGCGCCGGATCTGTTCACGCTTACCACCGATGACGCCGCCGAGAACGCGCTGTCTTATGTCGGGGCAAGGTATCGGTCGCTGATTGATCACATCGTGGTCAGCAAAGATGTCCACATGTCGCCGATAAGCGGCGATGACGCGGCCATCGTGCGGCTTGACAAAACGGTGGCGGATTTCACGCGCGACGTGTCCGATCACGTGCCGCTGGTCATCCGCATGGTGAGTCGCGATGCCCCGATGCAGGTTGGCGACGCAGCCAAGACGTAACGCCAGAGCGCATGCGCCCGCCCGCACTCCTTTTGAGTGTCATCATCAGGGGCGGGCGGTGTCGCCGAAATCCGCGTAAGCCAGAATGCTGCGGGTTTTGAACTGGACAGGTTGCAGGATTGGCGTCTAGGCTTCCTTACAAAGTTATTTTTGACGCATTTCTGAGAACAGTAGGTTTATCGCTGACCAGGTGGAGCCCGTGTCGGATTTTGTAAAAACAGTATTATCGGAATTGGCGAGGTTCATTTCGCCATTGAGTGCCGCAATTCAGGATGAACAGGCGCTTGAGCACTATCTGCTGAGGTTCGGCTATTCGATAGATGTCACGGCGCTTGGCGGCGCGGTCAACAGCCTTGGGCCGCTGGCGACGGCGGCCGGGGATCTGATCGCGCAGGTTGACAGTGATGTCGCGCAGGGCGGGATCGACAACATTGACGTGGGGGCCGTCATCGCCCTTGCGCAAGCCAGCTTTACCAATCTGGATGATTTCGGTGATGCGTTCAGCTCGCTACAGGATCTGGCGGGCCTGCCCAACAAGGCCGAAAACCTCGGCAAGCTGCCCGGGGATGTGCTGGCGGCGTTGCTCACCGACTATCTGCGGGACCGGGCCGATACCGGGCTGCGGGTGCTTCAGTTTCTCGGCGTCCATGAAACGGTCTCGGTGCTGGAGCAAACCGACCCGCGCTGGCGCGGGGCGATCTATCATTACAGCCGCTATAACTGGGCGCGATTGGGGCAGCTGTTTCGTGACCCCGAGGGCTGGGGCCGCGAGGTCTATGGCTGGGGCGTCGATTTCGACAGCAACACGGCCCTTGTCCGGCTTGGCGCGGTTCTTGAAACCATCGCGAGCCTGACGCGGCTGGAACAGATGACGGATGTGCAGATCCAGCACTTCCTGCCCGGTGCCGCGGGCGACGGTGACAGCCCGAAAATGATCGTGGCCCCGGTTGCGGCAGTGGCAGGCAATACCAGTCTGGCCGAATTCGGCGCGGCCTTGTTTCCGGTATCCGGTGCCGGGCCGCAACGCCCGGCCACCGACCGGGGGCTGGCCGTCGGCCCCTATTCCATTGGCACCCTCAATCAGGCCATAAGCCTGTTCGGCGGGCAGGGCGCGCTCTCGGTCGAGGGCGCTGTCGGGGCGCTTGGCGGGATGGTCCTGTCGATGCGGCCCTCGGGGTTCAACGCCGATTTCGGCGTCGGGGCCGGGGCATTCAACGGTGAGTTCGGCGCCGAAATGACGGTTTCACCGCCGCAGGGTCAGGACAAGATCGTCTTGATCGGCGAGGCGAATGGAACACGGGTGCAGATTGATCAGGTCACTGTAAAGGCCGGTGGGTCGGCCGCATCGGGACAGGAGTTGGACGGCTATCTCGCCGCCGGTATCAGCCAGCTTGCAATGGTGATCGACCCCTCGGATGACGGCTTGCTTGGCGGGGTTCTGAGTGGCCCGCTTGAGATCAACGCCGGTGATCTCGCCCTTGGCTGGCGCCCCGGCAAAGGGGTTTATTTTGAAGGCGGCTCGAACCTCGGGATCGTCATTCCGGTCGAGCTGAGCCTTGGCCCGGTAAATATTTACGATTTCGGCATCGAGCTTGAGTTTGACGAGCCGATGACGATCAAACTTACCACGACCGGTGATCTGACCATCGGCCCGCTATTCGCCTATGCCGAGGATATCGGCGTGTCGGCGTCCCTGATCGAGGCCCCCGATGCGGACGGGTTATTTGGCCGGACAGACCTGCAATTCGGGTTTGTGCCGCCGTCGGGCTATGCGCTCGCGCTGCAAAGCGATGTGATCACCGGTGGGGGATTCCTGTCAATCGACGAGACCGAATATCGCGGCGCATTGGCCCTGAAATTCCAGAGCTTCGGGTTTTCGGCCTTTGCCATCCTCAACACCGAATTGCCGGGCGCGCCGGGAACCTTCAGCTTTGCTGCCTCGATCTTCGGTGAATTCAGCGTGCCGCTGTCTTTCGGGTTTTTCCTGACCGGCGTTGGCGGTTTCATCGGCATCAACCGCACCATCGACAGCGACGCCCTGCGCAGCGTGCTTTACGAGGGGCGGCTTGATAATCTGATCTTCCCGTCGGACCCGATTGCGAACGCGGCCTCGATCCTTGAGGATATGGCCAATGTGATGCCACCGCAAAGCGGGCAGCACATCATCGGCCCGGTGGTCAAGATCGGCTGGGGCCAGCCGGTGCTTTTGGATATCAAGCTTGGGCTGATCCTTGAGGTCGGGCAAGAGGTGCGCATCATCATTCTTGGCGGGCTTGGCGTCGCGCTGCCCACCAGGCAGGCGGCGATCGTCGAGATCAGCATTACTTTCTTCGGTGAGATTGATTTCAGCGCCCGCACCATCAGCTTTGATGCCACCCTGCTGAATTCACGGATACTGACCTATACGCTGTCGGGCGATGCCGCGATCCGCACCGGTTGGGCGCCCCGGCTTGAGCATGTCGCCTCTTTCGGCGGGCTTCATCCGGCGTTTCCCAAGCCGTCGAACCTGCCGGATCTGCGGGCGATCACGCTGGCCTTTGGCACCAACAACCCCCGCATCACGATCTCGGGTTATACGGCGATCACCTCGAATTCGCTGCAATTCGGGGCGCGCGCCGATCTTTATGCGCGCGGGCCTGATCTCTGGATCATCGGACAGCTGGCGGCAGAGGGATATATCTACCTTGACGCGCTGGTCTACTTTGACCCCTTCGCGTTTGACGTCGCCCTGGGCGGCGGCCTAAGCCTTTTGCGCAACGGCAACAGCGTGCTGAGCCTTGGCTTCGATCTGAGGCTTCAGGGGCCGAATACCTTTTATATTTCGGGCAAGGTCTGGGCCACGATCCTGCGCAAGAAGGTCAAGTTTTCGATCACTCATCGCTGGGGGGCACGCCAAAGCCTGCCGACGCCCTCGGCCGATCCGGTGGCGCTGTTGCGTCAGGCATTGCAAAAGGTCCGCGGGTTCGAGGCGGTCGCCGCGCTCAACCGCTCTGGCGGGGTAAGCTTTGTGGCCGCCGAAGAGGGCGAGGCCCTGATTGATCCGCTGGGTGGCGCGCGTCTGATGCAAACTGCGGTGCCGCTTGACGTGAGCATTCAAAAGGTCGGCGAAGGCCAGATTACCGGCGGGCCCGCCCGGCTTGACCTTGCGGTTTTTGATGCGACGGGTCAAAGCGTTGCTGCCTCGCCGGTCAATCAGAGCTTTGTGCATGGCCATTTCTTTAACCTGACCGATGCCGAACGGTTGCGCGCGACGGCGTTTGACAGCCTCAAGGCCGGGGTTGAAATCACTGGTCCGGGGCTGATCGGGGCCACGAGCAAGGCCATCGAAAGTCACTATGAATACGAATACGTCGAAATCCCTGTCGAGACCGATGCGCCGCCCGTTGCCGCCGGTTTTCTGACGCCGCAGGTCGCTGTGGTCACCGAGATCGTGGGCCGGTTCAATGCCCGCGAGATGGAGCTTCGGGCGCAGGTTGGGCGGGTTGACAGGCTATTTGTGTCGCCAGGCCCGGCGCCTGCACCGGTTGGTGATGTGTTTGTGGCCGAGGCAGAGTTTGACGAGATCGGAGTGTTCTTTGACGACCATCAGCCCGGCCCGCTCGGGCGGGGGCCTCAGCCGGATATTCGCGACGATCTGATGATGGCAGAGATTGGCGTTGGCTCATTCGCGGCGGCCTCGAATCTGGTGCAGGGTCTCGATCAGCCGCTTGCGGTTGACGCCCTGCATGAGGTGAACCCGGTCATGACCGATTACATTTTTGCCGCCGGTCGGCTTTAGCGAAGGGGGAGGGACCGATGCCTGAGAGATTTACCTTTCTGCCCCATGCGCAATCCGGCATGGCCGCCCTGGCGACAGCGCCGGGCGCGGGCGAGGCGCGCCTAAAGCTGACCTATGATTTTGGCATCGAAAAGGCCGGGCAAGCGCAGGGCGCGCGCGTCGCCGTCAGCTCTGCGTTGCGCGGGCCGGGTGATGTGCACAGCATCGACCGCAACGCGATTTCGCGGGTCGAGCCGCGCCCCGGCCTGCGCGGGTTCGAGCCGAATTACTTTCCCGCAATCGAGTTTGGCGATGCCGATTTCCCCTGGCGGTTTTCTCTGGATACCGGCAACGCGTCGCGCAAAATTCCTTGGCTGGCATTGATTGTGCTTGAGGCCGGTGAATTTTCATTCGTGCAAAGCGGCCGCAGCACGCTCAAGCGCATTCAGGTCAAGGACGGGTCGCTGTCCCTGCCTGATCCGGCGTTTCTATGGGCCAGCGCCCATGTGCAGGCCAGTATTCCCGATACGGCAACCGGCACCGCGGCGCAAAACGCCCAAGCGGTGCTTGAGAGCGACGCCGACGGGAACTTTGCGCGCATCATGTGCCTGCGCAAACTCAGGCCGGTGACAAGCTATCATGGCTTTCTGGTGCCGGTCTATGAGGCGGGCCGCCTGAGCGGTCTTGGACAGACAGCCAGGGCCTCGCCCTATGATGCCTTTGCCTGGGGCCTGTCGGCGGGGCCGGTTGAGTTGCCAAGCTATTTTGACTGGCGCTTCACCACGGATGCGCAGGAAGATGTGGAGCTTTTGCTTAGGCGCCTCAAGGCGTTGGACCTTGATGACCTCGCGGATTTGATCGGCGATACCGGGGTCTCGGCGCAGACGCCCGGCTATTATGACATGACCTTTCCCAAGGCGACATTTGCCCGCCAGTCGGCCATGCAGGTGCCGCGCAAAGACCCGCCCGGAATTGACACGCCGAAAGACCTGATTGCGCCGATGATCGACACGCTTACCGAGGTGATGACCGGCGCGAGACACACCGAGGACACCGATGAGGACCCGCTGGTGGCTTTCCCGCCCTATGGGTTTCGCTACAAGCCCGAGACCGACATTTCTTATGCAAAGGCCAAGACCCGCGCGTGGTTTGATCAGATCAACCTTGATCTGAAGTTCCGTCAGGTGGCCGGGCTTGGCGCAAAACTGGTCAAACGCAATCAGGAGATGTTCGCCCATCTGGCCTGGACGCAATACGACGAGATTGTTGAGGCCAACGAAAAGCTGGCGCGCTTGCAGGCGGCGCAAAGGATGGCCGAGGCGCTGACCAGACGCCATTTTGAACGGCTGCCAAGTGATGTGTCGCTGGCCTTGTCACAGGGGCTGCACCGGGCCGTGGAGGTGGTGAAAGGCACGAGCGTGTCACAGCGCCTGGCCGAGAACGGCGTGCCGCTGAGCAATAGCGCGCGCAGTTTAAGACATGTTTCGGCCAAGCGCAGCCTGGCGCTGTCGGGGCGCGCGCCCAAGGCGCGGGATGCGGTGCCGATGCCCTCCGCGCCTGGCGACACATCCGCCGCCCTGCGGGGAAAGATCTCGTCAAAAGATGCGCCCAAACCCACCACCAAAGCCCTGAAAGACCCCGCGTTCAAGGGCAGGCTGTCGGTGGAAATCGGCGAAATGCTGCGGCCGATCTTTAACATGGAGATCTTTGAAGGCCTCAAGGAGGCGCGCGTTCCAACGGTTGCCGTGCGCCGATTTTCCAGCGTTGATCTGGTGGCCCCGGTGGCAAATATGCTGGCGCGCTTGCCTGTCTATAAAGCGTTTGTCAGCGTTCGCGGCTTGACCGAAGACGAGCGCAAAACCGTCACGCCGGTGTGGCGCGCGCCCGAAATCGCCTATCCGATGAGCGGGCTCTTGCAACAGGTCAGCCAAACCGCGCTGTTTGCCGGGGCGGAAAACCTGCCGGATAATTCGGTCGCCGTGGTCGAGGAAAACCGCCCCTTTGTCGAGGCGTTCCTGTTGGGCATGAACCACGAGATGAATCGGGAATTGCGCTGGCGGGAATTTCCAACCGATATGCGCGGCACCATTTTCAAGCGGTTCTGGGACCGGGGCCACCCTGCGGGCGATCCCAGGGGCGACGATATCGCGCCAATCCATCAATGGCAGGCCAAGCTTGGCGGCAATGTGCCCGTGGGGGCCGGGAATGCCAGCGAGAACCTGATCGTGGTGATCCGTGGCGACATCGTGCGCAAGCTTGGCGATCCGGTTCTGGCGATCAATATCGCCGAGGACGATGACGGCTTTAAAGTGGGCAAAGGACAGGATATTCCGCCAGGCTTTGTCGGCAAGATCGGCGGCGATACCAGCTATTTCGGCTTTGAGATTTCGCGCGAAGAGGTGTTGGACCCCTCGGTCGAAAACCGGGTTTTCTTTGTGATCTACGAGCCTGCCGGCCGGTTGCGCTTTGGTCTGGATGTCGGATCGCTTGCCGTGCGGCAGGCGCGGCGCGATGAGGCGGTAATGACCTATGGCTTCAGGATGAAAGGCATGCAGGATCGCCCCTATCGGCCACAATTGCCATTTGAGGGGCGCAAACGGGTGGCGCAAGCGGATAGCGCGCCGCCGTTGAGCCAGATTCAGGGCTGGGATGAGTTGTCCTGGGCGCATCTGGTGCCGCTCGCGACAGGTTATATTGATGTGTCACAAGACAAATCCGTGCCGCTTTCGCCCAATCATCTGGGCGCGTCCAAAACATCGGCCTCGATGGCGCGGGCGTTCTGGCAAAAACCTGTGGCGGGTGTTTTGCCGCTCAAGAGGGTGCTGTGATGGGACGAGGGCCAAGGAAACCGCGACGTATCGCCGACCGAAACGTCAAGACTTTGCGCGGCAAAGTCAGTAAGTTAGAGCCCGATATTAAGGTGAATCGAGGCAAGATTCCAGAGGAGATCAGGCAAAAGGCCCCGCCGCTTGCGCTCTTGCCGCTGTCGATCGAATACCGCTTCATGCAGGTCAATGCGCCGGTCGTGATCAAAGACACATCGGCGCTGCGCGATGTCCTCAGGCCGTTTGACAAGGCACGAAACCTGAGCTCGCTCAAGGCGCGCAAAAAGGCAGCGACCGAGATCAGGCAGGCCATCGGGCAGGCGCAGGTCAGGCATAAATTTGTAGAGCGGAAATTCACCGAGGCCGAGGAGCTTTGGCTGCGTTGGTATCCTGACGAAAGTTTTTCCGAAGAGGGCGTTGAGCCGATCACCGAGGACGAAGCCACCGCAAGAAAGGCCTTCGAGACCGAGATCGGCGGCAAACCCTGGTGGGATATGGGCGACGCCCAGGTCTCGGCGCACTGGCAGCATTTTGCCAATAGCGTTGGCGCCTATCGCGCGGTTCACCTGATGCGGATCGGTGAGGAAAAGGGCGACGACAATTACCAGCGGCGCCTGGGGCGTATCGCGGCCCTGCCGGGCAAGGTGGCGCTTTTCGCTGTCGTCAATGGCCGTGTCGAGCCTCTGGCAGAGGGGCGGGCGATCCCGAAAAACACGGCGCGCGCGGCCAGCGTGGTATCCTACACCCCCGAGGCGGCCGATCCGGGCGGTTGGCTGGTTGATTTCGAAACAGCCGTAGAGCATGGCATGGGCATCAAGATACGCGACCCCGAGACGATCAAACGCGCCAAGGCCGCGGATTGGATCATCGCCATCGGGCTAAGCGGCACTCAGTCCCGGGACGAGTTTGCGGCGCTGTTGAAAAGCCATGTGGCAACGGGCGAATTTTCGGTGATCCCGCAGGACAGTGCGACCAATAATTCGCCTGATGCCCTATCTTATCTCAACCGCCCCGAGGCCGATCTTGAGGGGTTTACCAAACGCGCCACCGCAATTGAGCAAGAGGCGTATGGCGCGGGCAAGACCTATGCCGCCGATTTGCTGGCCGAGGCGTTTGACCTGCCCAAGGCCGATCTGCGCCGGGCGGTCGATGGGGCCGACACCGGCTTTGAAGACGCCAGGGCGATGCTTCGGGTGATCGGCCCGGCGCTGCTTGACAGCGCGCTTGACGGCTATAGCCAGGTGGCCGGTGTCAGCGAGGATGACTTCATCGAGGTGATGGCCGGTGCGATTGCCGCGCGCGGTGTTTTACCGGCGGTGCGCTTTGGCGAAAACGCGATGGGCGTTCTGCCGATCACCAAGATCCACGACTTCAGGGCCGCCGAGCTTGATCAGGGTGAGGCGGCGCGAAAGGTGCATCACTTTCTCGCGCTCTATTCGCGGTTCAACCGGGCCTTTCTACCGGGTGCGGCCGATGAGACGGTGCCGGTCATTCAGCCCGCAGACCCGGACAGCGCCGACAAGCTTTTCGATATCCTGTCCACGACCCGCGTGTCGAAACGGCTGGATGTCTCTGGCGTGGGCGCCGACATGGACAAGATCAGCGGCCTCGGCTGCCCCTATGTCGATGGCACGCGCGCGCAATTCCGGGCCAAGACATATCTGAAAGCCCTGCGCGAGCAGCCGCTTGAAAAGCTGGTTGATCCCGATAGCCGAAATCGCGGCTGGCCGCTGCTCTATCGTCTGGCGCGCCTGACCTTGGAGCGGAACATCAAGTCGCTGGTTTTCAGGGATGTTTTCAACAGGTTTGACCGCCAGGGGCCATCTGAGGCGCCGGGGCGGCGCGACATGGACGTGGACATAAAGCAGGTTCAGGATGACCGCCTGCGGCGTCAATTATTGACGATGGATCAGACCCTGTCGCGGCTTAGCGCCCGGTCGGCAGGCCAGATCAGGCCGGGCAACCTGGCGCTCACAGCGATTGACAGGGATATCATTCGCAAGGTCTCGGTCCTCAATCAAGGTTACGCGGCGGCGCTGAGCCATCTTGAAACGGTGGCCGCCCGCCCGCAGGGCCGCGCGATCCTTGAGGTCTTGCTATGCGAGGTTGTCGATCTTTTTCAGCACCGGGTTGATGCCTTTGCCACCGGGCTTGCCTATGCGCGGCTCAAGGCCGACCGGCAGGCCGGTCAAACGGGGCTGGCGGGGGGCTATTACGGGTTTATCGGCAAGCTGCGCCCGGCGTCGAAAACCGGCGGCAGCGATGGCTATATTCAGGCCCCGACGGTGCCGCAGGCGTTGACGGCGGCGCTGCTCAGGTCGGCATATTTGCGCCATCGCGGTGGCGGGGCCTTTGAAATCAACCTAAGCTCGACCCGCACGCGCCGGGCGCTGAAGCTGATGGATCTGATTGCAAAGGGGCACGATCTTCGCGAGGGGCTTGGCCTGCGCGGCGAGCGTTGGCTGCATGATAACAAACACGACACTTTCATCCTGCAATTGCGCGCCCGCTATCCTTTGCAAGGTGAGCGGAATGACAACATCGGCGCGCGCCGGGTGTTCGACGGCCTGGCCTTTATCGCGGATGAGCAGCCGCAACCGCTCAAGGATTTGCGCCGCCTGCTTGAGGATGATCTGGATGCGCTGTCAGATGTCGTGATGGCTGAGGCTACGCATCGCCGTGCCCTGGGGCAGGCGGATGCGGCCAATGCATGGTTGCAGGTTCTGTCGGGCCACCCGCCCCCCGGTGTGCCGATTTTCCTGAAAACACAGCGTCAGGGGCAGGGGTCATCCTATCGGGTGAACATCCTGATGCCGGAAATCGCGCCAGACCCGGCGGCCACACCGCGAGAGATTGGCGAGCCCGGATTGGCGGCTTTTGCCCGCCGCGTGCTTGACGGCTTTCAAAATGCGCGGCTTGAAATGTCGATTTCGTCGCCTGACGTCGCGGGCACGGGCACGCCGCCGAGCACCACGGTTTCGATGCATTTGCACCGCGACCTTGGCATGACGCCGCTTGATCTTGTGATCGGCGGGGTTAGCGAAATTCAGGTTCGCGCAAAGGCCGGGATCGCCCGGCACCTTTCGCAAAACCCACAGGCGATGGCACAGCTTGGCGCTTTGGCCTCACCTGCGGGTCTGGCGTTTGACGTGAACCTGAATGCCGGAACCCCCTCACTGGAAGAGTTGTTGCAGCGCGCGGAATTGATCCGCAAAACCGCCAAGACCGGGCGCAGTCTGGATCACGGCGACCTCGCTGCAAGCGCCGATATCCGCAAGGGCGAGCTGTCTGAAGCCGAGGCAATCACCGTGGTGCAATACGGGATCGACGCCTTGCGACAGCGCATCGGCATCTTGAGCAAGCGGATGCAAACCGATCTGGGCGCCGCGACAAATGCAATTTCGGTGTTTGAAACCGAAGTGCATGAGGCGCGCAGGCGGATCGACAGCCGTGACGCCCAGGCGATGATCGACGCGCAGGTGGCGCGGGCAGAGCAGCACCGCACGGTTCTGATCGGTCGGTTTCTGGAGCCTTTGGCAGATTACGGCGCGCCCGAGGCGCTGCGCCATTTCACGACCCAGGAGGCGATTGATGATCCCGAGGCGGTGATCGGGCGGCTGACGGATATGACGGCGCGAATTGCCAGGCAACAGGCGCGGTTGGCGCAGGCCACGCAGGATCATCCCGCATCCGGTCATGCCACATTGGCCGGGGCAAAAGATGCTCTACAGGGCTGTGACGGCGCCTTGCGCCAGGCATTGGATGGCGAGGCGATGATCATCCTGCCCCCCATGCCCCGCACGGCGACGAAATTGCAGCCCGTGTTCGAGCCGGAAATTCTGGCACCGGATGGGCTTGCCCCTTGGGATGAGCACCGTCCGAATGTTGGGCGCGCGGGGCATTTGGCGCGGGTGGCGGGGCCATTGAGCGCTTTCAGGTCGCAGCGTGCCGCGACAATTGACCCGAGCGATCCACAGGCCGATCCGCGCCCGCCCGAGGACGCGCCAGAGGTGCGCCATCACGGCACGTTCCTGAGCACCAGAAAGCTGATGGAGGCCAAAACCCCGGTTTGCGGCATCGTCTGCGATGAATGGACCGTGCAGCGCCCAAGCCAGACCCAGCCGACAGGGATTGCGATCAACTATGACAGCCCGCAAAGCGAGGCCCCGCATGCGATTCTGCTCGGGGTGGCGCCGAACAACGCCTACAAAAGCTGGACACAGACCCGCGCGGCAGAGCTGGTGGTTGAGGCAATCGACTGGATGAAAATTCGCGCCTTGTCGAGCCATGTTCGGGCCTTTCCGGGCGCGGCGCTGCCCGGATCAAACGTGATCGCACATAAGACATCCGGCAAGACATCCCAAGCGCGCCTTCCGCGCCAGCAGCTTGTGAACACCGTGAGCGGGGGCGCTCTGAAGGGCCTGTCGCTGCACCTGGTTGATACGGCGGGCGATCTGAACCTCAAAGGCACCACTGCCGCGGCACTCTTTGAGCGTCGTGGCTTTGGTGTCGTGAAGGAGTAACGTCATGGCAGGACAAGACAAGCAACAGCTTCACGGCTCAAACCGGTCGGTCAACATTGCCGAGGCGCTGTCAGCGCGGGTAAAAGACCCGCTCTGGTTTCTGGCGCGGCAATGGCAGACGGGCGAATTCGAGGCGGAAAATGGCGGGGCGCTGGCCGATGTCGAGGTGCAGAGCCGACATTTTCCGGTGACGGTCCTCGCACGGGATGGCAAGGCGCAAGCGATTGACCGCAAACAACCACTTGAGCCATTTGTCGAGGGGGAAACCGGCGAGGACGGCGATGCACCGGCCTGGAAAAGCGAGGCGCTGGAATATGAATTTGGCCTTGAGACGACAGGCCATAGATTGACGGCCACAGCCTATTCCGGGTTTCAGCTTGATTGGTATCAGTTTGATCTTGTGGAGAAATTAAAGAACGCAGAGCCGGTACATGACGATCCCCGGACCTATGTGCCGACGCAAATGACATTTCGCGGAGCGCCTGATCCGCGATGGTGGAAGATCGAAGATGCGGGGGCCTATTTCGATACCCCGCGCGAGGCAGAGCCAAGTATCCTGTCAACGCTTTTGCCCGAGTTTTTCTATACCGATATCAACAACTGGTACATGATCCCGGCGCCGATGCCGTCGGGATCTGTGCGCGAGATCACGTCGCTGAAGGTGACCGACAGTTTTGGGGTGACGACGACCCTGAAGCCGATCAAAGACAAGGCGTGGAAGGTCTTTGCGCTGGATCAGGTGACGGGCGATGATGGCCTCTCGGGGGCCTCTATTTTTGCACCCAACATTGCGCTTGATGTGCTTTACAACGACGTCCTTGAGGATGTGCGTTTCGTGCGTGACGAACAGGCCAATCTGGTTTGGGCGTGGGAGCATGCCTATACCACGCGGGACGGCGAAACGATCCTGAACGGCGATGCGCAGACCGATGCAGACACTCAGGCCGAGGGCGACGAAGAAGCCGCCGGTTTCAGGCTGATGTCGGAGATGCCCGCCAACTGGATTCCTTATGTGCCGGTGCAGATCAACCTGACGCCCACCAACGGCGAGATATTTTTGCGCCGCGGGCGCACCGACCCCGATGCCAGCCGCGAAAACCCGCAATACCGCTCGAAGATCGTGGATGAATCCATACGTCTGATGGAAGAGGAGGTGCCGCGCACCGGGCTACGAGTGCGCCGTATCAGGAAATTCGCCAGCGGGGCGGGGGAGGCGGACAACCACTTTTGGGTGGGCCGCCACAAGGATTCGGGGCGCGGCCATGCCGGGCCGGGGCTTCAATTCGATTACATTGAGGGCGAGGATGAACCCTAAAGCGTGTCGAAGATAATGTCGGGCGCATTGGGGTCGGGCGGCACCGGGCTCTGCGAAAAAATCGGCCTGGAAAGGGTGCCTCTCTGGAATGCCTCGACCGCCAGAACGCCACTTGCATTCCAGGACCGGATATAGCGCGGCACGAGGGTAAAGAAATCCACCACCGCATCATTATAGGCCTCGCCATTGGGCGTTCTTGTGCCATTGGCCGTGGCGCCGGGGATCTGGTCAAGAAGGTCGGGATTGGCGGCCGCCACCTTGACGAAGGTCTTTTGCTGCACGCCTGCGGTGTCAACTTCGCCGTCCTTGTAGGTTTCGACATAAAACGGCTCTGCCGGCAGCATTGGATAATAAAACTCGGCGGTGCCTTCGGTAAAAACATCCGTCTGGCCATACCGCAACGACGCCCCGCCAGAGGTTGAGGGGGTGATTGCGGAAAGCGCCGAATTGCCAAGCCTGTTGACCCAGAACATGACCCACTTTGGCGAGCTTTGCTTTGCCAGATCAAAGACCTTGTCCTTGAAGAAACTGCGCTGTCCGGCGGGCCAGGCGGCCGAATTGCCAAAAGCGCCGTAAAGCTTGCCGATGCTGGCCTGTCCGGGGGCGACGCTCCTGATGCTGACTTCGCTCAGGGCATGCGCCCAGCTCAGGCCAAACCGGGTGTTTATGGCGGCTGCCTTTGCCACAACACGGGCGTATTGGTCCGTTAACAGTGACGCGGATGGGTCTTTTTGCCAGTCCTCGTAGTAATCGAGCCCCAGAACCGCGATACTGTTCAGGAAGGTCGTGTATGTGGCGTTTGCTCCGCCGGTGGGAAAGTACCGATCCAGATCGCCCTCAAGTGCGTTTACACTCGGCTTTCCGTTGATGCAGAACACAAACTTCAAGCGCGATCGCTTGTCCTGATCGACCGCATTTTGCACAGCGGCGACCATGAAATTCCATAGAAATATGAAATTATCCATATATGGTCCGGAGGTGGCCCCATTCGCCTCGCCCCACCAAAAGTAACTGATATTGGGCTCGTGAAAGAGACGGATGTAAATGTCCTTTCCGGTCGCCATCGGGTGACTTAGCAGATCATTCACAAACTGCCCCATCTCACGGCCACTGCGGTCTACGGTGGCGCTTTGGGCGGCGAATTCCGCTTGAAACTGTCCCGAACCGAGGTGCGTGTTTGACTGGCCGGTATGATATTTCAAAGGGCCTGCCCCGGCGCTGGTTTCGGCAGGGGTGATAAACGGGTTGAGCATGTGATAGCTAAGACAGATCTCACCGCCCAATGCATAGGCCGATAGCATCAGGTCTTTCATCATCGCCTTTTCCGATGGAATGCTGGGCGTGCCGGCGCGCTGGGCCTGCGGGAGCGTGGTGATCAGCCGCTTATCAAACCTCTCAACGCCGTCAACCATGCCAATAGACACCTCGACGACATCCGCCACACGACCGTAGTCAAAGCCGTAAAGCTTGGGGCGCAGGCTGGTGGCGCATTCCATGTCGGTAATCCATGAGTCGACATAACCGCCGAGGTCAACAGCAGAATGCGTGGTCGGCGGATTTGAGATATTGACCATGCTTTCGCCGGGAAACACCAACCTGTTCGCGGCCACCTGTGAGGCATAGTCATGTGGAACCTTCAGATGCCACAGCAGGCTTTGATACAATACTTCCTGCGCACCGAGCCAGGGTTTGGTCATGATCTCAATCCAAATAGTTTTTATAAATCTTCGCGAAGGATGCGCCCGAGGCGGCAAAAATTCAAGAATTGAGTGGTGGCGGCCCTGCGCCTCATGGTAGGTCAGTTCAGGTTCGACCGTGCGGGCAACTCTCAGAGTAAACGTCAAAAGTCCACTACGCTCAAAAAAACCGACCGGGTGCACACCCGCCATATCCTCGAAGATGCGGTGTTTTTCTTGGGGCATGTCGTCGTCGCCCAAGCGCCAAAGTGAGCAGTTCACCAGAAGCTGCAAAAACTTCGCATTGATCGGATCTTCAGGGGGCAAACGCAATGGAGAGAATATCGAGATTTGTGCAGCCTGCTGCTACGGCGTTCTTGAATGGAGATACGCGCGCAGAACTCGTGGATGATCAGGTCGGACAAGTTCTCGAACTGTCAATCATAGATTTTGCAGGCATAATTGGTACGGCGCGATTGCCCTATGATGTTCTTGATATGCCGCTCGTGAGCCCTCTGGAGGGTTTCGAAAATCCCTTTGGCGAAATCGTTGATTTGGAAATTGGACGCCTCTTGCAACCCGATCTTCGACGCATGCCAACACCGACCGATGGTGTTTGGGTTCTGGGTATGCGTGAGTTTCAAAACGTAAATAACGCCGACAACGATTTGTATTTCGAAGTCTTCGCGCAATTGTACGATTTGTCTTCCCGACCTGTTGGTGATTTGAATATTGCCGGTCTGGCAGGGGATTTTTCCTTATCTTCAGAAGCATCGTCCCCTCCGCAGATGAGTGTCGCTGACTCAGCCTTCGGCGGTGGCGTTGACAGCTTCCTGATCCGGGTCGTGACCCGGACACCGGCGAGGTTAATATCTCGAACGGCGGCAATGGGTTGCAGGGCTTTGTCGATGCGCTGAACATCACCGACACGGCGGCAGGCGCGCAGATGGATATCGGCGGGCATCTGGTGACGGTCGAGGGCATGGCCGCGGCTGATCTCACGCTGGACGATTTCAGCTTCATCTAACGCGCAATCCAATCAGGCTGAGATGGGGATGTGATGACCTATTCCACCTCTCACGCCTCCATCGACCCACTGCCGTCAATCGCCTCGCGCATCCATTTTTGCAGATGCATGACCGAATGTTCCGAGTTCACGCCACATTCGGGTCGATCACCAGAGGCCCCGGCACATAGCCCCGCGATTTAAGCCCGCGCTGAACGCTTTCGACAAGGTGAATATCCTCTTCGACGGTCGTTGCGCGGTCTTGCAGGGCCATGCGGCGCACGGTTTCATTGTCCTCGCCGCCGATCGAATACCAGCCGCGCCAGACGACGACGTGATCGGCATCCACCGCCCGCCAGTGATAGGTGTTCAGCAGGTCTCGGGGATTTCAACCTATTCCAGCGGTCTGAGATCGGCCCAGTTTGGCACAAAGCCCTGCAACTCGGCGCGCACATTCGGGAACCAGTCGTCCATCGGCTTGGCATCCCGGTCCAGATTGACAAAGATGAAGCCAAGAAAGACCTCTGTGCGCACCTCGGTCAGGCAAACACTGGACCTGTCGAACCCCGCGACCGCCTTGATGTTGGGCCCGGCGCGCAATTCACCGGTCAACTCATAGGTCTAGGCGTGATAGGGGCAGACCACGACGCGGGTCTGGCCAGAGCCCTGCAAGAGCTGATGCGCACGGTGCTGGCAGACGTTGTAAAATGTCCGCAGGCTGTCATCCCGGCCCATGATGCAGAACAGGCTTTCGCCGGAGATCTCAAACGCAAAATGATCACCGGCGTTTTCCAACTGCGAGGCATGGCCGGCGAAGTGCCAGCTCCGCGCCAATAATCCGGTGATTTCATCGGCATAAATGCCCGGATCGGTGTAATAGCGCGCCTCAAGCGAGCGCAGGGGCGTGGCGGCATGGGTCATTCCTGAACCCCTTGATACAGGCCAAGCTGATGGCGGCGGCGGTGAAAGCTTTCGACCCGCTCGACAATTTCGTCACTGGCGAGCGCAATCACAAAGCTGAGCAATGTCTCGAGCAGGGCGATCGTGGACACCGAGGATGGAAAGAATTGCGGGGTATCGGCGGCCACGACAAAGCTGTGCTGTGCGACGCGGACAATCGGGCTTGCCGGGCTGTCGGATATGCCAATGATGCTGACGCCCTGGTCACGGGCGATACGCACCGCCTCGATCACTTCGGTGCGATAGGGCCGACAGGTCATGGCGATCAGAACATCCTGCCCGTCGGCGCGCGCCAGATCGTCAATCGCGGTCGAGCCAAGTTGCGGAATTGCGTGGAAATCCGTCATTCCCGTCGAGGCAAGATAGGTGAAATTCCGGGCATTGGCGTTCATCACCCCCACCCCCAGCACAAAGACACGCTGCGCGGCCCAGATCGTTTCGGCGGCCTCTTTCAGACTGTCTTCGGAAATATTGGCAAAGCTGTCTTCGATGTTGCGCAGACAGCCCTGCACCATATCGGCATAAAGCCCGCCCAACCCGCCGGATTTGCGGATGCTTTGCAGCCATCGTGCCCGGTCAGGAAAATCCGCAGCCCCCTGCCGGATCGCGTCGCGAAAGGGTTCGCGGAAATC
The DNA here is from genome assembly GCF_900115165.1 of Roseovarius lutimaris. Taxonomy (GTDB): domain Bacteria; phylum Pseudomonadota; class Alphaproteobacteria; order Rhodobacterales; family Rhodobacteraceae; genus Roseovarius; species Roseovarius lutimaris. The sequence goes on along the minus strand of NZ_FOVP01000018.1, from coordinate 74,926 downwards.
GTCATATCCCTCAAAACCCACTTGCCGGGCCATGCGCACAACGGTGTTGGGTTTGACGCGCGCGGCCTTCGCGATTTCGCGCACGGTCGATACGCCGACATCGCGAGGGTTTTCCAGCACATAGGTCGCGGCCTTGCGGGCCTCGGGCGTCAGGCCGCTCAACACATCGGCGAGCCGCTCCAGAATCACATTTGATACATTTGTTTCATTCATGAGTGACGATGGCACGTATGTAAGCTTAGCCTGTCGAGATAAAAGTCGAGTCGAGGAGAGCCAGGTGTGGCCAGCGAATTTCCGACAAGCGCCCGCGTTGTCATCGTTGGCGGCGGCGTCATGGGGGTGGGGCTTGCCTATCATCTGGGGCACGAGGGCTGGGGCAGTGATACGGTCTTGCTGGAAAAGGCCGAGCTGACCAGCGGCAGTACATGGCACGCGGCCGGGCAGGTCACTCATTCCACCAGTAGTTTCGGGCTTGGCAAATGTGTGGATTACAATATCGGGCTTTATTCGGGCGGGCTTGAGGCCGAGACAGGCCAGCCGGTCACATGGCATGGCTGCGGGTCGTTTCGCCTGGCCTATACGACAGACGAAATGGACTGGCTGCGCCACACCTTGTCGGTGGCGCGCGCGCTTGGGTTCAATATCGCCCTGGTCGGGCCGGAGCAGGGCGCAAAGCTGCACCCGTTCTATAACCTCGACGGTGTTCTCGGCGCGCTTCATACCCCGGATGACGGCCATGTGGACCCCACCAATGTCACAATGGCAATGGCCGCCGCGCGCGTCAGAACGGTGTCCGCATCATCCGCCAATGCCGGGCCACCAACATCTTGCAAGCCGCCAATGACGAATGGGTGGTCGAGACCGAGAAAGGCACGATCACCTGCGAGCATGTGGTCAACGCCGCTGGCACCTATGCGCGCCAGATCGGCGAATGGTCTGGCCTGCAACTGCCGATGATCTCGATGACGCACCATTACTTCGTGACTGAATTTGTCCCTGAATTCAATGATCTGGAGCGCGAACTTCCGGTGATACGTGATGATCGCAAAGTCTCGAGTTATATCCGGATGGAGCAAAAGCGCGGGCTGATCGGGATTTATGAGAAGGAAAATCCCAACTCTGTCTGGCATGATCATTGCCCGTGGGACCATGAAAACTGGCTGTTTGATGCAGGTTATGACCGCGTCATGCCGTGGCTGGAAGAAAGCCTGAACCGGATGCCGATCTTTGCCGATCTTGGTATTCAGCGCGCAGTCCATGGCGCAATCAGCCATCCGCCCGATGGCAACCCGCTGATCGGCCCCGCCCCCGGCGTGCGCAATTACTGGTGCTGTTGCGGCACGCAGATCGGCACCGGCTGGGGGCCGGGGCTGAGCCGTGAATTGGCGCGTTGGATGGTGCATGGGGCGGCGGATATTTCCATGCGCGACTATGATCCGCGCCGGTTTGGAAGTTACGCAAAGAAAGAGTGGCAAGTCATTAAGGCAAAAGAAGATTACTGCCTTCGTCACGAAATTCCTTATCCGCTTTTCAACCGCCTTGCCGGGCGGCCGGTCAAGCCGTCACCGCTCTATGACCTGCTCAAATCCAAGGGGGCGGTGCATGAAGAGGTCTACGGGTTCGAGCGCCCACGCTGGTTTGCACGCGACGGCGTGGCGCAAGAGGATCATTATGCGTTCCGGCGCACTGTCGTGCATGACATGGTTGCCCGCGAGGTCAGGGCCGTGCGCGAGGCGGTCGGGATCATGGATGTCACCGCCTTTACCAAGGTTATGGTCGAGGGCCCGGATGCCTTTGCCCTGCTCGACCGTCTAACCGCGAACCGGATGCCGCAAAAACACCCCTCAAGTAGCGAAGCGGTAGGGGAAACCCGGAATGGCGGCTCGATCACCCTGACCCATATGCTCAACCGCCGTGGCCGGATCGAGCTGGAGACAACGATCGTGCGGATGGCGGAGGAGCGCTTCTATCTGGTCTGCGCGGCCTTCTTCGAGCAACGCCTGCTGGATCACCTGGCCCGGCACCGCGACGGCGCGGATGTGACGGTAACGGCGCTGTCTTCCGGCTGGTCGGCACTGGCGCTCAATGGTCCGCATGCGCGCGATGTGTTGGGGGGGGTAGCGATGCGGACCTCAGCAATGCCGGTTTCCGCTGGCTGTCGGCGCAACAGATCACCGTGGCGGGGCATCGGGTATGGGCCTTGCGGATGTCCTATGCCGGTGAGTTGGGATGGGAATTGCACATGCCGAACGCCGCCTGTCTGGATGTCTACAGCGCGCTTTGGAGCGCGGGGCAGGGCCATGATATTGCCGACTACGGCTCGTTTGCGATGAACGTCATGCGGATGGAGAAGGGATTCAAGGGGGCGGGGGAGTTGACCAATGAGGTTACCCTGGCCGAAGCCGATGTGTTGCGATTTGCGCGCAGCGACAAGGTGTATCTGGGCCGCGACAAGACCTTGAACAGCGATTTGCCATGGGTCTGCGCCTATCTTGAGATCGCGCCTGACGGTGATGTCGATGGCCATGGCGGCGAGGCGGTTTTGCTGGGCGGGCGGGTCGTCGGATCAACCGCATCGGTGGCCTATGGGCATACGGTCGGGAAAATCCTGGCCTTTGCCTATGTCAAGCCAGAGGCCGCCGTGCCGGACACCGAACTGACCGTGATCATTCACGGCAGCGCCCGCGCCGCCCGCGTTTTGGGGCAAGCGGCCTATGACCCGGAGAGCGCGCTGCCGCGCGTCGACGCCAAGCTGAAGGATACGCAATGACCCCGCACAAGACGATGAAGGCCATGGTCACCATGGGCCACGGCGATCTCGATCAGATGGTCCTGCACCGGGACTGGCCGCGCCCCGATCCGGTGCCGGGCGAGGTGTTGATCCGCGTGCGCGCCTGCGGGTTGAACAACACCGACGTGAACACCCGCTCTGGCTGGTACTCGAAGGCCGTGACCGAGGCGACCACCGGCGGCGCCCCGATACGCTTTCCACGCATCCAGGGCGCAGATGTCTGCGGCGAGATTGCGGCCGGGGGCTCTGTTCTGGCGGACACCGAGGCGCTGCATCTGGCGACGACAATCCCGGATGAAAACTGCCACGCGGTCTGGGCCTGTCAGGATATGATCACGCTGGACATCGCAGGCGGACGCGGGCCGCGCAACTCGGGCGGATACCTGCATCTGTCGGAAACACCGGGCTTGGGCGTGCATCCTGATGAGTACGCATTGGGCACGCCTGTCGCCACATATCTTTGAGGGTATCATGCAAAACCTCACCTCCCAAGCCGAATGGATCGCCCGCGCACGCGAGGTTTTGCCCGCTGCGGGTTTCGGAAACTTCGACCCCGCAATCATGATCGCGCGCGGCGAAGGCAGCCATGTCTGGGACGAGGACGGCACTGAATATATCGACTACCTGATCGGCTCGTGCCCGACAGCGCAGGCATCCCGCAGGGCGTTGCCGACCAGATGCTGATCGCGCCCTTCAATGACCTTGAGGCGGTGGCCTCGCTTCTGGCCGAGCACGCGGATGTTGCCGCGATTGTCGTGGAACCGTTGCAAAGAATCATTCCGGCGCGGCCCGGTTACCTTCAGGGGCTGCGCGATCTGTGCGACAGGCATCACGTCCTGCTGATCTTTGATGAAATCGTCACCGGGTTTCGCCTTGCCTATGGCGGCGCGCAGGAGCGCTATGGCGTGGTGCCCGATATCTGTACCCTTGGCAAGATCATCGGCGGTGGCTTTGCCTGGCGGCCCTGGGCGCCAGTGCCGAGATCATGGCGCATTTCGACAAATCCGCCGTTGGCGCGGATAAATGGCTAATGCAGCTTGGCACGTTGTCGGGCAATCCGGTTGCTGCGGCTGCCGGGCTCAAGACCATGGAAGTGCTGCGCCGCGACGGGCAATATGACCGGTTGCGCGCCCTGGGCAGCAGTTGCAGGACATGCAGTCAGAGGCCTTGCAGACACAGGGCATTGCGCATCGCATCTGCGGTGATCCGACCCTGTTTGATATCCTATTCACCGATGTGGACTGCGTCGATTATCGCAGCGCCAAACACCGGGACCCAGCCGTCAACGTGACCTATAACGCGGCGCTGCGCGCCGGTGGTGTGTTCAAGTCGCCGGGCAAGCTCTATCCCAGCCTTGCCCTGAGCGAGGCCGATCTGGAGCACACGCGACAGGCCGTGTTAAAGGCGGCAGGCCTTATTGGCTCTTGTCGGTGACAATGCGCCCGTCCTCCAGCGTGATGATCCTGTCGGCCATTTGCAGAATGCGCGGGTCATGGGTGACCATGACCGTCGTCGTCCCCCGCGTTTTGCCCAGGGATTTGAGCATTTCAACCACGGTATGACCGGATGCCTTGTCCAGCGCCGCCGTGGGTTCATCCGCAAGAACGATCTCGGGGTTCGATACAAGGGCGCGCGCAACCGCGACCCGCTGTTTCTGCCCGCCCGACAGGTTGGCCGGAACATACTCCCGACGATCCGCAAGGCCGAGCAGGTCAAGCATGTGATGGCTGGCGGCGCGTTGCTTTGCGGCGTTGCCCTTGCCGTGCACCTCAAGGCCCATCAGGACGTTCTGGGTGGCGGTCAGGCTTTCATGCAGGTTGTGAGCCTGAAAGATGAACCCCAGCCGACGGCGCAGCGCCACCAGATCCGCCTCGGGGGCCCCGTGCAACTCGTGATCCAGCAGCACGACACTGCCGTCCTGAATCTCGCGCAGCGCCCCGATCAGCGTCAGAAGCGTGGTCTTGCCGGACCCGGATGGCCCCATGAGGATGGTCAGACTGCCACGGGCAATCGACAGGTTGATATCGAAGATGGCCTGTTTGCGCGCCTCGCCGGTCCCGAAGAAATGGTTGAGGCCGCGCACCTCGATTGGTGAATCCGTCATCAAAACAGGTCCGCCGGATCGGCGCTTGCAAGCCGCCGTGTCGCGATGCCCCCCGACAGGGTGCAGGCGGCCAATGTGCCCAGAAAAACGAGTATTGCCCGGCTGGCCTCCATGCTGACCGGCAGGCCCGTCACCGCCACCAACCCCGCATAAAGCCCCATCGAGACAAAAAATCCGGGAATGAACCCGAAGACGGCCAGAACGATGGCCTCTTCAAAGACGATGCCCAGAAAGAACGATTGGCCGTACCCCATGGCCTTGAAGGTTGCATATTCGCGCAGGTGATCGGCCACATCGGTGGACAGCACCTGATAGACGATGACAAGGCCGACAAGGATACCCATGAACACGCCAAAGCCGAAGATGATGCCGGTCGGGCGCTCTGACGACATGAATGCCAGATCGGCGGATTTCGCGTCTTGCGTGGTCTGGACCCTGACGCTTGCAGAGGGCAGGGCGGCGCGCAGGCGGGTGGCCACGGTGTCGGCGGAGACGCCATCGTCGATCCGCAGAAGAATGTGATCGGGCGCACCGCTGTCTCGCGTTGGAAAGACGCGAAGAAATGTCTGATCTGAGGTCACCAGCATACCGTCCGCCAGAAACCCGCCGCCGACTTTCATGGTGCCGATGGCGGTAAGGGTCTCGCCCATTGCCTCGAAGGAATAGCTCGCCCCGCTCGACAGGCTTTCGAGCACCGGGGCTGGCATGCCTCGGGTGTCTTCATCAAGCAGGACAGTGTTCTCGATGGTCAGCCGATCCAGAGATGCGGCAACGGCGGATGTGACAAAGCCGGTCTGTGTGGCGTCCACGCCGAAGGTCAGCAAGGCGACCGAGGTCCCGTCGTCGAGGGTGAAGGGCAGGTCGCCGATATAAAGCGGGGTGGCGTTTGCAACCCCAGAGACGCCGAGCGCCTGAAACATGTGTACGCGGGCGATATGCTCGCTATCGGTCAGGGTGTTGCCCTCCTGCGAGGACAGAATGATGTCGGTATTCAAGAGCGCATAGGGGGCGACGGTCGATCCGTTCAGCGCGCCCATGATCCCGAGTTGCATGAAAACCAGCAGATTGGCAAAGGCCACGCCGGACACCGCGGCAAGCAGACGGCCCCGGTTGTGCGAGAGCTGCAACCAGCCGATGGGCAGGCGCCCGAAGAGCAGGGTCAACAGCCTGCTCATTGCGACCGGCCAGCGTCGATCCGCACGATTGCCTCAAGATTGGTCAGGTTGCGCGCCTGCTCTGAGGAGGCCGCATCCAGAACGACGATAACATCCACGACCCGCGCGTCGGTGTTGCTGGCCGGATCGTCCGAGGTGATCGACTGGCGCCCGATCTTTAGCCCGATTGCCGAGACGATGCCTGTCAGGGGCTGTGACAGGGCCTTGGCCGAGACGCTCACCGGATCGCCAATGGTCACGCGCCCGATCATTGTCTGATAAACCTCGGCTTCTACGGTCATCTGCGATGTGTCGCCAAGGTCGATGATCCCGTCGCTTGGCGGGCGTTCGCCGGCCCGCACCTTGATGTCGAGCACCCGGCCACGATCGGGCGCCCGGACATAGGCGCGTTCCAGATCCTGCCGCGCGCGGGCGAGGTCTGCGCGGGCGGCATCCAGATTGGCCTCGGCCACGGCAATATCGGCCTGAATGGTCTCTGATCCGGTCGCATAGCGCGAAAGCGTGGCGCGGGCGCGCTCCACATCGCGCTCTGCTTCGGTGGCCGTCGCAACGATCTGGTCAAATTGCGCACGGGTTGTCACACCGCGTTCGAAAAGCGATGTCATGCGCGCAAGATCGGCGCGGGCCGCTGTTGCCGTGGCTTCGGCGCGCTCCAGCGATGCCTGGGCCTCGGCCAGGCTGGCCCGGTTCGATGCGCGGGTCTGGGTCAGCGTCGCCTGACGCACCCGCAGCGTCGCTTCGGCAGAGGAAATCGCGCTTTGAAGCTGTGGGAGGTTGTCCAGAACGGCCAGGATTTCATTGGCCTCGACCTCGTCCCCCTCTGCAACCCTGATCTCGGCGATGCGGGCGTCGCCGGCGCCCGATGGCGTGGCCACGCTGATGATATCGCCACGCGGGATGATCCGACCGAGGGCCACCACATCGCCGTCACTGACCACCGCGACCTGCTGTTGGGTCGTCACCTGCTGAATTGCGACGGCAATCGGGGTATTCGTTCCGGCCCCCGGCTCAAGCCCTGTTGCCCTGAAAAACACCTTGAGGCCCGGCGGCTGAAAGTACATCCCGATGACCGCGCCGGTAAACAGGGTCAGCATCAGCAGCGGGATCAGCAACAGCCGACTCCGCCCGGTTTTCCGGGGGCTCTGGTCTGGCGTGGTCGACGCAAGCCCGTTGTCTTCCAGCGGAAGCGCGGGCGTTTTGTCGGCGGGGTCGGAAGTCATGGCCATTCTTTCAAGCTGGATAGGAAACGGGTTTTGTCGAATTTCCTAATTTTACATCATAAGGGGCTGAAAGACCGCCCGGAAAGACGATTGTCTGCGGGAACGGGCCCTGACCGCGCGACGTTTGCGCGCGCTTTGCGTTGGATCAATTTTTCCAGCGTCATTTTCTGGCATGTCAGTCTCAGACGCAGGCCGGTCCTGGCAGCGACCTTGAATGCTCGGAGCGGGAATGGTTGGATGGTCTTGAAATGGACGCAGATCGAGAGAGTGCCTGTCACTCGGGCGTCCTGATGGGCACCACGCGGGGATCAAAGAGAAATGGACTACAAGGATTACTACAAGGTTCTGGGTGTCGAGCGAACGGCAAGCCAAGACGAGATCAAGCGCGCCTATCGCAAACTGGTGCGCAAGTATCACCCGGATGTGAATGCCGGGGCCGATGCAGAACAGAGCTTCAAGGATGTGGGCGAAGCCTACGAAGTTCTGCAAGACCCTGAAAAGCGCGCCGCCTACGATCAGCTCGGCGCCAACTGGAAAGAGGGGCAGGCGTTTCGCCCGCCCCCCGATTGGGATGAAGGTTTCGAGTTTTCCGGCGGTGGCTATACCGAGGCCGACCCCAACGACTTCGGGTCGTTCTTTGACGAGCTTTTCGCGCGTCAAGGCCGGGCATCGCCCAATATGCGCTCGGAGCGTCAGTTCAGGGCGCCGGGACAAGATCATCACGCCAAGATCGTGATCGACCTGAAAGAGGCCTATCAGGGTGGATCGCGCGACTTTACGCTGCGCGCCCCGGAGCTTGATGCAAGCGGCCATGTGGTGTTGCAAGAACGCTCGATCCGGGTCGCCATCCCGAAAGGTGTGGCCGAAGGGCAGCATATTCGCGTTGCGGGCAAGGGCGCGCCGGGGTTTGGCGGTGGCAAGCCGGGTGATCTGTTTCTTGAGGTCGCCATCAAGGAAGACCCGGCGTACCGCGTCGAGGGCAGGGACGTCTACATGGATCTGCCGATCACCCCATGGGAGGCCGCGCTTGGCGGTCGCATCAACGCGCCGACCCCGAGCGGTCGGGTGGAGTTGACGGTGCCGAAACACGCGCAGGCCGGTAAAAAGCTTCGCCTGAAGGGGCGCGGTATTCCGGGCAAACGCCCCGGTGATCTTTATGCGGTACTCAAAATCGTCATCCCGCCGATTGAAAGCGAGAAAGCCCGTGCGCTTTACGAACAGATGGCCCGCGAGATAGATTTCGATCCGCGCGCGAGATTGGGAGGATAAGAGATGCCGAAATCAAATGCATTGGTGCCCGCAAGCGAAGTGGTGGAACGCCTGACCCTCATTGATCTGTGCCGTATTTGCGGATCATCCGCAGAATGGGTCATCGACCTGGTGGAAGAGGGCATTCTGGAGCCCGAGGGCGAAAACCGCACCGGATGGCGGTTTGAAAGCACCAGCATAACAATCGTGCGCAAGGTGCAACGCCTTCAGGCGGATTTGCGGCTTAACATGCCGGGGGTCGCACTGGTGCTGTCGCTGGTCGATGAGAACGCGCGGCTGAAACGGCATTTGCAGCTTCTGGAACACGATTCTCGCTATCCGATCCGAATGCCGGGGCCCGACGAATAAGATTGGGGGCCATGGCTGTAGATTGATGTGAGTCAATCCGCAATTGGACTGGCGGTCTTAAGGTATCATGGAAAATATGCGAGGTAGACCATGACCACTGACCCGAAGCCACATCATTCGACCTATATCAACCTCCCCGAGGCCGTCGGCGTATTCGACAGCTTTGAGACCCTGCAAGCCGCGATCTATGATCTGCGTATGTCGGGGTTCAGCCGCTACGACATTAGCCTGTTGGGCAGCAAGGAGGCGATGACGGAAAAGCTTGGCTCTGCCTTTTGGCAGGCCGCCGAACTTGAGGACAACCCCGATGCCCCCCGCGCCGCATTCATCTCGGAAGAGGCAATGGGCGAACTTGAAGGGGCGATTGCGGGTGGGTTCTTTTTCCTCGGGTCGGTTATCGCGATGGCGGCCATGCTGACACCCGTCAGTACTTTGGCCGCCTCGATCGCCGCTATCGCAATCGGTGGCGGGCCAACCGCAGTCATCGGCGCCTTGCTTGCGCGTCGTGTGGACAAGCACCACAAGGACTACTACGCCGATCAAATCCGCCAGGGCGGTATCCTGCTCTGGGTTCGCACGGTGGACAAAGAGAAGGAAGACCTCGCGGTCAAGATTCTGAAAGGTCACTCCGGGCGCGACGTGCATGTGCATGGCTGGAGCGAATAAAATCGGCTGACGCCCTGCCCGAAAATATAAACTTAGAAACATGAATGGAAAACTGATGGCACAGACAACCAAGACGCTAGAAAATCTTCAGCAAGCGGTTTCAATGGAGCTGGCAGCGGTGAGCCAATATATGCTGCATATCCTGACAGCCGAGAGCTGGGGGCTGGACAAGCTTGCCGTGAAAATGCGGTCTGAAATGTTGGAAGAACTTGGCCATGCCGAAGCATATTCGCGCCGGATGGTGTTTCTGGGCGGAAGCCCGGAATTGAAATCGGCCAAGGTGCCAACTGCCGCGAAATCTTTGAAAGCGATGTTCGAGGCCGACTTGGAGGACGAGAAGAGCTCGCTCGACTTCTACACGACTGCGGCGAGCGAAGCCGACCAAGCCCGTGACATCGGAACCCGCGATTTGTTTGAACAGACGGCTTTGGACGAAGAAGGCCATATGACTTGGCTTAAACTGCAACTGACGCTTCTGGACCGGATGGGAGAGCCCGCATTTATCGCCATGCAGGTTAAAGAGACTGAAGCTGATTAATATGGTGGCAACACGCGTGCTGCGCATCTGAGTAAGCGCAGCACGACCACACCGCGAGGGATTTCTCATGACACCGACGCCGGAAGTATTCTTTGACATTGATCCACCAACAATCCTGACGAAGTTGCGTAAGGGGATGTTCGGGGCCGGGGTCGTGATGATCGTGTTGGGGGTTGCAGCGTTGATTATGCCGTTTTTTGGTTCTCTGGTCATAGAGGTTCTGATTGGCTGGCTTCTTGCCGTTAGCGGCTTGGTGACAGTCGTTGGCGCATTTTCTCTGCGCAAGACGGGACTGTTCGTTTGGGAATTGGCCGCAGGTCTGATTACCTGTGTTATTGGCTTGTTAATGCTCGCTTTCCCGCTACAGGGGCTTGTTGCGTTGACCCTCATCATCGCTGTGGTTCTCGTGATGACTGCGATTGCGCAGCTTGCCTTTGCCTTTTGGGCTCGCCCGGCGCCGGGATGGGGCTGGGGCGTATTGTCGGCAATCGTAAGCGGGGCTTTGGGGTGCTTTATCCTTTTTGCCCTGCCAGACGCATCGGCCATAATTTTGGGTCTATTTGTTGGGGTTGATTTTGTCAGCACGGGCACGGCTTTGGTGTTGATCGCGCGGTCTCTTCGTCCGGGCGTCTAGGCGCCCTGTGACGGGTACATATTTGCGAAAGGTTTGCGAAAACCGGCCAAGACGTGCACGCATATTACCCGGAGTTCACGGATTATGGTGATGCAGAGGCCTTTGAGCGAACAGAGCAAACGCTGCACACGGCAACAAAGTAAAACCATCCAATAGCTGCCCGCAACGGGGCGCCCGTTTGCTCATATCCTGTCGGATTATTCCGGCTTCCCCGCTCGGGTCAGAAGACCCCGACAGGCGTCGGCAACAACGGTTTCCTCGTTTGTCGGCAAGGCGAAGACCCCGACCTGTGAGTGGGCCGCGCTGATGCGGGTGGCGTTCCTGTCGTTTGCCGCATCGTCCAACGTGATGCCCAACCAGCCGAGATGATCGCAGATTGCTTTTCGGATCGGCGCGGAGTTCTCACCGATACCGGCGGTGAAGACCAGGGCGTCCAGCCCTCCGATAGCGGGCAACAACCCGGCGAGGCTACTGGCGGCCCGGTAACAGAACAGCGCGATGGCCTCCTGGGCGTGCGGGTTGTCGCTGTCTTGCAAGACCTGCATGTCGTTGGTCATGCCCGACACCCCCAGAAGACCGGAGTGCTTGTAGAGCAGGGTTTCGATGTCGGGCGCGGCCATGCCCTTGGCCTGCATCAGGTAGAGCACGACACCGGGGTCAAGCGCCCCGCAGCGGCGCCCCATCATCAACCCGTCGAGGGCGGTGAACCCCATGGTGGTTGCCACGCTTTTGCGATCCTTCATGGCGCACATGCTTGAGCCGTTGCCAAGATGCGCCACGATCACCCGGCCCGAGGCGCGGTCGCCAAGATGGTTCGGCAGGATGCTGGCGATATAGTCATAGGACAGCCCGTGAAACCCGTAGCGGATCACCCCCTCATCCGTCAGATCGCGGGGCAGGGCGAACAGCTGGGCCAGATGGTTCTGGCTGCGGTGAAAGCCGGTGTCGAAACAGGCGATCTGGGGAATGTCGGGTCGCCATTTCGCGACGGCGCGGATTGCCGCGATATTGTGGGGTTGATGCAGCGGGGCCAGCGGAACCAGTGCTTCAAGGTATTGCAGAACCGAGGGGGAAATCAGTGTCGGATCGCGATAGTGTTGGCCACCATGCACAACCCGGTGCCCGACCGCCAGAAGCGGCAGGCCCCCGAAATGGTTTGCCAGCCAGGGCAGCAAGAGCGCAATCACCGTCTCATGGTCAGAGGCCACGTCAAGCGCGGTCATGGCGCCCGCGTCAAGAGCACCGCCAGCAGTGTCACGTGCCGAAAAAACCGGCGTTCCGCCGATCCCCGCAATAGTGCCTTTGGTCAACGGCGTTGTCGACGAGTTATCGCTGTCAAATACCGCAAACTTAAGGCTGGAGGACCCGGCATTCAGGGTCAGGAACACCCTCCTCATGACAGACCCCCGGCAGCGCGGTGATGTACGAACAGCTGCGCCATCGCCGCCGAGGCGAGGCGCGACATGACGCCATCCGCCCGGCTGGTCAGCACGATCGGGATGCGGGCGCCAAGCACGAGGCCGGCCGCATCTGCCCCGGCCAGATAGATGAGTTGCTTGGCCACCATGTTTCCGGCCTCAAGATCGGGAACGATCAGGATATCTGCCTGACCGGCGACCTGCGACTGAATGCCCTTGGCGTCAGCGGCGGATGCGGACACGGCGTTGTCAAAGGCCAGCGGCCCGTCAATCAAACCGCCGGTGATCTGACCACGCTCCGCCATCTTGCACAGGCCCGCCGCATCGAGTGTCGAGGGGATGCTTGGCGTCACGGTTTCGACCGCCGATAGCACCGCGACACGTGGCAGGTCGATGCCAAGGGCGAGGGCCAGGTCAATGGCGTTCTGCACGATGTCGCCTTTGGTCTGAAGATCGGGAAAGATGTTGATCGCGGCATCGCTGATCAACAGCGGTTTGGGATAGCTTGGAACATCGAGCACGAAAACATGGCTCATCCGGCGTTCGGTGCGCAGGCCGGTGTCCTTGTTGACGACGGGTTCCAGCAATTCATCGGTGTGAATCTTGCCCTTCATCAACATATGAACCTTGCCCGCGCGCGCTAAGGCAACGGCGGTTTCCGCGGCGGCATGACTGTGGGGCGCATCGACGATTTCAATGCCGCTCAGATCGCGCCCGATTTCGGCGGCCGCGGCCTCAATTCTGGCCTTGGGGCCGACCAGCACGGGCACGATCATGCCCTTCGCGCCCGCCTCCAACGCGCCTTCGAGCGACAGCGCATCGCAGGGGTGAACCACAGCCGTGCGCACCGGCGCAAGCGAGGATGTTGCCGCGATCAGATCATTGAAGCGGGCGCCGCGCTCATGAAGATGCACCTCGGGCAGGGCGACACGAGGCCGGCGCACCTTTTCTGTCGGCGCGATCACCTCTGCCTGACCTTCGATCACGGTCTCACCGTTTTGATTGGTACAGACACAATCGAGAGTCACATGATGGTGCTCGGCGCTCTTTTGCGCGACAGTCACCCGAATGGTGACCGTATCGCCAAGGCCAACGGGGCGTCGAAAGCTGAAGTTCTGATTCAGATAGATGGTGCCCGGCCCCGGAAGCTCGGTCCCGAGAACGGCGGAAATCAGCGCGCCGCCCCACATGCCATGGGCGATGACTTTGTGAAACATATCCGAACTGGCGTATTCGGCATCGACATGGGCCGGGTTCACATCGCCCGACATGACCGCGAACAACTCGATGTCCTCGGGTTTCAGCGTGCGGGTAAGCTCTGCGCTGTCGCCGATTTTGAGTTCGTCGAAGGTCTTGTTTTCAATGAATTGCATGGCAGGGGGCCTTTTGCCGATATCGGCTTAGATGGCGGACGGTGATTGACCGTCCCTGGTTTTATGGTCTTCGATGTCTTCGGCAATATCCTCGATCTCACGAAACGCATCGCCATCGGATGGTTTGCCTTCGACATGGGCTTCGGCTTTGCCGTTGATCTTGAGATCGGCCTCGCCCCAGGGGTGGGTGTCGATCTCCAACTCATCGCCATCGACCGTCGCGGTAAAGCGCTGTTCGGTGGCGCCTTTGCCGGTGGGATAGCTAAGGTCGGGATTCCAGTGGATAGGTTTCTTGGACATATTGTGTTCCTTTCGCAGTGTTTGTGAATTGGGCGTGCGACGTCAGGCGCGCACGTGATACCCGCCGTCGACATAGGCGATATTGCCGGTCACCTTGCACGACAGGTTGCTGACCAGCCCGACAGCCATGTGGCCCACATCCTCGATACTGACGAGGCTTTGCTCTGGCGCACGTTTTTGCGCCGCGTCGATCAATTCGTCAAAGTGGTCGATTCCCGACCCGGCGCGCGTTTGCAGGGGGCCGGGCGAGATCGCGTTGACGCGGATTTGCCTCGGCCCAAGCTCTGCGGCGAGGTAACGCACAGTGCCCTCAAGCGCCGATTTGACCGGCCCCATGATGTTGTAATGATCGACCACCTTCTCGGCGCCATAATAACTCATCGTCAGGATGCTGCCGCCGTTTTTCATCAAGGGCACGGCCAGCCGGGTCATGCGGATCAACGAATGCACCGAGATATCCATCGCCTGCGCGAAGCCTTCCTTGGAACATGCACTCACCGGCCCATGCAGGTCGTCTTTCGGACAATAGGCGATCGAGTGCAGCACAAAGTCGAGCTGCCCCCATTGCGATCTGATCGCGTCAAAAACGGCCTCCATCTGCCCGTCAACCTCGACATCCAGAGGAAGAAACAAGGGGGCCTCCAGCTTAGCCACCACCGGGGAAATGTAGGGTTTGGATTTTTCATTGGCATAGGTCACAGCAAGCTCTGCGCCAGCCGCACGTAGCGCCATGGCACAGCCTGCGGCGATGGAATGCTCGTTCGCGATCCCGACGATGAGCCCGCGTTTGCCGCTGAGCAGGGTTTCCAGCATCACCGCTCACTCCTGAAAAACATATGTGCCGGGCGCGTCGCAGAGCGGCTCATAGCCCTCTGACCCGAGCGACGGCGGATCCACCGGATCGCCCGACCTGTCAGATAGCCAATCGACAAGCGCGGGCCACCAGGAGCCATCGGTTGGTTGCGATTGCGTCCACCAGCGATCCGGGTCGGTATAGGGCGCATCCTTGGTCTTGGATTGCATCCGATAGTGGCGGCGCGGGTGCCCCGGCTCCGATACGATCCCGGCATTATGCCCGCCGCTGGTCAGAACAAAGGTGACATCCGTGTCAGACAGCAGATTGAATTTATAGACCGAATGCCAGGGCGCGACGTGGTCGCGTTCGGTGCCGACCATGAACACCGGCGCGCGGATATCAGAGATTGCAATCGGGCGATCACCGACATGATAGCGCCCCTCGGCGAGATCGTTTTTCAGAAACAGCTGTCGCAGGTATTGCGAATGCATCCGATAAGGCATCCGCGTCGCATCGGCGTTCCAAGCCATGAGATCGTTCATTTCAGAGCGCTCGCCCATCAGGTAATCATGGATCACCCGCGACCAAATCAGATCGTTCGAGCGCAAAAGCTGGAACGCGCCGGCCATCTGCGTCGTGTCCAGATAGCCCTTGTCCCACATGATATCTTCCAGATAGGTGAGCTGGCTTTCGTTGATGAACAATGTCAATTCGCCCGCTTCGGTAAAATCGACCTGGGCGGCCAGCAGCGTCAGAGTTTGCAGGCGTTTGTCATTGTCGCGCGCCATTGCGGCCGCCGCGATGGAAAGCAGGGTGCCGCCAAGACAGTATCCCACGGCGTGAATTTTCTGCCCCTCGGTGATGGCGCTGACGGCATCGAGCGCATCCATGATGCCGAGCGAAAGGTAATCATCCATCCCCAGATCGCGGTCTTCGGCGTCGGGGTTTTTCCAGGACACCATGAAAACGGTGAACCCCTGCGATGTCAGATAGCGCACAAGTGAGTTTTGCTCGGACAAATCGAGAATGTAATATTTCATGATCCAGGCCGGAACGATCAGAATGGGTTCGGGGCGGACCTTGTCGGTGGTGGGCGCATATTGGATAAGCTCGATCAGGTGATTGCGATAGACAACCTTGCCCGCAGTGGTCGCCAGGTTGCGCCCGACCTCGAAGGCCTCGGCCCCGACCGGTTTCTTGCCTGTATTTACGCGCGCGGCATCCTCCAGAAAGTTCTGCCAGCCGCGCAGCAGGTTCATGCCACCTTGTTGATAGGTCTTGGACAGCACCTCGGGGTTGGTCATCGCAAAATTCGATGGTGAGAAAACATCCAACATCTGGCGGGTCGCAAATTCTACAACATTCTCATGCTGTTCGGTAACGCCTTCCACCCCGGTGGTCGCGTTGTGCCACCATTGCTGATTGAGAAGAAACGCCTGCGACATGACGTTGAAGGGCCACTTTTGCCAGGCTTCCCCGGTGAACCGCTTGTCTTGGGGCAGTGGCGTTATGCAGGTTTCGGTCGTATCGCGATTGCTGGCACACATCCCCGCATAATTGGCTAAACGCGATGTTTTCTTGACGGCTTTTTCCACAAGTTGCAACTGCTTGCCGGGGGCCGACGACAGATGCAACGCCCAATCCGAATAGGCCGCGGCAAGGGCAATCGGAGACAACCCGCCGGTAAAGCGCGCCTGCGCGGCCTTCAGCCCCTTGTCCAAAGCCTGCTCCATGGTCGCATGCGTGTGTGCCAAAGGCTCGGGCCGCAGGGCGGGGGCCAATGCCAACTTGCCGCTTTTAGGGGCGACTTTGGCTTTTTTTTCAGCGGAGGGCCTTTTGTTGTGAAGTGATGTAACGCGCGCCATTGCCCAAACCTTTCTTGTTCAATGAAAACTTGAGTGAGTGATATCTAACTGCAAGTCATCCGTGATTGATCTGCGTCAATGTATGCGCTGTCCGCGACGACTAACTAACGTAAACGATAAAAAGCGAGCGAAAACGCGCCTGTTTTTCCGTGTTTGCCCAATGAATAGGATCGAGATCATGAAAAAAAGCACAATGGCCGTGGCCGTGCTGTTGATTGCGGCCGGTATTGCCGGTGCTGCGTGGTGGCAGATATCGCAGGGCTCGAACCTTCCGGCTGGCATCAGCCGCTCCAACGGGCGAATCGAGGCGGAACGGATTTCCGTTGCGACCAAATTGGCCGGTCGCGTGGCCGAGGTTCTCGTTGCCGAAGGGGATTGGGTCGAAAAAGGGCAACTGATTGCCAAGATGGATACCGCTGATCTTGAGGCAGAGTTGCGTCAGGCACAGGCAAGCGTTCTTCAGGCGCAGCAGCAGAAACTCCAGGCCGAAGCCCTGTTGCGGCAGCGCCAATCGGAACTGACCACGGCAAGGGCCGAATTCAACCGGGTCGAAAAGCTGGCGGACAGCGGGTTCAACAGTCAGGCGAAACTGGATGCGCAGCGCACCGTTCTGGAGAGCGCGGAAGCCGCCCTTGCAGCCGCCGAGGCTGGCATTCCTCTGGCCGAGGCGACCATCGCCGCCGCCGAGGCGGGCGTCGCCGGGGTGCAAAGCCTGATCGACGACTCGCACCTGAAAGCGCCACGTGCCGGGCGTGTGCAATACCTGTTGGAACATGTCGGCGAAGTCGTGGCGGCAGGCAGCAGCGTCGTTACGCTGACCGACCTGTCGGACATGTACATGACGATATTCCTGCCATCGCGTGATGTCGGGCGCCTGGCGATTGGTGCCGAGGCCCGGATCATTCTGGACGCGATCCCCGACTATGTGATCCCTGCCAAGGTGACATTTGTCGCCAGTACGGCTCAGTTTACCCCAAAATCGGTCGAGACCAGCGATGAGCGCGATCAGCTGATGTTTCGCGTCAAGCTGACAATCGCGCCCGAGCTTTTGGCCGATTATCAGGACCGCGCACGCGGCGGGGTGCCGGGTGTCGGCTATGTGCTGGTCGATGAAAATATGGCCTGGCCGCCGGAGCTTGCGGTGAGATTGCCACAATGATCCCGTCCCCGGTCGCGACGCTCTCGGCGGTCACGCATCGCTATGGCGGGACGGCGGCCCTGGACGATATCACGCTGGACGTGCCTGCGGGCTGCATGGCCGGTCTGATTGGCCCGGATGGTGTTGGCAAATCGACGCTACTGGCCCTGCTGGCGGGTGTTCGGCGGCTTCAAACCGGTAATGTGCAGGTGCTGGACGGCGATGTTCGGGATCGCAGGCATCTGCGGGCCTGCAACCACCGTATCGCCTATATGCCGCAGGGCCTTGGGCGCAATCTTTATCCGACGTTGAGCGTCACCGAGAACCTGGATTTCTTCGGTCGGCTGTTTGCCCAATCACAGGCCGAGCGCGCCGCCCGGATTGCCGATTTGCTTCAGGCTACCGGGCTTGACCCGTTTCCTGATCGGCCCGCCGGCAAGCTTTCGGGCGGCATGAAGCAAAAGCTGTCGCTTTGTTCGGCGCTTATTCACGATCCTGACCTGTTGATCCTCGACGAGCCGACGACCGGCGTCGATCCGCTGTCGCGGCAGCAATTCTGGGAGCTGATCGACCGTATCCGCCGGCAACGCCCGGAAATGAGCGTGATCGTGGCAACCGCCTATATGGAAGAGGCCGAGCGTTTTGACTGGTTGGCCGCGATGTCGGACGGCAAGGTGATCGCGACCGGACGTCCGGGTCAGATTCTGAAACAAAGCAACCAGCCAACGCTCGAAGCGGCGTTTATCGCCATGTTGCCAGAGGATGAGCGCCGCGGGCACAGCGAGGTTGTGGTGCCCCCCCGGCAAGACCTTGGCGGCCCGCCCGCCATTCAGGCCAAGGCCCTGACCCGCAAATTCGGGGA
This sequence comes from Roseovarius lutimaris, assembly GCF_900115165.1. GTDB lineage: Bacteria > Pseudomonadota > Alphaproteobacteria > Rhodobacterales > Rhodobacteraceae > Roseovarius > Roseovarius lutimaris. The sequence continues at coordinate 56,429 of NZ_FOVP01000018.1, read as the reverse complement.
TTTTGTTGCGGTTGATCGGGTGAACTTCGAGATCGAGCGCGGCGAAATCTTTGGGTTTCTGGGCTCGAACGGCTGCGGCAAGACGACGACCATGAAGATGCTGACCGGGTTGCTGCCTGCCAGTTCCGGCGAGGCGCTTTTGTTCGGGGAGACATTGGATGCGCGCGACATGCGCACCCGCCAGAGGGTTGGATATATGTCGCAATCCTTTTCGCTTTATAGCGAATTGACCGTGCGCCAGAATCTCGATCTGCACGCCGAGCTTTACCAGTTGCCAGTGATCAGGCGGGCAGGGCGGGTCAGCGAGATGATGGCGACATTCGATCTCGTCGATGTTGCCGAGGTGCGGCCCGACGCCTTGCCCCTTGGCATCCGCCAGCGGCTTCAGCTTGCGGTTGCGATGATCCATTCCCCCGAAGTGCTGATCCTCGATGAGCCGACATCGGGTGTCGATCCGGTCGCGCGCGACGCGTTCTGGCAGCACCTGATCGCGCTGTCGCGCAACGACGGGGTGACGATATTCGTCTCCACCCACTTCATGAACGAGGCGCAGCGTTGCGACCGGATATCGCTGATGCATGCGGGGCGGGTTCTGAGCGTTGGCACGCCTGCTGAAATCGCGGCGTCCAAGGGCACGGAAAACCTGAATGAGGCCTTTGTCAGCTATCTTGAGGACGCCGCCGACGGCGATGCGCCAACCGGCAAGGCCAAGGCGCCAACACTGCCGTCAGAGGCGCAAACCGGCGATCGCGCGCGGTCCGGTGGTGGTCTGGCGCGGATGTGGGCGTTTGCGCGCCGCGAAACGATGGAAATCCTGCGCGACCGGTTGCGGCTGACCTTTGCCTTTCTGGGGCCTGTCATTCTGATGCTGACGTTCGGCTATGGCATCTCGTTTGACGTGACCGATCTGCCCTACGCGGTGCTGGATCAGGATCAGACCGCCGAGAGCCGAACCCTTCTCGAAGCGTTTTCCGGCTCGCGCTATTTTGAAGAACGCGCCCCGGCAACAAGCGCGACCGAGCTTGCCGCGCGCCTGCGCGACGCAGAGATCGCCATTGCCATCGAAATCCCGCCTGACTTCGGTCGGGACCTGTTGAGCGGCAAAACCCCCGAAGTGCGCGCCGCTGTCGATGCAGCAATGCCGTTTCGGGCGGAAACGACACGCGGCTATCTGCTCGGGTTGGCCCAATCCTATATGGCGGATCAGATCGAGCGCACCTACGGCGAGGGCGTCGATACGAGTGCCGCCGATATCGAGACCCGTTTTCGGTATAATCAGGCGTTCAAAAGCGTCGTTGCCATGGTGCCATCGGTAATCATGCTGATGCTTGTTCTCATCCCGTCGATGATGGCGGCCATGGGCGTTGTGCGCGAAAAAGAGACCGGATCAATCGCCAATTTCCGCTCGACCCCCGTGACGCGGGCAGAGTTTCTTCTGGGCAAACAGCTGCCCTATGTGGTCATCGCGATGCTTAGCTTTTTGACCCTGTTGATGGTCGCATATGGGGTGTTCGAGGTGCCCATAAAGGGCTCTGGCCTGACGCTTGTGATCGGCACATTGCTCTATGTACTGGCGACAACCGGGTTCGGGGTTCTGGTCTCGACCTTCACCAAAACGCAGGTCGCCGCCACCTTTGCCACAGCTATCATCGCCATCATTCCGGCGGTCAATTTCTCGGGGCTTCTGGTTCCGGTCTCCTCGCTTTCGGGCAGCGGGCAGATGATCGGGCTAAGCTTTCCGTCGGGTTGGTATCAACAGATCAGCGTTGGCACATTCACCAAGGATCTTGGCTTTGCGGAGCTTTGGAAAAACCATCTCGCCCTGGCGGGTTTTGCTGTTTTCTTTGTCGCGGTGTCGATCCTTGCCCTTAGCAAACAGGAACCCTGAGATGCGGCAATGGCTGTCCAATATTTACCGGCTCGGTCTCAAAGAGCTTCGCAGCCTGCGGGCCGATCCGGTTCTGCTTTTCCTGATTGCCTATGTCTTCAGCTTTGCGGTCTATGCGGTTGCGACCGGGGCCAAGCTTGAGGTGATCAATGCGTCGGTGGCCTATGTCGATCTTGACCGCTCTGATCTGAGCGGGCGGATTATCGGGGCGATTCTGCCGCCGGAATTTGACACCCCTCAGGAAATCGCGGCCTCCGATATTGATCGCGTCATGAACGATGGCAGCTATGTTTTCGTGCTGTCCTTTCCGCCGCGCTTCGAGGCAGACGTGATCGCCGGATTGCAGCCATCCTTGCAGTTGAACGTGGATGCCACGGCGATGGTGCAGGCGGGCAACGGGTCGGTTTTCCTTCAGGAAATCATAACCGGGGAAATCACCAAATTCGTGGCAGGCGACGATACATCGAGCACGCTGCCGATAGATCTGATCGTCACGGCGCAGTTCAATCCAAACCTGCAATCGACATGGTTTTCCTCTGTGATGCAGGTGATCAACAACGTCACGATCCTGGCAATTCTGCTGACCGGCGCGGCCCTGATCCGCGAGCGCGAACACGGAACAATCGAGCATTTGCTGGTCATGCCGGTCACGCCGTCGGAAATCATGCTGGCCAAGATCTGGGCCAATGGCCTGGCGATCATTGTCGCCGCCGTTTTGTCGCTTTGGCTGGTGGTTCAGGGCATACTTGGCGTGCCAATTGCCGGATCGCTTACGCTTTTCGTGACGGGTACGGTGCTCTATCTGGTGTCGGTCACAGGGCTTGGCATTCTGTTGGCAACCTTCACGACCTCGATGTCACAGTTCGGTTTGCTGGCCCTGCCGGTTCTGGTGGTCATGAATCTGCTCTCGGGCAGCACAACCCCGATGGAGAGCATTCCCGGCTGGCTTCAAACCGTCATGCAGATCGCGCCATCCACGCATTTCGTGGCCTTCTCGCAGGCCATCCTCTATCGCGGCGCCGGTCTGCAAACGGTCTGGCCGGATATGCTTGTGATGATCGGGCTGGGCGGTGTCTTTTTCGCCATCGCACTATTGCGGTTTCGTCAGACCATGGCAGCCTGATCGTGGATGTCGCAACCCGCTGTTCGCCTATTGATGCAGGTCAATGCCGCGAAGACATATCCTGTTATCTCTCTTTCTTACCGTAAGCACGGATCAGTCACCCCCAATCGGGGGGCTAGCACGGCAAGCCGAAGGGAGAGCCTCATGCAAGATGACACGCAAGCCCCGCCAAACCCGGAAGAGCAAACCAGTTCCAGGTTTCCCACCGCTTATACAATCCTGTTCCTGTTGATCATTCTGGTGGCTGCGCTGACATGGATTATTCCCGCCGGACGCTATGACAGGGTGATGAACGACACCGTCGGAAAAGAGATTGCCGTCGCCGGAAGCTACCAGGAGGTAGACCCGAACCCGCAGGGGTTTTTCGATGTCATGCTGGCGCCGGGGGCCGGTTTTTATGATCCCGACAGCTATGCGGCAAATGCCATTGATGTGGCGCTCTTCGTTCTGTTTCTCGGCGGTTTCCTCGGAATCGTGAATGCAACCGGGGCGATAGATACCGGCATTCGGACGGTCATGCACAGGCTTGAAGGGCACGAAATCTGGATGATTCCGATCATGATGTCGCTGTTTGCGCTTGGCGGCACGACCTATGGCATGGCCGAGGAAACACTGGCGTTCTACGCGATCCTGATCCCTGTGATGATTGCCGCCGGTTATGATGCTGTGACCGGGGTTGCGATTATCCTGATCGGGGCGGGGATCGGCGTTTTGGGGTCGACCATCAACCCGTTTGCCACCGTGATTGCCGCCAATGCGGCGGGGATTCCCTTTACCGATGGCATGGCGTTGCGCTTTATCCTTCTGATCGGCGGGGTGGTCATTTGCGCGGCTTACGTGATGCTCTATGCGCGCCGGGTCAAGGCCGACCCGCGCAGATCCGTCGTGGCGAAACAGGCGCAGGCACATCGCGCGATCTTTCTCAAGGATCGCAAGGACGACTCGGACACGGCCAATCTCACCGGAACCCAGTCGATTGTCTTGATTATCTTTGCTCTCACCTTTGCGGTCATGATCTGGGGCGTGTCCTCGCAGGGCTGGTGGATGGCCCGCATGGCGGCGCTGTTCCTTGGGTCCGCCATCGTGATCGGCCTGATCGCGCGCATGGGCGAAAAGCAGCTGACCGGAAATTTCATCGACGGGGCGCGTGACCTTCTTGGCGTGGCGCTTGTGGTCGGCCTGGCCCGGGGGATCGTCGTGATCATGGAAAACGGGCTGATTGCCGACACGATCCTTCACAGTGCCGAACAATCGCTTGGCGGTCTGGGTGATCTGGCCTTCATCAACCTGATGTTCTGGATCGAAGTCGGCATGAGCTTTTTCGTGCCCTCGTCCTCTGGTCTGGCCGTCATGTCGATGCCGATCCTGGCGCCGCTGGCCGATTTTGCAGGCGTTGCCCGGTCTCTCGTCGTCACCGCCTATCAATCGGCCAACGGCTTGGTGAACCTGATCAACCCGACCTTCGCCGTCGTGGTCGGTGGTCTTGCCATCGGACGGGTTTCCTATGATCGCTGGCTGGCCTTCATCTGGCCGCTGCTGCTGATCCTGACCGTCTTCATCAGCGCCGCTCTCAGCGTTGCAACCCTCGTATAAGAAAGGCTCTCAAGATGACCGATCAAACCTTGGGTGTTCACTCCGAAACCGGAAAATTGCGCCAGGTTGTCGTCTGCCGCCCCGGTCTGGCCCATCGTCGATTGACGCCTGCCAACTGTCAGGATCTGTTGTTTGACGATGTGTTCTGGGTCAAGCAGGCGCAGAAAGACCACGATGTCTTTGCAACCACGATGCGCGATGAGGGGGTCGAGGTTCTGGACGTCAACGATCTGCTGGCCGAAACGCTGGATATCTCCAAAGGGCGTGACTGGGTGCTGGATCACCGGATCACACCCGACCAGATCGGCGTTGGCATGATGTCGGAACTGCGCGCCTGGATGGACGAGCTGCCGGGGGCGCAACTGGCGGAATACCTGCTCGGCGGGCTGGCCACCGACGATCTGCCGTTCAAGCCTTCGGGGCTGTTCGGCAGCTATCTTGGCGCGCACGGGTTTATCCTGCCGCCATTGCCAAACGCGCTGTTCACCCGCGACAATTCCGCGTGGATCTATGGCGGTGTCTCGGTCAATCCGATGCACTGGGCCGCGCGGCGCCCGGAAACCCTGCTGAACACCGCAATCTATAAATTCCACCCGAAATTCGCGGGCAAAACGACGGTCCATTGGGGCGACCCGACCATTGATCACGGGCTGGCGACGCTGGAAGGCGGCGATATCATGCCCGTCGGCAACGCAACGGTTCTGGTCGGCATGGGCGAGCGGTCGTCGCCGCAGGGCGTTGGCCAACTTGCCGAGGCGCTGTTCGATACGGGCGCCGCAGAGCGGGTGCTGGCCTTTGCCATCCCGAAATCGCGGGCGGCGATGCATCTCGATACGGTCTTCACCCTTTGCGGTGGCGATGTGGTCACGACCTTCAAGGAGGTGGCGGACGAACTTAAATGCTACGACATTCGCCCCGGCGATGGCGCCGCCCCTTTGCAATTTCGCCATGACCCGCGCCCGATTTTCGATATCGTGGCCGAGGTTCTGGGCTACAAAAGACTCCAGATTGTGCCGACGGGCGGCTCTACCGGGGAAGAGCGCGCGCGCGAACAATGGAACGATGGCAACAACGTGCTGGCCCTGCGCCCCGGCGTGGTCATCGGCTATGACCGCAACGACGACACCAACGCCGCGCTTGCGGCGGCAGGCATCGACGTGCTGGCCATTCCCGGCGCCGAACTCGGGCGCGGGCGTGGCGGCGGCCATTGCATGAGCTGCCCGACCCTGCGCGATCCTGTTTGACCCCGAAAGGCAATCCAAATGGCTTACAACCTGAAGAACCGGCATTTCCTGACGCTGCGCGATTATACCCCGCGCGAAATCGCCTTTCTGCTCAAGCTCGCGGCTGACCTCAAGGTCGCGAAATACACCGGCACCGAGGTGCCACGGCTGCAAGGCAAGGATATCGCGCTGATCTTTGAAAAGGACAGCACCCGTACCCGCGTGGGGTTTGAGGTGGCGGCCTATGATCAGGGCGCGCGTGTCACCTATCTGGGGCCGACCGGCAGCCATATCGGCCACAAGGAATCGGTCAAGGATACCGCCCGCGTGCTGGGCCGGATCTATGACGCGATCGAGTATCGCGGCTTTGGCCAGAATGTCGTTGATGAGTTGGCCGAATATTCCGGCGTGCCGGTCTATAACGGGCTGACAAACGAGTTTCACCCGACCCAGATCCTCGCCGATTTCCTGACCATGCAGGAGCATGTGGAAAAGCCGCTGCACCGCGTCGCCTTTGCGTTTCTGGGGGATGCAGGCAACAACATGGGCGACAGCCTTTTGATCGGCGGCGCCAAGATGGGCATGGATGTGCGGCTTTGTGCGCCAAAGGCGTGCTGGCCCAAAGCAGCGATCATTGATGAGGCCAAGGCGATTGCCGGGGACACCGGCGCACAGGTGACGATCACCGAAGACGTGGAGACGGGCGTCAAAGGCGTCGATTACGTCTATACCGATGTCTGGGTGTCGATGGGCGAACCCAGGGAAAAATGGGCCGAACGCATCAAGCTGCTGACGCCCTATCAGGTCAACGCCGATGTGATGGCCAAAACCGGCAATCCACGCGCCTGTTTCATGCATTGCCTGCCCGCATTTCACAACACCGAGACCACCGTCGGGGCCGACATCAAGGCCGAATTCGGGCTTGATGCAATGGAGGTGACCGAAGAGGTATTTGAAAGCGCCGCCTCGATCGTGTTTGATCAGGCCGAAAACCGGATGCATACGATCAAGGCGGTTCTTGTCGCCACATTAGGAGCCTGAGATGCTAGTAGTCGCGGCCGTGGGGGGCAATGCGCTGTTGCAAAGGGGCCAGCCTCTGACCGCAGAGGCGCAGCGCGCCAATGTCAAAGCGGCGGCAGAGGCGCTTGCCGCTATCGTGCGCGCCGGGCATCGGTTGATCGTGACCCACGGCAATGGCCCGCAGGTGGGTCTTCTGGCCTTGCAGGGGGCCGCCTATAAGCCTGATGAGACCTATCCGCTGGACGTTCTCGGGGCCGAAACCGAAGGCATGATCGGCTATCTGATAGAGCAGGAGTTGGAAAACGCGCTTGGCCACGATCATGCGGTTGCGACCCTGTTGACCCAGGTGGTCGTGGATGGGCGCGATCCGGCCTTTGGTACGCCGACCAAGTTCGTCGGGCCGGTTTACTCAAAGGATGAGGCCGAGACGCGCGCTAAAGCGGCAGGCTGGAGCATTGCGCAGGACGGCGCCTATTGGCGGCGTGTGGTTCCATCGCCCAGGCCTGTGGAAATTCCGGATTTGCGGGTCATACGATTGCTGCTCGATCAGGGCGTGATCGTGATCTGCGCGGGCGGTGGGGGCATCCCGGTTTTGCGCCGTCCGGATGACAGCATGATCGGCGTCGAGGCGGTGATCGACAAGGATGCCGCAAGCGCGCTTCTGGCCGCCGATATCGGCGCGGATGCTTTGTTGCTGCTGACGGATGTCGATGCGGTTTACCAAGATTTCGGGACCGATGCGGCCAAACCTATTTCTCACCTGACACCGCAGCGCGCGCGCGCTCTCGACATGCCGAAAGGCTCGATGGGGCCAAAGCTGCAAGCCGCCTGCGATTTCGCGGATCGCGGCGGCGTTGCGGGCATCGGGCGTCTGGCCGATGCGCTCGCGATCCTTGACGGCATGGCCGGTACGCGTGTGTCGCTGTCTAATGAGACCGCAAGATGACGCCCGAGGTCCGCACTGACAACGCCACCAAAACTGATGGTCGCATCGCCGCCATTCGCGGCGGGGTTGTCGATGTGATCTTCGACGGCGCCGTCCCCCACATCCACGATCTGCTTTATGCCGGTGAGGTCGCGCTTGAGGTCTCGGGGCTGATCGGCGAGGGCATGGTACGGGCCATGGCATTGGCGCCGGTGCGCGGGCTTGGCCTTGGCATGACCGTTACGGCCACCGGCGGGCCGATCCGGGTGCCGGTGGGAGAGGGCGTTCTGGGACGGATGCTGGATGTTTTTGGCGCGCCGATTGATGGGCGACCCGAGGCGGCGGCCGTGGAACTTCGCTCGATTCACCGCGCGCCGCCCGCGCTAAGCGAGCGTGTCTTGCATTCACAGATCCTTGAAACCGGGATCAAGGCGATTGATCTGTTGTCGCCCATCGAGCGCGGCGGCAAGACCGGGCTTTTTGGCGGGGCGGGTGTGGGCAAGACCGTGCTGATCACCGAGTTGATCAACAACACCGTCCAGAACCACAAGGGCGTCAGCCTGTTTTGCGGCATCGGCGAACGTTCGCGCGAGGCCGAGGAACTTTACCGCGAGATGGGCGCGGCGGGCGTGCGCGAGAAAACCGTGATGCTGTTTGGCCAGATGAACGAGGCGCCGGGCGTGCGCTTTCGGGTGGGCAATACCGCGCTTACCATGGCCGAATATTTCCGCGATGACAAAGGCCAGGATGTGCTGTTGTTGATCGACAACATCTTTCGCTTTGTTCAGGCCGGCTCTGAGGTGTCGGGCCTGATGGGGCGGATGCCCTCGCGCGTGGGCTATCAGCCGACGCTGGCCACGGAACTTGCGGGCCTTGAGGAACGGATCACCTCGACCAAACGCGGCGCAATCACCTCGATACAGGCGGTCTATGTGCCCGCCGACGATTTCACCGACCCGGCGGCGGCGCATATCTTTTCGCATTTGTCGGCCTCGGTGGTTCTGTCGCGCAAACGCGCCAGCGAGGGGCTCTATCCGGCGCTTGATCCGCTGGCCTCGGCCTCGGTGATGTTGACGCCCTCGGTGGTTGGTCAGCGGCATTATGACATCGCGCGGGCGGTGCGCCGGACGCTGGCGGAGTATGAGGAACTGCGCGACATCATCGCGATGCTGGGGCTGGAGGAGCTGTCGTCGAACGACCGCGCCACCGTCGCGCGCGCCCGGCGGCTGGAGCGGTTTTTGACGCAGCCGTTCTTTACCACCGGATCGTTCAGCGGGATGGAGGGCAAGCGGGTGTCGATCGCAGAGACGCTAGAGGGCTGCGAGACGATCCTTGAACAGACCCAATTCGATCTGCCCGAAAGCGCCTATTACATGATCGGCGGTCTCGGTGATCTGGAGGCGGCATCATGAGCCTGGCCGCCGAGATGACCGTCACCCTGCGCCTGCCGACCCGCACCCTGTTCGAGGGGCAGGCCACGCGCCTGACAGCGGTCGCGCCGAATGGCGCCTTCGGCCTCTTGCCGAACCATGTCGATTTTGTCACTGCGCTTGTGCCCTCGGTCATGACGCTGTGCCTTGTCGATGGGGCCGAGGATATCTTTGGCCTTGATGAGGGGCTGCTGGTCAAGACCGGGCATAGCGTTTGCGTGATTGCCCTGCGCGGGGTGCAGGGCGACGATCTGGGTAGCCTGCAAGACACGGTCGAGGAGAGCTTTGTCCAGATGGATGAAGAGGAACGCCAGGCCCGCTCTGCGCTATCGCGGCTTGAGGCTGATATGGTGCGCCGCTTTGCCGAATTGCAAAGGCCGCTGCCATGACGCCCAAACCCGATAAATCCACCGAGGACATCGCACGTCAGGCCAGGCGGATGAAATCGACGCGCGACAATCCGGGGCCAAGCCCGCTGCGCGGTATCGGCACATTCGGAATGATCGGCTGGTCAATCGCCGTGCCGACAGTTGGCGGGGCGTTTCTCGGCCTCTGGCTTGACCGTGTGGCGCCGCAGGGGTTTTCATGGACCATCGCCCTGATCCTTGGCGGCGTGGTGCTGGGCGCGTTCATTGCCGCGTCATGGATCAACAAGGAAGGGGGCGACAAATGATCGCGATTGACTGGACTGCGCTGGTTCTGGGCGGGGCCTCTGGCCTCGTCATGGGGGGGCTTTTCTTTGTCGGGCTGGCCCTGGGAATGCGGCTGGCATTGCGCAGCGTGAGCCCGGTCAAACTCCTGACGCTCAGCGCGACGCTGCGGATCGCGGCCTTGCTCGGTGTGGGATGGGTTGTGATCGGGCAGGGCGGGCCATGGGCCGCGCTTGGCTATGCCATCGCGTTCCTTATGGTGCGCATCATCGCCACGACCATCGCCCGTGTCGGGGCGCCCGCAGGTCGCGCATCATGAACCTTACGCCGGATCAGATCGTCATGTTCGACGCCTGGGGCGTGCCGATCAACGCAACCATTTTCTATACCTGGATCGTGATGGGCCTTTTGACCGTCGCCTCGATGCTGATCACCCGCAACCTGCGCGCCGATGTGCCGCCAGACCGCTGGCGCACGACGCTGGAGGTGATCGTGCAGGGCATTCAGGGCCAGATCGACGAAATCGCCCAGGGCCCGTCGCGGCACCTGTTGTATTTTTCCGGCACGCTGTTTCTGTTTGTCGCGCTGTCGAACCTGCTTCTGGTCATTCCGGGGTTCCGGCCGCCGACATCCTCCTTGTCGACGACGACCGCCCTGGCGATTTCCGTGTTGATCGCGGTGCCGCTGTTCGGTGTAAGCAGCCGCGGCCTTGGCGGCTATCTCAAGACCTATCTGCAACCATCGCCGATCATGCTGCCGTTCAACATCATCTCGGAATTCTCGCGCGGCATCTCGCTCGCCATTCGTCTTTACGGCAACATCATGAGCGGCGCCGTCATCGCGGCGATCCTGCTTGGTGTCGCGCCATTCTTCTTTCCCGTGGTGATGGATGTGCTCGGGCTTCTGACCGGCATGATCCAGGCCTATATCTTCGCGATCCTGGCGACGGTCTATATCTCAAGTGCCACCGCGACCCCATCACACCCGCTTTCCGAAAAGGACAATTCATGACCGATCTTGGTATCATCGCCGGCGTTTCAATCTTCACGGCCGGCCTCACCGTCGCGTTCGGCGCCATCGGCCCCGCGCTCGGGGAAGGGCGCGCGGCCTCGACGGCGCTGAGCGCGATTGCACAACAGCCCGACGCGGCCCCAACCATTTCGCGGACCCTCTTCGTCAGCCTTGCGATGATCGAATCCACGGCGATCTACTGCTTTGTCGTCGCGATGATTCTGATCTTCGCAAACCCGTTCTGGACTGCGGCGGTGGAAGCGGCGCAGGCGGCGGGCGGCTGAGCGATGTCCGTCGACTGGATCACCGTCGCGGCGCAGATCGCCAACTTTCTGGTGCTGGTCTGGCTTTTGAAGCGGTTCCTCTACCGGCCCATTCTGGATGGCATCGACGCCCGCGAGGCCGAAATCGCCACCCGGATGCAGGAAGCGGAGCGAGAGAAGGACAAGGCGGCCGCCATCGAGGCGGAATATCATGACAAGGTACGCGCGCTGCATGTCGCGCAGTCCGAGATGACCGAAACGGTGCGAAAACAGGCCGAGGAACAGCGCGATGAGTTGCTGGCCGAGGCGCAGCAGCGCATGGAGCGCGAGCACGCGAGCTGGCGGGCGCATCTTGACGATGAGGCCCGGAAATACACCGCTCAGATGCATCACGTCGGGGCAAGCGCGCTGCTGTCGCTGACCCGCAAGGCGTTGAGCGACCTTGCCGATGAGACGCTGGAGGCGCGCATCGCGCATCACCTTGTCGAGAAGGTCAAGCCGATGGCCGCAGATCTGGCCCGCGCCGCAGGGCAGGCGAGGGTGGCCGTCATCACAAGCCATGACCCGTTGCCACCAGCGGCACAAAAAGCCGTGACCGGCGAATTGAACGCCCTGTTTCCGGATGTCCCGGTAAGATTCGAGAGCGACCCGGACCAGGCGCCGGGCCTGATGCTGCGCATCGGCGGCGCGCAGGTGGCCTGGACCGTCGAGTCCTATATCGAGGGGCTGGACGCGCTGATTTCTGAAAAGCTGGCCAGGGGCACCGAGCCGAAGGCGCAAGACCATGAGCGGTGAAACCGGCGACATCGGCGCCGGTCCCGAGGGGCTGTTGCAGGCCCTGCTCGACAGCCCCGCGCCCGGCCCCCGCCTGAGCGAAATCGGGCAGGTCGCCGAAGTGGCCGACGGCATCGCCATCGTCACCGGGCTGGAACGTGCCTTGTCCGACGAGCTGTTGCGCTTTGAAAACGGCGTGCAGGGCATCGTCCTTGATCTGGAGCCGGGGCGCCTTGGCGTTGTCCTGCTTGGGCCGTCCGAGCGTGTTGCCGTCGGCACAGGTGTTGCGCGCACCCACAAGGTGGTGAGCGCCAGGGTCGGCCCGGCGCTTCTGGGCCGGGTCGTGGATGCGCTTGGCAATCCGCAGGATGGCAAGGGCGCGATCAAGGTCGAGGCGATGCGGCCCGTCGAGGCCGAGGCGCCCGAAATTCTTGACCGCAAGGCGATCACGCGCCCTCTGGCCACCGGGATCAAGACGGTCGATGCGGCGGTGCCGATCGGGCTTGGGCAACGCCAACTGGTGATCGGGGACAGGCAGACCGGGAAGACATCCTTGGCTGTGGATGCGATCCTCAACCAGAAATCCACCGATGTGACGTGCATCTATTGCGCGATCGGGCAACGTGGCGATGCGGTGGCCAAGGTGATCGGGGCGATCACCGACGGCGGCATGCTGGGGCGCACGGTCATCATGTCCGCTGGTGACGAAGAGGCCGCCGGGCTGGCCTATATCGCGCCCTATGCGGCGCTGAGCATGGCCGAATATTTCGCCGCTCAGGGCCGCGATGTATTGGTGGTTCTGGATGATCTGACGCATCACGCGCGCTCCTACCGGGAGTTGTCGCTGTTGCTGCGCCGCCCGCCGGGGCGCGAGGCCTTTCCCGGCGATATCTTCTATATCCACGCGCGGTTGCTGGAGCGCGCCGGACAGTTCTCCGAGGCGGTTGGCGGCGGGTCGATTACCGTGCTGCCGGTTGTCGAAACCCAGGCCGAAAACCTGTCGGCCTATATCCCGACCAACCTGATCTCGATCACCGACGGGCAGATCTATCTGTCGCCGCGCCTGGTGCGCAAGAACCAGTTTCCAGCGGTCGATCTTGGCGTGTCGGTCAGCCGTGTCGGCGGCAAGGCGCAAAGCCGCGCGTTCCGCTCGGTGGCGGGCAACCTGCGCGTCACCCTGTCGCAATTTGAAGAGTTGGAGGATTTCGCCCGGTTCGGCACCCGTCTTGACGATGCGACCCGCGCCCGGCTGACCCGCGGGGCGGCGGTGCGCGCATCCCTGCGCCAGGCCGAGCGCGACCCCATGGCGGCGGTCGAACAACTCGCCGTTCTGATCGCGGCAATGGACGGGCAGCTAGACGGGCTGAGCGAGGCGGAGACCTTTGCCGTGATGGCCGCGATCCGAACGGCCGCCACGCGTGATCTTGGCGAGATGGCGGATAGGATCGCGCAGAACGAGCCCCTGGACGACGCCGCCCGTGCCCGCATGGCGGCGCTCGGTCAACAGGCCCGAAAAACACTGGGGGAGCAGCATGGCGCAAACCCTTGAGACGCTCGCGCGGCGCACAACCAGCATGCAGGGAATCCGCAGCGTGGTTCACACCATGAAGACGCTGTCGGTCATCAATTCCGCCCCTTATGAACATGCGGCCCGCGCCATCGAGGCCTATCACGACACGGTGCTTGAGGGGCTGCATGCCTTCCTGTCGCAGTCCGGGCCACTCCAGACAGAGACGCCCGGCGCGGGGGCGCGGGTCATGGTTGTGTTCGGCTCCGATCACGGCTTGTGCGGGAACTATAACGAGGCGCTTGCCGGGCATGTCGGGCGCCAGATCAACGCCGATGCAGACCACGCCACAACCGTTCTTTGTGTCGGGGCACAGATGGCGGATGCACTGGCCGATCAAGGTCTCAGGGTGAAAAAGACGTTTTTTCCGCCCGCTTCTGTCGATGGGATCGGGCGGCTGGCAAATCTTCTGACGCAAAAGCTCGACGATATCCGGCGTGATAGTCACCCCCATGACGTTGCTGTCACACTGGCCTATTTTGCGCGCGGCGAAGGCGGAACGCAGGCTGCCGAAATCGCGGCATTGCTGCCGCTCGATCCTGCGCTCATCGCCGAGCTTCAGGCAAAGCCGTGGGTCTCGCGCAGCCTGCCGTATTTTTCGATGCCTCGGGGTGACCTTTTCATGTCATTGATTCGGGGGTATTTGTTTGCAAGCCTGTTTCGGGCCTCTGCCGAGGCGCTGGTCACGGAAAATGCTGCGCGGCTGGCCCTCATGCAGCAGGCGGAACAATCGGTCGATGAGCAACTTGAAGACCTGAAATCCGAAACCCGCGCTTTGCGTCAATCTGAAATAACGACGGAATTGCTTGACGTGATCATCGGCTTTGAGGCGCTGAAGAAAGACAAAAGGTCAAAAACAGGCTCGGATGACGGCACTGGCAAGCCGCCAGATTGACCCAACAGCCAGAACGGGCTTGGAGGTCTTTGCCCCGAAAAGGCAGATACGGGTTGAGGATTTAGATCCCCGGAGCGATGGAACCCTCCGGGACGAGGCGCGCGCCCTGCGCCAAAGGCTTGCGCCCTGTTTTGCCCCTGACGCTGCCAATGAAGCGGCGCGGATCAAAGAGGGCGGTGCGACGATTGCCGTTCCGCCCTCTCTGGCCTGATCTTTGGGATCAGTCGCCTTGCTTGCGTGTGCCGTCCTGCATCATCGCGCCTGGTTTCATGCCTTTCTGGGGCATGTCGCGGGCGTTCTGCATTCTCTCCATCCGCTTTTGCATCTTCTCGATCTTCTTTGCCGGGGCCGCCATTTCCCCGGCGGTTATGGCGCCGTCGCCGTCATTGTCGAGATGCTGGAACCGGTCGACCATGCGCTCGCGGATCATGCGGCTGTGCAGGATCTCGAATTCGGCGATATCAAGCGCGCCATCGCCATTTGCGTCGTTATCGGAGAGAAGGGTCTCAAGCGCGGCGCGCGCTTCGGCGGGCTCGATCCTGCCATCCTCGTTGGTGTCGAGCAGGGCGCGGAATTCCGGCCCCATCGGACCCGCCTTGCCCTTCATGCCGCCCTGCATCATACCCTTGTGCATGGTCATCATCTGCTGATGCATGGGCATCATGCCACTCTGGCCCGAGGCATGCTGTCTGGCGGGCTGCTGGCCGTGGCCGTGCTGGCCTTGTTCCATACCCTGTCCCATGCCCTGCGCCATGGCGGCGTTGCCGCCGACAAGGATCGCCGCCACGGCGATTGCCGAGATATACCTGGTATTCATCATGTTTTCCTTTCGGATCATTCCGATATGACTGTTGTTTTCGGGTGTCTGGTCTTGGCAGCGTCAGCGGTCCTCGCTTGCGTTACGTTCTTCGAACATCCGCTGAAATTCAGACGCCGCCTTCATGTGGGTCTCCATTTCATCACGCGTGACCTTGCCGTCTTCGTTCTGATCCGCGTGGTCGAAATGACCGCGCATCGTGTCGGTCATGTGAATGTTGTTGTCGCGGTCAGGCAGATTGTGATGCCCGGAGATATAGCCCATATTGGCGAAGGCCGCGCCGCCGATGGTCGTAGCGATGGCGATTGCGAGGCCGCGTGTTAGTCTGCGTTGCATTGAGTGTTCTCCTTTTTGAGATGTAAGACACACTCAAAATGGCAAATGAAATGCCCTATGCAACGGGTGCGCCTGACGATTGCGTAACGGTCTGTCGCAAAGCGCCGCCCGGTTACAATCCGTGACAGTTTTCCTCGGCACCGGCCGTGCAATCGCCTAGGGTCGTACCATGACAAAGCCACCCCATATCCTGCTTGTCGATGACAGTGCCGAAATTCGCAAAGCCGTCGCACGATACCTGGAAAAGAGTGATTTGCGCGTGACGACGGCGAAGGACGCGACCGAGATGGACGGGCTGCTCGACGTCGGGCGTTATGATCTCGTTGTTCTTGACGTGATGATGCCTGGCGAGGACGGGATATCGGTCTGTCGCCGCCTGTCCGCCAAGGGGGCAACGCCGATCCTCATGCTGACCGCGCTTGGCGAGGAAATGGACCGGATTATCGGGCTTGAGGTCGGCGCCGACGACTATCTGCCCAAGCCGTTCAATCCGCGCGAGCTTTTGGCGCGGATCAGGGCGATTCTGCGACGCGCACAGCGGTCCGAACCGCTGGCCGGGGGGCTTACGGGGCGGCATGTCCGGTTCGCGGACTGGACCCTGGAAACCGACACCCGCCGCCTGGTCGCGGCGGATGGCCGCGAGGACGTGCTGACGACATCGGAATTCAAGCTGTTGACGATCCTGCTGGAACGCCCGCGTATCGTGCTGAGCCGCGAGCAGCTTTTCGACCTGACAGCCGGGCGCACGCCCGCCGCGTTCGATCGCACCATCGACAACCAGATCAGCCGCCTGCGCCGCAAGATCGAGGCAAATCCGGGGCGCCCAAGGATTATCACGACGGTTCGAAACGGCGGCTACTGCCTTGCAACGGATGTCGAGACCGCCCCATGATCCGCACCCGTCTTGACAGTTTGCGCGTGCAGCTCTTGTTGCTGATCATCGGCAGCCTGGTGACGGCACAGGCGATCAGCCTCTGGCTTTTCGTGGATGAGAGAAGCCTTGCCGTGCGGGCCGCCATCGGCGCAGAGGCCGCCGGGCGCGCCGCGAATGTGGCCCTGCTTCTGGAGCGGGCGCCACAAGACCTGCATGCCTCGATCTTGCGCGCCGCCGACTCGCCGCTTGCACGGTTTCGCGTCGATGCGCACGCGGCCGTAGATCATCTCGATCACAGGGCCGGAGGCGCTGTCGAGGCGGGCATCAGGTCGCTGCTCGGGACCGAAGACACACGCGAAATCCGTGTGGAATTGCACGAGGTCGAGCGCGCATTTCCGCCGATGAGAACGGTCCCGCCACACATGGCCGCGATGCACAGGCAGATGATGCATGACAAAATCACGGGGCTTGAATTGACGCTTTCCATCGCGCTTGCAGACGGCGCTTGGCTGAATATCGATACGCGCTTTCAGCGCCCGCCGCTGCAATGGCCGGTCTTCTCCGCGGTGAGTTTTGGCCTTACGGCGGCGTTGCTGATCGGGGTCGCCTGCTGGTATCTTCTGGCGCGCCTGACCTGGCCGCTTCGACGCTTGGCACAGGCCGCCGAAAGCCTCGGCAGGGGCGAGGAGGGCAAGCCGATCCCGGTTGCCGGTCCGAGAGAGGTTCGCGATCTGACGGATACCTTCAATCTCATGCAGGAGCGGCTGGTGCGCACGGTTGCGGACAAGACACGCATCATGGCCGCTCTGGGGCACGATCTGCGCTCGCCGTTGACCGCGCTGCGCGTCCACGCCGAGATGGTGGAGGAGGCGGAAACACGTGATGCCCTGGTCACGTCGATCGAGGAAATGCAAGACATGGTCGAGCGCACGCTGGCCTTTGCACGGGGCATGGCGATCAGCGAACCCCCGGAAACGGTTGAGTTGGGGGACTTTCTGACGCGCCTGAAGCGGGACATGCTCGACGCGTTCCAATATGAGACCGGCGCGCCGCTTCAGATCAGGCTGCGGCCTCACTCCATGCGCCGCGCCCTGCGCAATATCATAGAGAATGCGGTGCGCTACGGTAGCGATGCCAGGGTCAGCTATACCCGAGAGCACGACAGGGTCTTGATCCGGGTGCGCGATCACGGTCCCGGCATCCCCGAAGCAGAGCTGGACGAGGTCTTTGAGCCGTTTTACCGGGTCGAAACGTCACGCTCGCGCGAGACAGGCGGCACCGGTCTCGGCCTGTCCATCGCGCGCAGTATCCTGCGCTCGCATGGGGGCGACGTGACCTTGCAGAACCACCCGGAGGGCGGGCTTCTGGTGCAATTGGAATTGCCGCTTTCGCAAAACTCAGATTCGCAAGATAGGACTGGATCATAAGGCGACATATGCGTTTACCGCTCGGGGTTGTGGCTGTGGCCGGGATTCGGTGTGGCAAACAAGGGCATCAATCCTTAGCCGTGATATCAATCATCTCGGCGCCGCTTTCATCAAGACAGCGGTCCTCGACCTGCAAGGTGACAAAGAAAAAGCCAAAGCGCTCGCGCAGCATTTGATGGGCTTCCCTTAATACCTCTTGCGGATCGTCGTCGCCGTGAATGCGCAGATGGGCGGAAAAGACGTATTTGCCGCTGGTCAGCGCCCAGGCATGCACGTGATGGGCGTTCGCCACACCGCGCAACGCCTCAAGCGCCTGCATGACGTCGCCAAGGCTTACATCCTCGGGCGTGCCCTCCATCAGCAGATGCATGGAGTCGCGCAGAATTCCCCAGCTTGCCCAGACCAGCACGAATCCGAAGGCCATGCCGAGGATCGGGTCGATCAGCAGGAATCCGGTAAACTTGATCACCAGCGCGGTGACGATGATCAGCAGGCTTCCGACAAATGTCTGGATGATGTGCCAAAGCGCGCCCTTGACGTTCAGATCGCTCTGGCTCTGCTTCCAGATCAGCCCGAGCGAGATGAGTTCGGTCAAGAGCCCGCCCGCGGCGGCCAGCAGCATCGGGCCGGTCGGCAGATTAATCGGAGAGTTTAGCCGCATCGCAGCCATCACGATCACCACTACCGCCATGCCAAGCAGAAACCCGCCATTGACCAGGGCGCCGATGATCTCTGCGCGATACCAGCCAAAGCTGCGATCCTCGTCGGCCGGGCGCCTTGCAAGGCGCGCGGCAAGGATCGCCACAAGGACGCCGCCGACGGCAGAAAAGGTATGAAAAGCGTCCGAAATCACCGCGATCGAGCCGGTCCAGAGCCCGATTGTCATCTCGATGAAGAAATAGATGCCCGTTAACCAAGCTGAAATCGCCATGCCGCGACCGCTCGATGGCATGTGGCCCGCGTGCCCTTGTCCGCTCATCACAGGTTCCTTTCCAATTTGGTTTTCAAAGCTCTGCGCACCATCCGGGCGACAAGCACGGTATGTGGCCGCCCCGGCACGTGACCGGGGCGGCCCTCATTTCAGAACATCAGGCGTGTGCCGATCACGATCGCGAAGGCATCGGTATCTCCGCCGCTGGCGCGGATCCGGTCCTTGGTATCGCCAAGTGCGGCCTCGTAATTCACCCCGATATAGGGCGAGAACGCGCGATCAACGACATCGTAACTAAGCCGCGCCCCGATTTCCACGACGGCACCGCCCGCGCCACGATCGCGCGCCGCATCATCCTTGAGCGGCAGGTTGACCTCGATATTCGGGGTCAGGATCAGGCGATTGGTCAACAGCGCCTCGTATTCCGCCTCAAACCGGAAGAACGGGTTCTCGGAGACAAACAGATCGGCGTCAATCTCGAACCATTGCGGCGCAAGCCCCTTGATGCCGACCACCCCGGCATAGCGGTTGGGCGCGCCATCGGGCGTATCGGCATAGGCCCCGATCACCGCGTCGAAAAACGTCGAGACGGGAAATTGCAGGCGCGCCTGGTTTTCCAGCTTCTCGAAGTCCTCCGACGTGAGGCCAAGTTCGGCCTCACTGCGCCAGATGAATTTCAACTCATCCGATCCCACAAGGGCATCAAAATCCCAGACGAAGGCATCCTCGCCATCCATCGCGCGATATTCGAACTGCTCTGCTTGAAACCCCCAGATTAGCGGCTCGGCATATGTAACCTGAGCCAGGGGCAGAAAGAGGCCGACTAGTCCGGCCAGTTTGAAACGTTTCATCTTGATTTTCCTTTATATTGACTGGCTCAGGCTGGGCGCCCTCTGACCACGACTTTGCGGAACATGCCGCCATCGGCGTGATAGGAAAGGTGGCAGTGAAAGGCCCATTGGCCTGGCGCATCGACCTCGACCTCGATGTCGGTGGTCACTCCGGGTTGAACGCTCACCGTGTGTTTGATCGGGTTGCGCGCGCCCTGACCGGTCTCGACCATCGACCACATCCCGTGCAGGTGCATCGGATGCGCCATCATGGTTTCGTTGATGAACCGGATGCGCACCCGCTCGCCATAGGTCAACACGATCGGGTCGGCATCGTCGTATTTCACGCCGTTGATCGACCAGATATAGCGCTCCATATTGCCGGTCAGGCGTAGCTCGATGGTGCGCGACGGGGCACGGTGGCGATAAAGCGGTCTTGCGGCGCGCAGATCGGTGTAGGACAGAAACTTGCCGCCATTATAGGCTTTGGGCGTCAGCCCGCTGCCCGGCGCGTAGAACAGATCGGCACCATCCTCCATCGTCATCCCGGCGTGATCCATGCCCTGCATGGCAGGCGTGCCGGTGTTGTTCATATCGGAGGGGGCCATGCCATCCATGGCTGGTTGGTCTGGGGTCTGCATCTGCGAGTGGTCCATACTCTGCATGCCGGAGCTTTCCGCGGGCTCCATGTTGGCGTGGTCCATAGCGGTCATGTCCTGCATGCCACCGGCGTTCTGCATCACGTGGTCGCCCATATCCATGCCGCCCATCATGCCGCCCATATCGGCCATGGTAAGCAGCGGCCTGGGCCTGAGCGGTGGCACCGCGCCTGCGTAGCCGTCTTTCGGGGACAGGGTGCCGCGAACGAGCGCGGTCCGCCCCATCGACTCGGCAATGATGCTATAGACCTTGTTCTCGCGCGGCTGAACGATCACGTCATAGGTTTCCGCGACGGCGACCCGCAGCTCGTCCACGGTGACCGGCCTGACGTCATTGCCGTCGGCCTGAACGACCGTCATCCTGAGGCCGGGGATGCGCATGTCGAAATAGGTCATGGCCGAGGAATTGACGATCCGCAGGCGGATTTTCTCGCCTGGCCGGAACAGCCCGGTCCAGTTTTGCGAGGTGCTCTGCCCGTTGATGAGCGGGGTAAATCCCTGCACATCCTCGATATCCGTGGGCATCATCCGCATCCGGCCCCACATGCCGCGATCCTTGAGCGCGGCTTTCAGGCTGTCCTGACGTGAGTCTTCGATCAGGGTCTGCAAGGTGCGTTGCGAGCGGTTGTAGTAATCCGGCATCCTCTTGAGATTACGCATGATCCGGCTGCCGGGATGCGGGTGCTTGTCGGCCAGTTGCACGACATAATCGCGATTGGCGCGAACGCGTTCACCGCCACGCGGCTCGATCACGATGGCACCGTAAGCGCCATCTGGCTCCTGAAAGCCCGAGTGACTGTGGAACCAGTAGGTGCCGGCCTGCTGGATCGGGAACCGATAGGTGAAGGTTTCACCGGGGGCGATGCCGTTGAAGCTGATGCCGGGCACGCCGTCCTGACGGAACGGCAGGACAAGCCCGTGCCAGTGGATCGAGGTGCTTTCGCGCAGGTTGTTGGTCACGTTGATGGTGACCTCTTCGCCCTCCTTGAACCGCAGAACGGTCGGAATCTGGCTCTTGTTGTAGCCGACTCCCATTTTCCGAAAGTTCCCCGTGTCAATCCGAACCCGGTCGACAGTGATGTCATAGGTCCCTTTCGATGTGATCTTTGGCGATCCGTGCGCGCGCAATACCGTCGGCATGGCGAGCGCGGCAGCCGCAGTCAAACCGAACTGACGCCGGGACAGACCTGCTGCCAGATGTTGTGACGAGCCGAGCGCTGTCTCGGAAAGCGCAGACCGTTTTGCTTTGAAGAGACGCATTCTCTTCTCCTTTGTAATGTCCAAAAGTCGGCCTGACGCGCCTGCGCCAGAGCCATGCTTCATCCGTGAAATGAGATTTCCCGCGACCCTGCGTGGCCACCGCGCAAGCCAGAGTGGCGTGCGTTCCGGCCCTGCGCGCAGGGCAGGGCGTTTCAGGGTCTTAAACAGAAGGCGCGGAAATCGAGGCTATGACCAGTCAGGCGCGCGGCGGTGGCGAGGCGGCCTCTGGCGCGACGCTCTCGGCGTGGATCGGGCGAAACCGGTGATAGAGTGCGACGACGATGACGCGCGGCTCTGATGTCGTTCGGCCAAAATCAAGAACCGCCACGCAATGTAGCATCATACCCGGGCAGGGCGCGTCGGTGCCATCCATGTCAACATGTGTGCCACAGTCCCGGACATCCAGCACGGCCATGCGGTGCGGGCTGTCCTGCGGCGCGCTTGCGTCAGACGCAACAAATGGCACCGCCGCGACCATCAGGACGACGAGCGATAGGATATGGGCCATGCGTGTCAGTCGAAAAAATCGCATCACGAACCGGTTTGTTGCTTCGTGACAGAAAAGAACGCGATTGCGGGCAAAGATCAAGGATACATTTCGTTACAAAATTAACCTCACTGAATCCGTGGATTTGCTTGACCTTCCAGCGCTGGAACATGGCAGATGCCCGATCGAACGTCAGTGTTTTCTGGCGACCTGTGCGCAAGCTATTCAGGCTATCGGAGGTTTCAGAGTGGAAGATCAAGCATGAGCAAACTCGGTTGGATTGTCGTCGCGGTGCTGATTGCGGCGGGCGGTGCGTATGTCTGGCAAACCACGCGTCCCACGCCCGGCCCGGCGGCGCATTCGATGACGCCGCCAGATACATCAGATATCGAAAAGGGCGCTGCGATTGTCGAGGTTCGGCTTCCCGCCGAGCTGTCCCCACAGGGGGAGATGGGCGCACGTGCATTCAAGGCGAAATGTGCCACCTGTCACGGTGCCAATGCCGCAGGCCATGAGGGCAAGGGCCCGCCGCTTGTGCACAGGATTTACGAACCCGGCCACCATTCGGATATGGCATTCGTTCTGGCCGCGAAGAATGGCGTCAGATCCCATCACTGGCGCTTTGGAAACATGCCCCCGGTAGAGGGCGTAACGGACGCGGACGTGAAGGCGATCGCGACCTATGTGCGCGAACTCCAGAAGGAAAACGGGATTTTCTGATGGTGCCGATATGGCGTGTATGCACAACCTTTTTCGGTTGGATGGCCATAGGTGCGACCATTGCGTTTTTGTTCAGTGGTGCAGCCGCCTTTGCCGCTCAGGAACCGTCCCGGCAGGTTGAGGCGGCATCCGGTGCCGTCGATTCTGTACCCCATGAGCATGAGGACTACACCTCGACGGACAAGTGCCATCCTGGCATGGCCTGTTCTTTCGCCGCACTCTGCGTGCCGCATGACAAGGCGACGCTGACACAGATCGCATGTGACGTGGAACGGCTTGCCGTGACCGTGATCATGGACCGGTTCACGCCGGAGTTTGACCCGCCGCCGCCGCGACGGGCGAGGTGATTTCAAACCTGCACCTCTATCCTCACTCTCTAAAAGGAACCCGACATGAAACCTTCTATCAATATCCTCGCGGGCATCGCGCTCGCCCTGACCACAACAGCCGCAGTCGCCGGTGCGGGTCACAATGCCGGTCACGGCGGTGGCCATGCCGCCATGATGGGCACGCCAGGTCTTTTGGCAAATGCGGACCGCGTAATCGAGGTCAGCATGACCGAGATGAAATTCGAGCCATCGAACATCGAGGTCATGGAAGGGGAAACCATCACTTTCGTGGTCAGGAATGACGGCGAATTCGTGCATGAGTTCAACCTTGGCACTGAAAGCATGTGGCAGGGTCACATGGACGAGATGACCACAATGATGGAAACCGGCATGATGACCGCGGACACCGTCAATCACCACAAGATGATGAAGGCCGGCATGATGCATGACGATGCCAACAGCGTTCTGCTCGAACCTGGCCAAACCGCCAAGGTGACCTGGACCTTCGGCAAGGAAACCGAGATCGGGTTTGCCTGCAACGTCCCCGGACATCGCGAAGCCGGTATGGTCGGCGAAATCGGTTTCATGACGCACTGAGTATTGGCCTCGCATGACCGGCGAAAACCCGGCATCACAGCAAGGTAAGGGGCGCTTTCGGCGCCCTTTACGACTCTTGAAACGGGTGCTGCCCTGATCGGGCCGACGGATTCATGCCCGCCGGGCGCGGTCGGTTTGCGATCTGTCCGCCCCAGACAGAGCCGAGGACGATGAGCGCACCGGCGATCTGCACCGCAGTCAATGCCTGCCCCAGCCAGAGCCATCCAAGCGCGACGGCGGTCACCGGGCTCATCATGCCCAGTATCGAGACGGCACCGGGGTCAAGCCGTGCAAGACCGCGAAACCAGAGCCAGTAGGTCGCCGCGGCACCGATCAGGCCAAGCCAAGCCAAACCGACGAGGTTGGTTTGCGTGATTGTCGGCAACGGGGGCTCAAGAAACAGGGCAAATGGCAAAAGGATCAACCCACCGGCCGTCAATTGCCAGGCCGTAAACCCAAGCGGAGGCACGGGCGGTTGCCACTTGCGGCTGAGCACGGTCCCGGCCGCCATCGAGGCCGCACCGCCAAGCCCTGCGGCAATGCCGATCGGGTCAAGCGCCACGCCCGGCCCAAGCAACAGAAAGGCAACACCGACGACCCCTGTGGCGGCTGCGGCCACTGCGCCGGGGCGCACGTCTGTGCCAAGCCAGCCCCGCGCCATCGCTATAACCATCAGCGCCTGCAAGGCGCCGAGGGTGGCCGCAACGCCGCCGGGTAACCGGTAGGCCGCCACGAACAGCAACGTCCAGAACACCGCGAAATTCAGCGCACCAAGCGCAAATGCCCGCCCAAGCCAGGCCCGCGGCGGCAGGCATCGGGTCACGGCCAGCAGAAGCAACCCCGCAGGCAGCGCCCGCAGGACGGCAAGCGTGACGGGATAGCCTGCGGGGAGCATCTCGGTCGTTACAAGATAGGTGCTTCCCCAGATCGTCGGCGCCAGTGCGGTCGCCAGAATGTCGGTCGAGCGTGTCATGACTGGTGTCCTTTCACGGGGTTGCAATGCTGCGTGCTTTGGGCACGCGGTGAATGTCGTCCGGGGGGGCCGGGAATGCGGGCCATGGTTGCCTCCTTTCGGGCTGGTTTCGTCATCAGCAGGATGGGGGAGGCGGTGACGCGGAAAAACCGGCGCGCTTGCAACTCAGTCTTTACCTGCGTTGAAGAATGGCCGGAGGGTCGTGCCGGGCGGATGCGAATGAACAGGTCGACCCCGCCTTTGAGCATGTAACGTTCCGCTCATTGCGCGCCAGCGTCAATCTGGCGCCCGGCACGGCGCCAGAGGCCGCTGCGGCGGGTCCGGGCATCACGCTGGCGCAATTTTCTTTGCCTCGGTGGACCTTGATCTTGGACGGCCTGTCCGTCTGTCGGATCGCCCCATAGAAATGCCAGGCTCCTATTTTATCTGTTGGCCGCCCCTGATGCCGGAGAAGGAAACCTCAGGAAATTTTCTGAATTGGATAGCGTCAGTAGCCGGTGGCGCATAGGGTGGAAAACCTAACGGATTGGCGAGGGAAAACCGTTTTTATTTGGGTCTGTCCTTTTATAATGCCGCTAACCGCAGACAAAATCTCAGCTAGGAAGTCATATGTTTCTCAAGAATGCTTGGTACGTCGCCGCGTGGAGCGATGAAATTGTCAACGATTTGCAACAGGTAAAGGTGCTGGGCGAAAAAATTTGCATGTTTCGCAACAGCGACGGCGAAGTGATCGCCATGGAAGACGCCTGTCCGCATCGCAAGCTGCCTCTTTCCAGGGGGCGGATCAAGGGCGACACCGTGGAATGCGGCTATCACGGGCTGACGTTTGATTGCGCGGGCCAATGCGTTTGGGCCCCGGGCGGCGGGCGCATCCCTTCGGCGGCGCGCGTGCGCCCCTATCCGGTGCATGAAAAATACGGGCTGATCTGGATCTGGATGGGCAATGCGGCAATCGCGGACCCCGAAGATATCATCGACATCCCCAATTTCGACAGCCCCGAGTGGGGCATCAACCGCGGCGCGGCGATGGAGCTGAACTGCAATTACCTGCTGATGTGCGACAACCTGCTGGACCCCACGCATGTGGCTTGGGTGCATGAAACGTCCTTTGCGTCGGCCGAGACGAAGGATGCTCCGCTCCGGGTGACCAAGACTGATACGGGCGTGATCGTTCACCGTTGGATGATGGATCACGAGCCTGCGCCGTTTTACAAAAAGGTCGTGGAATTCGAGGGCAATTGCGACCGGCTTCAGCATTACGAGGTGCGCTATCCCAGCCACGCGTTGATCCGCGCGGTGTTTACCCCTGCGGGCACCGGGGGCGTCGATGGCACGCTGCACGAAAATACCTTCGTGATGGACAGCTACAACTTCATGACCCCCACGAGTGAGACCGAGACCAGATATTACTGGTTCCAGCTGCGCAATATCCGGCCAGACGACGAAGAACTGTCAAAGATGATGAGCGAAGATGTGCGCAACGCCTTTGAAGAGGATCGCGCGGTGCTCGATCAGGTTCAGATCGGGATGGATGAGAAAACATCGCCACATATTGATCTTGGCATTGATGCAGGTCAGCTGCGGTTCCGCCGCCAATTGGAAGCAATGATCGCCGAAGAGTCGATGGTCGACGCAAAGATGAGCCGGTAAAATGGCGCAGGGGCATCGCGAATGACCGTTATCTACCGCCTTGGTGAACCATTAAACTTAGGGTAGATGGTTATAAGCACAGTCTTAATGAAGGCGCGGCCAATGAAAGTCACCTATAGGGACGTCAAAACCGACATCCTGTCGAAGATCACCAAAGGGGAATGGGGGCCGGGAAGCCTTGTTCCCAATGAGATCGAGCTTGCGGGGACATATGGCTGTGCGCGCGCCACCGTGAACCGCGCCATGCGCGAGCTTGCCGATGATGGCATCATCGAGCGCCGCCGCAAGGCGGGCACGCGGGTGCGCCAAAGCCCGGTCCGTCAGGCGCGGTTCGATATTCCGCTGGTGCGCAGGGAGATCGAGGAAAAGGGCGCGCAGTACCGCTATTCTCTGGTCAGTCGCTCAGTGGTGGCGGCGCCTGACTGGCTTCGGGCGCGTCTGAAATTACCGATAGGGTGCAGGGTCGTGCATCTGGTGTGCATGCATTACGCCGACGGCGACCCCTATCAACACGAAGACAGATGGATCAATCTTGCGGTTCTGCCGCAGGCCGAAACGGCCGATTTTGCGGTGACGGGGCCCAATGAATGGCTTGTTGCCACAATCCCGTTTTCCGACGCCGAGATCAGCTTTTCCGCCGGGTTGGTGGATCTGGACCTGTCGCAATATCTTGCCAGCAAGATCGGCGATCCGGTTTTCACCGTGGAGCGGTCCACCTGGTGGGAGGGGCAGGCAGTTACCTATGTCAAGCTGTCCTATCGGCTCGGACATCGGATGACGACGCGCTATTGATGGGCAAGGGCACCGCCGCCCGGGGTAAAGCGACGGTGCAGGTCTTCAGAGAATTCCCGGCAGGGTCAAGCCATTCTCGCGGGCGCACTCGAGCGCCTCGTCATAGCCCGCATCGGCATGGCGCATCACGCCGGTGGCCGGATCGTTCCACAACACCCGCGCGATGCGGCGATCCGCATCCTCGGTGCCGTCACAACAGATCACCATGCCGGAGTGCTGGGAAAAGCCCATGCCAACGCCGCCACCGTGGTGCAGCGACACCCAGGTTGCGCCCGAGGCTGTGTTGAGAAGCGCGTTGAGCAAAGGCCAGTCGCTAACCGCATCAGAGCCGTCCTTCATCGCCTCGGTCTCGCGGTTAGGCGAGGCGACCGAACCGGAATCGAGATGATCGCGGCCAATCACGATCGGCGCTTTCAATTCGCCGCTGCGTACCATTTCGTTGAATGCAAGGCCGAGCTTGTGGCGCACGCCAAGACCCACCCAGCAGATCCGCGCAGGCAAGCCCTGAAACGAAATCCGCTCGCGCGCCATATCCAGCCAGTTGTGCAGATGCGAATCCTCAGAGAGGATTTCTTTCACTTTGGCGTCGGTTTTATAGATGTCCTCGGGATCGCCAGACAGCGCCGCCCACCGGAACGGGCCAATGCCGCGACAAAACAGCGGGCGGATATAGGCGGGCACGAAGCCGGGGAAATCAAAGGCGTTGTCCAGCCCTTCTTCCAGCGCCATCTGGCGGATGTTGTTGCCGTAATCGACGGTCGGAATACCGGCGGCGTGGAAATCGACCATCGCCTTGACCTGCACCTTCATGCTGGCGCGGGCGGCCTTTTCGACCTCTTTCGGGGCGCTTTCGCGTTTGTCTTTCCATTGCGCCATGGTCCAGCCCTGCGGCAAATACCCGTTGACCGGGTCATGCGCCGAGGTCTGGTCGGTGACGATATCGGGCCGCACGCCGCGTTTGACCAGTTCGGGAAACACATCCGCCGCATTGCCCAGCAAGCCAACGGATTTCGCCTCGCCCGCTTTGGTCCAGCGCTCGATCATCTCAAGCGCTTCGTCCAGCGTTTCGGCCTTTTCGTCGACGTATTTCGTGCGCAGACGGAAATCAATGCTGTCGGGGTTGCACTCGACCGCCAGACAGCAGGCCCCGGCCATCACCGCCGCGAGGGGTTGTGCGCCGCCCATACCGCCAAGCCCGCCGGTCAGGATCCATTTACCTTTGAGATCGCCATCATAATGCTGGCGGCCGGCCTCGACAAAGGTCTCATATGTGCCCTGCACGATGCCTTGGCTACCGATGTAGATCCACGACCCGGCGGTCATTTGGCCGTACATCGCCAGACCCTTTTTATCGAGTTCATTGAAATGGTCCCAGGTGGCCCAATGCGGAACCAGATTGGAATTCGCGATCAAGACGCGCGGCGCATCTTTATGGGTCTGGAACACGCCGACAGGCTTGCCCGATTGCACCAGCAGCGTCTGATCGTCCTCCAGCGCGCGCAGCGAGGCGACGATCATGTCGTAATCCTTCCAGGTGCGTGCAGCACGGCCAATACCGCCATAAACCACCAATTCATGTGGGTTTTCGGCAACGTCGGGGTGCAGGTTGTTCATCAGCATCCGCAGCGGCGCTTCGGTCAGCCAGCTTTTGGCCGTCAACTCGGTGCCGGTGGCGGGAAAAACGTCACGGGTGTTCTTGCGCGGATCGCTCATGATGTGCCTTTCAGGGTCGGGGCCACGGAGGCCAGTTTCGTCAGGATGGTTTTGAGGTGCAGGCGCAGGCGCGCGGCCTTGCCTTCGTCATAGCTCCATGGCGCCGCCTCGGCGCTCAGGTAGGTGCTTTGCGCCAGTTCCATCTGGATGGCGTGCAACCCTTCGGTGGGGCGGCCATAGTGGCGGGTGGTCCAGCCGCCTTTGAAACGGCCGTTGGTGATTGAGGTATAGCCCTCGGCAGCGGCGCAAATGCGCTGCGTGGCCGCTTCAATCTCAGGCGCGCAGGTGCTGCCCAGATTGGTACCGATGTTGAAGTCGGGCAGGGTGCCGTCAAACAGGAACGGAATGTTTGAGCGGATCGAGTGGCAATCATAGAGGATTGCGATGCCATGCAGATCGCGCACCCGGTCAAGTTCTGCCTGCAAGGCGGCATGGTAGGGCGCATGGAAAGCTTCACGTCGCGCTTCAATGGCGGCCTCAGTCGGCGGTTTGGTCCAGATGTCGTGGCCGTCAAAATCCGTCATTGGCACCAGCCCGGTGGTATTCTGGCCAGGATAGAGCGAAACGCCCGACGGGTCGCGATTGGCGTCAATAACATAACGGTGGAACGTCGCACGTACCGTGGTCGCGCCTGCCAGAACACCGTCATAGAGCCTGTCAATATGCCAGTCGGTGTCATCCAGCCCACGTCCGCGCGGGTTCAGATCGGCCAGGATATCCTCGGGCACAAAGGTGCCGGTATGCGGCAGGCCCAGCACTATGGGGCTGTCACCGTGATATATTTCTACAGGGTTCATGTCGCAACACCCGGCATGGTGATGCCTGCGGCGGCGACGATATCGCCCTCTGCGATCATCACCGCGGCGCGTTCCAGATCAGGCGCGAGGTAGCGGTCCTCGCCCAGTGTCGCGACATCGCGGCGCACCCGTGCGACAACGCGCTGCAAGGTGTCGCTGGTGGTGAGTGGCGCGCGAAAATCAATGCCTTGCGCGGCGCAGAGCAGCTCCACCCCCAGAATGCGGTTCAGGTTCTCGATCATCTGACCCAAGCGGCGCGCGCCATGGGCGGCCATGCTGACGTGATCCTCTTGGTTGGCCGAGGTCGGCGTGCTGTCGGTAACGCAAGGGTTTGCCAGATGCTTGTTCTCGCTCATCAGGGCGGCGGTGGTGACCTCGGCAATCATGTAGCCGGAATTGAGGCCGGGATCGGGCGTCAGGAACGGTGGCAGGTTAAAGCTCAGCACCGGATCGACAATCAGCGCCACCCGGCGTTGCGCGATGGCGCCGATCTCGGCGATGGCAAGCGCGATCATATCGGCGGCAAAGCCGACCGGTTCGGCATGGAAATTGCCGCCCGAGACGATCAGATCGGCCCCGACCAGCACCAGCGGATTGTCGGTCGCGGCATTGGCCTCAACCTCAAGTGTGCGGGCCGCCATGCGCAACACGTCCATCGCCGCGCCTGTCACCTGCGGTTGGCAGCGGATGCAATAGGGGTCCTGCACCCGCGCGTCATCGACGACATGGCTGTCGCGAATTTCTGATCCGGCCAGAAGGGCGCGCATCGTTTCGCCCGCTTCGATCTGGCCAGGGTGGCCGCGCAGGGCGTGGATTTCGGGCTGTAACGGCGCGGTTGAGCCCATGATCGCATCGGTCGACAGCGCCGATGTGACAAGCGCGGATTGCGCCGCCCGCCAGGCCCCGAACAGCCCGGCAAGGGCGAAGGCGGTGGAAAACTGCGTGCCGTTGATCAGCGCAAGCCCTTCTTTCGGGCCAAGCTCGACTGGGGTCAAACCCGCCGCTTTCAAGGCCTTGTCTCCAGACATGACCTGCCCGTCAAACTCGGCCTCGCCATGGCCCATCATCGCCGCCGCCATATGCGCCAGAGGGGCAAGATCGCCCGACGCGCCGACCGAGCCTTGCGCGGGAATGACCGGTGTCACGCCTTTGTCGAGCATGGCCTCGATCAGGCTCACAATCTCAAGCCGTACACCAGATGCACCGCGCCCAAGGCTGAGCAATTTGAGCGCCATCAGCAAACGCGCATGTCGGCGCGAGATTGCGGGGCCGACACCACAGCAATGCGACAGGATCAGATTGCGCTGTAGCGCTGCGGTGTCTTTGGATTCGATTTTGACCGAGGCCAGCTTGCCAAAACCGGTGTTGACGCCATAAACGGCATCGGTCCCCGCAACCGCCTTTGCGATGCGGGAATGGGCAAGTTCAATGGCAGGGTGGCACGCGGGATCAAGGCGCACCGATGCCTCATTCCAGAAAATTTCCGCCAGATCATCCAGCGTGACAGCGCCGGGGGTGAGGGTGAGTGTGGTCACGATGTGCCTCCGAAAATGCGGGAATGTAGAGGGTTGAAGCCGATGCGATAGGCCAGTTCGGCGGGGTGTTTGATATCCCAGACCGCCATGTCGGCGCGCATGCCGGGGGCGATGGTGCCGGTGTCCGTGAGACCAAGCGCGCGCGCGGCGTTTGCGGTCGCGCCGCGCAGCGCCTCTTCGGGGGTCATGCGAAACAGGGTGCAGCCCATGTTCAGCGTCAGCAACAGCGAATTGAGCGGCGACGACCCGGGGTTGATGTCGGTGGCCAGGGCCATCGGCACGCCATGCTTGCGCAAGAGATCAATCGGCGGTTCTTGCGTTTCGCGCAGGGTATAGAAGGCGCCCGGCAGGATGACGGCCACCGTGCCGGCATCGGCCATCGCCTTGACGCCGTCTTCATCCAGATATTCGATATGATCGGCCGATAACGCGCCATAGCTGGCCGCCAGCCTGGCGCCGCCAAGGTTGGACAATTGCTCGGCATGCAGTTTCACGGGCAGACCCAATTCACGCGCCACATCGAAGACGCGGGCGATCTGGTCGGGCTGAAACGCGATGCCTTCGCAGAACCCGTCGACCGCATCAACCAGCCCTTCGCCGTGCGCCGCACGCAGGGCCGGGATGCAGACCTCGTCGATATAGGCATCATTGTGCCCGGCATATTCGGGCGGGGTCGCGTGGGCCCCGAGAAAGGTGGTCTTCACGCGGATGGGGCGGTTTGCCATGACCGCGCGGGCGACGCGCAACATGCGCAGCTCGGTTTCGATATCAAGGCCATAGCCCGATTTGATCTCGATGCTGGTCACGCCCTCGGACATCAAGACATCAACACGGCGCAGCGCGTCGGCCAGCAATAGATCCTCGCTCGCGGCGCGGGTGGCTTTGACGGTGGACACGATCCCGCCACCGGCGCGCGCGACCTCTTCATAGCTGGCCCCGTTCAGGCGCATCTCGAATTCCACGGCGCGGTCACCACCGTGCACGATATGCGTATGACAATCGATCAAACCGGGGGTAACAAGGCGGCCACCAAGCGGCTGCTGCGCAAGGGTCGCATATTGCGCGGGCAGGTCGTTGCGCGCGCCGACCCAGTCAATCCGTCCGTCGCTGACCGCGATGGCCGCATCTTCGATCAAACCATAGGCCGTTTGCGTCACACCCATGGTTGCAACAGTCAAATCGACGAAGACCCTGTGATTCTCAGTCATTTCATTCACCATTGGCCAGAATTCGCCTTTTCTGGTACGCGTTAATGTGTAATATGTCTACACATAAAAAACGAAAGAGAGCCAAATGATTTTTGCATCGCTTGCCAGGCTGCCCGGTGGTTGGGTCGACAACGTTCGTCTCAAGGTCGAAAATGGCCGGATCAGCAGGATCGAGACCGATCAACAGCCGCAGGCCTCTGACACCCGCGTCGATACGCTGTTGCCTGCGCTTGCCAACCTGCACAGCCATAGCTTTCAGCGGGCGATGGCGGGGATGACCGAATATCGCATGGCGGGCAAAGACAGCTTCTGGACATGGCGTGATCTGATGTATCGCTTTACCGCAACCCTGACGCCCGAGCATATCGAAGCCATCGCCGGGCTTGTCTTTCTGGAGATGCAGGAAGCGGGCTATGCCAGCGTCGGCGAATTTCACTACCTGCATCATCAACCCGGCGGGGTGCCGTATGACGACCTAGGTGAGCTGTCGGCGCGGATCGCGGCGGCGGCGGCAACCACCGGCATTGGGCTCACCCACCTGCCGGTTCTCTATAGCTATGGCGGCGCGGGACAGGTGCCGCTTGAGGCGGGGCAGGCGCGGTTTGGCAATACGGTGGATCGGTTCAACGATCTGGTGGCGCGGGCAAGGGTCGCTGTTGCGAACTTGCCTGCCGATTGCCGCGTCGGTATTGCGCCGCACTCCCTGCGCGCCACATCGCCCGATGATCTGACCTCGGTCCTGAGCGCCCACCCGGCGGGGCCGATTCACATCCACATCGCCGAGCAGCCCAGGGAAGTGGCCGATATCAAAGACTGGCTGGGCGCGCGACCTGTAGAATGGCTGCTGGCGAATGTGGATGTGACGCCGGACTGGTGCCTGATCCATGCCACCCATATGACGGCGGATGAGACCGCCGATATGGCCAGATCCGGCGCGGTTGCCGGGCTTTGTCCGGTGACCGAGGCTAACCTCGGCGACGGGCCATTCAACGGCCCGGCCTATCTTGGAGCAGGAGGCGCATTCGGCATCGGTTCTGATTCAAACGTACTGATCTCGCTGACCGAAGAATTGCGCACCCTGGAATATTCCCAACGCCTGCGTGACGTCGCGCGCAATGTGATGGTCGTTGGCGAAGGGTCGGTTGGCGACACATTATATACCTGCGCGGCAAAAGGCGGCGCGCAGGCCCTTGCCCGTGGCGCAGGCGAGATTGCCGTTGGTGCCATGGCCGACCTGACGGCGATTGACAGCAAAGCCCCGGCGCTTTGCGCCTTGCGGCGTGACCAGCTTCTTGACGGGTTGGTGTTCGCCGCGAAGGACAGGGTTGTCACCGATGTATGGTCCGCCGGGCGCCACGCCGTGCAATCGGGCCGCCACATCCGGCGCGATGAAATTATCGCAGCCTATCGTTCAGCCATGCAAAGCCTGATGGCATCGCTCTGATCGAGATAGCGCAGGCTGATCTCAAGCAGGGCGTCGTCTTGGGCAAGGACAAGCGCCGCGTCTGTTTCTGTGATCAACGCGGTGTCGCCTGTGCTCAGTCGCGCCGCGTTGATCATCGGACTGCCTGAAAGCACATGAAACGCGAGGATACCCTGCATGGGCCGCCGGGCGATTTGGTCAAGCGGCCCTCGGTGCGTGATCACGTCCCCTTCGCACAGGGTCGGATCAAACATCAGGTTCAGGTCGGTCAACGGGCCGTCTTGCAGGCGCGAATGAACCTTGAGAGCGCCCTCAAAGCGCACCGGCTCCCAGAGGTTTGCCTCCAGCGAGGTGCTCGTGGTGTCGAGCGTCATCGCGCCGCCCGACACCACGGTCAGCACCCGCATCATGCCCGAGAAATCCGAAAACGCACCGTCCTGCGCCACATCCGCGCGGCTGATCGTCCAGACCACGTGGTCGCGGCGCATCCCTTTGGCGATATTACGGGTGGTGCCGCCACCGTTTTTCCAGGGAACGTCGATCAGGGCGTTCAGCGGGAGAATTTGCATCGGATCATGTCTTTTTCACAGCGCAGGGGCGGACGACAGGTGTCATCCGCCGCATTCGCTGTCAGATACCATATTGCTCTCGCGCGTAGTCACCCAGACCAACGGCGTCGAGTTTGCTCAAAGGGGCGAGGAAGGTGACCTGAATCACGCCCGGCGCGCGCCCGATCTCGATTGCGCCATTCACGGTGGCCCGGTTGCGAACCTCCGCCACCGTGACATCAAGCAGTTTTGCCGCCCGCGCCAAGCCGTTCTCGATGGCATCGTTCAGGTTTGCGGCTGTGCCGACGACCGAAATCGGGGCAAGCGGTTCCATGGTCGAGACCCCCCACTTGGTGGCAAGACGCTGGCCTTTTGCTTTTTCGGCATCGGTGAAGGGCTTTGCCAAGGGGGGCAGATCCTCTTCGAGCGGAAACAGGACCGGCCCGTCCAGTGGGAAGTTCTTGACCACTTCGACCTGTAGGGTCACGCTGCCTGAAACATCCATCGTGTGCCCGGCGATTTCGCCATCTCCCTGGCCGGCATGCATGTCGCCCATGTAAACGCCGGCCCCGCGCACTTTTACCGGGGCGACAAGGATCGCGCCTGCGCGCACGGCGTCGATATCCATATGGCCGTCGGTCTTGTGTTCGGCCAGTTGTTCGGGGGTGATCGCATAGGCATGCGGCGCCCCCACAAGGAACGCCCCGAAATCGCCGGCATTGTGGCTGTCGGGCATTGGCATCGACGGGCAGGTGCCAAGTTGCCCCATGAATGGTCGCATGCGAATAAGCGTGCCGGGCATGTCGGATGGCGCAAAGTTCAGGATCGAGTGTTGGCGGCTTTCATCCGGCAGGGCCGAGTAATGATCGGCCTCTTTCGCAATGGTCTCGGCCGCCTCTTTCGGGAGCGTGAGACCGACGGTGTGCGTATCATCGAATGTGACGGTGTAGCCGTGAACGATTTCGAAGGGTTTGACCGCATTGCCGCAGACGTCACATTTGACCGAATCCTGGCCGACGCCTTCAATATGGGTTTCGGGCCAGATCACGTCACAGACCGGGCAGCGTGCGGCGACATAGGGGTCACCAAGGCAGAAGCCTTCCGGCGAACTGTCATGGCCCGAGGCGGTGGCGATCGAGGTCACGGTGATGTCGCGGATGCGGATGGCCACGCCATCGCCGATCTCTGCACCCTCGACAAAGACAGGCTGCGTCACTTCGTGGCCGCCGCGAAGGCTGGGCGTGATCATCGGCCCCCAGCAGCCCGGCGCGGTGTTCGCGATGATTGTTCCGCCGTTTTCGACCGGGCCGAGCATCGGCTCGTGGGGATCAAGCACACTATTGGTGAATTCACGAACGACAACGCTGCGTTGCGGTGATGAGGTCGTCTTGCTTCCGTCTGGCATGGTGTTCTCTCTTTCGTGTGGAATCGGACAGCGCAAGGATAGTGTACATGGCGCAATCCGCAAACCCGCGATCCGTCGACCCAAACCGCACCCAATGATCGAGAGCTTCTTTCAGGTTGAGCCGAAGCGCCGCCCTTTTTGGGGGTGAACCGTCTCAGGGCTTGTCATGCGGTGGCATCCGACACGCCTCTGCGCCGGGCCCGCGGCTCCGCCAGGGACACGGCGGCCCGTGGCCTTGCCGGCTTCGAGAACCATGTCGAGCATCCCGACACCAAGAAGGATCGCCGCATAGATGATCAGAAAATAGATCGCATCGGCGGCGACCTGCGCCAGATAGTAAAAGCCCTGATTGGTGCCAAGGCCGATATAAATCATTACGAATTCATTCGAATACTGCGGCGTCATGAAAAGCGGGTTCTCGATCTTGTAGCCAAGAAAGAAATAGGCGATGGCCGCGGAAACCACGCTGGTGAGCAACCTGCCCCAGTGGATGAAGGTCAGCATCAGGATCGAGATCGTCATCAACCAGCCAAACACCATATCGGTCTTGTTGAAGAAGGGTTGCGACACTTCAAAGTGAACCGCGTTCAGGCGCACGTATCCCATGGCGATCGTGGCCATTATCAGGGCAACGGCGGCAAAGGCGAAACGGCCCCAGAAGTAAGGCCGCACAGGTCTGAGCATGTCTGTTTCGGGATCGGGAATCCCCAGTTTCTCGTCACACAGGTTGCGCACGGCCAACAGACCTGTCATCACCACGACCCCGAGAATGAAGTTCGAGTAGTGCTCGGAGGAGTTGCTTGTGTATCCGAAGGCGGCGAAACCGATATATTCCTGGGGCAGAAGCATCACGCCCGACCCGCTCTGGATCAGTTGGTTCATCAGAATGGTGTCGCCAGCCATCGGACCACACCCAAACGGGCATAGCAGAACGGGAATTGCGTCTGTTGCCTGCGCACTGCGCGCGCCGCCGCCAAGCACGGCGACGCTTGCCGCAGCGGCAAGCATGGGATTTTTGAGGTTGAAGCTTTTCATTGTTTTCTCCCTGGGACTGTTCATTCAGGCACCTTGCGGGGGAAAACTCTCTTTGGCGCATTCTCATTAAACAAGACGATATATATCACTTTCGGGACGAATTGTAATCACCGGTATAGGCTTGGCGCAAGAGTTTTCCGACGAATGGGAGGGAACGCGGTGGTTGGAAACAGCGACTTTCTGGACGTGAGCGGGCGCGTCTATCTTGTTGCGGGGGCCGCTGGCGGCTTGGCTGCCCCGCTGGTGCGGGCCTTGCTGGAACGAAACGCACGCCTTGTGCTGATGGACATGAATACCAAGGCGCTTGAGGCACTTACATCCGCCGCGCCAGAAGCGGTGGCGCTGGAAGGGGATATTACGGACAAGCGGATGACCGAGCGGGCTGTGACGCTGGCGCGCGACAGATTCGGGCGAATTGACGGCGGGGTGAACGCGGCGGGCCTTTTGCCGATTGCCGCGGCAGAGACCATGGAGGCGGACCTTTTTCGCCGCTGCATCGACGTGAATCTGACCGGCGCCTTTTTGTTCAGTCAGGCGTTGGCACCGGCCTTGCGCGCCGCCGGGGGCGGACGCATCCTTCATATCGCGTCGGTTTCCAGCATGGTGTCGAATCCGGCTTATGCGGCCTATGCCGGATCAAAGGGCGGGCTGGCGCAGATCGTGTGCGTTTTGGGGCGTGAATGGGGGCCGACTGGGATCACTGTGAACGCCACCGG
The DNA here is from genome assembly GCF_900115165.1 of Roseovarius lutimaris. Classification (GTDB taxonomy): domain Bacteria; phylum Pseudomonadota; class Alphaproteobacteria; order Rhodobacterales; family Rhodobacteraceae; genus Roseovarius; species Roseovarius lutimaris. The sequence goes on along the minus strand of NZ_FOVP01000018.1, from coordinate 19,005 downwards.
ACCGGCGCTGACCGACACGGCCCTGACCCATGAGTACCTGTCAGACCCTGCATTTCGCAAGAAGGCGATCAGCGATATTCCAATGGGCCGCCTTGGCGAACCTGAGGATCTGATCGGTATGGCGCTGCTTCTTCTGGGGCCGGGCGGTGGATTTATCACAGGTCAGACGATCTATGTCGATGGGGGGCGCACACTTGTCTAAACCGATTTCGGAGGGGCTTTCAGACTGGCGCCGCACGGCTGCGGCGGCCTCCGATGCCGGGGCCCTGGGCGGCATGATCGACGCGGTGGCGCGGCATGGCGAAGACCGGATCGGCGCCTGGCAGGTGCTGGATGGCGCGGCGACACTGGCTCAGGCTGAAACGCTTGTGGCGCGCCGGAAGTGGCGTGACTTGGCGCTTGCAGGGGTGCCTGTGGGGATCAAGGATATCTTTGATACAGCGGATTTCGTGACCTCTTATGGCTCTGAAATCTATGCCGCGCATCGCCCCGCCGCTGATGCGGCGGCGGTGGCCACCCTGCGACGCGCCGGGGCGATCCTGCCTGGCAAGACCGTGACGACGGAATTTGCCTATTGGAAAGCAGGCAAAACCCGCAATCCACATGATTTGGGCCACAGTCCCGGTGGCTCTTCTGCGGGCTCGGCGGCGGCGGTCGCGGCGGGCATGGTGCCGCTGGCGATCGGCTCGCAAACCGCCGCCTCGACGATTCGTCCGGCGTCTTACTGTGGTATCGTGGGGTTCAAGCCCAGCCTTCACCGCATAAGCCTTGCCGGTGTCAAGGGGCTGGCCGGGTCGATGGACACGGTCGGATGTTTTGCCCGCAGCGTCGCGGATGTTGCGGTGCTGGCGGCGGTGCTCGCCGGGCGGCCTGACTGGGCGGTGTCGGCAGGGCAGGGGCGGGCGCCCTCCTTGCGTCTGGTGGCGGTGCCCGAGTGGGATTTGGCCGCGCCGTGGATGCGCGACAGTATCCGTCGCATTGCCGGGCATCTTGGCGAGTGCGGCGCACAGGTGCAAACGGGCCGCGCCGCCAGCCGCTTTGCCGATCTGGCCGGGGTGCAGTCGCGCCTGATGGCGGCCGAGGCGGCGCGGGATCTGGCCGCAGAGGCGTCACGGTGCCGCCACCGCCTCAGCGCGCCCCTGCGGGCGTTGATCGAGCTTGGGGAGGCCATGCCCGCAGCACAACAGGATGCCGATTGCGCGCAGCGCGCCGAGGCGCTTGCGCATATCGCCCGGCTCTTTGACGGGGCTGATATACTGATGGCGCCGAGCGCGCTCGACGAAGCCCCGACTTACGGCGACGGAACCGGCAGCCCGGAGCTGAGCCGGGCATGGACCCTGCTTGGCCTTCCCTCGATTTCGCTGCCTGCGGGACGGGGGCCAAAGGGCCTGCCCTTCGGCATCCAGCTGGCCGCGCCGCCGGGTGAGGATATCCGGCTTCTTGACGCGGCCCGATGGATAGAGACGCATTTGCCGGACCCGGCGCAACATGACCGCGCTTGACCCGTTTCTGACGGGGCTGCCCTCGGGCGGCGGGCTGGCGATTGTTGCGTTTGTGACCGTGCTCGGCGGGGTGATGCGTGGCTTTACCGGCTTCGGCGCGGCGATGATTATCATTCCGGTGACGGCACTTGTCACCCTGCCGCGGGATGCGGTGGTCTATCACGCGCTGATCGAGATTCCGACCGCCCTTCAGTTGCTGCCTGACGGTCTGCGCGCGGCGCGGCGCTCTACGGTGCTTCCGATGGTGTTCGGTCTGGTGGGGGCGGTGCCGGTGGGCATGTTGCTTTTGGTCAGCCTGGCGCCCGATACGATGCGGGTCGCGATGTCGGTGGCGGCTGTGGCCACGCTGGTCGCGTCGCTGATCTGATCGCTGTGCGGCCCGGATGCACCGCAACACGGGCTTAGTCGATCACGAAAAGAGCCTGCCCGTAGTCCACCAACTGGCCGTCCTCCGCCAGAATTGCCTTGACCGTTCCGGCCTTGGTGGATTCGATGGTTGTGAACAGTTTCGTCACTTCGATGATGCACACCGGGGTGCCGATCTCGACCTGGGTTCCAACCGACACGAACTCGGGCTCATCGGGTGACGGGCGGCTATAGAACGTGCCCACCATCGGCCCAGAGATCTGGCCGCCCGCCTCGGGCGGGGCGGCAGGCGCGGGTTGCGCCGCAGGGGGGCATCCGGGTCTGGCGAGACTGGGCGCGGTGCAGGATCGGTTGCACTGGCCTGTGGCGCCGGATCGGCAGCCCCCTTGCGGCGGACCAGGATTTTCGCGCCTTCGATGTCGAGGGAAACCTCGTCGCAGTTGCTGCTGTCGATGATCTTCACGATTTCGGCAACGTCTCTGTAGCTGAGCTGGGGTCTCACTCCTCGATGGTATTATTGCTGTCCGGGCTGGTTTCAAAGGTTTTGGCGAAGTTGCGGGCAGCCTCTTGCATACGCGGGACGAATCCCAGCATCTGGTTCAGGGTCATGCGGGCCTCGGGGGCGGATACGGCGATACACCCAAGACAGGTGTCGTGATTGCCGATCACCGGCACCGCCACGCAGACCACGCCGTGCATGAATTCCTGATTGTCTGTTCCGATCCCGTCCAGCCGGACCTTGCGAACCGCCTCAAGCAGTCGGGCAGGTTCGGTGATCGTCGCGTTGGTATAGGCCGTCAGCGGGCGCGCTTCGGCTATGCTGCGCAGGTCGGATTCCGAACAATAGCTGAGCATCAGCTTGCCGATCGCGGTGCAATGGGCCGGCACGCGGCTGCCTGCGGCGAACCGCAGCCCGAGCGGCCATTTGGATTCGACCCGGTCCAGATAGATGACCTCTGCGCCCGACAGAATGCCATAGTTGCAGGTCTCGCCGGTTTCGGTGGCAATTTCCTGAAGGATCGAGTGCCGAAGCGATCGCGGGGCCGAGGTTACCAGCGTCCTCTGGGCCAGCGTAATCAGACGTGCGCCTTCGATGAAACCGTGATCCGCAGCGTCGCGCTCCAGAAATTCCATCTCAAGCAGCATGTTTACGACGCGGTGGGCCGTCGGCTTGGTCAGTCCGGTGATCCGGATCATCTCGGAGGTCGAAATGGGTTTGCTGTTGCGGGCAATCAGCTCCAGGATCATGAAAACCTTGCCGGTCACACCTAGTTCGGCCAGCTGCTCCCGGCGGTTTGCCTCGGCGATATCCTGAGCAAGATGGTCCTCTGCATCGCCTTTGGTAAAAAGGTTGATCACCGGGGTATGTCTGACGTCGCTTTTCATGTCGGCTCCTGTTTTTGCCACCCATCGGCAGGGGGTATGGCGATGTTTACTATGGCCTCTTGCGAAAAGGAAATCAATCGACCCATGATAAATTCGAAACGAAACGTTTTGTATGGTGAGACATAATGTTGGCCGGAAGCGGAAAAACGGACAGCCATGATATGAATACCCAAAACCCAAAAGCCACGACCGCGCCCGCAATCACGCGGGTTCTGATTGCCAATCGCGGGGAAATCGCCTTGCGCGCGATTAAGGTCTGCCGGGGCAGGGGTTTGAGACGGTTGCGGTCTATTCACAGGTGGATGCCGCATCGCCGCATGTCTGGGCGGCCGATGACAGCGTCTGTATCGGCCCGGCGGCGGCCAGCAAAAGCTATCTGTCGCCAAGGGCGCTTGTGCATGTTGCCGTGATGAAAGGCTGTGACGCGGTCTATCCCGGTTATGGCTTCTTGTCCGAGAACGTCGCCTTTGCCGAGCTTTGCGCCGAGCATGGCATCAAGTTCATCGGCCCGTCGGCCGAAGCAATCCGAATGATGGGCGACAAGGCCCGCGCCCGCGACGTGGCGACCAGTCTTGGCGTCCCGGTTGTGCCGGGTTCGGATGCGGCGTTTACCGATCCCTCCGCCGCGCGCGGCACGGCCGAAAAGGTGGGGTTCCCGCTTTTGCTCAAGGCCAAATCGGGCGGTGGCGGCCTTTGGCGATGGCGGTCTCTATCTTGAGCGCTTCTGTGATGCGGTAAGGCATATCGAGGTCCAGGTCATGGGCGATGGCAGGGGCGGGGCGGTTGCGTTTGACGAGCGCGATTGCAGCGTTCAGCGCCGCCATCAGAAACTGATCGAGGAATCGCCGTCGCCGATGGTTGATGAAAACCTCCGCGCGCGGCTCAAGTCAGCGGCGCTGAACCTCACCAAAGGAATTTCCTATGAAGGTGCCGGACCGATCGAGTTTATCCTCGATATCGCCAGCGGTGAGTTTTTCTTTATCGAGATGAACACCCGCATTCAGGTTGAACATACGGTTACCGAAATGCGGATCAACCGCGATCTGATCGGCATGCAGCTTGACATCGCGGGCGGCGCGCTGCTTGAGGGCGATCTTGAGGATCTGCCCGGCAAGGGCCATGCCATCGAATTCCGGATCAACGCCGAAAACTGGAGAAACGGCTTCATGCCGTCGCCGGGCCGCCCAATGGAATGGAGGGTGCCGCAGGGTGAGGGCATTCGCCTTGATACGGCGGTTTACCGGGGCCAGCAGATTTCTCCGTTCTACGATTCGATGATCGCCAAGCTGATCGTCTGGGGCGAGAGCCGCGAGGTGGCGCTGGCCCGCTCAAGGGCGGTGCTGGATGGCTGCCGTGTTGACGGGGTAGAGACGACAATCGGGTTTCACCGCAAGCTGATAGATCACGAGGACTTTCTGCATGACCCTGTGCATACGCGGTGGATCGAAACCGAAATGACATTGGATACTTTGGGAGAGGCGCCATGAGCAGGCAGGTCCGTTTTATCGACGTCACCTTGCGCGACGCGCATCAGTGCCTGTGGGCCACGCGGATGACCACCGGCATGATGAAAGACATCGCACCCTTTCTGGACACTGCCGGTTTTGAGGCGATTGATCTGGTGGGTGGCGCGGTGTTCGATGTCTGCGTCCGGTTTCTGCGGGAAGATCCGTGGGAGCGCATGCGCATCCTCAACCAGTGGATCACCAGGACGCCGCTGATCATTCACACCCGCGGGCAGAGCCTTTTCACCTTCGAATTCTTTCCCGATGACATCGTAAAGCTGGCGGCCGAGCGGTTTGCGGCCAACGGCATGCGCTATCACACCCCCTATGACCCGTTGAACGATATCCGCAATCTGAAGATCCCCGTGCAATCCGCCCGAGAGCTGGGCATCCACACCGTTCCGGGGCTGGTTTATACCTGGAGCCCGGTCCACACCGACGACTATTACAGGAAAAAGGCGGCTGAACTGGTCAGGATCGGCGTTGACGGTGTGTTTATCAAAGACCCAAGCGGCCTTCTGACGCCCGAGCGCGTGGCCACGCTTGTGCCCGCGATCAAAGAGGCGATCGGCGATCTGCCGTTGCAGCTTCACTCGCATTGCCTGTCCGGGCTTGCGCCTTATGTGGCGCTTCAGGCGGTCGAGCACGGGGTCGAAGTTGTGCATACGGCGACCTCGACGCTGGCCAATGGGGCGTCGCATCCGCCGACCGAGCAGGTGGTCGAGAATTGCCGCCGCCGCGGCCACACCGCCGATCTCGACCTCGGAGCGATCCGCGAGGTGGCCGAACGGCTTGACTATATCGCGCGGGTCGAGGGCAAGCCGGTGGGCCAGCCTATGGAATATGACGAATTTCATTTCCACCACCAGGTTGCGGGCGGCATGATCTCGAACCTGAAGGTTCAGCTTGAAACCGTGGGCCTCGCCGACCGGATCACCGAGATCCTTGAAGAGGCGGGCCGGGTGCGGGCCGATCTGGGATACCCCATCGTCGTCAGCCCCTTCGCCCAGTATATCGTGACCCAGGCCGTGCTTAATGTCACCTCGCAGGACAATGGCGGCGCGCGCTATGACAGTGTGCCGGATGAAATCCAGCTATATGCGCGCGGCGGCTATGGCGAGATCGCCGGTGAGATTGATCCAAATCTCTACGACAAGCTGACCGGCGGCAAAGAGGTGATCACAGAGCGCGCCGGCGCGTTGCTTGCGCCCGGAATCGAGCGTATCCGCAACGCGCGCGGGCCGTTTGCATCGGATGACGATCTGCTTCTGGCGGCATTTTATGACGATACGCAATTTCGTGCCCTCAAGCAGGCCGGGCCGGTCAACACCGAGTATCGCCTTGCCGAAACGCCGCTTTTGACGCTTCTGAAAGAAGTGGCGCGGCGTGATGATATCAAGACGTTCCATTTCTTTCAGAAACCGTGACCCGGTGTCGCGATTGCGCGTTTGACCTGGGGAAAAACCAGGATTTGCCATGACAACACCTGCATTTTTACCACGGGGATCACAGGGGCCATCCCCCGCACGACGGATTACCCCGCCGTTCCGGTTATGCCCACGCAGCAGATAGAATCCACGCATGAGACCGGTTCGGCCCTGGTCCATATCCACGTCCGAAACGACGATGAAAGCCCGGGCTCAGACCCCGATAAGTTTGCCGAGGTCCAGAACAGCGTAAAGAAACACTACCCCGGTATGATCATCCAGTTTTCCACTGGCGGGCGGGGCCGCGATCGGACGGCACGCGGTGCAGCGCTGGAGCATTGCCCCGACATGGCCTCGCTGACCACAGGGTCAGTGAACGTTCCGCGCCAGTGTCTGACGTCAGCGCCCATGGCTCCAAAGAGGAAGGCGTGCCCATGATCCACCTCCCGAAAGGAATGAAGCAGACAAAAGCCCGTTTAGCGCCCCCGCCGATTCAGATCAAACGCAAAGTGCTTTAGCCAAACCTTATAGGCGATCAGAGCGGAAACCACCGAAACCAAATGAAAGGCGGTTGGATTTATCAGCACGATCGCTGCATAGCAAAAACAAGGCATTGAACCGAAACCTTCCAAAGCGTCGCGGCAAGGCCAATGCAATAGTATGCCCGATCCGGTTTAACGCGAACGGGTTTCCCATTCATGGCGCCGGAATTTCGCGATCCGCACTGCATCCATAAAGGCAATCGCGTGGATCATGAACCCGCCTGCGTAGCGCCCGACAAAGCTGTGGTCCGGCGTCGTCAGGTTGTAGCTGACCCAGGCCAGGGAAAGCGCGGTGAATGCCATCATCAATCCACGGCTGGCCTGACCGTTCATGACCTGCCCCATGCCGGTCAGTACTGCCGAAACCAAAATGACAAGGATCGGAGGATAGGGTGGGCGTTCGGTTTGGCTCATTGCGCGCAGTGCTCCACGGTGTCACAGATGTTCATCGCCTGCCGCAATAACATGCTGGCGGTGTGCATTTCCACCTTTTGCTGTTCGAATTTGGGCAGCCTGGTCACCAGGTAATGCCCCCGGTCGCTTTCCGCGAAGCGATAGACAAGCCGCACACCCCTGGGCGTGATCAGGATTTCCTTGCCGCGTCCGTCGTCGAGGAAGTCGTTGACCTGACCTTCAAGCGGGCCAAGCAGTGGCGACATGGCGTTTGCCTTGTCGCTGCGTATCGTCAACTGATCATGCCAGCCCTTGGGCAAAGGTATTGCCTTGTTCAATTCGCCATGCGGAGAATAGTACTCTGAATTGGAGGCCCGCACCATCAGGTCGAGAACCCCGGGGACCGGCAGTTTCCGTTTGACCGTCACCATCAGCCACAAGATCGGAAGCTTGCGCAGCTGTATTGTGTCAGCCAGCAGCTTGAGCCCGACCTCATGCCCGTCGAAACGCCCGGCAAGCGACGGATAGCCGTCCTCTTCGAGGTGAAGCGAGCGATCCTGCAAGAGATCATGGCAGTCATCAAAGGCAACACTTCGGCGCGATTTCTCGCGCCGAAGGTCAGTCATGTAAACCGCGCCCAGCCCTGCCACACCGACAGCAGCGGCGGCAACCGCCAGGTTGATCATACGACCGTGACCGGCGGGTGCTGGCTTGTCTTGAGGATATCGTCAACGACCGACCCCGTGAGCAACCGCCCGAAAGCGGTGTGCCCGGTCGAGCCCATGACGATATGGTCAAAGCCCTCCTGCAAGGCGTAGCCAACGATAGCCGTGGCGACATCGCGTCCGCGTATCGTCACGCAGCTTGCCTGAAGATCCGCCGTTTGGGCGTGCTTCATGGCCTCTGACAGTTCCTTTTCAATCAGGGCCTCGCCGGCATTGAACAAGCGCGTGTCCCAGAAGGGGCTGTCGGCCGCACTTGCCTGCGATACCGTCGAAACGGTGACAAAGCGCAGATCGGCCTTGTTCTTTTTTGCCAGCGCGACACCGAAATCCACGGCCCGTTGGGCGGCTTTAGACCCGTCTATCGCACAAAGAATTTTGTCCATCATGGCTTTGCTCCTTCAATAACCTTCAGGCTTGGGCCAGTTCATGGTGAACTGATCCGCGCGCCGCACGTATTTGTAGCGATGCATAGAGAACCACAGCGAGACGATGACATAGAAGAACATCATCGCCAGAAGCTGCGTGCCGAACCCGAGATAGGTTGCAAAGAACGTGGTGATGCACAGCACCATCAGCACGATTGCCGGCAACGGGTGGAACGGATGCACATAGCCACGTCGAATGGTGCCAAGCGGCCATTTCTTGCGGAACAGGATCATGTTGATCGGCATGAACGTATATCCCAGCAGACCTGACAGGATCGAGAAGGTGATCACCTGGTCCAGCAGCCCGGTAAAGGCAAAGGACGCGGCGATCGGGATCAGGAACAGGATCGAGCGGTACGGTGTGCGATACCGCGGATGCACGGCGCCAAACCACTGTGGCATGTAACGGTCGCGCCCCATCGAGAACCACGCCCGCGACGCATCGTTGATGCACCCGTTGGCCGATGCGGTGGCCGCGAACATCGTTCCGACGAACAGGAAGACCTGCAACGTGGTGCTTCCGGTCATGCGCGCCGCGTCATAAAGCGGCACGATCGCCTGCCCCAGATATTCCCACGGCAGCAGGCCGGAACAGATGTACCACGTCAGCGTTGCGGCAATCAGAAGCGTCATAATCCCGGTCATGGTGCCCAACGGCAGCGACCGGCTGGGTGAGCGGACTTCCTCTGCGGCCTGGCAGGTGCCCTCGATCCCGAGGTAATACCAGATGCCGAACTGGAACGCCGCAATCACGCCGATCCAGCCATAGGGCAGGTCGGTCAGTAGATCCTGATGCTTGAGGATCGCGCCCGGCTGCCAGGGTTGCACCCCGACGAAGAGGATGATGATCGACGTGAACGCCGCCGCCGTGATGATGAAGTTCAGCGACAGCGTCATGAAAACACCGCGATAGTTCAGGAGCGCCAGTAGCGCGATGATCAGGATCACGAAAGGTTTCGGATCAAGCCCGCTATAGCCCGTCTGCTCTGCCAGGATGATCAGCAAGTCACCGACGATCAGCGCATCCGCCGCCTCCAGCATCGTGTAGGCCATCACCAGGTAGAGCCCGACATTGAAGGCCATGAGCGGCCCCATGATATGTTTGGCTTGGGCGTATTGTCCGCCCGCCGCGGCCACGGTCGATGTCACCTCGGAATCGATCATCGCCACGCAGGTGTAAAGCAGCCCGATCACCCAGCAGGCAATGAGCGCGCCCAATGCGCCGCCCTTGCCAACCGAGAAGTTCCAGCCCATGAATTCGCCGACAAGCACGATGCCGACGCCAAGCGCCCAGACATGAACCGGGCCCAATACACGCAGCAGACCAACACGTTCAGAGGGTTGGCCCTCTGCGCCTGCGGCATTTCCGTTTGCAGTTTGATCACTCATGGCTCAATGCTCCTTCGCTTCGGGTACATCGCCATGCTCAAGAAGCTCGTCGATGCCCTCAAGCGAGGACAACAGCGTATCCTCATCGAACTCCCGATTGACCCGGGCCGCGTCGGCCAACATCCACAGAAGAATGCCTGCCGATATCGCCCAGGCGCCGTATTCCAGTAAAATCCACATGTTTTGTCCCTTTCCGTCGCCCCCTGGTCAGAGGTCGAACTTTTCCCGAATGACGTCGCGATATTCCTTGTCGGATACTTTCACCATGAAGACGAAGTAACCGATGATCACGACCGCGGTGATCAGAAGAAGAAGCGGATCAATGGTGTAGTCGAACTTGGTCGTGATGATCTCGGCAGCGGTTTCGGGCGTGTAGCCCAGCTTTTCCCACTGCGCCTGCATGGTTGCGTTCTGGCCAAGTGTTTCCCAGTTGACGATCTCGGGCATCTCGTTTGTGCTGCCGGCACCCGTCAGCCCCAGGATCAGTGGAATGAAAAGCGCGACATAGACCAGCACCAGCAAGAAGATCGAATCGAAGAACTGCCCTGCGCCGCTCTGCTTTGGAGGTTCATAGTGTTCAGACATGATTTTGGGTCCTCAAGGGTTGTTCTTGGCTTTGCGCATCTCGTCGAGGTGACGGATATCCAGGCCGTAGATGAAGTCTTTTTCATGCGAGTAATGCTTGATCATCGCGACAATGGCTGCGGTGTTGAATAGCAAAACAAGGGCTCCGGCGATTGTCAGAACGGTCATGACCGTGCCCCCGCCCACCAGGGAATTCACTCTGAGAAACACAAAAATCACCGCCGCCCAAAGCACGACCACGAACCCGTAGGCGAATATCGCGTCCCCTCGAAACATCTTGTTTATTCGAGTTTTCATATTTTCTGTCATTTGGAATCTCCCTGTGGCTTGTTTCTTGTCGTTAATAAAACTATCTCAACAATGAATGACAATTATTCCCGAAAATCAACTTATTTTCATACGCTGCAATGCGGCGACGCTTCTGCTGACCGCAGATTCACGGTGTTGTTGGCAAGCATGGGTCTTGTGATCGCGCAAAATGAACATCACGCAGTTGCTTTCGGCAGGTGAGCATTCTGCATATGGCGGTTTCATCAACGCAGAAGCGCGATGAAGTCTTCGTTGCCGAAAACACTGCCTCATATAAGTTGGCCGCGGATATGGTCGGCCACGGATGACCGAAGAGTTGAAAGAGATCGGCTTGGATGTCGGGCACCGCCGGGTGGGCAGATTGATGCGCCAGAACGGTATATCCGTTGTCAGAACACGCAAACACAAGGTGACGACTGACAGCGATCATAAGTTCAACATTGCGCCGAACCTGCTGGATCGTGACTTCACCGCCAACGCGCCTAATCAGAAATGGGCCGGTGACATCAGCTATGTCTGGACCCGTGAAGGGTGGTTGTATCTGGCCGTGATCCTGGACCGTGCATTCACGGCGGGTCATCGGCTGGGCCTTAAGTAACCGCATGGGTCAATTCTCAGTGACATTCAACATGCATTGTTCAGAGACAGTCATGTCTACCCGCTGTCCGGCAGCTGATTGTGTAGTATTCAATGATGGGGCCCTGTTTGCGCGATTTGGTGTTCCATAGTCGTGCCGATTACCACTTGAAACTGCGCGGTCTCAGGTTGGTTGTCAGGGTTCAGCTGCAAAGAAGGCCCTCATAAATCAAAAGTGTGCCGGAACGCAGAAGTGTTTGGCGGAGATCGTAATTGACCACTTAACGTCGTGCGGCCCGACCTCGAATACGTTGTCTGCGCCAATCATTTTGGGTGTAAGAGATGTCAATACTGTGCTTCCAAAACCGCGAGGCTTGCAGTTTTGTCCCGTCTCGACGCCGGTTTCCTTCCAGCATAGATGGAGTGTTTGGTCGTCTTCGACCTGGTTGATAGCCCAAACAATGTCGATCTGCCCCGAACCTTGTTTGAGAACACCATATTTGGCCGAATTTGTCGCCAATTCGTGAAAAGCCATACCAATCGCCTGCACGCCTTGGGGTCTGAGTTCAACGTGCGGGCCGGCAAGGGAATGCCTGACATTGTTTGGGTCAACAAAAGGCTCAAGCTGGTCATTGGCAAGATCATGCAAGCCCACACCAGTCCAAGCGCTGTTCACCAGAAGGTCGGTTGATTGGGCAAGAGAATGGAGGCGCGCTTCAAAACTACGCTTGAAACCTTCCACCGTTCCCTCAATTCGGGCGGTTTGGCGCTGGATCGCAATGACGATGCTCAGCATATTCTTGGCACGATGGATGACTTCTTGCGCGATGAGATCGCGGGCCCTCTCTGCTTCGCGTATTTCTGTTACGTCGCGGTGAATATTGGAAACTGCGACAACTTCGCCTGAAACGCCACGAATGGGCGCGCAGCTGATCCAGACCTCGCGGTGCGTGCCATCCTTGCCGACGCGTGTCGCTTCGAAACTTTCCAACCGACCGGCGATTATCTCGTCCCGATAATATGACACGGGTTTGGGCCAGTTTTTGGGATAAAGAAGCTCAAGCGACTGACCCAATGCTTCTTCTTTTGAATAGCCATAGAGCTTTTGGGCAGCCCGGTTCCACGTGATGATGTTGCCGTCGAGATCATAGCTGATTATGGCATCTGACGTCGTTGCAACCAGCGCACCCATCGCATTTGAATCTATGAAGGCTTGTTCGATCTCGGCGCGTTCGATGTGGCGGATTGTGATGTTGCGATGTTGAACCACGAGGAATCTGTCATCATCGTCGATAAGCCGATTTGCGGTCAGTTCGAACCACCGTTTGACTGTCGGGCTATCGCAGGGGTATTCGCAGCGGAACAGTTCGCCAGTGCGCAGGGTATGCTCGAACCCATTGGGAATGATCGCGGCTTCCGCACTCGATGTGCCTTTTGCGTGACGACAGACCTCAATGTAATTTGAACCTGCAAAGGCATTGGCCGCATCGCCGCCATTCTCTGCACTGAACTGCCGCCATGCCTTGTTGGTCGCAACAATGACACCATTGCTATCAAGAATCGCAACCTCGTCCTGCATCGCATCAATGAAGCTGGTGACGTCAAGTCGACTGACCGGCACCGATGAATTCTCTGGAACTGTATGCATTTCGACACTGAGCCTAGTGGTTGGGGGGTGCCATAGCGACGGCCTAGATCGAAACCCCATATTACGGAAATTAACGAGTTAATCAAACACCCCTCATTGTTGAATTCTCCAACGCGGTTTCGCTTGGTTTGTTGCACAAGGGAAAATAGCCATTTCGCGTAACGATAAAACGTCGGGAAAAGCGGCTTTCCGCCGCAAAAATGATGAGGTTAACCAGACTTGTTGCGACTTCCGGGTTCGGAACATATAGTGAACATATGAAATGTAGCTCATTGGAATCAAAATTGGCCATCCTGAGCGATGCCGCGAAATACGACGCGTCTTGCGCATCGTCCGGATCGACCAAGCGCGATTCACGCGACGGCAAGGGCCTGGGGTCCAACACCGGCAGCGGAATTTGCCACGCCTATGCACCCGATGGGCGCTGCATATCTCTGCTCAAAATCCTGATGACGAATTTTTGCATCTATGATTGCGCATATTGCGTGAACCGCGTGTCGTCCAACATCCCGCGCGCGCGCTTCACGGTGGATGAGGTCGTGAAACTGACGATCGAGTTCTACAGACGCAATTATATCGAAGGGTTGTTTCTATCCTCCGGGATCATCCGATCGCCGGATATTACGATGTCCGACATGGTGCAGATCGCACGAAAGTTGCGACACGAAGAGAATTTTCGCGGCTACATTCATCTGAAGACTATCCCTGATGCGGCGCCGGAATTGATCGCCGAAGCGGGGCTTTTGGCGGATCGCTTGTCGATCAATGTCGAGCTTCCGACCGATACCGCCGTGACGCAACTTGCGCCGGAAAAGAACCCCACGCAGATCCGCAAAGCGATGGCGTTCGTGAAATTGCGAAAACAGGGCAGTGCCGAGAAAACCTACACCGGCAAACGCCCCCCCCGCTTTGCGCCAGCAGGACAGTCGACGCAGGTAATTGTCGGGGCGGATGCGTCAAATGATGCAACGATCCTTGGTCAATCAACGCGCCTCTATTCCAGCTATGGCCTCAAACGGGTTTACTACTCGGCTTTTTCGCCGATCCCAGATAGTTCAAAAAACCTGCCGCTGATCCGCCCACCGTTGAAGCGCGAACATCGATTGTATCAGGCCGACTGGCTACTCAGATTTTACGGCTTTGAACTGGACGAAATCACCGGCGTGACCAGAGACGGCAATCTCGATCTTGATTTTGACCCAAAGATCGCCTGGGCCCTGGCGCATCGCGGTTTGTTCCCGCTGGACGTCAACACGGCCAGTCGAGAGATGTTGCTGCGTGTGCCCGGTTTCGGCGTCAAGACCGTCAGCCGCATCCTTGCGACCCGTCGCCATCGCACGCTGCGCTACGAAGACCTGACACGTATGGGCGTTTCGATGAAAAAGGCGCGGGCCTTTGTGACAGCGGTCGGATGGTCGCCTGCCGGGCTGACAGACAGCGCCGATCTGCGCGCAAAGTTCGCGCCGCCGCCGGAGCAAATGAGCCTGTTTTGATGTATCGGATGACAATGCCGATGATCGGCACCGCGCAGTCTTGGCGTGATGCGGCGCGCGCGTTGATCAATGCAAATGTGCCACCCGCAAACGTCGCTTGGGGGGATGAAGCATCAGCCACCGGTCTGTGGGATGCGGCCCCGCCACCTGATGTCAAGCCCGCGCTGAAGGTGCCGCGCAGCTTCATTACGCTTGCCAATTCTGTCGTCTGGCACAGCGATCCAACACGGTTCAGCATGTTGTATCAGGTGCTGTGGCGACTGCGCGACAGGCCCCACTTGATGACCGACCGCGCGGATGCTGATATGTCGACCCTGCGCCGGATGGAAAAGAACGTGCATCGCTGCCAGCACAAGATGAAAGCCTTCGTGCGGTTTCGCGACGTGGGTGCGCCCGACGATACCCGCCGATCTTTTGCCGCTTGGTTCGAACCCACCCACCATACAGTCGAGCCGACCGCCACCTTTTTTGCCCGCCGGTTTGGCGACATGGATTGGCGCATCATCACGCCCGATGTCAGCGCGTTTTTCATCAATGGCGAACTTACCTACGGCGAAGGCCAACCCAAACCACCGCTGCCCGAGGATGCCTGCGAACAGCTTTGGACCACCTATTTTCGAAACATCTTCAATCCCGCCCGGCTGAAGGTGAAGGCCATGCAGTCTGAAATGCCCAAGAAATATTGGAAGAACATGCCCGAAACGGCCGCGATCCCTGACCTTATTGCGACCGCCCCTGCGCGCGTTCGCGAGATGAATCGGGCGGCCCCCACGATACCACCCCTGCGGGCGGCCAAGGTGCAAAAGCAGGTGGCGGCCCTGGGCACGGCTTGGTCGGGATCGCCCGATGAACTTAGCGTTGCGGTTGCCGATTGCACGAGGTGCGACCTTCACTGCAACGTCACGCAGGCTGTGCTTGGCGAGGGTCCGCAGGACGCCTCCTTGATGATCGTTGGCGAACAACCCGGCGATCTGGAAGATCTGGCTGGCCGCCCCTTCGTTGGCCCGGCGGGTAAATTGTTCGATAAATTGGCAAGGGATGCCGGGCTGGACCGGGAAAAGGCCTATGTGACGAACGCGGTCAAACATTTCAAATTCAACCCCCGGGGCCATCGGCGCATTCACCAACGGCCAAACATCGGCGAAGTGACGCACTGCAAATGGTGGCTCGACGCTGAATGCGCCACCATAAAGCCAAAGGTCATTCTTGCGATGGGCTCGACTGCGGCTCTGGCCCTTACTGGGAACGGAAGCGATCTGACGCTACGCCGGGGCGAAGCCCTGAAACTTGACGACGGCACGCAACTCGTCCTGACATTCCACCCGTCCTTTCTTTTGCGTATGCGCGATCCAGACAAACGGCACACGGCGGAAAACGATGTTCGGCGCGATCTGGATCTGGCGAACCGGCTCAGCGGATTGGCGCCCTAGTTCGACGTTGGCAGGTCTGACCTTTTGCGCAATAGTCGAAGGGTTCGGCGCGAAAGTAAGGCCTGAACGATTGTCACAGTTATTAAGGGCGCTGAACGAACGGAGGCCAACATGTCAGAGACAAACCGCGACCTGCGTATTGCGATCATAGGCCTTGGCCCGCGGGCATTGGGCGCGATTGAAGCCTTGATCGTGGCGTCCAGGGACACCGATGTAACGCTGCACATAGATGGCTTTGATCCGCTGAAATGGGCCGGGGCCGGGCCGAACTATTCGCCTGAGCAAACCAGCAACTGCCTTCTTAACATACCGACGCGAGAGGTCGGTCTTCAGCCTGCCGCCGCGTTGAATCTGGCCATCGGCGATTTTGAGGATTGGCTTGGCGATCCGGCCGAGTATGACAAATTTCCAACCCGCGCAAAGCTTGGTGCTTATCTTGCAGAGAGGTTTACGCAAGTCATAAGCCGACATGCGAAGGGCGTCCTGTTTACTCAGAAGGCAGAGCGTATCACTGAGCTACATTCCAGTGACGACGGTATTTTTCTTCGGTCGGAAGAAGAGCGGTTTGGACCTTATGACGAAGTGCTGCTTACTTTGGGCCAACCCGCAACGAAACCGGACGATCAACTGGCGCGATGGATCGCACATGCTGCTGAAAGTGGTGCAGACGTTTGCGCCGCTTACCCCGACAGAAAACTCTTAGACCGGGCGCAACACTGGGCAGACCGAACCGTCGCCATCCGAGGGCTTGGGCTCTCGACGATGGATGTGCTTCGAATGCTGACCATTGGCAGGGGCGGGACGTTCAAAGACGGACGCTATATTCGCTCAGGTCAAGAGCCGTTGCGCATCCTGCCGTTCTCGCTGAACGGCCAGCCCCCCGCACCTAAGCCGCAGACTGAAAAACTCGATCGCACATTCGACCTTAATCGCGCTGAGTTGGATGCTTTTGCAAGGGCTTTGGAAGCGGGGACAAAACAGGCCCCCTCTGACGCGGTGGTGACGATCTGCGACGCCTTGGTGCCCCCCACCTTCCGCATTCTGCACGCTCAGAACCGCAAGGTTACCGCAGAAGACATTCAGGCTTGGCTTCGCTTGGAGCGTGCTGACCCGGGACAGCAGGAAACGCGCGCACCTGTCGATGCCTTACGCGAAAATATTGCGATTGCCACAGGCGAGGCGCCGCCGGGCATCGGATATGTCATTGGTCAGATCTGGCGCAAGGTTCAAAATGCGCTGCGCCGTGGGTTCAATCCGACCGCGATAGACCCTGACACCGCGGCCGCGATCACTGGTTTTGATGAAGGGATCAAGCGCTATTCTTATGGGCCGCCTGTGCGATCTGCCCAGGAACTGCTGATGCTAATCGAGGCGAAAATGGTCAGCCTTGTCGCGGCAAACTATCCCGATATCGAACAGACTGACGACGGCTGGATTCTGATTGAGGGCGATACAGAGGTTGTTGCATCTGTCATCGTCGATGCTGTCATCCCGCCCGCAAACTTGGAGCAGTTGACCGAGCCACTTTTCCGCAGTCTGTACCAGCAAGGATTGGTCAGTACGTTTTCAGATGGTCTGGGGCTGCGCACCGAACCTGATGGCCGTTTGATTGGACCCAACGGAGAGCCCCAGAAAAATCTCTGCCTACTGGGTCGCATGGCGCTTGGCAGCGTCATCGCGGTGGATTCGATCCATGACTGTTTTGGCGCATCTGCAAACCGGTGGGCGCACCAGTTGTTGGCAAGGCAGCTGTGATAGAACTGCGGGCGTCTTCAATTTCAAGAGCGACAATAACCACACCGTGTGAGGAGGGTCGCACGGGACACGCCTGCTTGAAAAGGCTTAGCCGTAGAGGCGCATTTCCGGCAAGGAGGTAACGCCCTTTCTACTGCAACGCATATTCGAGCTGTCAGAGGAACGGAGCCTCAAAGCCAATATCGCGCTGGTGAAGAACAACGCACAGCTGGCCGCCGACATTGCCGTCGCATTCCACGCACAGTCCCGCCCTTGATACGCCTACAAGCGGTGAAGTAGCGATCCAATTTTGGCCTGCGTCATCTGCCGCCCTCATCTCGAGCAATGAAAGTGACGTAGCGACTTCACCGAGTGATATCGTGCACTAGTTGAAGACGACCGTCCTTTGCCCAACCACCCGCTGGCGAAATGCATTACGTGGAGCAAATTCTCTATCAACCGTTTTGCGTGGTGGGGCGTGTCCTCCGGTTCCAACAACAACTCCCGCGCCCTCCCAAGTGACAGGGTGGATTGCTGATCGCATGCCCTCCGGCCACCTAAAATGCTGCACAACGTGTCGAATGGTTGGTTCGGTGAAACTGCAACGCAGAATCTGGCCAGTCGCCGAAAGGCCGGTCAGGGCCGTGAATGACGAAAAGCATGATTTTCAATCCGCTGATGCTCTGCCACGCCGAGACTGTCTCTCTTTAGCCCATTTTGACCCGAATCCAACACGTGGATATAAGGGAACAATGAATGCGTTCGACTGGCGGCAGGGCGGTGCCGGTCGTGAGGAGTGTGAATGGACAACAATCCGACTACGGGACAATGCCTCTGCGGCGCAGTGAAATTCCGCATATCGGGAGAGTTCGAGAGCTTTTTCCTGTGCCACTGTTCCCGCTGCCGCAAGGATAGCGGTTCGGCCCATTCGGCAAACCTGTTTTCGTCCACAGCCAAACTCATCTGGGTTTCAGGCGAGGCAAACATCAAGACGTTTCATCTCCCTGGTTCACGCCACATGAAAAGCTTTTGCTCCGACTGCGGATCCGCACTGCCTATTTCCCAGCCGGAGGCCGGTTTGCTTGTGGTGCCCGCAGGCTCGCTTGACAGCCCAATCGACATTCGCCCCAACGCGCATATCTGCTGTTCCAGTCGCGCAAACTGGGACGAAGCCCTGGCCTCCATCGAAAGCATCGACGGACTTCCCGGCTGAACGGTCGCGCTGATGATGCATCTCAGATGGTGGTGTCAGACGAATTCGAACTCGTCTCAGCTAGGTCTGGGTGGCCGCCTTTTATGCCATGCAAAGACCGCGCCACTCGATAAGAGCAGCGGCTCGGTTTTGTTTGAAAATCTGTCGGCTGGAGAGGCTTCGTTCCGAATTGAAGTGGTTGAAAACTGAAGAATGAACGACGGCGAATTTTTGCAGACTTCGCAGACGCCGGAAGCGGGTCATGGCGCGTTCTCGTCGTCGGAACGGCTGATGCGAATTCTCGGCGCGATTGTTCAGCCAGCGTCCGGTCATCTGGCGGTCAGCATTGCCGATTTCCTTCATGGCGGCGCCATAGGA
>NZ_FOVP01000056.1 GCF_900115165.1 Roseovarius lutimaris | reverse complement strand
CCCTTTGCTGCTTCGCTCAGGATGAGCTTATCCAGGGTCAAATCAGATACCGCCCGCCGCAGCCGCTGGTTCTCTTTCTCCAGCTCTTCAAGCCGAGCCAGCTGAGACCGCTGCATCCCGCCGTAGAGCTTTCGCCATCGATAAAAAGTCTGCTGTGTCACGCCGATCTGACGCACCGCCTCGGCAATCGTCGCGCCTTGTCCCTGCAGAACTTCAACCTGCCGAAGCTTCGATACAATATCTTCGGGTTTCTCTCGTTTTCCAGCCATCGCTGATCCTCCAAGTTACGGGACAAATCTATCCCAGGTGGTGGACCACTTTCAGGGGGCTATTCCAACACAAGCCGCAACACCAAGTGATACAATCGGCAACAGGTTCAGGTCTATTCAGGTTGGCGCCGAGAATTGTGGGCACCAGAAATCCACGATTTTGCTATATGGACTCCAGTCGTTTGGAGCGTGCGAAAAATGATCTCGGCTATCGATGTTTTCTCCGCTCTGACGTGCAAAGCCTCCTCGAAAGATCGCCGCTCCACTATGGAGCACCCGCTGTGTCCTGCTGAGGTCGCGAGAATCGTGGAGGACCACGATACGGCCAAGGCGGAGGAAGCAAAAGCACGCAAGGCCGAGCGAGCAGCGGAGCGCGAGAAAAAAGAGCGCGCCAAGTTCGAGGAGCTGCGCCGGAAGTTCGAAGGCACCAGTGCCGGGGACGACGAGGCCGTGGCAGACGAGTGAGTCTCATTATTGGGGACGGCCGGATCTTCCGGCTACCCCCACGCCACGATCAAGAAAGTTCGCTAAAGTCAAATTCCCCCTCCCGCAACAAAAAATATAAAACAATATCAACGCAGTAGCTCCCCAAGGGGCGCTTCTTGCGTTTGAGGCGTAAAGTGCGGTGCTACGCTGGTGCTATCCTGCGCAGCAGGATAGCTTTGCGACATCCTTTTCGAAGGTTTGTGCGGCCAGTTTAAGCCCCTCGACAGTTGTGAGATAGGGAAAGATCATCGCACCCAAATCATCGTAGGTCATACCCATCTTGAGCGCCATGGCCGCTGTCTGGATACTGTCCGCGCCTTCCGGGGCGATAATGTGCGCACCCAAGAGTTTCTTGCTGTTCTTGTCCGCAACCAGCTTGATCAGACCGCGCGTATCCCGTGCTGCCAGGGCGCGTGGTACATGTTCGAGACCTAAAACAGATGTGACCACCTCATGACCTGCGGCCTTGGCCAGTGCCTCGGTAAGGCCGACGCTTGCCACCTGTGGGTCAGAAAAGACCACAGCAGGCATGACGCTATTGTCATAGTTCAACGTGTTTCCGTTCATCGCATTTTTGGCGGCGAGCTCCGCGCCATAGGCCGCCATATAGACAAACTGATCCGTCCCGGTCACATCACCGGTCGCATAAACACCTTCCCGAGTGCTGCGCATCTGAGGGTCGATAACAATTCCGCCCCGCGCATTCGTGTCAATACCGGCGACATCGAGTGCCAAAGAGCCAGTGTTCGGGACCCGGCCTGTCGCCAGCAGGAGCTTTTCGGCTTCGATCCTGACCGCTGCGCCGTTATGTGTGGTGTGAAGGGTGACACCCTCGCCTGACTTTTCAAAGCTGTCGTATGCCAGCCCGTCCAACACCTTGATGCCCTCATCGGAAAAGGCTTTTGTCAGGGCTTTGCTAACTTCTGGTTCAGCCTCCGGCAGCAAACCACGACGCGTGACGATGGTAACGTCGACGCCAGCCCTCGCGAATATCTGAGCGATTTCAACGCCAATGTATCCACCGCCCATCACCATCAACGATTTGGGGAGTTCAGCCTGTTCAAGTGCCGAGGTGCTGTCCAGCCAATCGACGCCGTCCAGTCCGGGGATGTCGGGAACATGCGGGGACGAACCCGTTGCAATGATGACCTTTAGCGCACGAATAATGCGCTCACCAACCTGCAGTGAGCCATCTTTCGCGAAACGTGCCTGACCTTCAATGTAAGTGACGCCCTCATAGTTTGGCAGAACATCAACGTATTTGGCCGCCCGCAAATCATCTACCAAGGCTTGCTTTTGGGCCACCATTGCCGCCCAATCCGTCACACTTGCCGTGGCCTTTACGCCGTCAAAGCGGGCGGCGGCCTTGGCTGTGTGAAGCGTTTCTACCGCGCGGATCATCGCTTTGGACGGGACGCATCCGAAATTGACACACGTACCACCGATGGTTCCGTACCCGATGAGAGCAACCCGCGCGCCGTCTTCGGCAGCTGTAATCGCAGCGGAAAAGCCAGCTGAGCCAGCACCAATCACTGCAAGGTCAAATGTATCGGTATCCACTATGTTTGGCGTCAGTAAATCAAGCATGATGTATGGTCTTTCGTATCAGGTTTTGCGCGCACGGCGGATAAGGGCGTAAATCGTGATCAGCACGAATACAGCGAGGGCGGGCAACAGAACGTAGTCGAGGTAGCCGACGACAGCCGACAGCCCCACAATGCCAAAAAGCACAACCAGAACTGGCGTGAAGCAACACAGCGCGACAATCGCCGTGCCGACAATGCCCGTTTTAAGAAGTCTGTCGTTCACTTTGGTCATCTCCTTCCAATTTTTGATTATGTCTGCGCATCCGCACAAAACTGCGCACCGCCAGACGTGGCAGCCTTCGTACGGATATCGCCCGTCTCGTTCACCAGTGCCCCACTCGGCTTGGTCATCGACAAAACCGTTTCTTGTTCAACTTCCGACTCACTTGTAATGTCTGTAGTGACTACAGATGCAAGGAAACTGTTCATGTCCGACTTCACGAACACGCGAGGTTACGCGATTGGCGAAATGTCCAAGCGCACCGGCGTGAATATTGAAACGATCCGTTACTACGAGCGCATAAGGATCATGCCGGAACCGGACCGCACAGCAGGCGGTAACCGACAGTACAATCACAACCAGCTCAAGCGGCTGTCATTCATCAAGACGTCCCGCGAAATTGGGTTCAGCATTGGTGAAATCCGCGAACTGTTGGAGATGGTGGATCGGCAAGATTTCACATGTGGCGAAGTGCATGGATTGACCATCGGGCACTTGGCTTCTGTGCGTGAAAAGATCAAAGGGTTGCGGAAGTTGGAAAAGGCCCTTGTCGGCATGGCGGCAGAGTGCAGCCAGGGCGATGTGCCAGATTGCCCGATCATGGAGACGCTGTTTGAACCAAGGTGAACTAAGGGTATGACACCACGAGGGAGTGAGGCTTAGCGGGCATTGGATTGCTGAGGGCCAATGGTCGGTTCGTCCCTCCTTGCGGACACCCCCAAAAACATGTGCCCGGCATTGAAAATGCTGCATCGAGGATTTGGATCTTCCGGTCAGAAAAAGTGTTAATGTGGATTTGTCACATGAAGGAACAACACATGAGAGTATGCGGATGTGAGATATCGGCAAAGGAGGTTCGGCTTGCCGTTGTACATCTGAATGATGATGGCAACATGGAGATGCTTCGACCAAAAACCACACGAATAGAGCTCGAGGATGACACATCCGAGGCCGATCTACGATCATTCCTCGCGGCTCTTCACGAATTTTCCTGCGAAAACGAGATTGATACCTTTGTGATCAAAACCCGGGCCAAGAAAGGCAGAATGGCTGGTGGAGCCGTATCCTTCAAAATCGAAACTCTGATCCAGCTTGTGGAGGGATGTCACACCAGGTTCGTCAGTCCGGTGGCACTCTCTCACTTTGCCAAGAAAGAAGTCGAGGCATATCCAGATAAACTGCCTGTTTATTTGAAGAATGCCTTTCTTTCCGGCGCTTTTGCTTTGACTAGGGGCTGATACCCAACTTGGCTGAGCAGGCGACGATCGACCGGCTCCAGCCTATATAGGCACTCAGAAAACAAGGAGCCAAAAATTGCAGCATTTTTCTCTGCTTGATCTGTCGCCCATCCCGGATGGTGGAACCGCCGCTGATGCCTTGGGAAATACGATCGACCTGGCGCGCAATGCGGAGGCAAGCGGTTATCATCGCTATTGGTTGGCTGAGCATCACAATATGCCAGGCATCGCCAGTGCTGCAACAGCAGTGGTGATAGGAGCGGTCGCGTCGGCCACTAGGACCATCCGCGTCGGTGCCGGGGGGATCATGCTGCCTAACCATGCGCCTCTGGTCATTGCCGAACAGTTTGGCACACTTGCGACGCTTTATCCGGGGCGGGTTGATCTTGGGCTTGGCCGCGCTCCAGGTACCGATGGAGTGACGGCGCACGCCCTCAGAAGGCATAAGGAAGCCAATGATAACTTTCCGCAGGATGTAGCGGAACTCTTGGGGTACTTCGGCGACGCTTCAGAAGAAGCGCAAATCCGGGCAGTTCCCGGACAGGGCACCCATGTTCCAGTCTGGATACTCGGCTCCAGCCTTTATGGCGCGCAACTCGCTGCCTATCTCGGGCTGCCCTATGCGTTCGCCTCGCATTTCGCGCCCGCAATGCTTGAAGATGCGGTCGCAACATACAGATCGACGTTCCGCCCATCCCAGTGGCTTGCCAAACCGTATTTCATGTTGGCTGCAGGGGTCTGTGCGGCAGCGACTGATGACGAGGCAGTATATCTACGATCATCCCAAATGCTCGCCTTCGCTCGTTTGCGCGCCGGGCACCCAGGCAAACTGCCTCAACCGGTTTCGGATTTGTCAGCAGAGATTTCTGCGCCGGTCCTGGCGCAAGTGGAACAAGCCCTTTCCTGTTCGGCCACAGGCGGCCCCGAAACGGTCCGCAGCAAACTTGCAGCCTTGGTTGCGCGATATCAACCGGAAGAATTGATGGTAACCGGAATGATCCACAATCACGCCGCGCGACTGAAGTCCTTTGCAATTGCAGCGGAAGCTCTCTCCGATATCGCACAGGCATCAAAGTTAGCATAAGCGGCTTGGTTCAGTCACGTCCAACTCATGGACGGCAAAATTCGTAATGATGGGGTCGGGGGTTCGAGTCCCTTAGCTCGCACCATTTAAAGCTGTATTATCTTTATATTTCAAAATGATACAAAATATTTAAGATATTTAATCCCCCTTTCCGTCCCCCTTTCGTGCTGTGGTGTAGCCTTTTCCCTTCTAACTGACGCCACGAGAAATCTAAGGTGTAGAGCAGTCTCGAATTTCACGCTCTCGACTTTGAAGCTCGCCCGTAAATCCGGTTGATGACTAACAACAGTTTTGTGGGCAAATAAACTTTCGCTGCGTTTTCCCCAATGCGCCTATCTCCTGATTGCGCCTGCAGCGAAAAGCTGAGAGGGACGTATTGTGTTGAAAAACTCTTCCTTGATCGAGGCGTGCATCACTGATTCAATTCCCATATTGATCGGGAGATTTTGCGATGTTGGGACCGAGGCAGGAAGCACAGGCGGCGCTGTTTTATGAGTTCTCGCTGGAGGATCACATCCAGCAAAATCATTTGCTTCGTTCGATTGATCGGTTTGTCGATCTGAGCGGCATCCGCCAGTATCTGGCTGAGTTTTATAGCCACACGGGCCGTCCTTCCATCGATCCAGAGTTACTGATCCGCATGCTTT
>NZ_FOVP01000044.1 GCF_900115165.1 Roseovarius lutimaris | reverse complement strand
CGTCTGACAGCAGCTTGATTGTATCGAGTAGTCAGTAGTGGAAGTCGGCGTGTGAGGAGGTCATAGACAGGAAGGACAAAAGATCGGTGACGACGGTTTTGAAAACGCATCCGGGTCAATGGGCCAAGAGCCCGCAGAACTGATTTTGCATCAAAGCCGCGCAGCTCCATACCGGCCAGCGGTCATTTGATCGCCGCACAACAGGCCTGATACATGACCGCACCCGATCACACGTCACTATGTCGAAAAACCATCTTGCGCGAACGGGGGTATCCATACATGACCCGGCTTCAGCATTTGATTTCGCCCCGCCTATCGGACGGCAAAGCCCCCAGGCGGGCCGCCCTTATATAGCGAGTCCGTCCCGGGGCTTTGCCTGCGCGCCGTTTATGTTCTTTTGCAAGGTATTGTGGTTTTTTAGTCCGGCTTTGGCCCATCAGGTAAAGCCTGAAGGTAGGATTGGTGCGCCACCAATAACATTGGCCAACACTTCGACCGCCAATCTAAGGCTTTCGCGGTCGCGGGCGGCCCCCAGGCTTATTCTGATGGCTTGCGGCGCTTGGGTGCGTCCGACAGTGAATGCAGCGGGGGGCCCTAAAATCACATTTTGTGCGCGGCAGAGTGAAAGAACTTCATCCGCGCGCCATGGTTCTGGCACTTGAAGCCACAAATGGTTGCATGGTCCCGAGTTCGCGCTGACCAAGTCGCCAAGGACGTCTTTTGTAATCTGATGACGTGCCTGCAACTCGGTGCGTTGCCATGCAACCAGGGTCTCTGCTGTTCCGTCCATGATCCATTCAGAGGTAATCTCAGCAGCCAAAGGAGGCGCATGGGTCGTCGTTGCAAAAACGACCCCTGTTACCTGCGGCAGCAACGCGGCTGGCGGAACCACAAACGCTATTCTTACGCCAGACATCACCACTTTGGTGAGCGCCGAGATGTAAAATACGGGTGCGCCTTTGGCCACCAGATCGGTATAAAGTGACGGAAGAGGCGTATTCAAAATCGCATCATAAGCTGCGTTTTCAATGACTGTGAGATTGCGCTTGATTGCGACGTCAACGATTTTCGTCCGGCGCTCGCGAGGCATTACGGTGCCAGTTGGATTTTGATACGTCGGCATCGTGTAAAGACCCTTTGCGCCAGTCTCCCGCGCGATCCGGTCAAGCGCATCTGGCATGATGCCGAATTGGTCCATGGGGGCTCCGACCAATGTGAGACGCAAGAGATTGGCCAGCGAACGAAAACTTGGGTTCGTCAGGTTTTCGACGATCACGACATCACCGGGCTTGAACGCAGCAGCCACCGAGACCATCACGCCCTGCTGAATTCCGCTTGATATCACAATCTGCTCGGGATCGACATGAAGCCCAAGCGTTCCCAGCCATTTGGACCCGGCCTGTCGATGCTCGAAGCGGCCAACGCTTGGTTGATATCCGGCAAGCGTAAGCCGCAAGGCATCGGCTGATGGCTCGCTCAACCGTATGAGGGCGGTTCTTAATGCGATGTCGTGTCGTTCCGAAATTGCGGGTTGATTGATGGACAGATCGATCTCGGTTGGCGCAGGTCGCGTGAGGATCGCATCGACAGGCCGGGATCCTGGTGCCCGCCTGACAAATGTTCCTCGGCCCACCTCGCCTGTTGTCAGCCCAATTCGAGATAATTCGTCGTAGGCGCGGCTGACCGTGGCAACCGCAACGCCCATTTTTTCGGCAAGTCGCCTGTGGGGGGGGAGGCGATCTCCGGGTTGATAATGACCGTTCCGAATTTCTTCGGCGATCAGGCGAACGATTGTTCGAAATGTGTGGGGCTTGGATTTTATCGCAGTATTTCTGATGCTTACATTCGATTCCGGTGGAATTTCAGTGACCGGTGCTGTTGTGGTTTTCGTGTTTTTGGGGGCTGCCATTATGTTGAATCTCTCAATGTACCTATGACAATTTAAATATTGACCACTTAAATATCACTATGTCCTAGTACGAAAGTCAATCGCCACAGCAATCTGCGCCGGAAGCGTGGACTTACTTATGAGAACGAACATTGAGGACCAATATGACAGCCTTTCCGATAGCGACTCCAACGGACCGCACGGCGAATTGTGATGCCATCGATCGCAAAGGTGTCGCCGTGCGACTTGATGGGATTTCTAAGCGGTTTAGGTCTGTCATAGCACTGCGGCCAACCACTCTTGACATTCGTCCCGGTCGTATGACGGCGCTGCTTGGTCCTTCGGGATGTGGCAAAACAACGACGCTACGGATGCTGGCGGGACTGGAGGCGCCGGACGACGGACGCATTCTGATTGGCGGTGCTGATGTGACCCGTGTTCCGCCCAATAAGCGCGGGTTGGGCATGGTATTTCAGAGTTACAGCCTTTTTCCGCATATGACGGTTGGTGAAAATGTGTCCTTCGGGTTGCGGATGGCGGGCGTGGGGTCTGACGAAATTGCGGCACGCACCGCCGAGATGCTGGCGATGGTGCGCCTGCCACATGTGGAAAGCCGTTATCCCAGTCAGCTTTCAGGCGGTCAGCAACAACGCGTTGCTCTGGCCCGCGCACTGGTGACAAACCCCGCTGTGCTGCTTCTGGATGAGCCGTTGGCGGCCTTGGATCGTCACTTGCGAGAAGAGATGCAGTTCGAGTTGCGCCGCATCCAGTCCGATTTGCAGATCACGACAGTGATCGTGACCCACGATCAGGAAGAGGCGCTTACCATGAGCGATGAGATCGTGGTGATGAATGATGGGCAGGTCGTTCAGTCAGGTGCGCCCGATGATATTTATAACAAACCGCAGACCCGGTTTGTTGCCGAGTTCCTGGGCACTGCGAACCTGTTCCAAGGCGTTAAGGATGGCCATGGCAATGTACGCATTGCGTCCGGCGTTGGTGAAGGGGCCGTGCTGGCCCATTCCAGTGCACCTGGCGCGGCCGCGGGCACTGTCGCTATTCGGCCAGAAAAGATGTGGCTTCGTCTACATGACGCTCCTGAAACCGCTCCTCAGGACGGTACAGAAGTCAATCTGGCAGGACGTGTCACCGGGCACGTTTTCAGGGGTAATAACCATGTGTTTCGAGTCGAAATCGCAGGGCGCGAGGCGCCTCTCGTCGTCTACCAACAGGCAAAAGACCTGGTGGGCGCGGGCATCGAACAGGGCGACATGGTCACCGTTGGCTGGCACCCGCAGAATGCTGTGCTGCTGGCATCCGAAGACACAACTTCTGAGCAAAAAGGACCGAGTGAATGAACAAGCCATCTGCCATCGTTAGCTATAGGGTCGGGATCGATGTAGGTGGCACCTTCACTGATTTTGTCCTGTCAGACCATAACAGTAAGCGTCTCTCATATCACAAGGAACCAAGCGTTCCGAAGGACCCATCAGAAGCGGTTATTGCGGGGCTGCGTGCGCTGATTGCTCAGGAGGGGATCAATCCGGCGGATATCAGTCTTGTGGTGCATGGGACCACGCTTGCGCTGAACGCGACCATTCAGCGACAGGGCGCGCGCGCCGCGCTGGTGGTGTCAGAGGGCAATCGGGACATTCTCGAAATCGCGCGGTGTCGGATGCCGAACTCTTACGATTTTCGCGCCGGAAAAGAAGAGCCGCTGGTGCCACGCTCCAGCGTATTCGAGTTGCCCGCCCGCATCGACGCAAAAGGGGAGGTGATACGCTGCCCCGAAGCTGAAGATCTTGACCGTGCAGCTGCGCAGATCCGCGCAGCAGACGTTCGCGCGGTGGCGGTAATTTTGGTAAATGCTCCGATGAACCCCGCGTTCGAGGTTGAAATTGTTTCGGCACTCCGTGAGCGTCTGGAGGGTGTGGATGTTACAGCGTCGACAACAATCTGGTCGGAAATTCGCGAATACGAGCGTGCAATTGCAGCGACCCTCAACGCGACGATCCAACCCCTGATGGATGGTTATCTCGCACGGCTTCAGGCCAAGTTGCTGGGCGACGGAATTAACGCCCCGATTTACGTCACCGCGTCGAATGGTGGCAGTTTGTCGATTGCAACGGCCCGTGCCCGCCCGATTGAAACAATGCTGAGCGGGCCAGCGGCAGGCGTCGCTGCGGCTACGCACATTGCCTCTTCGGTCACAGTCGATGACGAGACACCGCTGGGCGTTCTGTCTTTTGATATGGGGGGCACGTCGAGCGACATCGCGATCTCGATGGGCGGTGAACCGGGTTATACCAATCATACCCACGTGGGTGATCTGCCGTTGATGATGCCGGTTGTGGCGGTCTCGGCAATCGGGGCCGGTGGCGGTTCGATCGTGTGGACGGATGCGCAAAATATTCTAAAGGTTGGCCCTGACAGCGCAGGGGCCGATCCTGGTCCTATTTCCTATGGACGTGGCGGCACATCGCCAACTGTAACAGATTGCTATCTGTCGTTGGGCATCATCGACGCTGACCGGTTTCTTGGCGGCAAACAGCGGCTTGACCGGCGGGCGGCCGAGGTGGCGCTGTCGAAGGTGGCAGGGCGTCTGGGTCTGACTGGCACGCATCTTGCAGCGCGGGCTGCGGAGGCCGCGCTTCTGGTGACAAGCACAAGCATGGCAAGCGAGATGCTGAAAGCGTTGGCGCAAAAGGGTGTGGATGCAGGGGAACTTGCCCTGATGCCATTTGGCGGCGCAGGCCCAACCCATGCGTTTTTATTGGCCGAAGAGGTCGGAGTTAAAAGCCTCATCATCCCACCGGCTGCCGGGACGTTCTGTGCGCTTGGCGCGCTTGCTGCTGATGTAAAACGCGACTTTGTGCGCTCGTTGCGTCGACCCTTTGCGGAAGGCACCGGCGATGATGAAGTCTGGGCCGCATTTGCCACGCTTGAAAACGAGGCGACGCAATTTATCGAGGGCGAGGGCGAGATTCTGGACCGTCATTATCTGCAACACAGTGCGGAAATCCGGTATTCGGGGCAGGGGTTCGATCTGTCTGTACCGGTGCCGCGCGAAGTGGCCGAGTCCCGCGATGCCGCCGCCGTGGCCGAACTTTTTCACATAGAGCATGAAAAGACCTATGGCTTTCGCGATACCGAGAGCCGGCTGGAAATCACGACGCTGCGCGTGCGTGCCATCGGCGAGATGCCGGAACTGGTTCTGCCGTCACTGGGTGCAGGGCAGGCCGCGCCGCAAAGCAGTGGTACGCGGTCTGTCTTCATTGCGGGGGCGTGGACAGATGTACCCATCTATCAACGCGACACGCTTCTGGCAGGTCAGCGGATCGACGGGCCGTTCCTGATAGATCAACCAGATACCACAGTCTTTGCGCTGCCGGGATGGACCGCTGTCGCGGACGCAAAAGCAAACCTGATCGCCACCCATACCGAGTGCAAGGATGCCAACCAATGATAAGTCTCGATCCCATTCTGCTTGAAATCCTGGGCAATAAGCTGCGCGCCGCGACTGAGGAAATGGGCCATGCCCTGCAACGCACCGGCCGCACGCTCTATGTTAAGGAAACCGCCGATTTTGGCACAGCTCTGGCTGATCTGGACGGGCATTTCTTTGCTTACCCT
This sequence comes from Roseovarius lutimaris, assembly GCF_900115165.1. Lineage (GTDB taxonomy): Bacteria > Pseudomonadota > Alphaproteobacteria > Rhodobacterales > Rhodobacteraceae > Roseovarius > Roseovarius lutimaris. The sequence goes on along the minus strand of NZ_FOVP01000044.1, from coordinate 7,193 downwards.
CGCGCAATCGGAGTGTCGGGCTTTATCGATCTGGATTGCGGCCCAACCCTGCGTGCGGTTGAAGACTTAAAGCCCGGTGACGTGATCATCACCAATCATCCCTACGACTCCGAAGGCCTTGCGACCCACGCACCTGATGCTCACCTTCTCATGCCATATTTTTACGAAGGCGAGTTGGTCTGCTTCGGCTGGAGCTTTGTGCATTTGTCGGATGTCGGGGGCCGTGTGCCAAGCAGCATTTCACCCACCAATCACGAGCTCTATCAGGAAGGATTGTTCATCCCTCCTCTCAAGTTGCTGGAAGAAAAGAAGTGGAACAACGATGTCTTGTCTTTCATAAAGGCCAATTGCCGCACACCGGATGAAAATATTGGCGACCTGAAGGCGATGATCGCTGCGTTAAATGTCGGTGAACGCCGCGTCGCCGCGATCATTGAGCGTCACGGGATCGAAGCTTTCCGTGCCGCACGCGGCGATCTTCAGACCTATGCTGCAACCAAATCGCGCGATGTGTTGCGCCAGATCGGTGATGGTAGTTATCACTTTATTGACTACATGGACGATGATCTGGTCAGCTCCTATCCGATCCGCCTCGAAGTGACGATGACGGCGCGGGATGGTGAGATTCATCTGGATTTTACCGGCACCGATCCACAGGTTGAAGCTGCGTTCAACGTCCCCACCAATGGTAAACGCCATGCTTGGCTGACGGTCCGGATGATCGCATTCATAATGACAATGGATCCCACGACGCCAATGAACGCCGGCATGTTTCGTCCAATCACAGTAACAGTGCCCAAAGGGACCGTCTTAAACCCTGTCGCCCCCGCAGCGGTGGGCGTGCGACATGCGACAGCAGTGCGAGTGAACGACCTGCTTAACGGAGTTTTGGGTAAGGCGCTGCCCGAGGTGATGCCGGCAGCAAGTGGTGGTGCAATGGTCCCCATTGTATTTGCCGCAGACGATCCCAAGACAGGTGCCACTCACGTTGCAGTGGTCGAGCCGATGGTTGGCGGCAGTGGGGCGCGCAAGGGTTCTGATGGTGTGGACGGGCGCGATTCCAGTATTTCGAACCTCGCCAATAATCCGATCGAAACGGTGGAATCGCAAATTTCTGTGTCGGTTCTCGAATACGGGATCCGTCCGGATTCTGGTGGGGCTGGCAAATGGCGCGGCGGTGTTGGCGTGCGGTTGAGATTTCGCATCGAAGCGGATACGGGGCGTATTCTTGGGCGCGGGATGGAACGCTTCCGGTTTCGGCCTTGGGGGCTGTTCGGTGGATGTCCCGGTGCGCCAATGCGGGTGATCCTGAATGAAGGCACCGATTGTGCGATAGATACCGGCCGGATCGATATGCTCCCCGTAAAAAAAGGCGACACGCTGACTGTGCTGATGCCCGGTGGGGGTGGCTATGGCGATCCTCTAGAACGCGCCGCCGATCTGGTTTTGGCTGATGTTGCGGGCGGATTCCTGAGCGAGGATGTCGCGGCTGCGTCTTACGGCGTTGTCATCGAGGGAGGAACGATCGACCTCACCGCGACAGAGGCGCGGCGCGCAGACATGCGTAAATATGCACCGTCACATCCCGCCGATAACAATCCTGGCGTCAATCGCGCGGCATGGGATGCGGCCATCTCAAACGATGTCGTGGCCAGTCTGAATGCTGTCATCCAAAACGAGGGCGCATCCAATCGATCAAGGCACAGACGTGATTTCTATTCTCTGGTCTTGCCTGATCTTGATGCGTCAGAGGGGTCTTTTGAAAAGGCGCTGTCCGATCCGAACGCTGTGAAGGCACGCGTGCAAGAAGCGTTGGAGGCGATCTCACGATAATAAAAAACATTTGCAGCCTCCCAATTTCTGTTCCCGCCAGAAACTGTCCAAGCGGGTCAATTCCAATCACATAAGAGGATAAACCCATGTTGACTAAGTTGTCCCGTCGTCAGGTTCTTGCTGGAACCGTCGCAGGCAGTGCCCTTGCACTAGCTTCGCTGAGTCCGGCCTTTGCTCAGGTCGATTCCATTGTCGTTACCAGCTATGGTGGCATTTGGGAGATAGCGATCCGCGACTTGTTCGTCGCGGATTACGAGGCACGCACTGGCGGCACGGCCGAAATCCAGATCGGCGGCCCGCCGCAATGGATGAGCCAGATTGAGGCGAGCATCGACAACCCACCGATTGATGTTCTGGTGAACACCATTGACCTTGCGCTTGTCGCTGGCCGGACCGGGCTTGTGGAAAAGATCGAACCGTCCAAGCTAACCAACCTGAAGAATATCCCTGACCGGTTTGTTGAGTCGGTGCAGGGCTGGGGCGTGATCTTTGACTATGGCGCGGCCGGAATTGCCTACCACAGAGAGCGCGTCGCAAATCCGCCAAGCAGCATCAAGGCGATGATTGAAGGCGCGCTCGCCGGTGAATATGTCCTGTCGCTGCCAAGCATCAGCTATGCGCCGACGCCACAGATGCTGATCTGGTCGCTGGCCGATGCCTTGGGCGGAAGTGTCGACAATGTCGATCCGGCATTTGAGGCGCTGAAGCAACTGCAAGAGGCAAATGCCGTTATCTTCTACGGCGGTGCGACCGAATTCCTCAATCACCTCGAATCCGGTGAAGCAGAGCTTGGCATTTATTGGGACGGGCGTACTTGGGCGCATTACTCGACCGGCGCAGAGTGGATCGGTTTCATCAATCCCGACGAAGGCGCGGTTATGAACCCGGTTGTGGTGCAAAAGGTGGTGAATTCGCCGGATACTGCATGGGAGTATATCAACAGTGTGCTCGCACCGGGACCTCAGCTGAAATTTGCAGAAATGGTTCAGTATGGCGTGACAAATTCAGAGGTCGTTTATCCCGATTGGCTGAAAGAACGGATCACCCCATGGGAAGAAACCCGCTGGCCGCCCTTTGAAGAGATCGGAGCAGCGATACCTGTCTGGGTCGATCGCTGGAACCGTGAGATTGGGGCCTAAACCATGAGCGGACAGAATGCCACGCGCCAAACGGCGGGAACAGTTCCAAGAGCACGCGCCGTTGCGCGCCCTTGGCGGCTCATGGGGTTTTCCTTCATGATTCCGTCGCTTTTGCTCCTAGTGGCGTTCTTTATTGTTCCGCTCGTGTTCGTTGGAGAAATGAGCTTTCGCGAGGGGCGGTTGCCGCCCCCCGGCGGCGGGTTATGGCAGAACTATGAGCGGCTCTTTTTTGACAGCTTTTACCTTGGTGTGATCGGCGAAACGATGCTGCTGAGTGTTGTTGTTACGTTGATCTGTATTCTGGTCGGCTATCCAGTAGCCTACTTCATGGTTCGCCACGCCGGTGGAAAGCTTTACAACCTGATTATCTTCCTGTTGATCGCTCCGCTTTTGACCCCGATCATCATGCGTACATTTGGCTGGCAAGTGTTGCTGGCCAGGCGCGGTCTGGTCAATGAATGGCTGCAATCGCTCGACCTGATTTCGAAACCTTTGGCTTTGTTGAACAGTCCCGTCGCTGTGGTGCTGGGCTTGGTGCATGTCCTTGCGCCTTTCATGATCTTGTCCATTGCTTCCGTATTGGCGGGCATTGATCGGCGGCTGGAAGAATCCGCACGGATGTTGGGTGCAGGAAAGGGCATGAGCTTTCTAAAGATCACCCTGCCGCTCAGCATGGACGGGCTTGGGACAGGCGCAATTTTGGTCTTTATGCTCGCCAATGGAAGCTTTGTGACACTGCTCTTGCTTGGTGGCGGTTCGCTTCAGACACTGCCGCTTTTGATTTACCAACAATTCAACACGACGCGCGATCTGCCTTTTGCAGCCGCAATGAGCAACGCCCTGCTTTTGATCGCCTTTATATGCCTGTTTTTCCAATTGCGGCTTATCCGTAGAAAGGGAGTGTGACGCAATGGCACAAATGGCTGAAGACACTCGAGAACGCTGGTTGCTTGGTCTTGTTACCCTGTTATTTTTTGTTTTTCTGATCGTTCCCATCGTTGTGGTGGTGATGGTTTCCTTCACCTCGGCAACTTATGTCAGCTTCCCGATTGAGGGGGTTTCGCTCCGGTGGTTCTATAGAATTGTTGAGTATGAGCCTTTCGCCAACTCGCTTTGGGTGACGCTCAAGGTTGCGTTTATGTCGACGGTGATTGCGGTGATGGTCGGTGTGCCGGCTGCGCTTTATCTTGTACGTGCCAAGACACCAGCGACGGAGTTTTTGATGGCGCTGCTTTTGTCACCATTGTCGATGCCGATGATCGTGTTGGGTCTGGCATTGCTGTTCTATTTTTCAGCCATCGGCTTGGGTATTTCACTGATGTCTTTGATTGTTGCGCATACGGTTGTTGGCTTGCCCTATGTAGTCAGGACTGTTGCGGGCGTTTACCGCAGTGCTCCGCCAGATCTGGAAGAAAGCGCAGTAATTCTTGGCGCAACCCGCTGGCAGATCATTCGCTATGTCGTGCTACCGCAGATCCGGCCGGGTATTTTTTCAGGCGCGATGTTTTCGATGCTGGTATCGATCGACAATCTGCCTGTCTCGTTCTTTTTCGGAAGCCCATCGACCAGCACGCTGCCTGTTGTGATGTTGTCTTACCTGGAGCATCAGTTCGACCCTTCGATTGCGGCGATCAGCACGGTGCAGATGTCGATTGCTCTGATCGGGCTGGTCTTTATCGAACGCGTGTACGGGCTGAAACATCTCGGCGCTCCGGCATGACCCCGGTTGTCGTTCTTGGGGCTGCCCGATTGGTCGGCCAGACCCTTCTTCAGCGACTTATCGGTCATCCGATGTTTTCAATCCGCGCGGTTTGCGATCTGGGGGCGGAACGGGCACCATTGCCTTATGGCAAAGCGTGCGATTGGAAGTTGACGCCGGCAATGCCGGCTGAGTTGCAGGATTTGGAACATCACTGTGGGTCTGCCGAGACCCTTGCAAAGCTTGCTTCGCATGATGCTCTGGTTCTATCTGTTCTTCCCGACGGGCTGTCCGGGCCCGTGGATCGCGCTTTTGCAAACTGTGGATCAAGGGTGATTACACACGCAGCCGAATGCAGGCTGGACGCGGATATCCCTCTGATTATACCAGATATTCATGAGATTCCGCGGGATGCTCGGATTGTCGCCACGCCAAATTGCACCACGGTGATGCTGTCGCTGATGTTGAGCGCGATCCGCTCCGTGCAAGAGATAAACGCCGTGTCGGTGGTTACACTTCAGGCGTTATCTGGTGCTGATTTGACCGGCCCGCAAGCACTAGAGATTTTGAATAATGTTGATCCACAGCTATGTGATGAGGCGCTTGCGCTGGAACGAGAGACAGCACGGATTTTCGACAGCGCGTTTCCAGTCTCAGCGCAATGTGCACGGGTTCCGGTCACGGTCGGGCACACCCTGTTCGTTTCATTCAAGATGGCAGGTCCGTGCAGCCGTACCGAACTGGTTGGTTGTCTGAGGGATTTCAGATTGCCTCCCGACCTGGCCCGGCTGCCGACAGCGATTGAGCACCCATTTGTGGTCAGTGAGACGAAAGGGCGCCCGCGCCCTTCGCCCGATGCCGAGGCAAAAACGGGTATGGGACTAACAATCGGTGGCCTTGAACCGTGCTCCGTCTTGGATTGGCGCTGCGTTATGGTTGGCAACAATATGCAAAGAGGGTCCGCTGCAACTTTGCTGCTGACCGCCGAGAAACTCACCAGACGCATGGCATCTTAGGTGTCCGCGAGAGATTTCATACCAAAAAAGGAGAATAATTTGTCGCCAATTCTTTATATAGGAGATGCTTGGAGTGCATCTTGGTCAATATGCGGATGGCTGGCGTGCCGGCTTGCAGGGTTAGAGGTTGAAGAACGGTCGATTTTTCTCGGTCAGCCTCAAACCAGAAAAGAGATCTTGGAAGTTTCGCCATCAGGTCGGGTACCGGTGTTGGTGAATGGATCAACTGTGGTTTGGGATTCAATGGCAATAGCGGAATACCTTTGGGAACTTAACCCAAACGGTCAGATCTGGCCGCAGGATTTCGAACAGCGTTGTTATGCGCGTTGTATTGCAGCAGAAGTGCATCGCGAGTTTGAGGAAGTACGGGTTGCGATGCCGATGAATTTGATCAAACGATGGCCAATGCGCAACGGATTGCCTTCTATTGAAACGCGTATGAAGGGGCCGGGCGTCAAGGGCGGTCGTGAAGGCGTCATGGAAGGTCTTCGCAGGATGGAGGAAATCTGGCGCGACTGTCGGCAAAAATATGGGGCCGGTGGCCCATACCTGTTCGGGGCCAATTACACCTTTGTGGATGCCTTGTTCGCACCAATGGTCAGTCGATACGTGACATATGGCGTCGAAGCTGCCGAGGATGTTGCGCCGTATATTGGGGCGAATATGGCCTATCCGCCGATGCAGGAGTGGATATCCCGCGCAGAAAGAGACGCTGAGGTCGTAGGCCGCGATGTTGCAATGGCTTTTCCATAGTCGCGTGAAACGGGGCCGTCGCCCAATTCACTTGGAAGGTTAGATCCTCTCGGCCTCATTTCATGTGATCGGGCTGAATAACGTCCGAGAAATGACGCCAGTTACGGTCGATCAGGGTATCATCAATTGCGCGCTTATTCTTATGGATGTTTGCAGCTCAACCAATGTGTGGACCTGTCCCGGTTTTGGGGAGTGCTGGATGACCGACATCTGGCACTCTCTGGCGCGCAACCTGAACGAGGCCGGTACACGCAGGATCATTTCGGTGTTGAATGATCCGGCCTGGACCTGTCGCGCTTTCCCGCCAGCGATGTGCAAAATCATCTACATCACCAACGCCATAGAAAGTTTGAACCGGGTGATCCGCAAAACCACGAAAAAGCGCGGTAGCTTTTCAACCAATGACAGAGGTGGTCCTGCTTTTTCGACCAGTTTGCAGCCTTGTTAAGATGGATCAGGGTTTCACTTCAGGCTGCTAATCTCATTGGTTCTGTTTTGTTGGCGTATACCTCATCGGGGGTCAATAACCCGTGCGTCGAATGGGGGCGCTCAGAGTTGTAGTAGGTCAGCCATTTACCGATGCCCGCCCGCATTTCTGAGCCGGTCTCAAAAGCGTTGAGGTAGACGCATTCATATTTCAGTGACCGCCACAGCGCTCAATCATCCGATTGTCGCGCCAAGCGCCTTTGCCGTCCATGCTGATCTTGATCTTTGCATCCGTAAGCACGTCGATCCAAGCACCACTGGTAAATT
>NZ_FOVP01000002.1 GCF_900115165.1 Roseovarius lutimaris | reverse complement strand
CCAATCGACCTGTGTTGGTATCGGCGGCGACCCGATCAAGGGCACCGAGCATATCGACGTGCTGGAATGGTTCCTCGCCGATGACGAGACCGAGAGCATCATCATGATCGGTGAAATCGGCGGCTGTGCCGAAGAAGACGCCGCGCAGTTCCTCGCCGACGAGAAAAAGCGCGGCCGCTGGAAACCCACCGCAGGCTTCATCGCCGGGCGCACCGCCCCGCCGGGCCGCCGCATGGGCCATGCCGGGGCCATCGTGGCCGGCGGCAAAGGCGGCGCCGACGACAAGATCGAAGCCATGAAAGCCGCCGGCATCATCGTCGCCGAAAGCCCCGCAGGCCTCGGTGAAGCCGTCCTCGAAGCCATCGGGTAAGACCCTTCGGCGCGTCTGAATATCAAATACAACCAACACGCGAGTCCCGGCAAACACTCTTGCCGGGCCTCGCTTCGTTACCGGATTGCCATCTTTACTCGGCGGCTGCCGCCTCGGCCTTTTCAACCCGGACCGCCGAGAACTTGAACTCGGGGATCTTGCCATAGGGGTCGAGCGCCGCGTTGGTCAGAATGTTCGCCGCCGCCTCGACATAGGCAAACGGCAGGAACACATTGTTCTCGGCCACCGCCCGGTCGGCCCGTGCCATGACGGTCACCGATCCCCTGCGGGTGCTCAGGCGCAGATACTCGCCCGGAGCAACGCCCAGCTCGCGCAGGGTTTTTGGATGCAGCGAGCAATTCGCCTCTGGCTCGACCGCATCCAGCACCTTGCTGCGCCGGGTCATTGATCCGGTGTGCCAATGCTCAAGCTGTCGCCCGGTGATCAGGACGAAAGGATATTCGCCATCCGGCACCTCGTCTGGCGGGATCACATTGGCAGGGGTAAAGCGCGCGCGACCCTCGGGGCGCGGAAAGCCGTCACCAAAGACAATCGACTGACCCGGGTCCTCGGGGCTGAGCGACGGGTATGTCACCGCGCCACCTTGCAGACGCTCCCAGGTGATGTTGTCCAGCGAGTGCATGTTCAACTTCATTTCGGCAAAGACCTGCGATGGGTGGGTGTAGGTCCAGCCAAGCCCCAGCCGTTTGGCAAGCTCCACCTCGATCCACCAATCCTCCCGTGCGTCCCCCGGAGGGGGGGCAACGGCGCGCCCCATCTGCACCTGACGGTTGGTGTTGGTCACTGTGCCGGTCTTTTCATACCAGGCAGAGGACGGCAAAATCACGTCGGCATAATTCGCCGTTTCTGTGAGGAAAATGTCCTGCACAACCAGATGGTCAAGCTTGGCCAGAGCGTCCCTTGCATGATCCACATCCGGGTCGGACATTGCCGGATTTTCCCCCAGAATATACATGCTTTTGATCTTGTCGGCATGGATCGCATCCATGATCTCGACCACGGTCAGACCCTTTTCGCTTGAGAAATCGCCCGATTTCCAGACGTCGGTAAAGGCCGAGCGCACGCCGTCATCTGTCACGCTCTGATAATCCGGCAGGAACATCGGAATCAGCCCCGCATCGGAGGCCCCCTGAACGTTGTTCTGCCCGCGCAACGGGTGCAAACCGGCGCCGGGGCGGCCGACCTGTCCGGTCATCAGGGCCAGCGAGATCAGGCAGCGCGAATTGTCGGTGCCGTGAATGTGCTGGGAAATTCCCATGCCCCAGAAAATCATGCCGGCCTTGGCCCCTGCAAAGGTACGCGCGACATCGCGCAGAACCTCGGCCTCAATGCCGCAGACTTTGGCCATTTTCTCGGGCTCAAAGCCTTTAAGATGCGCCTTCATCGCAGGCCAGTTTTCTGTAAAGGCCTCGATATACTGCGTGTCGTACAGACCCTCCTCGACGATCACATTCATGATCGCATTCAGCATCGACACATCGGCGCCTGCCTTGAACTGAAGCATATGGCTGGCAAACCGCTTGAGCCCGGTGCCGCGTGGGTCCATCACGATCAACTTGCCGCCGCGCTTGGTGAACTGTTTGAAATAGGTCGCTGCAACCGGGTGGTTTTCAATCGGGTTACATCCGATGGCGATGGCCACATCGGCGTTTTCGATCTCGTTGAAGGTGGCGGTCACAGCGCCCGAGCCGACGTTTTCAATCAGTGCGGCAACAGATGAGGCATGGCACAGCCGCGTGCAGTGATCGACGTTGTTGTGGCCAAACCCCTGGCGGATCAGCTTTTGGAAAAGATAGGCCTCTTCGTTCGAGCATTTCGCAGAGCCAAATCCCGCCACTTCACGCCCGCGCCCCTTCATGCCATTCGCGGCAAAATCAAGCGCCTCGTCCCAACTTGCTTCGCGGAAATGCGACAGCAGATTGCCGGGATCCACATTCAGCCCCTTGGCGGGCGCATCCTCGCGCCGGATCAACGGCTTGGTCAGACGATGCGGATGGTTGATATAATCAAACCCGAACCGCCCCTTGACGCAGAGACGGTTTTCATTTGCCGGGCCGTCGATCCCTTCGACATATTTGATCTTGTCGTCCTTGACCTTGAACGAGATCTGACAGCCGACGCCGCAATAGGGGCAGACGCTTGCGACCTCGCGGTCGTAATCCTTGCTGTCGCCGGCCTCGTTTTCATCCAGCACGGTCGCCGGCATCAATGCCCCTGTCGGACAGGCCTGAACGCATTCGCCACAGGCAACGCAGCTGCTGTCGCCCATCGGGTCGTCCTGATCGAACACGATTTTTGCGTCACGCCCCCGCCCCGCCATGCCAATGACGTCGTTGACCTGCACCTCGCGGCAGGCCCGGACACAAAGGTTGCAATGAATACAGGCATCCAGATTGACCCGCATCGCCACATGGCTGGCATCCAGAAGCGGCACATGATCAGGTTCAACTTTGGGAAAGCGGCTTTCTGAGACACCGTTCAGCGCGGCCATGTCCCAGAAATGCGATGAGGCGTCATGCTTTACCTCGGGCTGATCCGCAGCCAAAAGCTCGATCACCAATTCACGCGATTTCCTGGCGCGCTCGCTATCGGTCGTGACGGCCATACCCTCGGCGACAGGGCGGATGCACGAGGCCACCAGCGTGCGCTCGCCTTCAACCTCGACCATGCAGGCGCGACAGTTTCCATCCGGTTGGTAGCCTTTTGCCGGCTTGTGGCACAGATGCGGAATAACCAGACCTTGCCCGTTTGCGGCCTCCCAGATGGTCAAGCCTTCGGGCACGGTCACATCCTTGCCATTCAGGCGGAAGGTGACGGTTTTGGCCTCACTTGCGTCAAGCATGTCCTTGTCCTTTCTCAGCCTTTGATCTCATCGGCAAAATGTTTCATCACCAGCCGGATCGGATTTGGGGCTGCCTGCCCCAGACCACAGATCGAGGCATCGCCCATCACCTGGCACAAATCCTCAAGAAGGTCGGTATCCCAACTCTCTTGCTGCATCAGTTTGACGGCCTTTTCACAGCCGGTGCGGCACGGCGTACATTGGCCACAGCTTTCATCCTCAAAGAACCGCAGCATGTTAAGGGCGGCATCCCTGGCCTTGTCCTGATCCGAAAGAACAACCACAGCCGCGGACCCGATGAAGGTGCCCAACGGCTGTAGTGTGTCAAAATCGAGCGGGACGTCGTCAATATGAGCAGGGAGAAGACCCGACGACGGCCCGCCCGGCTGATAGGCCTTGAAAACATGGCCCTCAGCCATTCCGCCAGATGCCTCGATGATATCCAGAATGGTTGACCCCGCCGGAAGCAGATAGACACCGGGGTTGGCGACTCGCCCCGAGACCGAATAGCTGCGCAGGCCTTTGCGGCCATTCTTTTCCACGGAATTGAGAACCTCGGGGCCATCGCGACAGACCTTGGCAACCCAGTGCAGTGTTTCGACATTATGCACCAGCGTCGGTCGGTTGAAGACGCCGACCTGGGCCACAAAGGGCGGGCGATGTCGTGGCATCCCGCGCTTGCCTTCGATGGATTCGATCATCGCGGATTCCTCACCGCAGATATAGGCCCCGGCGCCGCGCCGCAGGTCGATATACCCCGACGCCACGATGCCGGCCGCTTCCAATTCCGCAATCTCGGTTGCCAGAATGTGGAGCACCGCAGGATATTCGTCGCGCATGTAGATAAAACAGGTCTCGGCCTCGACAGCCCAGGCCGCTATCAGCATGCCCTCAAGGAAATCATGCGGCGTGCGTTCAAGATAATACCGGTCCTTGAAGGTGCCCGGCTCGCCCTCATCGCCATTGACCGCCAGATACCGCGGCCCGCCGTTCATGCGAACAAAGCCCCATTTCTTGCCCGACGGAAAGCCAGCACCGCCCAACCCCCGAAGGCCCGAGGACAGGATTTTATCCTGCACCTCTTCCCAGTTGCCACTGTCGCGGAGCGACGCAAGCGTGGCGTACCCGCCGTTTTCACGGTAGGCCGCGAAGGTTTCATAGTCGGGGATATGGGCGTGGGTGTCATCGGCGGCGATGGCCGTCTGCACCTTTTCGGGGGTCGCATGGTCGATGTGGTTGTGGCCGATCTCCAGAACCGGCGCCGTGTCGCAGCGCCCCATGCAAGGCGCCCGAAGGACGCGCACCTGTGACGGATCAAGACCGTCCTGCAAAGCATTGCGCAGCTGCTCGGCCCCGGCCATTTCACAGCTGAGCGAATCACAAACCCGGATCGTCAGAGCCGGTGGCGGCACCTCATCCTCGCGCACCACATCGAAATGCGCATAGAAGGTCGCGACCTCGTATACCTCGGTCTGGGCAAGGCGCATTTCGTCGGCAAGTGCCGCGATATGATCGGCGGACAAATGGCCGTAATGATCCTGAATCAAATGGAGAAATTCAATCAGAAGATCACGTCGGCGCGGCCTGTCACCCAGCAGGGATTGTACATCCTGAACCGCAAAATCGTCTACCTGACGGCCCTTGGGCGTTTTCCGGCTTTTGCCGGTTCCCTTTTTCTTCCAGATACCAATGCGATCGTCCAGCGGTGACATGGTGTTCTCCTCAACCTCGTGGCTCTTGGTATACCACATCAACAAGGCTGAAGGTCAATCGCTTTAATCTGATATTGCGATAACCAAAGCTTATCTACTTGACCCTCAGGGCGCGCCGCAATGCCTCGACCGTTGGCAAGCTTGGATCGCGCAGCGGCGTAACGATGCTCACACTCTTTTCAAGCACCGGTGCAGCCAGGGGTAATGCCACCGTTCCCTCGGGCGCGCCAAGGGCTTCGATCAGATGCTTTGGAACAACCGTGGCCGACATGCCTTCGGCGGCGAGCACCATCGCAGCAATAAACCCGCTGGTTTCGACACTCACCTCGGGGAACAGGCCAAGGTCATCAAACACCTTGTCCAGAGTACGGCGGTTCTGCATTCCGGGTTCCAGCAAGGTCAACGGCAGTTGCGCCGCCTCTGCCCAGGTCACCTCGCCACTCAGGCGCGGCGCCAGATGTGTCGGGACCAGCAAAAGGTAGGTTTCCTTATATACGTCCTCTACGCGCAAAAGATCACGCGACACCCCTTCTCCATAGGTGATTCCGGCCTCGTAAAGCCCGTTTTCCAATCCCTGCTGAATGGCGAGGGAGGTGGCCGTCTGAAGCCTCACCTTAATACCGGGGTGCTTTGTTCTGAGGGTTTTGACCGTGCGGGCCACGAAGATCACAGCCGTCGGCACGACCCCAAGCACGAGTTTGCCGGTGATCTCGCCCTTCGCCGACCGAAACTCCTGCTCCAGAATTTTGACGTCTTCGACGATCGTTCGCGCATGGCGCACCAGGGCCTCGCCCTCGGTTGTGAAACCCTGAAACCGGTTCCCGCGCTTCACGATTGGCGTATCAAGCTTTTCCTCCAACTTCCTGATCCGCATTGAAAACGCTGGTTGCGACACGCCGCAATCTTCTGCGGCCCGCGCAAAATGCTTTCGCCGTGCAAGCGAAGCGATAAACTCAAGGTCGCGCAAACTGATCAAGGTGGCCTCCGTTTCACCGGCTTTCTACCTGCCTACCCCGCGTCCGAACAAGGGACCAGTGCGTTGACAGAATCATAGTTGTGGTATACCAAGAACCAACCAGCCAGGAAGGAGCGGCGCGATGATGCTCTCAGAGAACCAGTCTAAAGAACTGCTATGCCAGTACGGTGTTTTGATTCCCGAGGGTCGCTTGGCGCATACGCCGGAACAAGCCGAAAAGCTCTGCAAGGACATCAAGGCGCGCAAATACGTGGTCAAGGCACAGATTGCCGCCGGGGGCCGAGGGCTTGCAGGTGGAATCAAATTCGCCGCCACGCCCTCCGCCGTCGCCAACGAGGCCCGGACGCTTCTCAATTCAAAACTGGTCACCGAACAGACCGCGGCCGCGGGCGAAACCGTGCATTCGGTTTATGTCGAGGCCGCAATCGACATCGCAAAGAACTATTATATCGCGATTTCCTTTGACCCCAATAGCGGGCAGCCTATCCTTCTGGCCTCTGCGGCCGGCGGGGTTGAGTTTGAACAGCTTGCGCGCATGGATGAAAATGCGGTCAAAACCTATCTGTTTGACGATAAACCCGAGACCCGCGATGAGCTGATCGCGTTCCTCAAGGGCGTCGGCATTGAAGGTCCGGAGGCGGTTGAAACCATTTGCAACGCCCATGAGGCATTTTGTGAAAACGATCTGACCCTGGTTGAAATCAACCCCTTTGTGCGCACGGCAGATGGCAAATGGATGGCGATTGACGCCAAGATCGCACTCGACAGGAACGCCTCTTTCAGGCGCCCCGAGTTCGACTCTATGGTCGAGGATCTCGGCATGTCGTCCAGCGAAACGGAAGCGCAGAAGAGCAACATCAATCTGGTCAAACTTACCGGCGATATCGGCGTGGTTGCCAATGGCGCCGGTCTTGGGCTTGCGACCAACGACATGATCACCGACGCCGGTGGGAAACCTGCCAATTTCATGGATATCAGAACAACGGCGCGCAGCTTTGACGTGGCCAGGGGGGTTGAACTGCTCCTGTCCGATCCGACGGTGAAGGTCATCCTGCTTAACATTCACGGCGGCGGCATGACGGCGGCCGATACGGTGGCGGAAGGTGTCAACTTTGCCTATTCCCGCGCCGCGCGAAAATTACCGGTCGTCGCCCATATCTCGGGCCATAATGCCGAATGGGGGATCAACATCCTTCGCGACCGGCAAGTCCCCGTTGAAATCTTCGACACAATGTCCGGGGCGATCAACCGCGTCGTTGAAATTGCAAGCAGCGGGAGGACAGGCTGATGGCCATATTTGTCAACTCCGACACACGTGTGATCGTTCAGGGCATGACAGGCCGGTCCGGCACATTCTACACCGATCAATCGGCGCGTTACGCCCCCTGCTATGTTGGCGGCGTCCGGCCGGGAAAAGGCGGCAGCCAGCATCTGGATTTGCCGATGTTCAATTCCGTCAAGGAGGCGATGGCCGAAACAGGTGCTAACGCCAGCATGGTGATTGTTCCGGCCCCCTATGCGGGCGATGCCATGATCGAGGCGATCGAGGCCGGTATCGGCGTCGTTGTCTGCGTGACCGAACGTATTCCACAACATGACATGAGCCGCGTCAAAAAGGCGTTGCAGTCTTCAAAAACCGTTTTGATCGGCCCGAATTCGCAAGGCATCCTGACGCCGGGCCAATGCAAGATCGGCGTGATGCCGACCCGGCTTACGATGCCCGGCAATATCGGCATCGCGTCGCGCTCGGCGTCTCTGACATCCGAGATTGTCGCCCAGTTCAGCAAGGCCGGAATGGGCCAGTCAACAACAGTCGGCATTGGCGGCGACACCTTGCATGGCGTCAATTTCGTGGATTGCCTCAAACACTTCCGCGACGACGATGAAACAGAGGCGGTCGTGCTGATCGGCGAGATTGGCGGGCGCGACGAAGAAGAGGCCGCCGCCTATCTTGCATCGCTCGACTATGGCAAGCCGGTCATCGCACTGGTGGTCGGGCGGTTCGCACCGCGCGGGCGTCAGATGGGCCATGCCGGAACCCTCTCGGTGCTTGGCGGCGGGACGGCACAGGATAAGATATCATGCCTGCGTGATGCCGGTGCAGTCATTGCCGAGAACGCAGATGACGTCGTTGCCGCCGTGAAGCGCACACAGGCCGCTGGCTGACAGGGTTTTTCCACCATGACTTTCCCGCACCTTCCCGACACCATGAAAGTAATCGAGGCCAATGGCACCGGCGGGCCCGAGGTTCTGGTTGAGGGGGTCCGCCCCCTGCCAACACCTGCGGCCGACGAAATTCTCATCAAGGTCACGGCTGTCGGCGTCAATGGCCCTGATCTGGTTCAGCGCAGGGGCCATTACCCGCCTCCCAAGGGCGCGTCGGACCTGCTTGGGCTCGAAGTGTCGGGCGAAGTGGTTGCCGCAGGGCCAGACCAGACAAAGTGGACGCCCGGCGACCGGGTCTGCGCCCTGACCAATGGCGGCGGATATGCCGAATATGTGGCCGTTGCCGCCACTCATTGTCTGCCGATCCCCAAGGGTGTCGAAGAGATGGATGCCGCCGGCCTGCCTGAGACTTTTTTCACCGTCTGGAGCAACGTCTTTTTCGGCCAGGCTATTCCTGAAAATGGCAACTTCCTTGTTCACGGAGGGTCTGGCGGGATTGGCTCCACCGCGATTCAACTTGGCACCGCGATGGGCCTCAACGTCTACACCACGGTCGAGTCAGACGCGGCCGCGACGTTTGCCACGTCACTTGGGGCGATACGAACCATCAATTTCAACGAAGAGGATTTCGTTCCGATCTGTCGCGAGGCGGGCGGCGCCGATATCATCCTCGATATTATCGGCGGCGATTATGTTGCCCGCAATATCAAGGCCGCGCGCCACGACGCACGCATCATCCAACTGGCATTCAACCTTGGTTCCAAGGTTGAAATTGACCTGATGCCGGTGATGCTCAAACGGATCAGTTACACCGGGTCGACCCTGCGATCACGCTCGGACGGTTTCAAGGCCGAGGTCGCCCAGGACCTTCGCGAAAAGGTATGGCCGATCTTTGCCAGCGGCTCGCTTCGCAGCGTAACCCACGCGGTTCTTCCGCTGGGCCAGGCGGCCGAGGCGCACCGCATCATGGAAGCCGGTAAGCATCATGGAAAAATCCTGCTCCAGCCTTAAAACCTGTCCAAGGCGATTTGCGCGCCGCGCGATTGGGCCGCGATGCGAAACGCACGACATGACCGACCGTGTGCATTGGCGGGCGAAACGCAAATCCCGAAATTCGCAATGATGACGCTAAACGTTGATTTGATGGCGCTAACGACGCCTATCTTAGCTTTCAGCATCTAAAGGCCCATGCTAACACCTATCGTAAATACAGCAGCCACGATTTACGCTCTGCACCCGGTTGCGACGTTGTAGAGTACGACACCAAAGGAGACCTACATGACAACTGGACGGGTAAACCCAGGATTCCGACTTGAAGACCAGGGGATCAAAGGGTTGGGCAATGTTTATTACAACCTCATAGAAGCCGCCCTCGTCGAAGCCGCGCTTAAAAGAAACGAAGGCGCCCAGGGAAATGGCGGAACTCTGCTTGTTTCAACCGGCGAATTCACCGGCCGGTCCCCGACGGACAAGTTTATCGTCCGCACGGAAAGCACGGAAAATGAAATCTGGTGGGAAAACAACGCACCGATGGACCCAGAGGCCTTTGACAGGCTGCACCAGGACATGCTGGCGCATATGGCTGGTGGCGATTATTTCGTTCAGGATTTGGTCGCAGGCGCCGACCCGGAGCACAGCATCAACGTTCGCATAATCAACGATCTGGCCTGGCACAGCCTGTTCATTCGCCACATGCTGCGTCGGCCCGAGCGCGAGGATCTGAACAGTTTCGTTGCTGAATACACGATCATCAACTGCACCAACTTCAAGGCTGACCCATCCCGCCACGGCTGTAACTCGGAAACTGTGATCGCGCTCAATCTCGACGAAAAGCTGATCCTGATCGGCAACACGGAATACGCGGGCGAGAACAAGAAATCGGTCTTTGGCCTGCTGAATTACCTGTTGCCCGAAAAAGGCGTCATGCCGATGCACTGCTCGGCCAACCACGCAAATGACAACCCGACGGACGCGGCCATTTTCTTTGGCCTCTCGGGCACCGGCAAGACGACCCTCTCGGCAGACCCCGACCGAACGCTTTTGGGCGATGACGAACATGGCTGGTCGGATCGTGGCACCTTCAACTTTGAAGGTGGTTGCTATGCCAAGACAATCAACCTGAGTGCCGAGGCGGAACCCGAGATTTTCGCGACCTGCTCGATGTTTGGCACGGTCATCGAAAACATGGTTTACGACGATGAGACACGGGAACTTGATTTCGAAGATTCAAGCCTCACCCAAAACATGCGGTGTGCCTATCCTCTTGATTACATTCCCAACGCCTCGGAAACGGGAATGGCCGGGCACCCCAAGAATATCGTGATGCTGACCTGTGATGCGTTTGGCGTACTGCCCCCGATCGCGCGGTTGACACCGACACAGGCGATGTATCACTTCCTTTCCGGCTTCACGGCCAAGATGGCGGGGACAGAACGCGGCCTGACCGAACCGCAGACGGTCTTTTCAACCTGCTTTGGTGCGCCGTTCATGCCGCGCCGCCCCGAGGTCTATGGCAACCTGCTTCGCGACAAGATCGCACGCTATGGCTCGACCTGCTGGCTGGTGAATTCAGGGTGGACCGGCGGCGCTTATGGAAAGGGCTCGCGGATGCCAATCAAGGCCACGCGCAGCTTGCTGACGGCGGCTCTGGATGGGTCGCTTTCAGAGGTCGAATTCCGAAAGGACCCGAATTTCGGGTTCGACGTCCCCGTCGAGGCCCCCGGCGTTGCCGAGGTCCTGCTGGACCCGCGCCGCACCTGGGAAAACCAGGATGACTATGACATTCAGGCGGCCAAGCTGGTGGATATGTTCGCGAAGAACTTCGAACAGTACCTGCCCTACATTGATGACGATCTGAAGGCGGTCATCATCGGCTAGGTACGCGACATCGGTCCTGACCAAATACGGTCAGGACCTTTTGCAGGTTTGTTCTGCTTGGTTTGCTCACCGGCCCATAAGTCCGCAACGAGATCCGTAACGACGCAAATTGGACGAATGTTGGCGATGGCTCCGCAAGGTTTCAAGACATTGCGCAATGTGTCGTTGTCATCGGCGCGGTCTGCCAGAAATGTCGTGTCGGCCGTTACGCTGGCGAACATGCCCGCCGCCGAACGTCCTTCCTAGGCCTGACCCTCGGTCAGATTCACCAGAATCGAGCGGCCAATGGCATGCAAAATCATGTCGGCGGCCCCGCGTTGAACTAAGGCAGCGCCTTGAGTGCCACAGTCCAAAGTCAAAACTTGATCGGGTAATAGATGCAGTCGGCCAACGTACTGCGGTTCAAATCGGCAATGAAGGCAGCTTCGGCCTGCAGCAGCTTCGCCTTAAGCTGGCAGCGAGATGTCAGGGTGCAAGCGTTGCCGTTGGCCAAGAAGCACTCCACCAACGCCTGATCTGCCTCAAGCAGGGATACGACATCGCCCAGCCTTATCTTGTCGGGTTTTTGTGCCAATTCCGCGCCACCACCCCCTCCACGACGCGTCTTCAGATATCCTCCGGCAGATAGTGCCGAGATAACTTTGGCCAGGTGATTGCGCGAGATGCAGAACTCCTCTGCCAGCTCTGCGGTGGTGAAGGGGCGGTCGGGTTCGCCTGCCATGCGCATGAGCACACGCAGGCCAAAATCGGTGAAAGTGGTAAGGCGCAAGATCTGTGTCCTGATTTGGTATTTACATTGCGTATTCAAAAGGTGTAATCGGTATTTCAAATACCGGATCATCACTCACGGTCAATACTATCTGAAAGTGTCTGCTATGAAAGGCATCAGCGAAGCCAATATCAACGCAGGTGGCCACACATGACGCCGCTGGCGTGCATTACCCCGACAGAGCGCGGCGTGGCGGATCGTTTGCTGGCCGATGCGGTGACCCGGCTCAGCAGTGAGGGGATAAGAGTACTGGGTGCTCTGCGCGATTTTGAGCAAAGTGATGCATCAAAACAGTGCGAAAATACGCTTCGGCTTTTGCCGAATGGCCCGATTGTGCGCATTACTCAGGATCTGGGTCCCGGCTCTTCTGCTTGCAAGATGGATGCCGGCGCGTTGGAAGACGCCGTCGGGATCGCCGTTGCGCGTCTGGCAGCCGAAGGCGCTGATCTGATCGTGCTGAACAAATTCGGTCTGCGCGAAGCCGAAGGCCATGGCTTTCGCCAGCTGATCGGAGATGCACTGGCCAGCGAGATACCCGTCTTGCTTGGCGTCTCTGACACGCATCGCGCAGCCTTTGAGCGTTTCGCAGATGGCATGGCCACCAACCTGTCATCAGATGAGAAAGCAATTTTGACATGGTGTAAAACGGCGATCGCGCGACGGCCCAACATCGCTACCGGCTGACACGAGCGTATAGAACAAACGCGCGCATCACCAAAAGGCTGAGACAAAGGAGAACATCCAAATGGTCAGACCCATTGAGTTTCCCGGCAAAGATGCGCCGACACCCGCGCTGATCGCGCATATACTAGAGCGCTATCACGCAACACATCGGCGCGAGTTGCCGGAATTGATTGCATTGGGCCGCAAGGTCGAGACGGTCCACGCCGACGACCCGAATGCGCCGCATGGGCTGACACATGCACTTGAAGCGCTGATCGTCAACCTCGAGGTCCACATGCGCGAAGAAGAAGAGAATGTCTTTGCAGCGGTGGATTTTGGACGCCCTGAAAAGGCAGATGGGCCCATCGCCGCGTTGCGTCACGATCATTCGGGGCAAGAGGCGACGCTGAACAAGATCGCCGCGATTACGCATGGGTTCCGCTTGCCATCATATGCCTGCGGATCCTGGACCAGGCTTTACGCAGGGCTTGGCAAACTGGTTGAGGATATGGACGAGCATATGTTCCTTGAAGACACGGTGTTGTTCCCGCGCCTTGAGGATGCCGCATGACCGATCTGTCCCGCCTGCCCTGCGCCTTGATCCAACCACTCTTAACGCACGTCGTCCGGCGTATTGCGGCACGGCATCCATCGCTTTTTGCACGGTTGGGACCGCACCAGTCAACAGATTTCCTGATTGACCCGATCGAGCTTCCCTTTGCCCTGCACTTGCGGCCGGACCCCGAGGCACTGATCTTCCGTGCCGTTCCACGCGATGCCGCGCCGCACCCCGGTGCATTGATCCGTGGTAAGTTCATGCTGCTCCTGGAACTGATGGATGCAGAAGAGGACGGCGACGCTGCCTTTTTCTCGCGCGATCTAGAGGTGTCGGGTGACACCGAAGCGGTCGTGCGATTGCGCAATGCGCTGGACGACGTGGACGGCTCTATTGCCGAAGAGACGGCGGATATGTTTGGCGCCCCCGGTCGCGTGATCCTCGCCCGGTTGCGGCGCAACTATCCCACCCAAGAGAACGGAGCCGTCGCACCATGAGCCTCGCCGAACTGATTTGCCCCGCCGGTACGCCCGCAGCATTGCGCACAGCGGTCGATGCTGGTGCCGATGCTGTCTATTGCGGGTTTCAGGATGCCACCAACGCCAGGAACTTCCCGGGGCTTAACTTCACTCCCGATGAACTGGCAGAGGCGGTGATTTATGCTCATGCAAAGGGTACAAAGGTGCTTTTGGCGCTGAACACCTACCCGCCTGCGGGCAAGGTTGATCTGTGGCGGCAGGCGGCGGATACGGGTGCCAGATTGGGGATTGATGCGTTCATCGTCGCCGATATGGGCGTGGCCGATTATATTGCCCAGACCCATCCGCAGGTCCGTTTGCATCTGTCGGTACAGGCCGCGGCCTCAAGCCCGGAGGCCATCAGGTACTATTGCGAAAATTTTGGCGTTAAACGCGTGGTGCTGCCGCGCATCCTGACAATCCCGGAAATCAAGCAGGTCCGCAAGGAAATCCCTTGCGAAATCGAGACCTTCATTTTCGGCAATCACGGTCTGATGGTAGAAGGGCGATGCAGCCTGACCAATTATCTGACAGGCCAATCAACCAATATGGATGGCGTCTGTTCACCCGCCTCGGATGTTGAATACAAACGCGATGCCGATGGTACAATGTCGTCGCAACTGGCCGGCTTCACCATTGATTGCTTTGGACCCGATGAAAAGGCGGGCTACCCCACCATCTGCAAGGGGCGTTACACCGCGCCGCACCGGTCAGACGCCTATTACGCCTTTGAAGAACCCGTCAGCCTGAACCTGTCACGGCTGCTGCCGGAGCTGATCGATGCCGGTGTCCATGCGTTCAAAATCGAGGGGCGGCAGCGGTCAAAATCCTATGTACGGGGCGTGGTTTCCGCCTTTCGCCGCGCGGTCGATGATATTCGCGCGGGCCGATCTGCGGATATGGCAGACCTCGTGGCACTGACCGAGGGGCAAAAGCAGACCCAAGGCGCGTTCGAGACCAAGAAATGGCGGTAACAGAGATGACAAAACTCACACTAGGCCCGATTGCCTATCACTGGTCTGCTGAAAAGCGGCGCGATTTCTACGCGCGTATCGCGGATGAAACCCCTGTGGATGAGGTTTATCTGGGCGAAGTCATCTGTTCCAAGCGCGCGCCGTTTCACGAGGCTGACCTGCCAGACACGATTGCGCGGCTGGAAAGGGCTGGCAAGACGGTGATCCTGTCATCGCTGGCCGAAGTGATGCTGAAACGCGAGCGCAAGGCGACTGCTGATCTGGCCGCGATGGACGCGCCCGAGATTGAAATTAACAACGCTGCGGGTCTTTATGTCCGAGGTGACCGTCCCCACCGCATTGGGCCATTCATGAACGCCTATAACGAGGCAACGATTGCATGGATGGCCCGCCAAGGGGCCAGTCACATCTGCCTGCCCACCGAATTACCTGCCGAGGCGATTGCCGTGGCCACCAAGGCCGCCCGCGATCTGGGGCTTGGTGTGGAGGTGCAGGTCTTCGGGCGGGCGTCATTGGCTGTCTCGGCACGTTGTTACCACGCGCGCGCGCACGGGCGTACCAAGGATAACTGCCAGTTCGTGTGCGAAGACGACGCCGATGGCATGCCTCTTTGCACAACAGATGAGCGGCCAATTCTGCGGGTCAACGGTATTCAGACCCAATCGCAAAGCTATGTCGATCTGTTGCCAGAAATGCCCAAGCTTGCATCCGTTGGCGTGACGCATCTGCGCCTGATGCCGCAAGCCGTCGATATGGTGGCTGTCGCACGCACTTTTCGTGATGCGCTGGACTGCACTTCGAACATTACGGACGCTGAGCAGGCACTCCACGACATTTGCGGCGATGTGGCGTTCAGTAATGGGTTCTATTACGGACAGGCTGGCTATCGACGCATCGCTATGGCCGCGTCCGGCTGATCGCATATTGTCATCCGTCCGAAGCGATAAACGGTTCTGCCTCTATGAACCGTTCCGGGTTTCCAGAGGCTCTGACTTGCCCCTGACCTTTCACCCAGCCGAAACCGGAGCCCTTTGGGTTGACGCACCAAATGGCTATGGACTTACAACAACGAACGCCCCAACAGGCCATCGGCGAAATGCCCCCCGCCAAGAAACTGAAAACAGCCGCACGAATTCTACGGCTGGACCCCGTTGAAAATGGGGATTTACCACTGCAAATCGCAGCTTACGTCGGCATCCGAATCTCGGAGCCGACTCATAATTCAGAATTTTATAAGAGAAAAAGACTTTGACAGCTAAACCTTTTGTACATAATTGCGGAGATGCAAGGCTGAGGTAGAAAAAATTTTTCTAGGCAGATTTTTCGCTATGGTAGTTTTACCTTCCCGTATTTGGTGAGCGAGGTTGCTACATGAACGGACTGATAACAAACCTTCAAATTTCGACACACTCTAGACGATGCGTCGAGGATTACCTGACATCCCTCGGAATTTCTCCTGAAAACTTTCATGGAAAAATCGCAGACCAAGATGAGATGTTCCACAAGGCGATAGCAGTGAAGCATCCGGTCGACTTCGCCTATTTCAAGTATATAGAATCCGGTCGTCGCACGCATGACGTAATGGAACAGTTCTATCAGCATTACTTTGGCGGCCCACACCAGATTGGATCTGTTCTCGAGTTCGCCAGCGGGCACGGGCGCGCGACAAGATTCATGATCCAGTCCATTCCGGCAGACCGGGTCTGGGTGTCTGACATCTATTCTGACGCGATGTCGTTCCAGGAATCCTATCTCAAGGTCAACACCATTCAGTCTGTCGAACATCCGGACAAGTTCGAATGCGACAGAAAGTTCGATCTGATAACCGCGATGTCGCTGTTCACCCATCTGCCCGAGGATATTTTCGGAAAATGGTTGGCAAAGCTCGGCTCATTGCTCGAGAAGGATGGCGTTCTTGTCGTTACTGCCCGCGAGGCGGAGACGGTTACAGGCACGCGAAACATTGATGGCATTGAGGAACGCGGTATTGTATATGAACTCCGCTCGGAAAGCAGTTCGCTGTCGACCGACATATACGGGCTGACGACGGTGACCGACGAATTCATGCGGAGGATGATTGCCGAATTCATTTCCCCGAAGGCGAATATACATGTTTTCAGGCGCGGATTATATTTGAATCAGGATGTGTATGCGATTTCATTGCGTGATCCGGTGGCGTTCACACCGCTCGACCTGAAACGACCTCCCACTGGGGGGCGGGCACCCCAATGGATTTCGGTGAATTCGGGCCGGGAGTTCCAAATTTTCGGATGGGTCGTGGACATGAACGTCGGTCACGAAATCGTGGCGGTTGACGTTTACATCGACAATGTGAGGTTTGGGCAGGCTGAATTTCATCCCTATCGCAATACGGATTTTGCAAAGCATTTCCCCGGTTTCGAAAATGAGCCTAAATCGTGGTCGGTTCGCCTGCCAGCCGATCTGTTGCGCCCGGAAAGCATCGTGAAATTTCGTGTCAAATGCGATACGGGCGCATCGATCGAATACTATGCGCCTCCGGCCGACTTGCTCCATACGGCCAGCTAAGCGTCGCTCGGGCGAGGCGCGGAATCCTTCAGTTCTGTATTAACGACCATACCCACAACACCGGGACTACTGGAGTATGTTCTCAGGCAATCCCCCCCAACGGAGGCAGAGGAGGCATTTTTTGCGAACATGAACGTATTCGATAAAGTCGCTTGAGAAGAACCAGGCAGTCTACGGTAAAACCCGGGCGGTTAAGACACGCCAGTTGCGGGGAACGCTACTCAACCACCAAGGAATTCGGTTGATGAATGTGGACGCTCGGATCGCGAAAAATATGCTGACGGCGGCGGTCGATGAAAATCGACCGGTCCCTTGCGTCCACGACAGCTTCATCGTCGGCTATCCTCGCAAGCTCATGAAATATCGCACATAGTTTCGAATCGGACTCTAAGCTAAACTGGTCCAGTTTACGGGGATCAGATCAAGTTCTATTGTAACCTAGAGAGTTTTTGAGAGAATCGATGTTAAAGTGAAAATGAGGCCACAGGCCCACAAGTTATTCAAGGGGATGCGTAGGGGATTGAACCGTTGCGGTTGCAGGCGGCAATTATTTGACAATACCGTTGGCATTAGTGCGACGAAGTATGGCAAAGTACCAAGAACCCATCCCAGAAATACGCAAAAGGCTGGCGATGAGTAAAATTGTGGTTTCAATAAGTCAATTGCGCAGTAAGGGTATTGAGGTGCTGAACCGCAGCGGATCTCGGTCTGTCAGCCTTCCTGCCGATACACGGCTTGAGGCCCCCTCAAGCCTAAAGTGGACCGAGTACGAGCATTCGATCCATCTAGGAGCATTCTCATATCAAGTGTCAGGATATTGTTTTGCGGCACGCATTGGACGCTATTGCTCTTTCGGTGAGAATGTACAGATTGGACGGCAGGATCACCCTCTGACTTGGGCCTCAACCAGCCCGGCGTTTTATCTACATGACCGCCTGTTCGACCTAGACGACGGGTTCGAGGGAGCCGAGCAGTATCACAGGTACCGCTTCTCCAATGAGGGGCCGCCCACGAAAGTGAATATCACCAAGATCGGCAATGACGTCTGGGTTGGCCATGGGGCGTTGATCAAAGCGGGTGTAACGATTGGTGACGGGGCGATTGTGGCCGCGCATGCGGTAGTTGCTCACGATGTGCCTCCCTATGCGATGGTGGCAGGGAACCCGGCAGTTATAAAGAAATTCCGACTTCCGCCGACTCTAATCTCGCCGATGTTGCGGTGTGAATGGTGGCGCTATGCACCTTGGCAACTGGAGCATTTGCAACCATCGAAACCCCATCAATTCATTATGGGTGTTCTGGCCATGCATGAACAGGAGCCAAACTTCCAACCCACCGTCGTGAATCTTTCTGAGGGCGGCATATGACAAAAGTCGTCTTTCTACACATCCCCAAGACTGCTGGGCAGACCATCCATCAAGCTCTGGTTGGTGCGGTGGGCGGGCCTGAACATGTCAGCCCAGTGCGCACCCATACTCAAGCTCCGAACGGGTCGCAGATGCCAGGCGGGTTCAGACTCTATTCAGGGCATATTGACTGGGTTGAACTGGAAAAACTGCCACAAGACCGCTTTGTCTTTTCGGTGCTACGCGACCCGCGTGAACGAATTGCCTCCTTTTACCTTTATCTATTTAACGAGGCTCAAGGGCTAAGCCAGAAACAATTGCAGCTTCCTGAGAATTTTGGCAAGCGGCGGATCCTTGAAGTGTCGGCGGATGAGTATTTCTTTGGTGGTGATGCCAACTGGAAGAGATTCATATGCGATCACTATGACAATTTCTATTGTTCCTATTTTGCCACCCGCAAGATGCGCGGTCATCAGGAACTGGCTGGACTTACTCTGGCAGAGGTATTGATGCAGGCACGCGCTGGTGTAGCAAAATTGGACCGAATTTATGCCAGTACCGGTCTCACGGCACTAGAGGTCGATATCGCAGCGCGTCTGGGCAAGCGAATAAAAGTGGCGCAAGTCTTTCACAATACTGGTGATCATGCTGTGGGTGAGGCGCGCTGGCCCAAGCTGCTGGCACGGCTAGAGTGCGATGAAACTGCTGGAAAATTAAAGAATTTTGTCGCAAAAGATATAGAATTGATGGCCGAGGTGTTTCCGGATTAGGGGCTGCTTTGCAGCGAAACAGTCTCCAATAAAGACGATACGCGCGTTTTTGAAGGCATCTTTGAAGCCGATCGCGTCGTCGCCAAGCATTTGATTAATGCGCTTTCCAGGAGGTTAGGATGGAACGGAACAAGCTTTTTCAACTTTCCTTTTTTGATGAGGCAAAACCCGCGACTGTTACGATGACTTCAGAAGGAGTGTTGCCATGACTCTGGAAGGAAAGACGGCGAGCCTAGAGGCTGAGGCCGAAAAGATTCGTGATTACTTTGATGCTGAATACTACCTGGAATGCAACGAAGATGTGCGAGAGGCTGGAGTTGATGCACTGCTTCATTTTTGCGAATATGGTTGGCGTGAGCTGCGTGATCCGAGCTCTGAATTCTCGATAAGCTCTTACTTGGACGAACACCCTGAAATCCGCGAGCGTGAAGTAAATCCTTTAGTCCACTTCGTGAGTTTTCGAGAGGAAGAAGAAAGCCAAGCAGTCAAGCCCGAGGTAGCCGAGAGTTCGCTCGATATAGCCATTGCAGAGCGCATAGCGAGAGAGGCTGATGATGTAGAGCCGCATTTCGACGCGGAGTTTTATCTAAAGACATATGGAGACATTGCCGAGGCAGGTGTGGATCCACTCCACCATTTCATGCATTACGGATGGCGGGAAGGGCGCGATCCCTCACCGTATTTCTCGACCATTCAATACCTTAGGGACCATGCGGACATCTCGCAATCCGGTGTTAACCCGTTCTGGCACTACATCGTTGCCGGACGGCAGGAGGGCCGGATTACGAGGCCTTCGGGCAACGTGGAAGAAGCGAGTGACGATACGACCGGATTGGATGCGGTAGCAGAGATAAGACCATATTTCGATACGGAATTCTATGTTTCACACAATCCAGATCTGGCGCAAGCCGAGATCGACCCTGTCGCGCACTACTGCGCCGTTGGCTGGAAAGAGCGGCGTGACCCGTGTCCAGAATTCTCGACGCAATTTTATCTGGACTTGAACCCGGATATCGCAAGTCTGAAAATTAACCCTTTCTTGCATTATGTGACGACCGGACGGGCGGAAGGGCGGCTTGCAAGACATCCTGGTGGATACCAGGCTGAGCGTCTCCGCAATACGGTACCGCTTGAGGAAGAGGTTAAGAGATGGCGATCAAACCGCCTCCCTCAAAGGTTACTCAACACTGCGGATCTGATCGATATACTCTCTGATGTGCAGTACGCAGACAGGCACACACTGATCTTGTCGGTTGGACATGACAACTACCGCAAGGTCAGCGGCGGAGTTCAGCTGTGCGAGCATCGTGAAGAGACACTTTCGGCGGCCAACGGCTGCCTGTATCTAAACCTACACCCTTGGCAGACCCTGCCCCGTCTGGCTCATGAGACTGAGGAAAGTGACCCAGTAATGTCCCTGTTGCTCGATGGGCGGTCAATCGGTGAGTGCCATATCTCTGATCTGATTGGAACTGTCGGCACCGTTGCCACAGAGTATAACGATGTGCATGTGGTTATTCACCACATGCTGGGTCACCTGCCAGAGCGGCTGGCCGATCTCATTCTGGCAACTGGTCGTAACGAATGCTGGCTTTGGCTCCACGATTTCTTCACACTCTGCCCGAGCTACACCTTGCAACGCAATGGCGTGTCATTTTGTGGCGCACCACCGATTGTGTCCAACGCCTGCCGACTTTGCCGGTTTGGTGAGGAAAGGCGCACCCATACGGATCGAATGGCCACGTTCTTCAAGCGGGTGCAGGTCCGATTGCTGTCGCCCTCGCGAGGGACCGCCGAAACGTGGGTGGCGCGCTCTGGGCTCAGAGCTGCCTCTGTGGAGATCCGCCCGCATATGAAACTGGAATGGCGCAAGCGGGTTGTCCGACTGCCAAGAGAGGATCACATTGTCACGATCGCCTTCCTTGGCACACCCCTCCCACATAAAGGTTGGAACGTCTTCGAGAATCTTTTCCGCGCGCTACGGCATACCGAGCGCTTCCGTTTTCTGTTCCTTGGCGCAGCAGATATCCAAACGCCGGGAATCGAGCACGAACGGGTACATGTCACAGCAGAAGCACCAGACGCCATGATCGACGCTGTTGTACGCAACCGTGTAGATCTGGTGCTACATTGGGCGTCTTGGCCGGAAACCTTCTCACTTTCGACGTATGAAGCATACGCTGGCGGCGCTTACGTGATTACAAACGAGGTTTCGGGTAATGTGGCAGCCTCCGTTGTATCATTCGGTCGCGGAGTGGTGCTCCGCGACGTCGACGACCTCGAGACTTTCTTCACCGATGGTAGAAACGATCAGATAGTCCGAAAGTTACGTACCGAACGTCGTCAGAGCCGTGTGAAGCATCACCTCAGTCGTATGGTGCATGATGCGATCGACGCCGAACCTGGAGATGAGCAATGACTGTTCATGCGTTCACCAGCTGTTCCTACAGCTACCTGAACCGTGCTCGTGTTCTCGCGAGCACCCTGCGAGCCCAGCATCCCGGCTGGGTAATCTGGTTAGTGATGACTGACAAGGCCCCCGAGGGTTTCCGATTCGATCTGACGCAGGAGAACTACGACCGCATCCTCAACGTCGAAGACCTCTATGGCACAGAGACCGGTCGCTGGCTGTTCAGCCATGATGTCGTCGAGGCCTGCACCGCGGTCAAGGGTCGCGCCTGTGTCCGTATCCTTCAAGAGCCAGATTGCGAGAAGTTGTTTTATTTTGACCCCGACATTGCGGTGTTTAACCCGATGACGCCGGTGAGCGATATGCTCGATAGCAATTCCATCGTGCTAACACCGCACCAAATCGATCCCGATCCCAAGGACCAACCGCACGCGATCCGTGACAACGAAATCACGTCACTCGATTATGGCATCTACAACCTGGGCTTCGCAGCCATCTCAAACGATACTGAAGGTCGACGCTTTGCACAGTGGTGGGACGACCGGTTGACCGACTGGTGCTATGATCGGCTCGATATCGGCCTCTTTGTCGATCAAAAATGGTGCAATCTGGTGCCTTGCTTTTTTGATGGCGTCAAGACGCTGCGCGATCCGGGCTACAACGTGGCAAGCTGGAACCTTAGCAACCGTACTATGTGCTATAATAACGTGGGTTCTGCGCTTATCAACGGCGTGCCGCTCAGATTCTACCACTTTACAAAGCTCGGTCCGGTGGGCGACTGCATGACCGCGCGTTATGCCCGCGGCAACATCGAGATCTATGAACTCTGGTGGTGGTATCGCCAGCAGGTCATCGCGGCCACCGACCCCGCCATCCCAACAGGGTGGTGGCACTACGGCACCTTCGACAGCGGCGAAACCATACCGAAATCCGTACGGGAACTCTATCGCGACCGTAAGGACCTGCGCATAGCGTTTCCCGCCCCGTACACAACCGGCCCCGACAGCCTATTGGACTGGGTTCAAAAAAATACTGACCTGATGAAATACCCGCAGAAAGAGGGATTTGAGCCAGTGTAAAGCCGATGATATGCGACCCAGAGGGCATCGAGACAGTGCGAAGAGGATGATCAAAATTATGACACGCAGATATATCGTAGTCTATCAAATGGGAAAGGTTGCGAGCACGTCAATTGTTTCAACCCTTAACGAACTTCAAGATATTAGTGCTGTGCAGTGCCACTTTCTGGGAGAAAAGGCGCTGGCGGCGATCGTCCCGACAATAACCGGGGCGAATGTTCCGCTATATTTCTTTAAGCACCAACTCGGACAATTTATAGAAAATATAAGGATCACCCGTCGCGTCAACCTCATCCGTGCGAAACTTTTTGGCGATGAACGGCTAGTGGTGATATCCCTTGCACGTAATCCGGTAGAATGGGCGCGCTCAGGCGTAGTTCAGGATGTCGAAGGGTATTTGCCGAGTTTTAAAAGCCTATGCAAAACGAAATCGTTACCGTGTCAGACCGATGCAGAGATTGTGACGAATGGCCTGAAATGCGTTTTGGACGAATCTTGTAGTCTTCTTGAAAAAGCGGGCGGGATAGATGCATATCTGGCAGAAGTCGAAAACGACCCCGCAGTCTTTAAGGACACTATATTTGAGGACAACCCTGGGACGACACGCTTGTTAAGGCTGTTTTTGCGACCTGCCAATTGGTTCGAAAAGCATTTCGAAACAGCCTTGGGTATTTATATCAAAGATATGAAAGAGGACCGCGGGGTTTGGACTACAACAAGTCCAAATGCCGATTATGTCATCGTACGATACGAAGAAATGCCTAACTCTCTAGCGCAATGGTTGAATAAAAATCATGTTTGCGAGATTGCCGATTTCAAGCGTGAAAACATCAGCGGTGCAAAACAGTTTTCAAAGGAAGTTGCTGATGTGTTCTCATCTGTTTCGGGCGATAAACTAAGCAAACTTTACTCTTACACGAAATATTCCAAAACTTTCTATTACGGCTCAGAGCAACCTGTCTAAACACCTGACCGCACGCCCAAAAATCGGATAAATTTAGGATCTCTGCGGGCTGACCAAATGCTGAAACGTCTGTGGTTGCTGCCCAAAGTGCGTAAGCGAGGGTGGATGGACCTGCCCTGCTTTTGTGCCGCCCCAAGTGCTCGCTTAGGCCACTTTCCGTTCGAAGGCGACGGGTAACCGCACCTTACACAGGCGCATCACGCCCGACATTAATGTATATGACCGCATAACCTCCCCAAATGCGTATCAAACAAAGCCAAGAATGACAGCACACAACCCGTAGAAAGGCCAGACAACCAGAAGTAGTAAATTGAAGGAATATCAACAAAATGCTTGCCGGGGAAGCTGTTCATCCCATTAACTCAAGCTTGTGAGGGTTCTCGCACCTACATGGGAGGTTCGGATGAAACCTTTGAAATTGAACAAATGCATTCATGGATTTCCGCTGTTAGCATCGTCAGGTCAGTTGATTGGTTATGTCGAATCAGTTGATTATGATATGATTACATTGAAAGTTGTAGGCTGGACGATTTGCGACGACGTGACGTTAGTCTCAGGGGCCGATCAGAACAAGGTTGTTCCGAACATTGTCAGGCCTGACGTATCGATTGTGTGTCCAGAATTAAATACTTTAGAGCGCGGGAATGAGGTGGGATTCGAGGCAACCTTGGATACCACGCCTGACACTGCTTTTATTCTTATTCACTTCAATGGTGAGGGTTATTATTTTCAACTTGAGGTCTAAAATGATATCTCAAATGAAGACTATTTTTACTAGGTTTCAGAATTCTACAGTAATTTTTACTGTCGCGCTTCGCCCGTTACATGATGTCGACGGTTCTATCGTCGGATATATTGAACGCGTCGAGTTCTGCGGTGACCGCGTTCACCTATTTGGCTGGTCTCTCCTGGATAATCTTGTTTTATTATCAGAAGCAGGTCCAAAACGGATCAGACGGAGATTGCATCGCGGCGACGTTGCGACGGCAATGGGTCCGTTGCGCATGGTCGAGACCAGAAACCGCGACGGACGTGTCGGATTTTCAACCGAGCTTGATTGGCATGGCGATGCGATCACGCTGTGTAGCAGGAGTGATAGCAAAAAAGTTCACTGGCCTATTCCCGTGCCTAGCAGTCGTGACAAAACAGCCGCGCGGCGGAAAGCGATGGTCGTGTTTGCGGGCCTGGCACTCAGAAATGCAGCTCTGATCACATGCTATTTCGCGAAAGGCAAACCGAAACAAACGCTCCTAGCGCTGCGCCGACGCTTCGGAGTTGACAATGTGATAAACCGAAATGTCGATCAACTTTCGGCAAAGGCACTTTTTCCCTCTAAGTTAAGTACTAACACGAACACACCTATTTCCATTATCATGCCAGTCTACAACGCTTTTGAATTACTGGAAAATTCACTCTCGAGAATTGAACAATACACCGACCTTCCTTGGAACCTGATCCTGATCGAAGACGCGTCTTCGGATGAACGCGTACTACCATGGCTGCGAAGTTGGGCTGAAATGTTTCCCGGCAAGGTGTCGCTTATCAAGAATGAAACCAATCAGGGTTTTATTAATAGTGTGAATCGCGGGCTAAAGCAGGCGGCAGAACTTGAGCGGAATGTTGTTCTTCTCAATAGCGATGCCTTCGTTCCTGCCGGTTGGGCCTCACGCCTGATAAATCCGCTACTTGAGGATCCATCAATCGCCAGCGTCACTCCAATGTCAAATGATGCAACGATTTTTTCTGTTCCTTCGATCGCTAGATCTGTCAAGATCAACGCAGGCGCGGTTGATGAAATCGACGCGGTGGCACGCGCTACAGTGGCTCCGTTAGCAGTATCGGCTCCTACCGGAGTCGGGTTTTGTATGGGGATCAACCGCCAAGCCCTAAAACATGTACCATACCTTGATGTCGCGTTTGGTCACGGCTACGGCGAAGAAGTCGACTGGTGCCAAAAAACGCGAGCGCTTGGGATGCGACATGTTGGGATCGGCAATCTATTTGTTGAGCACTTCGGGGGCGCATCGTTTGGAGTTGGAAGAAAAAACATAGCGACAGAAGCCTCAAGAAAGCGCATTACGTCCCGCTATCCAACCTACGATGCAGAGGTCCAGAGGTTTCTAAAAGACGATCCGCTCCATACCGCCCGCTTCACTTTGGCACTCGCCTATGCTGCAACCGTTCATCATAGTCCCATCCACATTTATCTGGCCCATTCTATGAAGGGCGGTGCGCAGAAATGCATGGAGGAAAGGATCGCCAGCCGAGAAAACGACGGCATGCCCACTATAATAATTAGAATTGGAGGTGATAATCGCTTCAAGATTGAGCTGCATGTCGCAGGAGATGTTCATCAAGCCGTTACAGAAAGCGAAGATGTGCTGATTGAAGTGCTCCGCCACCTTCCAAGAAAGCATGTGGTATACTCCTGCGGTGTTGGCGACCCAGACCCGATTCAGCTACCCGACATCTTGATCGCCATCGCTTCGGGGTCTGATACAAACCTAGAGGTTCTTTTCCACGATTATTTTCCACTTAGCCCGTCATACAACCTAGTAGACAGTACTTTGAAATACCGCGGCGTTCCTGCGACTGACACCGACGATCCAGCCCATATCTTCACACGGCCGGACGGCACGCAGGTATCTCTCGCGGAATGGCGTGAGTGCTGGACGAAGTTGATAGAGAGGGCGAACACTATTATTGTGTTCTCCGACAACAGTAAGCGGATCTTGATGGAGGTCTGGCCACATGTCGAGTGCCGTATTGTCGTTCATCCTCACACCATTACGAATACGGTGCCCCGTGTCGCTTGTCGCCCACTAAAATCGGCAACCGAAGCCCGCATTGGCGTTCTAGGCGCGATTGGTGATGTGAAGGGCGCACAGTTCCTTAGTGATTTTGCTTGGTGGCTCCAAAAGGAGCCCGAAGCGCCAGGGCTTGTCATCATTGGTGAATTTGACTCTCGGTTTTCTCTACCTGATCCCGTGAATGTCACGGGCAGTTACAATTTAGACAATTTGGAAAATCTCATTCACCAGTACCGGGTCGGCGTCTGGTTAATGCCTTCGATCTGGCCAGAAACCTTTTCGTACACGACCCACGAGATGATCGCCACAGGATTGCCTGTGCTTGCATTCGATCTGGGTGCCCAGGGCGATACCGTTAGGGCCGCACCCAACGGCCTGATTGTAGACCAGACGCCCAAGGCCGTCATGACAGCCGTTCGCTCAGTTTTGGCAAAGGAGACCTCGGGTCGGCTTGTGAAAGGAGTCGCTCGATCTGTGCCAAAAACAACAGAACAGCCCAACTGGGTAGGCTGATTATTTCATAGATCAGCCGCATGCACCTCCTCTTTCTCTTACTAGCCCCCCGCGCTTCGAAACCACACACGCGCAAGACTGAATGAGACTATATTGGATACGTTGTACGGCCCCATATCCACGCCTGCTTGGCCCGATGACCTTATCGTTCGCGCCTTACGCGAACGCGGCGAATGGGGTGCGGTCGAGACTGAGCTCGCCGCGCGGGTGTTACGGGACGGCTGCCGCTTGTGGGATGTTGGAGCCTTCCTCGGAACGTTTTCTCTGGGCGTGTCACGTTTCGTTACGCCGAGTGCAGTTGTCGCCATCGAAGCCAATCGGCATCTCGCACCGCATCTACCCCGAAATCTATCTCAAGGTATGAGCTGTCCTACACAGGTTATCAATGCGGGGGTGGGCCTTCACCGGGGGTGGATGATACCGACGCCCGCAAAAGAGATTGTGAATAATCATGGCGCGCAGGAATACGTCTTTCACGACGCACCGGACAATGCGCCCAACGAGGCCGTGCCCTGTTTCCCGCTCAGGCAGTTGCGTCATGACCATGGCAATTACGACGCGTTGAAACTCGATATTGAGGGGGCAGAGATCGACGCGCTTAAGAGCGATTACAATTATATCAAAGAAAATCAGCCAGTTCTGTGGGTCGAATGCAATGAAACACCGCAGAGCCTGCTGCTGCTATCGGCCATGCGGTCTTTCGGCTATGCGCCATTCTACATCGCCTTCCCAGCATTTCGGAGAAGGAGCTTTCGTCGAGAACCAGACCTTACCCATTCGATGGCTTACGAGGCGGCGCTGGTGGGGGCGAGGCCCGGAGTGCTGGACGATGTAGACTGGCAGGTTGAAGGCGAAGAGATAATCGCCCGCCCCGTCACCAGCCATAACGACTTGCGTCGGGCACTTTTTGATACACCGCGCTGGAGCAGGGAAGACTGGCTGAATCTGGGGCGCGCCGAACTGATCGCGCGCCTGACGCGGGCCGATGCGGGACAGACCCTTGTCGATTTCCTTTCCGGTCCATTGTCACCCTGAGTCATGCGCGTTGTCGATATTCTGGTCATCACCACCAGCCTGTCACCCTGACCAAAGCCGGAAAACTCTCTCCTAGGGGCGGTAGATGGTTCGGGGGCTGATCAAAAGCCTGCAGACTCTCATTATGAACGAGGGGCCAGCGGGGGGCCGGTCAATGCCAATCCCAGAAAATAGCCGACGTTTCTTGCTGTGTTGATCAGGCGCACGGCATAGCCCTTGTCGATTTTCTGTCGCAAGCGGTGTACATGTACCTCGACGTTGTTGGTGCCTGGGTCGAAGTTGAGCTTGAACACCTCCTTGAGCAGCGTCGCGCGGTCCACAACATTCGGTGCGGCGGCTGCTAGGCACGATAGTATGCCCATCTCCTTGTCGCTGAGCTTGATCGGAACCCCTCCACGCGCAACGAAACGGGTCGAAGGCCATATCTGCAAGTCGTCGATGGTTATCGCTGGCGGATGCGAATTGCGCATCAACCCAAGCCTGCGGATTTTTATCGCCAGTTCCAAACGGTTGCAATTTGCAGGCAGGAAATTGTCAGCGCCCGCCTCGAAGGCGGCCACCCTCACGTCGTCGTCACCCGACCGCCCCACGACAAGAATGGGAAGCTGCGGGTGTGCAATTCTTAGGCCAGCGAGCTTAGCCTGTGCCGGAGAGGAACAGTTGAAGTCATAGGCGACAATGCCGACAAGGCTATTCACCTCTGGGTGGGCCGACTTCACGTCATTATTGTGCGGTCGAAACCCCTGTTCGATTATCGTCCCACGCAACAATTCAGCTTGGTCATGCTGACCCTCGTGCCGACTGGATGTTAGTCGTTGAATGGCGACCACTCCGTCGAGGTTATTCAATATTCTAGGATCCATCTAAACCCCATCACTAAAAATTTACCAACCAACCGTCGAATGCTACCTTGAAATCAATTGCGAAATACCGCATACAACTCGCACTAAATTTGCTTGACTTGCTTCGCTGCCTTCCCAAGGAAAACAGCCTTAATTGGAATGGCCAAAATCACAGAATCTCAGAAAGCATATCAAATTGGTTGCCTAACGATAATAACACATGTTTTTGGGCAAATTTAGCAAAAAATATGGTAAATTATTGTTACAGCATTGTTGCACAAGGATTTCTTCGCGGCGTTTTGGGCGCTCAACCTTGGGCGGAAAATTGCCGGCCTACGTGGTTGACAAACAATTAAGAAATCTGAACATTGCTTAGTGCCGGGAACTAGCTCCACAATCATGAGTTGTTGAAAGTCGGCTGAGTATCCCCCAGATACCCGACGCCTCGTGCAATATTACAAAAATCTTAATTTTCGAAGTTCCAAAATCCGTCCTAGGGTAACTGCGGTGATATTGCGCAATCGTCGGCTGCTGTAAAGCGTCGAACGCGTTGAAATATCTGCATAAATTTAGGGGGAAAGATATTATGACACAGCAACTCACGCCTGCCGACATCCTATTCATACTAGATAATGTCCTTGCTGGCGATTCGCCTGCGCCCGGGGCTGACCCGCTCGCGCCCGTGGGCATCAGGACGATCGACGGAACGAACAACAATATCAGCAACTTAACCTTGATCGACCAGTACGGACAGCTTGTTGATACGGGCACCTTCGCCAACCTCAACCAGGGTTTTGTCAGCATCTCCAGTTCGACCAGCCCGCTTGCCTACGGGGCGTTCGCGAACAATGAAGTTGACGCATCGCCGCGGGTGGTCAGCAACTTGATCGCCGACATTACCTCCAGCAACCCTGCAGCCAACACGGCCCAGCTGATGTCGCAAGGGGACATCTCGGTCGACCGTCTGCCGGAGAACAGCCTGTTCACGTTCTTCGGGCAGTTCTTCGATCATGGGCTTGACTTTATCAGCAAGCAAGGCGGCACGGTAATGATCCCGCTGCTACCGGGCGATCAGTTGTTCGACCCTAGCGGTCCGAACATGATGTTCCTCTCGCGCGCTGACGAGAACGCTAACGGCGAGACGATAAACACCACCGCGCCGCTGATCGAACAGAGCCAGACCTATGGATCGAATGCCGCGATCAGCTTTTACCTAAGGGAATACGACGTCAACGGTAACGCGACGGGTGATTTGGTGCATGGCGCAAACGGCGGCCTCGCCAATTGGGCCGACATCAAGGCGAACGCCAACGTCTGGGCGCGTGCCCAAGTCGGCGCCGACCCGGCGACGGAAATGCTGACCGACGCCAATGTTCTTAACGCCCCCGATCCGACGATGTGGAACCCCGCCGCGAACGGTGGGTTGGGCGGCTTCCTCGCTGGCGCGGAATCGGGCCAGTCGTTTTTAGCCGACATCGCCCATAACGCCAATCCATCGGGTGGGCTGGTCGCCGATGGAGACAGCATCGTCAATCCGCATGGCGTTGGCGCTCCACCGCCTGCGGCAGGCGAGTTCGACAATGAATTGCTTGATCTGCACTATATCTCGGGTGATCCGCGGGTGAATGAGAACACCGCGTTGACGTCGATCCACGACGCGTTCCACAACGAACACACTCGAATCCTGAATCAGATCAAGGACTGGGTACAGCAGCAAAACGAGATCGACCCGACGTTCGCCGCGCAATGGACCGGCGAGATGTATTTCCAGGCCGCCAAGATGGTTAACGAGATGCAGTATCAGCATCTTGTGTTCGAAGAATTCGGACGCCGGATGAGCCCGAACATCGACGCATTCGCGAGCTATAAGGTCGACATCAACCCCAACATCATGCTGGAGTTCTCTCAGGCTGTGTACCGCCTCGGACATTCGCAGCTTTCCGACAATGTCAAAGCAATCGACACTTCCGGTGTGGCCACTGACTTTTCGCTGATCGACGCGTTCCTCGACCCCGAACTGTACTCTGACGTCGGCGGCGCCGACTTTATCAAGGGTAGCCAGTTCGAACAGGGCATGCAGATCGATGAATTCGTGGTCGATGCATTACGTAATTTCCTCGTCGGCCTGCCGCTCGACCTGGCAGCACTGAACATTGCGCGGGCCCGCGACGTCGGCCTACCGAGTCTGAATCAGCTGCGCGCCGACCTCTTTGCGCAGACCGGCGAAGCGTCGCTCAAGCCCTACGAAAGCTGGGCTGAGTTTGGGGCGAACCTGCTGAACCCGGATTCGCTGGTCAACTTTATCGCGGCCTATTCCAACGAGGCTTCGATCGTTGCAGCCCGTGACAGCGGACTGCCGACCGCAATCGACGATGTGCGTGACGCGGCGGCGCTTATGATGGCTGATAACGCCTTCATGAACGGGGGTGACAACGGGTACGAACTGATCGACCTGTGGATGGGTGGCCTCGCGGAACAGAAAGTGCCGCTTGGGCTGCTGGGGTCAACCTTTGACTTTATCTTTGCCCAGCAGATGATCGCGCTGCAGGACGGCGACAGGTTCTACTACCTTGCGCGTCTTGGTGGCAATTTCCTCGACCAGATCGAGGGCCAGACATTCTCTGATATTTTGATGCGCGGAAACGGTACGACACACATGCACGGCGACGCGTTCGGGACACCGGATGCGCTGATTGAACTTGGCGCCCTTGGGCTTCAGGATTTCATGCGCACGCCGGCGGAACTGACCGCGTATATCTCTGAGGTCATCGGCGGCACCAATGCAGCCAACAACATTCGCGGCGG
The DNA here is from genome assembly GCF_900115165.1 of Roseovarius lutimaris. Classification (GTDB taxonomy): domain Bacteria; phylum Pseudomonadota; class Alphaproteobacteria; order Rhodobacterales; family Rhodobacteraceae; genus Roseovarius; species Roseovarius lutimaris. The sequence goes on along the minus strand of NZ_FOVP01000002.1, from coordinate 260,727 downwards.
TGCCGGGAACGACGCCATCTATGGTGAAGGCGGCAACGATACCCTCGATGGCGGCGCGAATGACGATCATATCTATGGCGGCGAAGGCAACGACAGCATCGAGGGTGCTGTGGGATTTGACTTCCTGCGCGGCGGCAACGGCGACGACACCGTCCGTGGTGGTGCCGATGATGACGCCATCTCTGGCGGCAAGGGCAACGACCTGCTGTTCGGCGACAACGGTTTCGACGCGCTGATGGGCAACAACGGCAACGACACCATGCATGGTGGCGCCCAAGATGACGAAATGCTGGGTGGCGAAGGCGACGACGTCATGTTCGGCGATGACGGCGATGACGGCATCGACGGCGAGGATGGCGACGACGTCTTGTCGGGCGGTCGGGGCGACGACCTGCTGGCGGGCGGCCTGGGCAACGATATGCTGATCGGCGGCGCCGGCGGTGATGCGCTGGATGGCGGTGTCGGAGGTTTCGACATCGCGTCCTATGCAACGTGGCTCGAAAACGTACAGCCAGGCACCGCGTCAGGCCTGACCATCAACATGGCCAACACCGTCCTTTCGACCGGTGACGCCCGCGACGACTCCTATCTCGATATCGAAGCGCTCATCGGCACCAATTTTGCCGACGTGATTACCGGCGATGACCTGGCCAACATGATAATCGGTGGGGTCGGTAACGATACCATTAACGGCGGGCTTGGCGACGACGTGGTGGTCGGCAGCGAGGGCAACGACCGGCTTGTCGGCGGTGGCGGGATTGATACGGTCCTCGTACGTGGCCTCGAAAGCGAGTTCTCGATCGCGGGGGCCGTCGGCGGCTTCAACCTGACCGACAATGAAATTGTCTTCGGCACGAACGAAGGTACCGACTTCATTTCGAACGATATAACCTGGCTGACATTCGATGACGCCCTGGTCAACCTGCAGACTGGGCAGTATGCGCCGCTGATCGGGTTGACCAACACGGCCGAACGTGTGCAGAACGGCGTCGACATTATCGGGGAACTCGAGTCCACGGTAAATCTGGTGGACGGTCAGTCGCTTGCCGGAAATGGCTTTGAGGTTGGCGACATTGAGATCCTTGATCCCGACGGCGCCAATGGCGGGCCACAGGTATTGACGCTTCTGGGCGATGACGCGGCATCCTTTACGATCCGTAACATCGGCGGCATCAACAAGCTGTTCCTGACCGGCGGCGGACCAAACAGCTCTGTGAACTTCGAGGCAAAACAATTCTACAACGTGGCGATCGATGTCGCGGACGGGATCGGCGGATCTGCTATCAACGTCAAGCTGAACGTCACCGACATCAACGACAACGCCCCGGTGATTACATCGGGTAACCATGTGAATGTGCAAGACAATGTATCGACTGACACGATCATCTATCGTGCCGCAAGCGAGGACATCGACACCACTGGTGAGTTGATCGCCTACTCGCTCAGCGGGGTCGACGCGGCCGCATTCACCTTCGTCGATGGTGAACTCCGGTTCGCAAGCACGCCTTCCTTCGACACTCCGGGCGACGTCGGCGGTGACAACATTTACGACGTGACGGTCGAGGCCACGGATGGCAGTACTGGCACAGTTACCGAAGACGTGCAGATCCGCGTGACGTCCGGGCCAGTGCCGGCAAATATCATCAACGGCACACCCGGCCCCGACGTTCCGCTGACGGGTACTGCGTTTGCCGACATCATCAATGGCTTGGCAGGCAACGACGGTCTGTTTGGCCAGGAAGGTGACGACGTTCTGAATGGCGGCGATAATCAGGATTCGCTGTTCGGCGGTCTCGGCGCCGATACCCTCGATGGCGGTGAGAATACCGACGACCACTTCGTGGACAGCGACGATATCGTGACCGACACCGGCACCGTGGGCTTTGACAGGGCGACAATCCTCGACACGGCGGGCGATTCGATCAACCTTGCCGGGTGGAGCGGTGTCGAGCGGGTCAACGGCAACATCGGCAACGACGTGATCGACGCCTCGGCACTGAGCGTGGGGCTGGTTCTGTTCGGTAGCGACGGAGATGACACGATCACCGGCAGTTCGGGGAACGACACGATCCTCGGTGGCGACGGTAATGACGATCTGTCTGGCGGCGGAGGCAATGACACAATCATCGGCGGTGTCGGCGATGACCTGCTTTCCGGCGGTGACGGCAACGATGTCTTCTACATCGATGCCAACCTTGATGTCGTTACAGACGGTGGCATCGGCTTCGACAAGGTCGTGATCACCAATGCCGCTGGCCTGACGCTGAATATCGGCGCCTGGACAGGGGTGGAGCGCATCAACGGCTTTACCGGGGTCGATACTATCGATGCAACCGGTATGGTGACAGGCATCACCATGGCTGGTGGGGGTGACAACGACATCCTGACCGGCGGTTCCGGCAATGACACATTCTATGGGGGCGTCGGCGACGACATCCTGACCGGTGCCGGTGGCGATGATGTCCTGATAGGTGCAGCAGGAGCCGACACTTTGGAAGGCGGCGCCGGTAACGATTTTTACCTCGGCGGTGTGGATGCAGACACCTTTTTCTTCACCGACGCCAACATGGGGACGGACGTTATTGGCGACTACTCGAACGCGGTCGATGGTGACGTGCTGACCTTCGCGGCCAGTTCCGGCGTTACCGCCTTGGGTGACCTGACACTGACTGTAGACGGGCCAGATACGATCCTTACGGCGGTGGCATGGGGGGCTGGTGAAATCACGCTAACGAACTACTTGGGTGATGGTACCGAATTTACATTCGTATAGAGTGATCAGGTAAGTTTCTAAGTTGGGGGTTCCCACCTGTGCTGCTTGTGATCCATCCTTCCAAATAGGATGGATCACATCAGCAGTTTGTGAAATGGCTAAAAGCATGAAACCATTTTCCTCATCCCTACTTGTGTGCCCTAAATGTTCCAGCGCCGTGACATCAGCCTCGGAAGGTATGGCCTGTCGCGCTTGCAGCTGGTCACCTGAAATAATAGATGGGATTGTAGACCTGCGCGAAGATAAAACGTTTGATACCTTACTCGACGTGAACGCGTATGACGAAGCCCATAATATTCAAGCACAAACTGCCGCTCTTGCGAATGTTTATGAACGCATTTTGCGCGAAAAGGGCTGTGCAAGTGTAGCAAATGTATTTGAGATTGGTGCGGGCTCTGGCAACCTAACTCACGGATTACTCAATTCACCCTTTTTTTGCGAGATTCATACCTCAGATATTTCCCTCAATTTCATGAAGTTGTTGAAAAAACGGGTGGGGGCGCACAGTCCCGACAAACTCTCCTGCTATTTGCTCAACGCAAACAACAATCCATTTAGAACAGCCAGTTTTGATTTAGTGTTAGGACATTCGATACTGCACCATCTTGAGCAATTCGAAACTACGTTGGAAGAGAGCTTTAGAGTAACCAAGCCCGGTGGATTTTGTGTATTTGGAGAGCCAGTTTTAGATGTCCATGTCTTTTCTGGGCTAATCGCATCAATCATCCTGCATATGGAGCAGGCCAGGGGCACCCTAGACCGCCCTAGGCGTATGGCGCTAACGGCCCTAGCAAATCGGCCACAAATAAAGAGAGACCACCTTGAAAGCGACCGAACAGATCTGCGCGAAATCGAAGACAAGTTTATATTCCCTATAAACTATATGAGAGAGCTCTCATCATCCATTGGCTTCAAAAGCTTCGACTGCACCAGCTTTGACAGCCAGCTCTCGCTTGGAGAACATACACTGCGCCTGATCAAGCACGTATTCAATCAGATCAAAACCAACGCCGACTTTCTATCCGACTACGCATTCTTGTTTGAAAAGCTGACCGTGAACTATGGCGAGCCAATGAAGATGAATGATATCACGCCGTTTTCATATTTTGTTTTTTCGAAATAACGTGTGATAACAACTCTAACAGCCCCCGATTGCTTGTATGAAACGAGAGTGCGCCAATTGAAATTTGCCGGCTAATATTCTAACAATGCTTGGTCGGCAGGTAAGTTGATAGGATCGATGCTTTGGAAAAATCCGTCATTGTGCGTGACAAATGGAACGCATCCAGAGCGGAAATTTGTCTGGCAGAGCCCGACAATAAACCGGTTCATGCGCGAGAATTACCTAGGTGGCGTTTCAGTGAACGAATACCTGAAAACCTTCCTCTGCGACCGAAAAATTAAACGCGGCCTGGAAATTGGGGGGGCTGGGGCATCAGGCGCGGGCGCTGCACTCCCTTCTTGGGACCGAATGTTTCGATGTCATCGACATTTCCGATTTCGCAGTCAAGACCGGTAATGCTAACGCCCATCGAGATGGCCTTGACATATCGTTTCGCGTCATGGATTTAAACCGAGAAGCCCTTCCAGAGAACCACTACGATCTGATCGTCGCCAATGGTGCGCTTCATCACATTGAAAACCTGGAACACCTTTTTGAGCAGATAAACCTCTCGCTGACTCCGGGCGGCTTGTTCTTTGCGAATGACTATATGGGGCCAAGCCATATGCAATGGACGGAAAATCAGATCAGTCTGATGAACGCATTGCTCGCCTGCTTCCCGGATCATTACAATCAGGTTCTTCACAAAGATAATAAAGTCGTTAAAGAGATTACGCGTATCCCGTTGGAAATATTCCAAAAAGTTGACCCAAGCGAGGGTGTTCGGGCGTCCGATATTTTTGAAGTGATGGGTCAATATCTTCACATTGTGAAGACAACGCCTATTTGCCAGACACTGCTGTACGAACTAATGCGTGGCCGCGTTCACAATTTTGATGAATCGAATGAAACGGACTGTTTCGTTCTCAATTTGCTCTGTCTGTTCGAAAAGACATTGTTCGACAACGGCGTGATCGGTTCGGACTTCAATCTCGTTTTTGCCGAACGCGGAAAAGGCCCAACCTAAGGCGCTTCAAATTTCAGCCTGAGGCTGTAGGACTTGTTGAACGTCACTCAAAACTGACCCGGTAGAGGTCAGAATTGTCAGTGAGAATTGACCCATGTGCAACCTTGACCCTGACAGGATTTGTCGGGGGTTATTGGAGTGATAGACAAGGGATTTTTGAGCGCGACGGACGGAAAAAGTATCTTTGTATATCCAGAAAACCCTGAAGATGGCGACCCCGGCAGGATTCGAACCTGCAACCTGCCCCTTAGGAGGGGGCTGCTCTATCCAGTTGAGCCACGGGGCCACGCAGGTTTTCCTTACTCGCCTCAAAGAGATTTGTCATCGCCCTATTTGCCCTCAGACGCCTGTCGTCTGGCTGGCCGCTTGATCAGGGTGGCCTGTTCGCGGTAACACTGGACAAAGACCTTTCAGGAAAACGCTCTTGACCCAGAATAACCACCACCCGCTGACCCTGCGCGATGTTTCCGAGGCTGCGGGCGTATCCGAGATGACCGTCAGCCGGGTTTTGCGCAACAAGGGCGATGTGTCGGACGGCACCCGCAAGCGGGTTCTGGAGGCCGCGAAACGGCTTGGCTATGTGCCCAACAAGATCGCCGGGGCTTTGGCCTCGAATAGGGTCAATCTTGTGGCAGTGATCATCCCGTCGATGTCGAACATGGTCTTTCCAGAGGTCATGACCGGCATCAGCCAGATCCTTGAGGAAACCAGCCTTCAACCGGTTGTCGGCTTGACAGGGTATCGCCCCGAGAAGGAAGAGAAAGTCCTCTATGAAATGCTATCCTGGCGACCCTCCGGGGTAATTATCGCCGGACTGGAACATTCCGATGCAAGCCGCGCGATGTTGCGCGCAAGCGGTATTCCGGTGGTCGAGATCATGGATGTTGACGGCACCCCGGTCGATTCAGTCGTTGGCATTTCCCATCGCCGCGCCGGTCAGCAGATGGCGCAGGCAATCATCAAGGCGGGGTACAGGCGCATCGGGTTCCTCGGCACCAAGATGCCGCTTGATCACCGGGCGCGAAAGCGTTTCGAGGGCTTCACCGAGGCGCTTGCCAAGGCAGGTGTCGAGATCGCCGATCAGGAATTCTATTCCGGCGGCTCGGCCCTTTTGAAGGGGCGCGAAATGACCGAAGAAATTCTCCGGCGCACCCCCGACATTGATTTCCTCTATTATTCCAATGATATGATTGGGGCTGGCGGGTTGCTTTATCTGCTGGAAAAGGGTGTCGATATTCCCGGTCAGATCGGGCTTGCCGGGTTCAACGGGGTTGATCTTCTCAAAGGGCTGCCGCGTGAATTGGCCACGATGGATGCCTGTCGCCTTGAGATCGGGCGCAAGGCGGCCGAGATCATCGCCGCTCACGCCGACGCCACAGGCTCGACCGACCCGGTGCACGTCACGCTTGAGCCAACGATAAGCTTTGGCGATACCCTGCGCCGCGCCTGAGCATCGGGGTTTTTGGCCGCACCCTGCATTTCTCTTTTGCATTTGCCGTACGAATCGCAAAAGGCTTGGCGAAATGGCCCCGATGAGGGCGGGTGAACAGGGGCGACAGAAATGAAAATCGGGTTTATCGGGCTGGGCAATGTCGGCGGCAAACTTGCCGGTTCAATTCTGCGCAACGGGTTTGATCTTACGGTGCGCGACCTGAACGACACCCTGGTCCAGGATTTCGTGGCGCGCGGCGCCAATAGTGCCGACAGCCCCAGGGAACTGGCCGAGATCTGCGATATTGTCATCACCTGTCTGCCCTCGCCCGCCGCCTGCTCGGCCGTGATGGAGGCCGAAGATGGCATTCTGGCCGGGATCAGCCCCGGCAAGATCTGGGCCGAGATGTCGACCACCGATGAGACAGAGGTCAAACGCCTTGCTGCATTGGTTAGCGCCAAAGGGGCTTCGGCCATTGAATGCCCGGTTTCGGGTGGGTGCCATAGGGCCGCCACCGGCAATATCTCGATTTTCGCAGGCTGTGATCGTGACACGTTTGATCGGATGCTGCCGATGCTCACCACCCTTGGCCGCCGCGTGTTGCACACTGGCCCGATCGGAAGCGCCTCGGTTCTCAAGGTCATGACCAACTATCTCGCCACCGCCAATCTGTTGTCGCTATGCGAGGCGATGGTGACGATGAAAGCGGCCGGTATGGATATGGCGACGACCTATGAGGCGATCGTGATCTCTTCCGGCACGTCTTTTTCCGCCGAGACCGAAGGTCAGATCATTCTGAATGGCAGTCGTGATATTTCCTTCACGATGGATCTTGTCAAAAAGGATATCGGTCTGTTTCAACAGGTCGCCGACCGCGCCGGTGTACCGCTTGAAATCAGCCCCTTGATGGTCAGCATCTTCAACGATGGCATTGAACGGTTCGGCGAAAGAGAGTTGTCGCCCAACATCATCAAGCGGCTGGAAGAGGCGACAGGCCTAGATATTCTCGCGGACGGGTTTCCGGCGGAACTGACCGATGACGAACCCGAAGAGCCGGGATACGAGGTGGTTCCAAGGGGGCGCTTGACGGCGACGTAATACGCGATGCCGTGTCGTTAACCATTGCATGAACAAGTTGTTGTCCGGATCCTCATCACATGGTTGAATTAAACCTTGGTTGTGGTGAGTCTGTAAAATGCTGTTTCTTGCTAGTATAATCGGGGCGATGGCGGTCGGGGCCGCTACCTTTGTCGGGTTGGAGCCCGGCGAAGACGAAGCCGAAGACCGCAATCCAGATACCGAGCCCGAGGCCAATTCGGGCGACGAGGATCCCCAAGCCGCAATGCCGGATCTTGTACAGCAAGCGTTGGATGATTCCGCCGCTCCTGGCGATGCGATTGCTGGCCTTTCTGCCCCTGTTCTGCCCGGAACAGAGCTGTCACTGAACGACTACATCCATAGTGGCGACATCATATCCGGCGATGATGATCAAAACGATATCACGGGCACCGTCGGCAACGATCAGATCAACGGCTATGGCGGCGACGACAGCATTGTCGGCGGCGAAGGCGATGATCACCTGCTTGGGGCACTGGGCCGCGACCACATTCACGGCGAGGAAGGCGACGATACGCTTCATGGCGGCGATGACGACGATGATCTTCATGGCGACGCCGGGGATGACGCGCTTTTTGGCCATAACGGACAGGACAATCTTGAGGGCGGCACCGGGGACGATAGCCTTGTCGGCAGCGCGGGCAACGACATCCTTCACGGCGGTGATGGCGATGATGCCCTGCATGGCGACCTTGATGATGACACGTTGGATGGTGGCTTCGGGCAAGACACGCTCTTTGGTGGCTGGGGCGACGATGTGGTGAATGGCGTAACCGATGATGAGGCGACCGAACAGGCCGATGATATCGACGGGCGCGACTACCTGAACGGCGGCGGCGGCGATGACCTTATCATTGCCGGGCGCGATGATATCGTGACCGCTGGCGCGGGCGCGGATTCGATCGTGCTTGGCGATTGGCTCTCGCAGGATCATCAGGCCGAAGTGCTTGATTTCTCAGCGGCTGACGATTCACTGATGGTGTTTTTCGATGATACCCAAGACGCCGACCCAGAGGTCAACCTTGAGGTCGATGAGGAAAACGGCTCCAACCAGCATCTTGTGCTGAACGGCGTGCGCATCGCCATGATTGCCAATGCCGAGGGGCTGTCGCTTGATCACATTACCCTGCTGCCGCAAAGCAGTTTCGGTGCGACAACCGGCCTATGATCGGGTAGCGCGATTCGCGCTTTCTTTTTCACTGAATTTCCCCTATACGCGCGTATCCTTCGGGCCTGTCCCGAGGTGATCTCTCATGGACCTGGCTGGACGACATCCCGGCTTGTGCCCGCAACATCGACTTAAAAAGGAGACCCCGATGTCGATTACCGTAGAAGAAAAAGAACGCGTCATCAAAGAATTCGCAACCAAAGAAGGCGACACCGGCTCGCCCGAAGTACAGGTTGCAATCCTGACGTCGCGGATCACCACGCTGACCGAGCATTTCAAAACCCACAAAAAAGACAACCACGGTCGTCGTGGCCTTTTGAAAATGGTCGCGCTGCGCCGCAAGCTTTTGGATTACGTGAAATCCAAGGATGAAGGTCGCTATCGCGACCTGATCCAACGCCTCGGTATCCGCCGCTAAGACAAATGCCGCGCCCCTCAACGGGCGCGGTTTTTACATGATCCGATTGTTGCACCCGACTGGCTTTGCGGGGGTAACAGGATGAAGAAAAGCCGCGGGGCAATGTGGCCCCGGATGCAAATGGGCCCGACGGGATACGCCCGATACGGCCAACATAGGAAACGTGATGTTTAAAGAGACGAAAAAATCAATGCAGTGGGGGGAAGAAACCCTCACACTGGAAACCGGCAAGATCGCCCGGCAGGCCGATGGGTCTGTTATTGCCACGCTTGGTGAAACCAGCGTCATGGCGAACGTGACCTTTGCCAAAGAGCAAAAACCGGGAATGGATTTCTTCCCGCTGACGGTTCACTACCAAGAGAAATACTATGCGGCCGGCAAAGTGCCCGGCGGCTTTTTCAAACGCGAAGCACGTCCTTCGGAAAAAGAAACACTGACCGCGCGCCTGATCGACCGTCCGATCCGCCCGCTGTTTGTACCGGGGTTCAAAAACGAAACCCTCGTGATGTGTACCGTTCTGAGCCACGATCTGGTCAATGATCCCGATATCGTTGCGATGATCGCAACCTCGGCCGCCCTGACCATTTCGGGCGCACCGTTCCGTGGCCCGATTGCCGGTTGTCGCGTTGGTTTCTCGGATGGGGAATATATCCTCAACCCCGAGATCGACGATATGCACAACCTGCGCAACAACCCCGAGCAACGCCTTGATCTGGTCGTCGCAGGCACAAAAGACGCCGTGATGATGGTCGAATCCGAGGCCTATGAGCTTACCGAAGAAGAAATGCTTGGCGCCGTGACCTTCGCGCATGAGCAAATCCAACCGGTTTGTGACCTGATCATCTCGCTCGCCGAAGAGTGCGCGAAAGAGCCGTTCAACTTTACTCCGCCGGATTACTCTGACCTTTACGCGGCCGTCAAAGCCGCCGGCGAAGACGACATGCGCGCCGCATTCGCCATTCGCGACAAGCAGGAGCGCACTCATGCGATTTCTGCCGCACGCGACGCGATCAAAGCCAAGCTGACCGAAGAGCAGCTTGAGGATGGCAACCTAGGGTCGGCGTTCAAGAAGCTGGAATCGACCGTTCTGCGCGGCGATGTCGTGAAGAACGGCAACCGGATCGACGGGCGTCGTCTGGATGAAATCCGCGATATTGTCTGTGAAACCGGCCTTTTGCCGCGCACCCACGGCTCGGCTCTGTTCACCCGTGGGGAAACTCAGGGGCTTGTCGTGACCACCCTTGGCACCGGCGACGACGAACAATTCATCGACGCGCTGCACGGAAATTTCAAATCGAATTTCCTGCTGCACTATAACTTCCCCCCCTATTCGGTGGGCGAAGCCGGGCGCGTTGGCCCTCCGGGGCGTCGTGAAATCGGCCATGGTAAACTTGCATGGCGCGCGCTTCAGGCTGTTCTGCCTGCCGCAACCGATTTTCCCTACACCATCCGCCTTGTGTCGGAGATCACAGAATCCAACGGCTCAAGCTCGATGGCGTCTGTCTGTGGTGGCTCTTTGTCGATGATGGATGCGGGCGTTCCGCTCAAGACATCTGTTGCCGGTGTGGCGATGGGCCTTGTGCTTGAAGATGACGGGTCTTTTGCGATCCTGTCGGACATCCTTGGTGACGAAGATCACCTTGGCGACATGGATTTCAAAGTGGCCGGCACCTCCGAGGGCATCACCTCGTTGCAGATGGATATCAAGGTCGCGGGCATCACCCCCGAGATCATGAAACAGGCGCTTGAGCAGGCGAAATCCGGCCGCATGCATATCCTGGGTGAAATGGACAAGGCGCTTTCCGGCGCCGCTGACTTCAGCATCCACGCCCCCCGGATCGAAACCATGCAGGTCCCGACCGACAAGATCCGTGAAGTGATCGGCTCGGGCGGTAAAGTGATCCGCGAGATCGTCGAAGTGTCGGGCGCCAAGGTCGATATCAACGACGAAGGCATCATCAAGATCGCATCGCCGAACGCGGATTCGATCAAGAAAGCCTATGACATGATCTATTCGATCGTGGCCGAGCCCGAGGTTGGTCAGGTTTACGATGGTAAGGTCGTCAAGATCGTCGATTTCGGTGCCTTCGTGAACTTCTTTGGCAAGCGCGACGGTCTGGTCCACGTTAGCCAGATCGAAAACCGCCGCCTGAACCATCCCAGCGATGTGCTGAAAGAAGGTCAGGACGTCAAGGTCAAGCTGCTTGGCTTTGATGATCGCGGCAAGGTCCGCCTGTCAATGAAGGTCGTCGATCAGGAAACCGGCGCAGAGGTCACACCCGAGAAAGCTGAAAAAGACGCCGATTGATCGCTGTCTTATTCTGAATCAAGGCCCCGACGTTTTCGCCGGGGCCTTTTTTGTGCCTGCGCCTTACGCGACGTCATGCAAAATTTGATCGAAAGGTAAGGTTTTCCTTACGGGACAAACGCGTGTTTTTTCCCCATGAACAACGGCGTACCCTGTGACAAAAGTCGTTCAGTGACCAGTTACAGAATTTTCTTTTTGATTGACTGCTGTGCGCCATCACTCACGATATTGCGTACCAGTCGGGGCCTCGGTGGAAACACCGGGGCCTTTGATTTTGTCAGGCGCGCGCATCGGCCAAAATCATGTCTGCCGCCTTTTCGGCAATCATGATCGTGGGTGAATTGGTATTGCCGCTGGTAATTGTCGGCATCACGCTTGCGTCGACCACCCGCAACCCGCCAATCCCGCGCATCCGAAGACGCGGATCAAGCGGCGCGCTGTCAGTTGCGCCCATATGCACGGTGCCGACCGGGTGAAAAATCGTGGTGCCAATATCGCCCGCCGCTGTCATAAGCTCTGCTTCGGTTTGCGCTGTCAGGCCGGGCTTGATCTCTTCGGGCGCATAGCGCTGCATCGGGGCCTGATCCATGATCTTGCGCGCCACCCGGATCGAGGCGGCCGCAACCTGACGATCACCCTCGGTCGACAGGTAATTGGGCGCAATCACCGGCGCATCCTGCGGATTGGGTGAGGCAAGCGAAATCCTGCCCCGGCTTTCCGGTCGCAGATTGCAAACGCTGGCGGTCATCCCCGGAAAATCATGCAAGCCCTGACCGAACGCCTCAAGCGACAGCGGCTGAACGTGAAACTCAAGGTCAGGCGTCGCAAGATCGGGCCGGGATTTCGCAAAAGCGCCAAGCTGGCTTGGGGCCATCGACATCGGGCCAGAGCGCTTGAGCATGTATTCCAATCCGATCGCCATCTTGCCAAGCATCGAATTGGCCATGGTATTCAGAGTTTTCGCCCAGCTCAGCCGCCAGGCGCACCGCAGTTGCAAATGGTCCTGAAGATTGCCGCCAATGACCGGGGCATTGTGGTAAACCTCAATCCCGTGCTGGCGCAATTCATCGCCCGGACCGATCCCCGACAGGTGCAGGATCTGCGGGCTACCGACCGCCCCGGCGCTCAGGATCACCTCGCCCTTGGCGTGCGCGGTTTTCACCTCATCGCCTTGCCGATATTCCACCCCGACGGCGCGGCCATCCCTCAACAGAATACGCTGCGTATGTGCCTGGGTTTCCACCTTTAGCCCCGGGCCGCTTTCAGCCCGCAAAAACGCCTTGGCGGTATTCATCCGCCAGCCGCCACGCTGGTTTACCTTGAAATAGCCGACACCCTCATTGTCGCCAGTGTTGAAATCGTGACTAAGCGGCAGGCCCGCCGCCATCGCCGCATCACGCCAGTGATCCAGAACATCCCAATGAAGGCGCTGATTATCGACTCGCCATTCGCCCCCCGCGCCATGCGACTCGGACGCGCCATCGACATAATCCTCGGAGCGCTTGAAATAGGGCAGAATGTCATCCCAGCCCCAGCCGGTATTGCCCATTTGCCGCCAGCCATCGTAATCGGCGGCCTGCCCGCGCAGATAGAGCATGCCGTTGATCGAACTGCACCCACCCAGAACCTTGCCGCGCGGATATAAAAGGCTGCGCCCGTTCAGCCCCGGCTCTGGCGCGGTCTTGAAACACCAGTCGGTGCGCGGATTGCCGATGCAATAGAGATAGCCCATCGGGATATGCACCCAATGATAGTTGTCGCGCCCGCCGGCCTCTAGCAACAGCACCTTTTGCCCGGCCTTGCTCAGGCGGTTGGCCAGAACACAGCCCGCACTACCGGCGCCGACGATGATGTAATCCCATTCCATGGCATACCCTCTTTTCAGGGCCTTAGAGTGATGCAAAGTCGCGGAACAGACAAGCGCCTCAGAGCGCTTTGGCACTCTGGGGCGGAAAACGCGCCCCTACGATACAGCGCGCCTCGCGATAGGTGAGAATGGGGCGTGCCGCCCGTTCGCCGACCGGCCCAAGGCCCCTGATCTCGGGCAGGTCTTTCGACAACAGAGTATCTGCCATATCCCCCGGCAAGAGGCTTTCACAGGACGCGCCGCCCCCGGCATTCAGGATCTCGTGCTGCTCCAGCAAAAGATGCAGATAAGTGATCTCGCGACACGGCTCTAACCGGATATCACGGCCATTGATCAGCGCCTTGGCCGGCACAAGAACCTCTTGATGGCCAAAAAACAGCTCTGCCATGGGCGAGGCGATCATCACCCGATGCTGTTGCGAGAGGCGCATCCGACGGCGGTTGCCTATCGCGCCGGGGTCGAAACAGACCGGGGCATTGCGCCCCGTCCCGACCACGGTTTTTCGCCCGGCCCAGAGAATTTTCCGGGGCCCATGATCACGTGTGGACACAAACATGCCGACACTCAGGCTTTCGACCGGTTTGGGGCCGCTTGGCGTCTGAATGGTCACCCCCATGGCAAAACAAACATAACCGTGGGTATAGGTGGCGTTTTGATCCGAAGTATAAAAATTGGGCGGTCCCCAGTTGGAATTATCGTCATACCAGGATTCAAGATCGAAACCGGGCGTCCAGACGACCTGTGCCAGTGCGCCGTTCTGATCCAACCCCTCAAACACGATAACGCCGCCCGCACCACTCGGGGCATCATCGCTTCGAATGACCGTTGCATCCTGAATGATCAGGTTGCCCGCGCCGGTCCAGCTTAGGGTATAGGTTTCGCCAACCTCAAAAAGATTGGGATCGGTGTCGCCGTCCTGTGACGTGACAACAAGGTCGGTTGAACCCGATGGCGGATAATCGAATCTCGACTGGCCCGGGCCGCTGTTGACGTGCGTGCCCGTGGACACGCCGAACTCACTGTCGATGCCTTTGAATGTCCTGGTCATACCCCAATCCCTTGTTGGGGTATAAAGTTGCAGAGTTCTCTAAAGGCTCACTTAATCAAGGTTCTGAAAACTTCGTAAAATTTGGTTCAAACCGGCAAGGCTGTGGTCTTGAACACCGTGCGCAGGGCAAAGCTTGACTGCATTTTGGCGACACCGGGCAAGCGGGTCAGATATTGCCGGTGAATGCGGGCAAAATCTTCGGTATCCTCGGCAACAATCTTGAGGATGTAATCGGCGCTTCCGGCGGTCAGATGACATTCAAGCACGTCAGGAATGCGCGCCACCGCCTTTTCAAAGGATTCAAGCACCTCATCGGCCTGCGTGTTGAGGGTAATTTCAACGAAAACCGTCGCCGGCACCCCCATCTTGCGCGCGTCCAAAAGGGCGACATAACCCTTGATATAGCCCTCGGTTTCCAGCCGCTGAACACGCCGGTGACAGGCGCTTGCCGACAGGTTGATTTCATCGGCCAGCTCGGCATTGGAAATGCGCCCGCGCTTTTGTAGAATCGCCAAAAGACGACGATCATTCAAATCAAGGGACACCAGCGCAAGACCTTCCGAAACAATTGGCACTATTGCGAATAATATTCACAAAAAAACCCGAAAGACGAGTAAAATTTCAAGCGCCTTGCTCTGAACCTTTGACAGGCTGATAGCAATAGTCAACGAAAAGGAGACTCAATGCAAATCGGTTGCCCTACTGAAATCAAGCCGCAGGAATACCGTGTCGGTATCACCCCCAATGCCGCATTAGAGGCTGTGAGCCAGGGCCACGAGGTGCTTATTCAATCCGGGGCAGGGCTTGGCGCCGGATTTGACGATGCCGCCTATGAGGCCGCAGGCGCCAAGATCATCGCCACCGCCGAGGACATCTTTGCCAGTGCTGACATGATCGTCAAGGTCAAGGAACCCCAGGCGGTCGAGCGCAAGATGCTACGCCAGGGCCAGCTTTTGTTCACCTATCTTCACCTTGCCCCCGACCCCGAACAGACCAAGGATCTGTTGGCCTCGGGCTGTACCGCGATTGCCTATGAAACCGTGACCGACCGTGCCGGTGGCCTGCCGCTCTTGGCGCCGATGTCCGAGGTTGCGGGCCGTCTTGCGCCCCAGGTTGGCGCCTGGACCCTGCAAAAGGCCAATGGCGGGCGCGGCGTTCTTATGGGCGGCGTACCCGGCGTTGGCCCGGCCCGCGTGATCGTCATCGGAGGTGGTGTTGTCGGCATCAATGCAGCGCGCGTCGCCGCAGGCATGGGCGCGGACGTGACCGTACTCGATCGGTCGTTGCCACGCCTCAGCCTGCTTGACGATCTGTTCATGGGCCGCCTCAAAACCGGTTATTCGTCGGCTGGCCTATTGGAGGAACTGCTACCACAGGCCGATATGGTGGTCGGTGCGGTGCTTATCCCCGGTGCCGCCGCGCCCAAGCTTGTGCGCCGCGATCAATTTGCGATCATGAAACCCGGCGCGGTTCTTGTCGATGTGGCGATCGACCAGGGCGGCTGTTTTGAAACCTCGCGCGCGACCACCCATCAGGACCCGATCTATGAGGTCGACGGCATCATGCATTACTGCGTCGCCAACATGCCCGGCGCGGTTGCCCGCACTTCGACGCTGGCGCTTGGCAATGCGACCATGCCGTTCATGCTGGCACTGGCCAAAAAGGGTTGGAAACAGGCCTGCGCCGATGATCCGCACCTTCTGAACGGACTGAACGTGCATGACGGCAAGCTTACATACGAGGCGGTCGGCACCGCCCTTGGGATGGACACGGTTGACCCGAAATCCCTGATCTGAGCCCGACACCGTCCCCGGCCTTTTCACGGGCTGGGGGCGCTGACAGGCAACGCGTTGTCGCAAGAGATGCTGGACCGACCCCCTGCTATGCTTTAGCACTTGTATAAAAACGTCATCCAGGGGGACGCAAATGGCACTGTTTATCCTGCGCAGGATCGCGGTCATGATCCTGACGGCGCTCTGCCTGACGTTCATCGTTTTCTTTCTGACCAACCTTTATCCCAACCTTGAAAAGCTGGCCAAAACCCAAGGCAACTTTCGGATGTCGGACGGCGAGGTCGAAAGCTATCTTGCCAAGAACGGCTATCTGCAACCTGTCGGCGTGAAATACGGCCAATGGCTCGGGGTTTTGCCGGGTTATGTGATCGAGGATAGCGCAGGGGTAACGCGCGGGCGCTGTATCGGCCCCGACATAAGCCCGCAGGATGCGCCGCGCCGTTGTGGGGTCTTGCAGGGCGACTGGGGTTATTCCACGGTTTTCAAGAAAGACGTGTTCGAAATCATCGGTGACAAGCTGGCGCTGACCGGCAAGCTCATGTTCTGGGTGATGCTGTTGATGGTGCCCTCGGCGCTTATCCTCGGGGTGCTGGCGGGGATGCGCGAAGGCTCTCGCACCGACCGCGCGCTGTCGACGGTCGCGATCACCACCACGGCCACGCCGGAATATGTGTCGGGCGTGTTGTTCATCGCCGTTTTCGCAAGCACGGCGGTCGGGCTGAAGTGGTTCAAAGGCACCGCCACCAGTGCGATGAATGACGCCACTTTCGAGAATTTCTTTTTGCCGGTTCTCACCATTGCACTTTACGGCATGGGCTATATCGCCCGCATGACCCGCGCCAGCATGGCCGAGGTCATGACCGCACAATATATCCGCACTGCGCGCCTCAAGGGCGTGAATTTCTACAACATCGTGGTCAAACATGCGCTGCGCAACGCGCTTATCGCGCCCTTTACAGTGATCATGCTGCAATTTCCCTGGCTTTTGAACGGGGTGGTGATCGTCGAGACATTGTTCAACTACAAGGGCTTTGGCTGGACCCTGGTTCAGGCGGCCGGGAACAACGATATCGAGCTTTTGCTGGGTGTGTCGGTGATATCGGTGATTGTCGTGCTGGTGACCCAGCTGATTTCCGATATCGGCTATATCTATCTCAACCCGCGCATCAGCGTCAGCTAACGGAGGCAGAAGCCATGGAATCCCTGAGCTGGGGCGAGATTATCCTGCGCATGCTGGGGCAGTTCACGCCGGTCTGGATCGCCCTCGTGGTGACCTTCGCCCTATCGGTCACCTGCAAGCGCCGACTGGGCCTTTATGGCAAGCTGTTCGACAGCCCGATCGGCATGATCGGTTTTGCCATGGTGATGTTCTGGGTCTTTACCGGCGTTTTTGGCGGCGCGTTTGATCTGATCACCACCCATGGGGTGCTGGAACAATCGGCCTCGATGAAGAACAAACCGCCGGGCACGCCATTCAGCAAGCTGATCGGTGCGCCCGACCCGAACGCCTATCCCTATTACCTGTTTGGCGGCGACCACCTTGGCCGGGATGTGTTCAGCCGGATGATCGTAGGCGCCTGGGAGGTGATCAAGATCGCCCCCTTCGCCAGCCTGTTCGCCTTTATGGTCGGGATCACCCTTGGCCTGCCGGCGGGGTATTACGGTGGCAAGCTTGATACGGTGCTGTCGTTTCTGGCCAACCTCATTCTGGCCTTTCCGGTGATCCTGCTGTTTTACCTGCTGGTCACGCCGGAAATCGTGCTGACCGGTATCCCAGTCTATATGGCCGCCGTGCTGTTCGTTTTTCCGATCGTGTTTCTGGTCATCCTGTGGAATTCGCGGTTTCACACCCAGCCGACGCGCCGCAACCTTTATGTCGGCGTGACGCTCGTGATCGGTCTCTGGCTTTATCTCGGGATTGCCTGGAATGCCGATCCGCTTGGGATCATCGGGTTTCCACCCAACCTTTTGGTGGTGTTCGTGGCGGTGGTGTTTGTCAATTCTCCGACGGTGTTTCGCATCGTGCGCGGCCTCACCATGGATATCAAGACCCGCGACTATGTCGCCGCCGCCCAGACCCGTGGCGAAGGGCCGTGGTACATCATGCTCTGGGAAATTCTGCCTAATGCGCGCGGGCCGCTTCTTGTCGATTTCTGCCTGCGCATCGGCTATACCACGATCCTTTTGGGCACCTTGGGTTTTTTCGGTCTCGGCCTCAGCCCCGAAAGCCCCGATTGGGGCAGCACGATCAACGAGGGGCGCAAGCTTCTCACGATGTATCTGCACCCGGCCCTGCCCCCCGCCTTTGCACTGCTGAGCCTGGTTCTGGGGTTGAACCTCTTGGCGGATGGCTTGCGCGAGGAAAGCCTGCGAGACTGAGCGGTGAGGGATCACCACCGGGGGCCGGCCCCCGGACCCCGGAGTATTTCGGGAAAGATGAAAGAGGGCAAAATCGCCCCGCTGAAATGGGAGATCAGAATGGCAAAGGACGCATATGACGGACCGATCCTTGAGATCAGCAACCTGTCGATTTCCTTTTTCACGCGGCTGCGCGAAATCCCGGCCGTGATGGATTTTTCCGTGAGCGTTCAGCCCGGCGAGGCGGTCGGCCTTGTCGGGGAATCCGGCTGTGGCAAGTCCACCGTAGCGCTTGGCGTAATGCAGGATCTGGGCGTCAATGGCAGGGTTGTCAGCGGCTCTGTCCGCTTCAAGGGGCGCGACCTTGCCGAGATGAGCGCCGAAGATCTGCGCGATATCCGCGGCAATGAAATCGCGATGATCTATCAGGAGCCGATGGCAAGCCTGAACCCGGCCATGCGGATCGGCAAACAACTTATCGAAGTGCCGATGATCCACGAGGGGATTTCAGAAAGCGACGCCTGGGCGCGCGCGCTGGATGTGGTGAATGACGTCAAGTTGCCCGACCCCGAGCGCATTCTTAAATCCTATCCCCATCAGTTGTCGGGCGGGCAACAACAGCGCATCGTGATCGCTATGGCGCTTATGTCCAAGCCATCGCTCTTGATTCTCGACGAACCGACCACCGCCCTTGATGTGACCGTCGAGGCGGCGGTTGTCGATCTGGTCAAGGATCTGGGCAAGAAATACGGCACCTCGATGCTGTTCATCAGCCATAACCTTGGGCTTGTCCTTGAAACCTGTGACCGGATTTGCGTGATGTATTCCGGCGAGGCGGTCGAAACCGGAAGCATCAAGGACGTGTTCGACAAGATGCAGCACCCTTATACGCAGGCGCTTTTCCGGTCGATTCCCTTGCCCGGCGCCAACAAGAACAACCGCCCCCTCAAGGCCATTCCCGGCAACTTTCCCCTCCCGCATGAACGGCCGGATGGCTGTAATTTCGGGCCACGTTGTGATTACTTTCAGGCCGGTCAATGCGATGGCACGAGCATTCCGATGGCACCGATTGACGGCGATGATCGGCATTTCACCCGCTGCCTGCGCTACCGCGATATCGACTGGCATGCACCGATTGCGGCCAGCGCCGAGACTGCGGCGACCAATCCCGGCAAGGTGATTCTCAAGGTTGACGCCCTCAAGAAATACTATGAGGTGGCCGCCAACGCCCTGTTTGGCGGAAGCGCCGGAACGCGCGTGGTCAAGGCCAACGAAACCCTGAGCTTTGAGGCGCGGGAATCCGAAACACTGGCCATCGTCGGGGAATCGGGCTGTGGCAAATCAACCTTTGCCAAGGTTTTGATGGGGCTTGAGACCGCGACCGAAGGCGCGATCCTTCTGGACGGCCACAACATCGAGCAGACCTCGATAGAGAGACGCGGCACTCAGACCGTGGCCGATGTGCAGATGGTGTTCCAGAACCCGTTTGACACCCTCAACCCGTCGATGACGGTGGGGCGCCAGATCATGCGCGCGCTGGAGATCTTCGGGGTTGGAAAAACCGAGCAGGAACGGCGCGATGAAATGATGCGCCTGCTTGATCTGGTCAAGCTCCCGCGTGAATTTGGCGACCGCATGCCGCGCCAGCTTTCGGGCGGGCAGAAACAGCGCGTCGGCATCGCCCGCGCCTTTGCCGGCGGCGCGCGGATTGTGGTGGCCGACGAACCGGTTTCGGCACTTGATGTGAGCGTGCAGGCCGCAGTGACCGACCTGTTGATGGAAATCCAGCGCAAGCAGAAAACCACGCTTTTGTTCATTAGCCATGACCTTAGCATCGTGCGCTATCTCAGCGACCGCGTGATGGTGATGTACTTGGGCCATGTGGTGGAACTCGGCACGACAGATCAGGTTTTTGCGCCCCCCTACCACCCCTATACCGAGGCGCTTTTGTCTGCTGTGCCCATCGCCGATACCAGCATCGAGAAAAAGCATATCGTGCTTGAGGGCGACGTGCCCTCGGCTATGAACCCGCCGCCCGGCTGTCCGTTTCAGACCCGCTGCCGCTGGAAATCCGAGGTTCCCGACGGGCTTTGCGAAAAACAGGTGCCGCCCCTGCGCGATCTCGCGCCGGGCCATCAGATCAAGTGCCATCTCGCGCAAGAGAAGCTTGAGCAGATGGAAGCCGTGATCAAGGTCGCCGCCGAATAGGCCATGACCGCGCCCGACTTATTGCGAGGCGATCATCTCTGCCTGTTTCACAATCACCTCGGCCTGCTTGATACTGGCGATGTCCACAAGGCGGCCCTTATAGGTCGTGGCCCCCTCGCCGCGCGCCTTTGCCTCTTCCATCGCCTGAAGGATCTCACGTGCCTCGTTCACGGCCTCATCCGAGGGTGTGAAAACCTCATTGGACAGCGCGATTTGCTTGGGGTGGATCGCCCATTTTCCGACCATCCCAAGGGTGGCCGACCGGCGCGCCTGCGCCCGGAACCCTTCGTCATCACTAAAGTCGCCAAACGGCCCGTCTACCGGCAAAATTCCGTGGGTGCGACAGGCCGCGACGATTGCCGTCTGCGCCCAATGCCAGGGATCTGACCAGTGCCGCTGGCCCTCGTGCAGCATGTAATAGTTTTCCTGCGTGCCGCCAATGCCGGTGGTCGACATGCCCATCGACGCCGCGAAATCAGCGGCACCAAGGCTTATCGCCTGAAGGCGGGGGCTCGCGGCGGCAATTTCCTCGACATGGGAAATGCCGGCAGCGGATTCGATGATCACCTCAAAGCTGATCGGCTTTTTGCGGCCTTTGGCGGCCTCGATCGAGGTCACAAGCGCATCAACAGCATAGATATCCGCCGCACAGCCCACCTTGGGAATCATGATCTGATCAAGCCGGTCGCTCGCCTGTTCCAGAAGATCGACCACATCGCGATACCAGAATGGCGAATCCAGCCCGTTGATCCGCACGCTCAGGTACTTTTTGCCCCAATCCACCGTGTTGATCGCCTCGATGGTATTCTGGCGCGCGACATCCTTGTCACTGGGGGCAACAGAGTCTTCAAGGTCGATATTGATCACATCCGCCGCACTGGCCGCCATCTTTTCGAACAACCTGGTATTGGAACCGGGGCCGAACAGCTGACAGCGATTGGGGCGGGCGGGGGCGGGGGGTTGCAAGCGAAAGCTCATGTCGGGCGGCTCCGTGATTAAGGAAGTTGCGTATTTCTCGCGCCATTGGGTATGAAATTGCGCGCCCGGTCGCAAGCTGCTTTTCACTTGCCATAAAAACCGGTTGGCCAATCGGTATGCGTAGAAAATTCGCTGTAATTTCCTTTTTATCGAAGAAACATGTGCAAATTCTCGCTTTAGCAGAAATTTCGCTAGATAATCGTGCCCGTTTCATAGGAAGTTGCCACCACCACTTGCTCTCGAAAGGACGCGCCATGATCAACACCCCCTATCTTTTGTTCCTCGGCGATGTGCCTGACATGCTTGCCGCCAAGGTGGCCATCGGCATTCGTGACTGGCGGCCCGAAAACGCCGTGGGACAATTTCGCCTGCCGGGCTGTGGTGCCGATCTTGGGCTGGCCGACATGACCCTGGCCGAGGCCAGGGCGGCGGGCGCACAAACCCTGGTGATTGGCGTCGCCAACCGGGGCGGGGTCATCAGCAAGGAATGGAAAAAGGTGCTGGTCGCTGCCCTCGAAGAGGGGTTTGATCTGGCCTCCGGACTGCACAACCTGCTGCGGGACGAGCCCGACCTGCGCGCCGTCGCCGAGGCGACCGGCCGCGCGCTGCATGACGTGCGGGTGCCATCGCTCAGCTATCCAATTGCCGATGGCAAGAAACGCCGCGGCAAACGCTGTCTTCCCGTCGGCACCGATTGCTCAGTCGGCAAGATGTACACCGCCATGGCCATGGAGCGTGACATGATCGCGCGCGGTCTGAAGGCCACGTTTCGCCCGACCGGGCAAACCGGCATTCTGATCACCGGCGACGGCGTGCCTCTTGATGCCGTGGTTGCCGATTTCATGGCCGGCTCGGTGGAATGGCTAACGCCGGACAATGACGATGATCACTGGGATCTGATCGAGGGGCAAGGTAGCCTGTTTCACGTCTCGTTCTCGGGGGTGACCATGGCGCTTATTCATGGCGGACAACCCGACGCCCTTATTCTGTGCCATGAACCCACCCGCACCCATATGCGCGGCCTGCCGGATTACGCCTTGCCCTCGCTTGAGGCGCTGCGCGACATGGCGTTGCCGATTGCACGCGTGGCCAATCCTGCCTGTGAGGTGGTTGGCATATCGGTCAACACCCAGCATATGAGTGAAGAAGCCGCGCTTGCCTATCTGGCCAAGGTAGAGACTGAAATGGGCCTTCCGGCCACAGACCCCTATCGCTTTGGCGCGGGCAAGCTTGTGGATGCGCTGGCGGGTCTCTGATAGGTCTAGGCCTGATTGCAGGTCGAGGATTTTGAGTATTTTTGGAATGGTGAAAGGGCTGAGCCATGCAGATTGACGTGACCCGCGACGTGTTCAAACTTGCGCAGGTTTTTACCATCAGCCGGGGATCGCGGACCGAGGCGCAGGTTTTGACCGTGCGCGTCACCGAGGGCGGCGTGACCGGTTGGGGCGAATGTGTGCCCTATGCGCGTTACGGCGAAACTCTTGACAGCGTCACCGCCGAGATCACGGGCCTGCCCGATCAGCTGACACGCGCGGCGCTTTATGATCTGTTGCCCGCCGGGGCGGCCCGCAACGCGGTCGATTGCGCGCTTTGGGATCTTGAGGCCAAGCAAAGCGGGCAACGCGTCTGGCAACTGGCAGGCGTGGCGCAACCAGGGCCGGAAATCACGGCCTATACCCTGTCGCTTGATGCCCCCGAAAAAATGCAGGCGCAGGCCGAACAAAATGCCCATCGTCCGATCCTGAAAATCAAACTTGGCACACCCGACGACATGCCCCGCCTTGAGGCCGTGCGCCGTGGCGCGCCAGAGGCGAAGATCATCATCGACGCCAATGAGGGCTGGAGCGCCGAAGTCTATGCGGATCTTGCGCCCCATCTTCTGCGCCTTGGGGTGGCATTGGTGGAACAGCCCCTGCCCTCGGGCGAGGACGACGTGCTAATCGGGATGGAGCGCCCGGTGCCGGTCTGCGCCGACGAATCCTGTCATGATCGCGCCAGCCTTGCCGGTTTGAAGGGCAAATACGATGTAGTGAACATCAAGCTCGACAAAACCGGCGGCCTGACCGAGGCGCTTGCCCTGCGCGACGCAGCGCTTGCGCAAGGGTATCAGGTGATGGTTGGCTGTATGGTCGGATCAAGCCTTGCCATGGCGCCTGCGACGCTTGTCGCGCAAGGCGCGTTGGTGACAGACCTTGACGGCCCGCTCCTTCTGGCCGAAGACCGTGAGAACGCTTTGACATTTGATGCCGCCGGGGTGCACCCGCCCGGGCCCGAGCTTTGGGGATAACACCATGCGCACTGTTTATGTGAACGGCCAATACCTGCCTGAGACCGAAGCGAGTGTTTCGATCTTTGATCGCGGTTTTCTTATGGCGGACGGGGTTTATGAGGTGACCAGCGTTCTGGGCGGCAAGTTGATTGATTTTGGCGGCCATCAGGCACGGCTTGAACGCTCGCTGACCGAGCTGGACATGAAAAAACCTGTCGCCTTTGATGACCTGCTTGAAATCCATCGCGAATTGGTGCGCGTCAACGAGATCGAAGATGGGTTGATCTATCTCCAGGTCACCCGCGGCAGCGATGGCGACCGCGACTTTGTCTTTCCCGATCCCGACACCACCGAACCGACGCTTGTGCTGTTCACCCAGTCCAAACCCGGCATGGCCAAGACTCCGGTGGCCAAAACCGGGCTTCGGATCGTGTCGATCGAGGATATCCGCTGGGGTCGGCGCGACATCAAGACGGTACAACTTCTTTATCCGTCGATGGGCAAGATGATGGCGAAAAAGGCCGGCTGCGATGATGCCTGGATGGTCGAGGACGGCTTTGTCACCGAAGGCACCAGCAACAACGCCTATATCGTCAAGGGCAACAAGATCATCACCCGCGCCCTGTCGAGCGATATCCTGCATGGCATCACCCGCGCCGCCGTGCTGCGCTTTGCCCGCGAGGCGCAAATGGAGGTTGAGGAACGCAACTTTACCATCGAAGAGGCAAAATCGGCGGATGAGGCCTTTGTCACCTCGGCAAGCGCCTTTGTGATGCCGGTGGTGGAAATCGACGGCGCAGCAATTGGCGATGGCACACCGGGGCAACGCGCCCCACGCTTGCGCGAGATCTACCTTGAGGAAAGCCTGAAGGCGGCAATCTAGGCAACCTTTGCATTTTCGCACAGAAGATGGGCAAAGAACGAGAATTGAGCACTTGCCGCGCAATGGCTAGATTGGGGCACCCAGAGAAAGGCCCCTGATCATGCCCCCCGTTCACCCCCAGACCCGGATCGGTCATGTCCACCTGAAGGTGGCCGATCTTGACCGCGCCATCGCCTTTTATCAGGGCGTGCTTGGTTTCGAGCTTCAGCAGAAATACGGCACACGAGCGGCGTTTTTGTCGGCGGGTGGCTATCACCATCACCTTGGCCTCAACACTTGGGAAAGCCTTGGCGGCACACCCGCGCCCAAGGGTCACACCGGGCTATACCATACCGCGTTTCTCTACCCGGACCGCGCGCAATTAGCCGATGCCCTGCGTCGCGTGGTGCATGCAGGTATCGCGATTGAGGGCGCCGCCGATCATGGGGTGAGTGAGGCGATTTATGTCTCTGACCCTGACGGCAACGGTGTCGAACTTTACCGCGATCGCCCCGAAGAAGAATGGCCGCGCGACGCAAACGGCGACGTTGCCATGGTCAACGACCCCATCGACCTTGAGGCGCTTTTGGCCTGCGCACCGCCAGACCCCTAAAAGTGCTGCGGCTGAGAGGAAGAGCTCCGAAGACCATGACGGCGACGTCGCCATTGCGCTCTAAATCTGACTTGAACGGATAGCGCGTTGCGTTTAAACGGGCGGTTGCGTCGCCTCAATAGCTCAGCTGGTAGAGCAGGTCCTTCGTAAGGACAAGGTCGGGGGTTCGAGTCCCTCTTGAGGCACCAAAAATAACGTCATAAGTATTTGATTTTACTGACGTTTACTCTTCTTTATTGTGCTCCTGTATCCACGCCCGTATACACAATGGAGAGTGGGGTTATGCGGAGTTTCAGCGTGAAGCACGTCAAGACTGACAATCGAAATGGTCACTACATTTACCGCAGGCGCGTCCCAAAGGCGTTATTGGCGTCGATAGGTAAGACGGAATTTGTCTCGACACTTGGTCGCACCGAGGGTGAGGCGCTTGTTGCCTATGGCCCCTACCACGAGCGCATAGAACACATTCTGGCACTGGCGAAGAACGGCGTGACGGGTCTATCGCCCACCGAGCAACGCGAGCGGCTGAAGGCAATGCTGGAAGGTTGGGGCGCTGACCCTCACGGACCCGGACCCAACCTAAATGAGCAGACTTGGAGGGAAGAGGCGGCTGCAAAGCTGGTTGATCGCTATCAAAACCCAGACACCGGGAGATATGAAGGTGTCCCCGAGAAAGAAGCGGCGATGGCCTCAGCCCTCCTTGGGGGCGTGTCAAAGGAAACCCCAGAGCCAACCATCACGGACGCTTTTAAGTTCTATCTGACCGAAAACGTGAAGAGCTTGCCTGAGCAGCGCAAAAAGCAAGAGCAGCGGTTAGACCGTGCGAAGCGCCACCTGATAGCAGCCGTAGGTTCGGACAAGTTTATATCCAAACTGACCCGTGAGGACGCCCGAAAGTGGCGGGGCATTCGGATGGCGGGTGGCGTTACCGTATCGACAATTAAACGGGAGAAGAATGACATCAGCGCCGTGATTGGGGTGGCTCAGAGTGAATTGGACGCGGGCGGGGTTAATCCATTCCTGAAGCTCAAATTCCAGAAAACAACCGTGAGCCGCCAAGATGAGCGCGAGGCGTTGCCAGCCCATGTAATTGAAGGGGTCTATGATGCCCTGAGCAAGAAGCGTCCTGACCTTTTGCCGATCTGGACTTTGTTAGACTTCACAGGGGCTAGGCCCAGCGAGATCAGGCAATTGCAGGTCGGTGAAATTATCCTCGATCACCCTGTACCTCACATTGTGATAAACGAACGCAATGACCGAACACTCAAAACCTCATGGTCTAACCGACAGGTGCCCCTTGTGGGTGCGGCCCTAAAGGCGGCTGTGCAAGCGGTGAAGGGTGTCAATGATCAAGCGGCCCCCGCGTTCCCCCGTTTCTATGGGGAGGGTGGAATGGATCGCCTGTCACAGGCCCTCAAGGGGCGCATTAGGGCGCTGACCAAAAACAAGCGCCACGTCCCCTATAGCCTGCGCCACAACATGAAGGACAGAATGCGGGCTGCGGAAATTTTCCCGGACACCCAAAAGGCTATCCAAGGTCATGCCCTAGGGCGTGGTGAAGATGCGTCTTATGGTGGTCCCGTTTCGCTGGAGCAGAAGCGTGATGCACTGGTAAAGGCGCTGGGGGAGCATAGGGAAAGCCGCCAAGCGGGTCGGGAATAGGCCGCGCCAGCGGCGGTCCTTCAAAGCCGTCAAAGGGATGAGGGGGCGATGTACGGCAAGAGCGAGGCCAGCCTGCCGGGACTTGCGTGGGAAATGCATAAGATCACGTCGTTTCTGTGATCAACAAGGCGGAAAGCAGAAGTTCGTTGCAAGCGCGAAGATCCAGAAAGTTCAGGCCAAAACCGTCATTCAAACGTTTATGCTAGGCTGAGTTCGATCAAAGATTGGCTAGCAGCATTCAAAAAGGCAAGTTTTAACCGACCAATTCTTCCCCCGACAGCGTGGGACGTCGTACTAAGTGTTGATGTTGCGCACTTCCGGCAAAGGATCATTGCTGAGCTGCGCTTCTATCTCCTCCAGCAGGTAATCTTGCTTTCTCAGCAGCGATGTTAACCTGTGGATACGTTTTCTAACGAGGGGCAAATCGGCAAGTGAAGGAACTTCAAGGCGTCCCTGATCGTAACGATACTCCTCCATCAAGGCAGGAAGCGCAGCCACAATTCGCTGTTGGTTGGCGGGGCTCAGGCGTTCAGTCGCAACAAGATCGCACATAAGATGGAGTGCGCTGCTTAAACCGGGTTGTGTGCGCTGTTCGATGGCGTGCATCAAGAGCTCAACAATTGCCCCGCTATTCTCGGTCTCGAAAGCTTCATCTTGGGTGTATTGCATCATCGCGACATACGCTGGATAGACGCGTTCTGGGTCTCGGCTGGCCAGCGCTAGTCGCACGAGCGATAGTGCAAAACTCGCATGTTCAGGAAAAAGGCGCTCGATTTGGTACGCAACCGCTACCAGTTGCGGCAACCGTTGGTAGCTTTCATTCGCAGTAAGACGCGATTCAATGTCTCTGTCCGCGATTGTTTGAGGGTCAAACATTGGCAGAAGCGTCCGCGCCAGAACTTCGCCGATCTCACGCGCTGTAATTCGATTGAGGCCTGTATCGCCAGACATTGCTATGTCGAAATCGGACCGCCCTTCCATGCTGGGCGGGACCCAGTCAAGACATACAGAGATACAGGACGCTAGCGTTGCTTCGTCTAACAGATAACCTCCAACCTTGAGACCAATTCTCAGGTTCATCAACAGATCATGGCTGACGCTGCCTTCGGAAACAGCTTTTAAGATATTCGTGCGGAACACTTCTGATGCATGTTCATGGCCGGGAAGTTCAAGAAATAGCCATGGATGCAAATCAGTCTCGGATGGCCATCCGCTCTCCCCCTTTCTCTTCCAAATTGCGTCCTGAAGAGCTTGCGACTGAAGATTAGAGAGTTTTCCTGCCTTAAACAATAAATGAAGACGCCGAATTGCGCGTCCACGGTCCAGCTTTTGCCCGTTTTCTACATGTGAAATTAGTTCGTCTATGCGAAGCGAAGTAGCAGTTGATATTTCAAGATCACTGGCATTTTGATCAGAGAAAGCATCGATTGGCTCTGGCCAGTCACGTTCTGTTGCTACTGCACCACCCTCGCCTGGAGTTTTAAGACCAATTGCTGCTAGCAAAGCACTGCTTTTTTCGGCTAAAGCCATCGCCTCAACAGCCGCTTCCATAACAGCGTTGCTGGCAGCATAGCCACCCCACCAGATGGCCGGTTTTTCAAACAATGAGATGGCCCAAAGAAATAATTCCAACGCCTTCTTAGATGGCGCTCGGATAACAATCCTTGCCATTACCTCCAAAAGGAAGGCGAGATGATTGTTCCCGTTTTGGGTGTCGTTCAATGCTCGCAAACGATCCACACGTTTCTGAATACCCTCAAGCAACTGCTCGACAGCTTCTGTACTTAGCTGCGCGACCTTCGTGCGCGGCAACGCCCAATCGAGTATCTTTTTGTCCGCTCCACGATAGCGAGCCAAAAATGCCATCAAGTCATCTTCGTCGGGATTTGTGATAGCCCGATAAGCCGTTTCGACACGGGTAGAAAACACGTCAAAGTTCGAAATGGTCTCAGGTGCGCCTGTGCGCTCGATAAGCTCAAGTAAACCATAAAAGGGACATTCATCGTCGCCACCAAGGCGAGTTGAACCGCCATGCCGATAGCTGCCAGGTTTGAATGAAAGCGACCACGGTTCGCTGTCCTTCCTGTTACGGTCAATCCGCTTAGTGGTCAGATTGTCATAGCGAGAAATCGTGTCCCATGGGTCTGCTTTTGCACCAAGGAAACGCATGCGCGTTTCGTCAGTCTCATCTTCAGGGTAACTGAAAGGATCGTCAGTCAGCGCCGACTTAGAACAACGATGGTAAAACGCTGCCCAACCCTCCAGTGAAATAAGCCACGCAGATTTTGGATCAGATACTTGCTTTTGTCTGATACGTAATAGCGCAGCCTGATAAAGTTCGGCGGCCTCGCGGTGGTGATACAGCGTAGCCAAGAGACCGGCGCGTCGCATCATCCAAATTGGTTCTTCGGATTTAAGGCTAGTGGCGGATGTCAGGATTGCAGCATCATCCCATTTCAGAAGGGCTCGCTGACCAGCTTCGTATGCATACGCAAGTCGACCCTCTTCGCTGGAGATTGCCTGCAAACGTTCCATCCACACAGACCACTTACCCCAATCCTGAAATCTACGCCATTCCGTCGCACAGGCCACGCATAAGGCGATGCGCTCAGGTGATGAGAGATTTGAATGTTCAGCATCGTAATGTTGGTCTGCTTCTTCAAGGTCTTTCTGGAAAATCCAGATACAGGCCGTTCGATGTCGCCAAATTTTTTCCGCCGCAAATCTCAAGTGTGCTTCAGGCGTTTCAGGACCTTTTTTCAACGTCGGCAAGCTGTAGGTAAGTGAATTCGTTTGTCGAACTGGACCTACGATCCAACCAGGGTAAGACAAGCGATCTCCGGCCCATGTCTCCGCGACTTCTTTTCTGCTCGCCTTCTCGTGATCTGGTGCGTTCGGAGGCGCTGAAAAACGATCCGGCGACTTCACCCAATCAAATGGGGACGGCGGTTTGGCAAAGTTTAAAGCTTCGAAAAAAATCTCAAGTGCTCGCTCGTGCTTTTCGCTGCTGTGGACATCTTTGACCAATGGCCCCAAATCAATAGGTGTCACGTTTCGTGCTTCGAGAAGGGCTCTAGCTGGTGGCGTGAGGTTCAATGACCCAACTAGCCTAATCCGACGTGTCGACGCTCCCAAGGTATCGCGAGCCCAGCCGCTCCAAGCAAGAAAGTTTGGGTCAACACCTGAAAAGCCGATGAGGCAGAGTTCATGTTCAAGCATCACCTGCTGTGCAAGATTTACGAACGGAGCAAAATTTGCTGGATACGTACGGAATTCGTCCTCAGTGAAGATAAACGGCTTATGTGAAGGCAAGGACCCGTGAAGCTTGATGATGCGTGGAGCCGCTTGGTGCGCTATATCCTGCACAGTCCTGACGCAGCTATAAACACGATCAGGTGTTTCCGGCGTCGTTCGTTCAAGCAGTGTATCCCAGTTGGTCGTCAACACGTCCTGCCACGGAAATTCCAGTAGCCGTTTATGCAAGGGACCGGGCGACCAGCGCTCGTCCGGCACAAGCTCACGGATCAACCGATCTAAACCATCCTCTCCATGAAGGGTTTGATATTCCTGAGCCAAGCGCAAAGCATCAGGTCATAACCCGAACTGTAACCCAGCGCGATCTCCATACGCGCCTTGAAATCGCCCCAAAGGGGTGGGGCGGGTGCTGTCGGTTCACGTAGACAGGCTCTACTAAAACCCGAGCCGACCATAACAGCCGCCTGATTTTCCCAGAGAGCCCTGGCGAAACTTTCAAATGCTGGAAAATCTGGAAGTTTATCGAAACCTTCAGGCCAGTTGCCGTTTGAAATGGAAATCAATGTCTTTCCTCAATTAGATGCTTTAGCAGAATAGCAGAGGAGGCAACCACGGGCTACGCGTCTATCGCGAGGACTCAGCGAATGTCCGAATTGACGGACCGCAGTGCAGCATTCCAGCCCCTCAATGGACGTCGGCTTTGGGCCGTTACTGTTGCTCGGGGAATTTCTCCCAACGGATCAGTCTGTTATGGGCTCGCTGGGCGTCATTTTCCATGGCGGCCTCGGTCAAATCTCTGATGAGCCACCTACTCCTCGACATCCAACTAAACATTTCATCAAGTTGTTTCCAAGTCAGGAGACGCGTATCTTCCCCAAGCTGCACTTTGAGATGTGCTTCTGGGTAATCGATGTGAAGTCGCACGGAGATTCCAGTCAATCCGTGACATACGAGATTCCTGATCACGAGCGCTTCCTTAAGCATTCTGACCAAGCGATCGCAAAGGTCCGTCCGAAGTGTACTGGTATTATCCGTTTGTTTGACCGCCAGCGACCACACATCGATAGACCTCGATATGCCATGAACCGATTTGGATTTTTTCTCTGTGTGCAGATTTTCAATTGATTCATTAAGGGACTGTTCGATACCCGACCAAAGAAACACGAGTGAGCCGATAGTTCCTTTCATCTGGTCGAAGGTGATGGTTTGGTCAGTATCCCGCACTTCAGTCTATTCCGAGGTTAGATGGGCATTGTTCACAGCCAAGAAATCACGTGGCCATTTCTTTGTCCACCAGATTGAAGCGCCTATGCTTAATGCCTGCTTCCGGGAAGCTGCAGCGCAGCGTCGGACGACACTGTGAGTGTCCGCAAAGGGCCGATTGTGTCGCTACAAGTCCACTGCGGCTGTTTTCCGGGTCACATTTCTGAAGCCCCATATCGCCCCAGCCGAGCGCCAGTATTATCCCCCATACCCCCACCCACACAGGCCAGAGACGGGACCGGGGGCCAAGGCCAGCGCCACGGGGTGTCTGATCAAGGGTGATGATGCACCGGGCCACCTTCAAGGTCGGGCAGGGGTGCGTTCTATTTTGTCCGTTAGGGTGTACCCCAAGGGACGCCCAGAAAGTGACCGAAAGGGTGTCCGTAAGGCTTGACATTCATCAACGGACAGGCTTATCAGGGGACACTACCTAATCGGACACCCTGAGAGGCCACTATGACTCAAACCATCCTTTACGCCCGCGTCTCGACCGCAGACCAGAACCTTGATCACCAGCTATCCCAAGCCACGGCGGCTGGCTTTATCATTGATGATGTGGTGTCGGATCACGGGGTTTCCGGTATCTCTGTCCCCTTGGCTGAGCGTCCCAACGGGCGCAGACTGTTCGACAAGCTGCGGCAAGGGGACACTCTTGTGGTGCGCTGGGTGGACCGGCTGGGGCGGAACTATCAGGATGTGACTGACACAATCCGCCACTTCATGCGGCAAGGGGTCGTGATCAAGACGGTGATCAACAACCTGACCTTCGACGGGGCCACCAGAGACCCCATGCAGGAGGCCGTGAGAGACGCCCTGATCGCCTTCATGGCAGCAACCGCACAGGCACAGGCAGAGGCCATCAAGGAGGCCCAGAAGGCAGGCATAGAGGCTGCCAAGGGCGACCGGGAACGGTATCGAGGCAAAAAGCCCACCTATGACCGGGGCGGACTAGACAAGGTGCGGGATATGCTGGCCACCGGGTCTGGCACCTCTGAGATCGCCAAGGCGGTTGGGGTGTCCCGTCAAACCGTGCTGCGGATCAAGAGCGACCCGGCGGCGGCTGAGACTGCATTGGCGCGTTGGGGGCTGTGAATGGTCAACGTAGGTTGAAACCACCTAGCAGCCTGACAGGCCACAGAAGGCCCCTCAGGGGCACTTGAGCGACTCCGGTGGAAAGCACAGGCAATCGGCCTTGAGCCCCTCTGATGGCCTCCCAGCGCCCCTGTGTGCGTCCTATCTGTTTTGGTCGGATGAGTGGTGCTGATGATAGCCATTAGGTTGTACTATCAGAGATAAGTCATCGCGATTTTTTCTGTGCCCACCAGACACACAACAGTCAGGCACCGAAGAGGCCCCCGGTTTCCGCTGGGGGAGCGATTGCTTGTGTCCCAACCCCCAATCATGGAAACCACCAACAAGACAGGAACGACCCGAATGGATACTATTGCAGAAGCGGCCAAGGCCGCTGGATTTTACGTGGCTTACACAGATGGAAGCTGCAAGGGCAACCCCGGACCCGGTGGATGCGCCTTTCGCCTTTACTCGCCAGATGGGCAAATCATCGAAAAGTCACGCCAAAGTCTGGACACCACCAATAACATCGCTGAAATGTGGGCCGTTATAGATGCCCTCACGGCGACCCCAGAGGGCGCATCCGTGCTGGTGTGCCTAGACAGCGGATACATCAAGGACAACCTTGAGAAGCACCTTGAAAGATGGATCAAGCGTGGCTGGCGAAAGACGAACGGAAAAGACGTTGCCAATCGTGAATTGTGGGAAAAGATTAACGCCCTGACGGAGACCCGAGAGGTGACGCTTCACAAGATCAAAGCCCACTCAGGTGACCCGGACAATGATGGCGTGGACGCCTTGGCGGGGGAGGCCGCTGACAAAGCCGTTCAAAGGGTCTTTCGTGCATGACGGGACGCGGCGGCACGAAACTGAGAGCGCGTGAAGGCCCTGCAAGGGCCGGTAAGGGAGGGCGTGGGCAACTGCGCCCCCTCCAGCTTTATCGCAGCCATAGAGATCATCAACAGAACAGGAGACGCCCCCATGGATACGCCCAGCGCGACACTTGACAGGCTCAGGCGGGAGAAGGCTGACAACCCCCAGCCACCCGAGAGAACGCCCGAACGCCTCCATCTGAAAGAAATCTCAACAGAACCGCTGGTGTTTCAAGTGAGGGCTGAGGGACTGGATATGGATAGGGTTGGGGAGATCGCGGGCGACCTTTCGGCCCTCTGTCTTGATGAGCCAATACATCTTTGGTGGAGCGGACTGCGCTGGATTGTGATAGACGGGCACCACCGCCTTGAGGCCATCAAATTGGCACAGGAGCGCGGCGGGGAAACCCGCAAGGTGGCCGTGAAGGCCCACCCCGCAATGCCGCTTGAAGAAGCCTTTGGCGCTGCCTCCCCCCTCAATGCCCGCGAGAAAGTCACAATTACCCGTGAAGAGCGGGGAAACGCGGCTTGGCGTCTGGTGTGCTGTGGCACCGGATCAATCAAGGATCAAGCGGCGTGGACGGGCGCTAGCAAAAGCCAAATCTCGATTATGCGGGCTGTGTTTGATCGCCTGAGGGCAAAGCCCATCCATCAGGAAACCTTGATAGATCAAGGATGGGACTGGGCGAGGATGCTG
The DNA here is from genome assembly GCF_900115165.1 of Roseovarius lutimaris. Classification (GTDB taxonomy): domain Bacteria; phylum Pseudomonadota; class Alphaproteobacteria; order Rhodobacterales; family Rhodobacteraceae; genus Roseovarius; species Roseovarius lutimaris. Next base: position 226,567 of record NZ_FOVP01000002.1, on the reverse strand, counting down.
GATCAGGGCAAGGATGAACGCGAGTTTCACTCCGACATGATTGAAGCACAAGCACAGGAATGGGCAAAGAAACTTGGGAGTGCGATAGGCGGGCAGAGGATGGTAGAAAGTCCGGAGGCGCTTGCGAGGGCGTTAGAGATCATTTCACCCGCGCTGCCCTCAAGCTTGATCCAAACGGTGTACTTTTGGGACGCCCTTGATGGCGGCGGACGGGCACTCTTGGAGGAAGTCGACAAGGAACAGTCTGAGGAGCTTGATGGGAATGAGATCATAGATTTCTGATTGATGATGCCCTCACTGACCTTGCCGGAAACCTGCACAGCTACCCCCAAAGCTCTGGGCACCCAATTGGGGAGGGTGAGATTTGCCCTTTCCCCTGCCTAAGGGGCCTTCTAATAGGTTGATGGCAAACGATATTTCCATTTGTGGGATGATCCAGAGGCCCCTTCACAGTAACCTTGAAGGGAAATTCAATGTATAAACTCTCAATCCGGTATTCTCCCCACCTTGCTAGCGAAATGTCGTGGTTCATCATGCGGGATGACACCGCCAACTTTGAAGGCTGGACGATGCGAACCTTGGGCCTCCTATGGTTCATTGAACGGCGAAAGCGCCAAGCCGTATAAATACTGTAGGGGCTACGCCAATGGTGTGGCCCCAACCCCTCACGGCTGTGATCTGATAATCAGTTCTGTATACACATTTCACTACACATTTATACATAGCACCTGTAATATCCCATTGAAAACAAGGGGGTATGAACGCGGGCGTCCCCCTCTTGAGGCACCATTTTTTCCGCACAAGGCTGGTACGGAACCTCACAACATTCCCTAGAAAAATGGCGATCTCCCGACTTGGCACGAGATCTTGCTTGTCAGCAAGGAGTGTGCGGGAATAGAAAAAATCGTTCAGGGAACTATGCGTCGCGCTGCACCAATTCGGGTATTCGTGGCAAGCCGCGGCAAACTGGATCACATATGGGCATATCCCGTCCTACGGCCCAATGGATCGCGCGGATATGAACCCGTGCAATTCTCGAAATTGAATGAGCACTTACTACGCATCACGTGCTCTACCAGCTGACCTACAACCGCTCTGCGAAAAACGGGGAAGCTATTTTTCGGGCTTTTCCTCTTCGCCCTCTTCGACAATCTCGGCGTCCAGCACGGTATCGTCGTCTTCTTCGGGCGTATCGGGCTCTTGGTCGTCAAGGGCGCCCACGATCAGCGGCAACATTTCAAGCCCGGTGGGCGTTGTCATCATGGTATTGGGCGGCGCGGTCCAGCTCAGGGTGTCAAACGAGTGACAATTTTCACAGGCAGGCACCCATTCGGCGTGGATGTGATGGCATTTGTCGCAAACCCATTGCGGCCCGCGTGGCGCCGAAAGGGCGCGCGCCAGCCAGCCTTTGACAACCGCATCCGGGGCGCCTTCGCCACGCTCGATCGCCGCCATGATGGTCAGTGCGCGGGCATCGGGCTCAACCTCGGCCAGATCGCCAAGCGCGCGACGCGCACCGGGGAAATCCTCGGCGGCGATGTTAAGCTCTGCCTTGAGAAGCATGGTTTCGCGATTTTCGGGATGCACCTTGAGCAGCTTGCCAAACCGCTTCAGCCGCTGTTGCGGGGTCTCATCAGGCTCGATCGCGGCAAAGGCCGCCGCAAGGTCAGGATGCGGATGCACAACCCAGGCCTTGTTCAGCACACGGAGCGCATGGCGTTTGTTGCCCTGCTCGATATAGCCACGCGCCGCCAGAACCGCCGCCGGGATAAGGTCTGGCGAGAGCTTGTTGGCCTCGATCGCGGCCTCGCGCGCCTCTATGCTCTTGCCCTCGTCAAGCACATCGCGCGCCTCGGACAGGGCAAGAACCGCGTCCCGGCGTTTATGTACATCGCGCGGCAGGCTGCCATATTTCAGCTTGGCATTCAGGGTCTCGCGCGCGCCCTTCCAATCGGATTTCTGGGCCTGCAATTCCAGCAGCGTATCCTGCACCTCCGCGTGGCGGGGTTTAAGCGAAAAGGCGGTCTGTGCAAGCTTGAGGGCGGTCTCGGTGTCGCCCTCGGCAAGCTTTTGGCGCAGGATGCCACGCACCCCGACAAAGCGGGTTTTGTCATTTTGCAACAACCGCTTGTAGACTTCTTCGGCCTTGCGGCGATCGCCTGACATTTCGGCGGCCTGTGCGGTTATCAGGTTGGTCAGCGCAGGTTTTCTCAGGTATTTCTCGGCGCGCGCGGCTTTGCTCATGGCGACATCGCCCTCACCCGAGGCAAGCGCAAGCAGCCCCTCGGACAACGCACGATAGCCTTTTTCCTGGCGGTTGCGGTCAAAATGTCGCGACAAGGCGGTTTCATCGCCGTTGATGAATTTCAGAACCGCAACAAGTATGCCCGCCAGCTTCATGAAAAGCCAGATCGTCAGCACCAGAATCACCAGCGCCATCACCGCCTTGAGTGGTGTCAGGTTGATCTCGAACCCGGCCATCACGATGCGCACACCGCCGTCAAGCTCCAGAAGATAACTTGCCCCAAGGGTCGCGGCGGCGACAAGCGCGATGAAAACTACAATCTTGATAATCGACCAAAGCATGACGCCCGCCTTTTCTAACTTAATTCAATGTATCGGCCAGCGCCTCGGCGGCGGCAACGGCCTCTTTGCGGCGCGTGACTTGTGCGGCCCAATCACTCAGCTTGTTTTGTGCCACATCGGGCAGGAGTTCGATTTCGGCCAGGGCATCGCTTAGCCGCCCGTCACCAACAGCCGCCTCGATCCGCGACAGGACCGCGTCGGGGTTATCCCCCTCGCGCGGCAAAAGAGACCGCACGCCAAGTTGATTTTTAAAGAAACTGCCGATGCCCGCTGTGCCCTGACCGCTTTCTACCCGCGCCGCCGCCAGGGCGGAGCGCGCCGCCGCAGGAAAGCGCTCGATCAGGGCGGGCAGTGTCGGCACGCCGGTGTCGGCCACATCGGCAAGCGCGTCGGGCACTTCGGCGCCGGTATCCCGCAGATCGGCCAGTGCCGGGGCGAAATCGCTACCGGTATCAAGCGCGGTCAGAATGCGCGTCATTGCCGCCCGGCGCAGCGTCGCGATTGCGCCTTGCTGCGCGGCAGATTCCCGCGCCAGCGCTTCGGCGCTCAGCGCTTCAATCTCTGTACTTTGCGCCTCAATCGCTCTGCGCAATTCCTCAAGCTCGGCGGCCGGGGCGCCACCGCCAGACGGGGCAAGCGGGCGGCTTTCAAGGGCGCTTATCCGCTCTTCAAGCCCCGAGATCTGGCCGGTCAGCGCGGTCAGCGTTTCACCAAGCCCGTTGATTTCGTCAGCGCGATCAGGCGGCACGGTCAGCCCGTCAATTTGCGCATTGAGGGCGTTGATCCGCTGATCCTGCGCGCCAAGCCCCTGTTCAATTCGCGTCTCAAGCGCGCTATCGCCGTTTTCAAACCAGGCCTGTGGCAGCACATAGGGTGCAGCCAGAGCCCCGACACCCGCCGCGACGATCCCGCCAAGAACCATCGACCAGAACCCGCCCTCTCGCACCACGACCTGTTCGGTGGTGACCATCGGCGATGGTTGCATTGCCGGGCTTTCCTCGGCGCTGTCGTCTGTGTCGTCATGTGCGGCGGTGCCCTCATCCGAGGGGATGTCGTCTGAGGTATCTTCCGCGACGGTCGCGGTCATGTCCTCTGAAGCATCATCATCGCTTTGCTTGGCGGCGCTGTTGTCGGCGGTCTCGGGCGTGGTCTCTTCATCCAAGGCTGCATGCGCGAAGGTGGGCTGAACATCTGCTGTGGTATCGGTGCTTTGCGATGCCTCATCTGCACCGGCCCGATCCTTTGATGTTTTCTTTTTCTCAGCCACGTTACACCACCTTTTCGAATCTTGTGATCCACATCTTTGAATCTGACCTTACTGCGCGGGGTTTCCACCCTCAAGCCGCTTGACCAGATTGCACAGCACATTCAAAACACCCCTCGCGTCAGGGGTTTGCGCGATTTCAACCACTTTGGTCTTGCCAGGGGGCACCGCGTCGGCAGCATTGCTACTTATCGCCGCGACAAGGATCGGCGCCACCGCGCCCTGGGCCTCCGCAAAAAACACCTGCGCGCTGCGCGGTGACATCAGCGGCACGATCACCGGCGCCTCTCCGGCCAAAAGCGCCAGCGCCTGATCGTTCAGGCTCGCATCGACCTGTTCATAGACGACGGCCTGTCGCGCCTCATGGCCCTGATCCCGCAGGGCGGCGGCAATATCCGCCGCCACATATTCGCCGCGCAGGTGCAAAAACGGGCCCCTGGCCCCATCCGCCGCGATCCGCGCCAAAAGAGCGCCTGCATCACCGCCCGCCGAAATCGCGCGCAGCCCGGCACGGTTTGCCGCCTCGGCGGTGGCATCGCCCACAGCGTAACAGGTAAAATCGCGCCGCGCGGTCAGGCGACAGAACCCGGCCACGCCATGGAGCGAGGTAAAGATCAGCACCTCATCACCACCAATATCCGGCAACGCCCCGCCATATTCGATCCGCATCAGCGGCGCGCAGAGCGTCGCAACCTTATCCCCAAGACACGCCGTGACCTGATCGGCAAAGCGTGTCGCGGCGGGGTCGGGCCGGGTGATCAGGATCGTCACGGTCATCCACTGTCCAGAGTTGTTGCCTGCGAGATAAGGTGTTACCTGCCTCGCAACCATCACGCAACGGGCAGGATTATGACACAGCCGTTGATCCTTCTGGGCCTCGAAAGCAGCTGCGACGACACCGCCGCCGCAATTTTACGCATTCCAACCACGGGCGCGGCTGAAATCCTGTCCTCTGTTGTGTTCGGTCAAACCGCGCTGCATTCCGATTTTGGCGGCGTGGTGCCCGAAATTGCCGCCCGTGCCCATACCGAAAAGCTTGATTTGTGCGTGCGCGACGCGCTTGCGCAATCCGGTGTCGCCCTGCGCGATCTTGACGCGGTGGCGGTCACCGCCGGGCCGGGCCTTATCGGCGGGGTGATCGCGGGGGTGATGTGCGCCAAGGGGATCGCGGCGGGCGCGAACCTGCCGCTGATCGGCGTGAACCATCTGGCCGGGCACGCCCTGACACCGCGCCTTACTGATCAAATTGCCTATCCTTACCTGATGTTGCTTGTCTCGGGCGGGCATTGCCAGTTTCTGATCGTGCGTGGCCCGGATGATTTTACCCGGCTTGGCGGCACCATCGACGACGCCCCCGGCGAGGCATTTGACAAGACAGCGCGGCTTTTGGGTCTGCCGCAACCCGGCGGCCCGGCGGTTGAGCACGAAGCGCGCAAAGGCGATGCCAAACGCTTTCGCTTTCCCCGCCCGCTATTGGATCGTCCTGGTTGTGATCTGTCGTTCTCGGGGCTTAAAACCGCGCTTCTGCGCGCCCGCGATCAGGTGATTGCCGAAAAATCGGGGCTAACCCCGCAGGATCGCGCCGATCTTTGCGCCGGGTTTCAGGCGGCGGTAAGCGATGTGCTGGCCCAAAAGACCGCCCGCGCCCTTGTCGCCTATCTCGCGGAAAATCCCGCCACGCCAGTCCTGGCCGTGGCCGGGGGCGTTGCCGCCAATGCAAGTATTCGCGCCGGTCTTGAACGGACCGCCGCAGAGGTCAGCGCGCGCTTTATCGCGCCGCCGCTGGCGCTTTGCACCGATAATGCGGCGATGATCGCCTATGCGGGGGCCGAGCTATTCATGACCGGGCACCACGATGACATGACATTGGCCGCCCGGCCCCGCTGGCCGCTGGATCGCACCAGCCCGGCGATGCTTGGCAGCGGCAAAAAGGGGGCCAAGGCATGATTACCGTTTGTGGCGCAGGGGCCTTTGGCACCGCATTGGCGGTCTCGCTGGCCAAGATTGCGCCGGTAACGCTTTGGGCACGCGACGCGGGGCACGCCGCCGAAATGCGCGCCACCCGCGAGAATGCGCGACGCCTGCCCGGCATAGATCTGCCAGAGCGCATCACGCTGACCAGCGGGCCGCTGGCGGCGGGCAGGCAACCCTGTCTGCTGGCCATTCCGATGCAAAAACTGGGCGGCTTTCTGGAAGATTTTGCGGCGGCTCTTGATAATCGTCCGCTGGTGGCCTGTTGCAAGGGGGTCGATCTGGCAACAGGGCTTGGGCCGACCGCGCTTATTGCCCAGGCTTGCCCTGGATCAAATGCCGCCATTCTCACCGGGCCAAGCTTTGCCCGCGATATCGCACTTGGCCTGCCGACCGCGCTAACGCTGGCCTGTGCGGATGAGGGCACCGGCAAGGCGCTTCAATCGGCGCTGACCACCCCCAATCTGCGGCTTTATCGCACCACTGACACCACCGGCGCAGAGCTGGGCGGCGCCCTCAAGAACGTGATCGCGATTGCTTGCGGTGCGGTCATCGGCGCCGGGCTTGGTGAAAGCGCACGCGCCGCCTTGATGACGCGGGGGTTTGCCGAAATGAACCGTTTTGCGCGGGCACTTGGGGCTCACCCAGACACCCTTGCCGGGCTTTCCGGGTTTGGCGATCTCGCGCTTACCTGTACCTCGGATCAGTCGCGTAATTACCGCTTTGGTCTGAGTATCGGCGAGGGCACCGGGTTTGACCCAGCCGTCACGGTCGAAGGCGCCGCAACCGCGCACGCGGTTCTTGCCCGCGCCACAGCGATGAAGATTGATATGCCGATCACCCATGCCGTGACCGCTTTGGTCAATGGTGAATTGCGCGTCGATCAGGCTATGGATATGCTGCTCTCCAGACCATTGAAGGAAGAATGATGCTGATTGCCCTGATTGCCCGTGACAAACCCGGTGCCCTGCAAACCCGCCTTGATAACCGCGACACGCATATCGCCTATCTCAAATCCACCGGTGTGGTAAGTCAGGCCGGCCCGCTTCTGGATGATGACGGCGGCATGATCGGCTCGCTGGTCATTCTTGACGTCGAGGACATGCAAGCCGCCAGGGACTGGGCCGAAAATGACCCCTACGCCAAGGCCGGGCTGTTTTCAGGCGTTGAATTGATTCCGTGGAAGAAAGTCATCTAAAATATGCGCTATTGGCTGTTCAAATCCGAGCCCTCGACCTGGGGCTGGCAAGACCAGATCGCCAAGGGCGACGCAGGCGAGGAATGGGATGGCGTGCGCAACTATCAGGCGCGCAACTTCATGCGTGAAATGGCGCTTGGTGATCGCGGTTTTTTCTACCACAGCCAAAAGGAAAAGGCGGTTGTCGGCAGTGTCGAGGTGATCGCCACCTCTCACCCCGATAGCAAGGCCGACGATCCGCGGTGGGACTGTGTGGATATCAAGGCCATCGAGGGCGCGAAAACGCCGGTCACTCTGGACATGATCAAGGCCGATCCACGCCTTGCCGATATGGTTCTGGTGAAAAACTCGCGCCTGTCGGTTCAGCCGGTGACCGAAGAGGAATGGCGCATCATCTGCGATCTCGCAGGGCTTACACCCTAGATCACAGCCCTGAAGATAAAACGGAGGGTGTTGACCAGAATGCCAACACCCTCCGTCACCCCACGTGCTCCCAAAGCACCACACGTGTAACTGAATTAGGTATCGGCCTTACTGGCGCGAACACTCTCTTTCTACGCCACCCTCGCCCATTTTCCAAACACCGAATAGCGCAAAACTAGTTCAAATTGACAGCGCCGCAGCAGCGTACCGCGCACAAATGAAAAACGCCCGCCGCATCGGGCAGGCGCTTTAACACATGGATGTGGTCCTGCTTATCCGTAGACCGCCTCTTTGCCGAAATGTTTGGTCAGCATGTAATAGACGACCGCACGGTATTTGTTGCGCTCGGATTTGCCGTAAACCTCGATCACCTGAGCAATCGCATCATCCAGCTGCGGACCATCGGCAAGGCCCAGTTTCTTGATCAGGAAATTGTTCTTGACCGTTTCAATCTCTCCTGGCTGGCTACCAGCCACTGTCGAGGCATCGGCGTTATAGATCGCCGGCCCACAGCCGATTGTCACCTTGGTCAACAGGCCCATATCCGGCTGCATCCCGCACTTGTTGCGCAGGTCATCCGCATATTGAGCAATCAAATCGTCACGCTTTCCCATCAAATCTCTCCCAGATTTTCGGCGCTTTGGCCGCTTATCATTTCTCCATGCCCCGATACCGAAGCTTTGGGCACGATAACGACAGACTTTATCCGCACAAAGGGAAAATTTTCCGAACTCTCCCCTTAGGCGCAATGCATACGAAAAACGCCCGCCAACCAACCGGTCAACGGGCGCTCACCATAGGCATTTGCGTGATCAATAACGGTAATGCTCGGGCTTGAACGGGCCATCCGGCGAGACGCCGATATAGGCCGCCTGCTCGGCATCCATCTTGGTCAGCTTGACGCCAATCCGGTCGAGGTGAAGGCGCGCAACCTTTTCATCAAGATGCTTGGGCAGGATGTAGACGTCGTTCTTGTACTGGTCGCCTTTGGTCCAAAGCTCGATCTGTGCCAGAACCTGGTTGGTGAACGAGGCCGACATCACAAAAGACGGGTGACCCGTGGCATTGCCAAGGTTCAGCAAGCGCCCCTCGGACAACAGGATAAGACGATGACCATTCGGCATCTCGATCATGTCGACCTGTTCTTTGATGTTGGTCCATTTGTGGTTCTTGAGGGTCGCAACCTGGATCTCGTTATCAAAGTGGCCGATGTTGCCGACAATCGCCATATCCTTCATCTCGCGCATATGCTCGATGCGGATCACGTCCTTGTTGCCGGTGGTGGTGATGAAGATATCCGCCGAGGATACGACATCTTCCAGCAAGACAACTTCAAACCCGTCCATCGCGGCCTGAAGCGCGCAGATCGGATCGACCTCGGTCACCTTAACACGGGCCCCCGCACCGCGCAGCGACGCCGCCGAGCCTTTGCCAACATCGCCGTACCCCATGACCACGGCAACCTTGCCCGCCATCATCGTGTCGGTGGCGCGGCGGATGCCGTCAACCAGCGATTCCTTGCAGCCGTATTTGTTGTCAAACTTCGACTTGGTCACAGAGTCGTTCACGTTGATCGCCGGGAACGGAAGCTGGCCTTTCTTGTGCAGGTCATAGAGACGATGCACGCCGGTGGTGGTTTCCTCAGAGACACCTACGATCTGGTCTCGGGTCTTGGTGAACCAGCCGGGGCTTGCGGCCATGCGCTTGGCGATCTGGGCCTTGATGGCCTCTTCCTCTTCCGAGGTGGGCACCGGGATGATGTCCTCTCCGGCTTCGGCGCGCGCGCCGAGCAGAACGTAGAGCGTGGCATCGCCACCATCATCAAGGATCAGGTTCGGGCCGTCCTCGAACATGAACGACTTGTCAAGGTAATCCCAGTGCTCTTCGAGGCTCTGACCCTTGATTGCGAAAACCGGCGTGCCACCTTCAGCAATCGCCGCCGCCGCATGGTCCTGCGTGGAAAAGATATTGCACGAGGCCCAGCGTACATCGGCGCCAAGATCAACCAGCGTCTCGATCAGAACAGCCGTCTGGATCGTCATGTGCAGGCTGCCCACGATCCGCGCGCCCTTGAGCGGCTTGGCCTCGCCGTATTCGGCACGCAACGCCATCAGGCCCGGCATTTCGGTTTCAGCGATATTCAGTTCCTTGCGCCCATAGGCCGCGAGGTTGATGTCCTTGACGATATAATCCTGTGCCATGTGGGGGGTGGCTCCTTGCATAACTAATTTGCAGGCCAGATACCACTCACCCCCCTTGTGGGCAATGCGCGATTACCCCGCCACCCCATCAAGCCGGGTTTGGGTGGCCTCATTCCAATGCTGCCCGGTCGCCACAATACAGCTCACCCCATCGGGCCGGGTGATGAAAACCGTGAATGTCCCGGTTTCAGCCGAGGTCCAGACCTCGAGCAATTGTTGCGCATTCTGAAGCCCACCCCCGGCGAGATGTTCGCGATATCGACCTTCCAGCCGCTCAACAAGTGCGTCTCGCGGCAAGCAACTCAGACCCTGCGCAGCGGCCGGTTGCGGCGGCGCAAGGGCTGCGGCGCCAAAGATAAGAGCGGTGGAGCATAAACGTTTAAACATGGGATATCTCCTTTATCCGGGGCGCATCAGCGCCGGTTTTCACACCTCGAATCTGGGGGTTTCACGGCGCTCATGCACTAAAACTCGACACACAAGCGCGTGTGGGTTTTGTGTTTTGGGTTTGCGCTTGCGTGGCGGCGCGACTACCTGTGCCCGCATGACACGCCAGCGCAGCATTACATTCTCCAGCCCTGCCGCCCGTCTGCAATATCTGTTGCTGATGGGGCTGTTTCGGCTGGCCGTGACCCGTGGGCTTTATGGGCGCTTTGCGCGCGGTCTTGGGCGGATCTTCAGCCCGGAAAATGCCGCGTTCTTGCGCGTCAATGGCGGTGCGCCGTTTCGCATATCGCTAAATGACGGTTATTGGACACGCTTCGCGCTCTACCGCTTTCCGTATGAACCAGAGGTCGCAGCCGCCCTTGATGCAGCGCAGGGACAGGTGCCGCTGTTTTGTGATCTTGGCGCGAACAAGGGCTATTGGACCATCCAAAGTGCTGCGATGTTCGAGCATGTGATCGCGGTCGAGGCCTCGGCTAAAACCTATGCCGCGCTCGCGCGAAACGCGGGCGATCTCCCCAATGTCACCCTGCACCGCGCCGCTATTCATGCGCGGTCGGGCGAAACGCTGACATTTCTCAATACCCACCTCAGCCATGCCTCGGCGCGGCTTTTGGGGGCTACGGGGGCCGGGCAAGGCGATCAGACCGAGACCGTCACGACGCTGGCGATTGACGATCTGGTGCCTGCGGGCACCGCCGCGCTTATCAAACTTGACGTTGAGGGCGCCGAGGTTGCGGCGATAGACGGCGCAACGCAGGCAATCAAAGACGGCAGCGTTCTGATCTACGAGGATCACGGCAATGATCCCGCCTGCACCCCAAGCGCGCATTTGCTGGGTCTCGGCGATATGCGCCTCTTTGCGATTGAGGATGGAATTGTACCTATGCCCTCGGTTGACGCGATCCGCGCCTTTAAAACCGATCCCTACAAAGGCTACAACTTTCTCGCGGCGCAGGAAGGCTCGCCCCTCCTGGCCGCGATGATCGAAGGGTTTGTAACGGCTGTATAAATGCAGACACGGCCTGGGGCTTGGACCCAAAAGCTGGCTATTCAGCGTATTGAAAGCTGCCAGCCGTGACCATGCGGATCAGTTGGAAAATGCCCCGGCACCCAGTCAAGCACACATTCAACGGTGCCAATCGGTTCAGAAAAATTGTTCTGGCTCTCGCCTGTAAGAAAGCCAATGCTCCCATATTCTTCGGATAAATAAATCACTCTTATTTATTTATTGACAGGATAAGGCGAATCTGTAAGGTTTTGACGAATGGTGGATTTGCCGTTTATCGAGAATCTGATGGAAAACACGTTGGCCAGGGTAGAAAGCGGAAGTGCTGCGCAAGCGGCCGCCCGTGGTTCGAATCAAAGCGGAATGCGCGCCTATAATGAGCGCCTCGTTCTGTCTCTGATCCGGCGATCAGGCGCTCTGGCCAAAGCCAGGATTGCACAATTGACGGGGCTGTCGGCGCAAACCGTATCGGTAATAATGCGGTCGCTTGAGGCAGATGGTTTGCTCAAGAAAGGCGGGCCGGTAAGAGGCAGGGTCGGGCAGCCGTCTGTGCCGATGGGGCTGAACAAGGATGGCGCATTCTTCCTTGGCCTCAAAGTGGGTCGGCGCAGTTTGGATCTGGTTCTGACAGATTTCCTGGGACATGTGGAACACCGCTTGCGCCTTGCTCACCGCTACCCGACCCCGGATGGTGCAATAGAATTTGCAAATGACGCAATCGAACAACTTCTTGACAGGTTGCCAGTCGAGCATCGGGCGCGCGTGGCGGGGCTGGGCATCGCCTTGCCGTTTCAGCTTTGGGACTGGGCCAAACCGTTGGGCATTGATCCCGCCGAGATGGCAGGCTGGCGCGATCGCGATATTGCGGCCGAGATCGGGGAACGATGGGATTTCCCTGTGTTTATCTGCAATGATGCCTCTGCGGCCTGCGGCGCGGAACTGGTTTTTGGGGATCAGACCAAGCCGCGGAACTTTCTATACTTTTTTGTCGGGTTCTTTATTGGCGGCGGGCTGGTCCTGGACAATGCGCTATATACCGGACAGAGCGGAAACGCTGCGGCGCTTGGCTCGCTGCCGATTGCCGCTGCGGGTGGCAAGGCGCGCCAGTTGGTGGAAGTTGCCTCGCTTGTGGCGCTGGACACCGAGTTTGTGGCCCAGGGTGGCGATGGTGACATGATTTGGGGCTCGCCTGACAGCTGGCACCTTCCCGAAGATATACTGGGCCCATGGATGGATGAGGCGGCCAACGGGATCGCCCAGGCGATCCTGTCTTCCACCTGTTTGATTGATTTCAACTGTGTCCTCGTCGACGGCTGGATGCCAGCAGAGGTGCGGGCCGAACTGGTCAAACGCACAAGCCGTCGCCTTGGCAGGTTGTCCTTGGCAGGCATCACAGCCCCGGAGATACGCGAAGGCACGATCGGCAGCGATGCCCGGTCTCTGGGTGCTGCAAGTCTGCCGTTGTCCGAAAGGTTCCTCGTTGACCGAAATGCATACCTGAAAGGCTGAGAGATGATACTCTGCTGCGGCGAAGCACTGATCGACATGATCCCGGCCCCGACCAAAACTGGGCTTGACGGCTTCGTGCCCCATTGCGGCGGTGCGGTGTTCAATACCGCGATCGCTCTGGGCAGGCTTGGGGTGCAGACTGGCATGCTGACCGGAGTGTCGAACGACATGTTCGGGCAACAACTTACAGATGCGCTGAAGGCCAGCCATGTCGGAATTTCCCACGTGATAACCACAGACCGCCCCACCACCCTGGCCTTCGTTCGTCTTCTGAACGGTCATGCGACCTATGATTTTTATGACGAGAATTCAGCCGGGCGTATGTTGAAACCTGACGACATGCCGGTTTTGCCTGCCGAGGTTTCCGCACTCTATTTCGGCGGGATCAGCCTGGCGTGTGAGCCCGGCGCGGACGCCTATGCCTCTTTGCTTGAGCGCGAGAGTGACGGGCGGGCGGTCATGCTTGATCCCAACATCCGTCCCAGCTTCATTCGCGACATTGATCGTTACCGCTCCAGACTGGAGCGGATGTTGACGTTGACCGATATCGTAAAGGTGTCTGACGAAGACCTGAACTGGATCTTGCCGGTTCCTTTGTCGTTGCTTGAAAAGGTCGAGGCGATACTGAACAAAGGGCCGTCCCTGGTTATCCTGACGCGTGGCGGTGAAGGTGCGACAGGGTTTTTGTCAAATGGCACCGAGGTTCAGGTGCCCGCGGTCCAGGCTCAAATCTGTGACACGGTAGGGGCTGGAGATACGTTCAATGCCGGCGTTCTAGCCAAACTGTCAGAGCTTGGCCAGTTGCGTAAATCCGGCCTGAATCATCTCTCTGAGGACATAGTGAGAGAGGTTCTGTCGCATGGTGCCCGGGTTGCGGCGATCACGGTCTCTCGTGTCGGCGCCAATCCTCCCTGGGCAGGAGAGTTATGAGATGTTCCGGAGAGCAAGGCATGGTTCTTTTTTTGGCGCAAATATGTTAGCGCTAACAATACTAGCATAAATTTGGTTCTTGCCGACCAAACCAAACGGAGGAAAGAAGATGACCGTTAATATTGCAATCAACGGCTTTGGGCGAATTGGGCGGGGTGTTCTGCGGGCCTTGATCGAAAGTGGCGCGGATGACATCAAGGTTGTGGCGATCAATGATCTGGCCGCGCCGGAAACCATCGCACATCTGCTTCGATATGACAGTGTTCATGGCCGCCTCAAGGCGCGCGTGCGGCTGATCGGAGACCGGATTGAGGTTGGCAACCACAGCATCCGCCTCACGGCCATTCGCACCCCCGAAGACTTGCCCTGGCAGGATGTTGATATCGCCTATGAATGCACAGGTCTTTTCACTACACGCGCCGATGCGGCGCGGCATTTGGCCAACGGCTCACGGCGGGTTCTGATATCGGCGCCGGGTCAGGATGTGGACCGCACGGTTGTCTACGGGGTCAATCATCTGACGCTGACCGACCACGATGTGATTGTCTCAAACGCGTCTTGCACCACAAATTGCCTTGCCCCGATGGCGATGGTGCTGGACCGGGAGTTTGGCATCAAAACCGGCTACATGACCACGGTTCATTCTTTCACCGGTGATCAGCCCAGCCATGACACCAGCCATCGCGATCTTTACCGTGCCAGGGCTGCATCCCTGTCGATGGTGCCCACCTCGACCGGCGCCGCGCGCGCGATTTCTCTGGTGCTGCCACAGCTCAAGGGCCGACTCGAAGGCTCTGCCATCCGCGTACCGACGCCCAATGTGTCGCTGGTCGATCTTAGCTTTGTGCCGGAAAAACCGGCGACCCGCGACGCGATCAACGCCGCACTCGAAACCGCATCAACGGGTGAGCTTGCAGGTATTCTCGCCTATGAGGAAGATCCGCTGGTGTCGGTCGATTTCAATCATGATCCGCATTCGTCATGCTTTGCCGCAGCCCAGACCAGCGTGACTGCGGGTGGCCTGGTGCGCGTCGTCAGCTGGTATGACAACGAATGGGGGTTTTCGAACCGGATGATTGAAACCGGGCGGCGCATCGGCGAATTGCTTGCCCTTCCCTACCCTCAGAAACGTGTGGGCTAAGCGATGGTATCCCGCGTCATTCCGGTTGACCCGTTTGATCTGGTGATCTTTGGTATTACCGGTGACCTTGCACGTCGCAAAATTCTGCCGGGTCTGTTTCACCGCGCCCTTGTCGGCCAATTGCCCGAGGGCGCACGTGTGATCGGCTCGGCGCGCTCGGATATGGAGCAGTCAGAGTTTCAGGACATGGTGCGCAACAGCCTGTTGGAATTTGCCCCCGGGACGGCGGCCGATACAGACGCGCTGAACGCCTTTCTCGACAAGCTCAGCTATGTGCGTGTCGATGCCACGGGCGGCGGGGGCTGGTCCGAACTGGCCAAACTGCTGCGGCCTGATGTGATCCGGGCGTTCTATCTGTCGGTGTCGCCCTCGCTCTTTGGCCCGATTGCCGCCAGCCTGAATACGCATGGCATTGCGACGCCACAAAGCCGCATCGTGGTGGAAAAACCTTTTGGTCATGATCTGGAAACGGCGCGATCGCTGAATGCGGAGTTGCGCCGCAACTTTGACGAACATCAGATTTACCGGATTGATCACTATCTCGGAAAAGAAACCGTTCAGAACCTGATGGCGTTGCGCTTTGCCAATTCTCTTTGGGAACCCCTGTGGAACGCCACCCATATTGATCACGTACAGATCACCGTGGCCGAAAGCATCGGGGTCGGCGGGCGCGGCGACTATTATGACCGCTCGGGCGCAATGCGCGACATGGTGCAGAACCACTTGATGCAGCTTTTGTGCCTGACCGCGATGGAGCCCCCCTCGAAGCTCTCGCCAAACGCAGTGCGTGACGAAAAGGTCAAAGTGATCGAGGCACTAGAGCCGGTGGCCCAGGATGACATCGTGCGCGGCCAATACAGGCAAGCGGCAGGCAACGACAGCTATGTCGATCACGTCGGCAATCCCGACAGCCGAACCGAAAGCTTTGTTGCGATGAAGGTCAATATCGGCAACTGGCGGTGGGCGGGCACGCCGTTTTATCTGCGCACCGGCAAAAAGCTCCGGGCGCGCTGTTCCGAAATTGTCGTGATGTTTCGCGACCCGCCCCACATGATCTTTCCAAAACTGGAAGGGCGGCGTGGTAATGCGCTGATCATCCGACTACAACCGGATGAGGGCATTACCCTGCGCACAACGATCAAGGAACCCGGCCCCGGCGGTCTGCGACTGGCCGAGGTCACGCTGGACATGACGTTTGCCGATGCCCTGAGCGATGGGGCCGAGGCGCAGGATGCCTATGAGCGGCTGATCATGGACGTGATCCGCGGTGATCAGACGCTGTTCATGCGCGGCGACGAGGTAGAAGCCGCATGGGAATGGGCGGACCCGCTGATCGCCGGTTGGGCCGAGGCACATCAGCGCCCTCACCCCTATGACGCCGGAGGCTCGGGCCCCGAGGATGCGCTGATGCTGCTGCACCGAGACGGGCGCCGCTGGCGCGAGATGGACCGAGCGGATCGAAAAGATATCCCCTGAAAGGAGGAAGATGACATGGCTTTGAATTCAACACTGAACAGGGTGACGCAGAACATCATCGCCCGCAGCGCACCAACCCGCAGGGCCTATCTGGACCGCATGACCGCGGCCCGCTCAAAAGGGCCCGCCCGGGCGCATCTGTCGTGTAGCGGACAGGCCCATGCCTATGCGGCCTCGGGCGAAGACAAGGACCAGTTGAGCCAGGCGACGGCGGGCAACCTCGGGATTGTCACCACCTATAACGACATGCTGTCGGCGCATCAGCCGTTTGAACGTTACCCCGACCTGATCCGCGAGGCGGTGCGCGCGGTGGGGGGCACCGCCCAGGTGGCGGGCGGGGTTCCGGCGATGTGCGATGGCGTGACCCAGGGCGAGGCGGGCATGGAGCTTAGCCTGTTTTCCCGCGATGTCATCGCCTTGGCGGCTTCTGTCGCGCTCAGCCATAACACCTTTGATGCCGCCGTGTTCCTCGGGGTCTGCGACAAGATTGTGCCAGGGCTGGTGATTGCCGCGCAGGCCTTTGGTCATCTGCCTGCGGTCTTCCTGCCCGCCGGGCCAATGACAAGCGGCCTGGCCAATGATGAAAAAGCTATCGTGCGTCAGAAATTCGCCACCGGCGAGGTCGGTCGCGATGCCCTTATGGCGGCCGAGATGGCGGCCTATCATGGCCCCGGCACCTGTACGTTTTACGGCACCGCCAACACCAATCAGATGTTGATGGAATTCATGGGGCTGCACCTGCCCGGCACCAGTTTTGTGACCCCGAATACGCCTTTGCGCGACGCGCTGACCCGGCATGGCGCGCAAACCGCATTGGCCCTCAGCGATATTGGCAATGCCTATACGCCGGTTTGCGATATCCTGAACGAGAAGGCCTTTGTAAACGGCATCGTTGGTCTGAACGCCACCGGCGGCTCGACCAACCTTCTTATCCATCTTTTGGCAATGGCCCGCGCGGGCGGGATCATTCTCGATTGGCAGGATTTTTCGGACCTGTCGGAAATAACGCCGCTTCTGGCGAAGGTCTATCCCAATGGTCTGGCGGATGTGAACCATTTCCACGCGGCGGGCGGGCTTGGCTATATGATTGGCGAACTTCTGGACAGCGGCTTGCTGCATCCCGACACCAAAACCGTGGCCGGGGGCGGCCTTGAAACCTACACCCGCGAACCCCGGTTGATCAACGAAGACCTGACCTGGCAGGATGGGGCAGGGCAAAGCCTGAACGACAAGATCCTGCGCCCGGCCTCTGACCCATTTCAACCCACCGGCGGCCTGTCCCTTCTTACCGGTTCCCTGGGAACGGCAGTAATGAAAGTCTCTGCCGTTGCGCCCGAACATCGTGTGGTCGAGGCACCCGTCCGGGTCTTTGCCGACCAAGACGACGTGAAAGCGGCCTTCAAGGCCGGCGAGCTGACCGGCGATCTTGTGGTTGTGGTGCGGTTTCAGGGGCCCAAGGCCAATGGCATGCCCGAATTG
Source organism: Roseovarius lutimaris (assembly GCF_900115165.1). Lineage (GTDB taxonomy): Bacteria > Pseudomonadota > Alphaproteobacteria > Rhodobacterales > Rhodobacteraceae > Roseovarius > Roseovarius lutimaris. Next base: position 208,936 of record NZ_FOVP01000002.1, on the reverse strand, counting down.
CACAGTCTAACCCCCTTGCTTTCGATCCTGCAAGGTCGCGGCCAGAAGGTGGCCCTGGTCACCGATGGTCGCATGTCGGGCGCATCCGGCAAGGTGCCTGCCGCCATTCATGTCTGCCCCGAAGCGGTCAACGGCGGCGCGATTGCCCGCCTGCGCGATGGTGATATTCTACGCGTCGATGCCGAGCAGGGCGTGTTGGATATTCTGACCCCGGGGGTATCGGACCGCCCCCCCGAAACGGCGGATCTGAGCGCAAACCAATTCGGCGCCGGGCGTGAACTTTTTGCCGCATTCCGGCAAAATGTCGGCGCGGCCGATACCGGCGCAACCATTTTCGGAGGATAATCCATGGTGCTTTCTGCCCAAGATGCCTGTCACCTGACCAAGGAAATCTGCGGTTTGGCGCCGATCGTGCCGGTGCTGGTGATACAGGATGCCAGCCAGGCCCGCCCGCTCGCCGAAGCCCTGGTCGCCGGGGGGTTGCCCGCCCTTGAGGTGACCCTGCGCACCCCCGCAGCGCTTGATGCCATCCGGGCGATGTCGCAGGTGGCCGGTGGCCATGTCGGGGCCGGCACATTGATCACGCCCGACGATGTGCGCGCCGCCAAGGATGCGGGCGCGAGCTTTGGCGTCTCTCCCGGCGCGACAGATGAATTGCTGGCGGCCTGCGAGGCAGAAGACCTGCCGCTTCTTCCCGGCGCCGCAACAGCGACCGAGGCGATGCGATTGCTGGCCCGAGGCTATGACATGCTCAAATTCTTTCCCGCCGAAGCATCCGGCGGTGCCCCGGCGCTGAAAGCCATCGGCGCCCCGCTCCCGCAAATATCCTTTTGCCCAACCGGCGGCATCAGCCCCGACAACGCCAAAACCTACCTGAGCCTGCCCAACGTCATCTGCGCAGGCGGAAGCTGGATCGCCCCACAAAACCTGATTGCGAGCCAAGATTGGGCCGGCATCGAATCCCTCGCACGAGACGCGGCGAAACTGGAGGGCAAATCATGACGACTGTCTGGCGCAAGCTTGAAGAAAACCTGGCCGCTGCGGGTGATCGCAAGATTATTTCGCTGTTTGATGCTCCCGACAGGTTTGAGGACTTCTCGGCCGAAGCCGATGGTCTGTTGCTGGATTATTCCAAAACCAATCTAGATGCGGCGGCATTGACGCTTTTGCTCGAACTCGCGGAAACGGCGGGTATCGCCGAAAAACGCGAGGCCATGTTTCGCGGCGACAAGATTAACACGACCGAAGACAGGGCCGTGTTGCACACTGCCCTGCGAGCCACAGAGAGCCAGCCGCTGGAGGTTGATGGCAAGGATGTGCGCCCCGAAATTGCCGAAACGCTTGGCAAAATGGAGCGCTTTGCAAACGGCGTCCGTTGCGGCGAGATCGTTGCCGCAGGCGGCGCGCGGTTCACAGATGTGGTTAATATCGGGATCGGCGGGTCCGACCTGGGGCCGGCCATGGCAACGCTTGCATTGGCGCCTTACCACGACGGGCCACGGTGCCATTTTGTCTCGAACGTGGACGGCGCCCATGTAAGGGACACTTTGCGCGATCTCGACCCGCACACCACGCTGATCATCGTCGCCTCGAAAACCTTTACCACGATTGAGACCATGACCAACGCCAGAACAGCCCTGGATTGGCTAGAGGCGGGCGTCGGGCCCAAAGTGCGAGAGCACTTGGCGGCGGTCTCGACAGCGCGGGAACTGACCGCAGAGATGGGCATCGTCCCTGATCGGGTTTTTGGCTTTGCCGACTGGGTTGGTGGACGGTACTCCCTCTGGGGGCCGGTCGGATTGCCGATCCTGCTGGCCGTCGGGCCCGACAATTTCCGCGCTTTTCTGGCCGGCGGAAACGCTATGGACGGGCATTTTCAAACCGCGCCCCTTGACCGCAACCTGCCAATTCTGATGGGATTGGTGGGCGTGTGGCATCGCAACATCTGCGGTTACCCGACACGGGCCGTGCTGCCTTATGACCAGAGGCTATTGCGTCTTCCCGCATATCTCCAACAGCTCGACATGGAAAGCAACGGCAAGAGTGTTTCAGCCGATGGCAAACCCCTCGCCCGCAAGTCCGGCACCGTCGTCTGGGGCGAACCCGGCACCAATGGGCAGCACGCCTTTTTTCAGCTTCTGCACCAGGGAACAGACGTTATTCCGACAGAATTCCTGATCGCAGGAGAGAGCCACGAGCCCGACCTGAAAGTGCATCATGATCTGCTAAAGGCCAACTGTCTCGCCCAGTCCGAAGCGCTGATGCTGGGGCGCTCTATTGAACAGGCGATGGAAATCGCTGGAAACCTTGGCTTTGAGGGTGAACAGCAACGCATTCAGGCCGAGCATCGCACTTTCCCGGGTAACCGCCCGTCCATGACCCTTGCCTATCCCAAGTTGACGCCCTTCACGTTCGGTCAGATCATCGCGCTTTACGAGCATCGCGTTTTCGTCGAAGGCGTCATCTGGGGCATCAATTCCTTCGACCAATGGGGTGTCGAGCTTGGAAAAGAGCTTTCCAACACGCTCTTGCCAATGGTCCAGGGGGCAAATCCGACGGGCAAGGACGGCTCGACTGCGGGTTTGCTCAGGAAACTGTCATCCTGAGGTGTCTTGCCGCGATATCCGTTCGTTCTTTTGAATAAGGATAATTTCTAGGTTGGCCGCGACTCTCTGACAGAGTCACCTGGAACGCGGCGATCGATCCTGGCGCATTGGTGGCGGTCCTTTTCGGCCTCAATGACCCGTCCCGCGCGCCTTTTGCGGTGATCTGGTAAGCTCTGTCAGCTGTTCGAAAAGCCTTAAAAACGGGCGCGCTTGGGCTCTTGTCCATTGCACTGCCTGCGTATTTTCGTGCGCCCGGCTCTGTTGCCTTGACGTTTGCTCGGGATCAAATGTATTTTCACAGATAGTTTACGCGCGACATATACAGAAATTTCCGAGGTAAAAATGGCTCAGGGCAAAATTCGAAACATGGAAGAATTCGCAGCCATCAGTGGCATTTCGCGCCCTACGCTTTCAAAATTTTTCAATGATCCAGACAGCGTGCGCCACACGACGCGAGAAAGGATCGAAAAGGCGCTGGAACAGCACGACTATCGTCCCAATGTGTTTGCCGTGAATCAGAACCGGCGCAAAACCAAGAACATCGGCATTGTCGTTCCCAATCTGGCCGATCCGTTCTTTTCCGAGATTGGCCGCCTGGTTGAGCTCGCCTGTATCGAAACGGGGTATAGCCCCATATTGCTGAGTTCTCACGGCAACCCATCCATGGAGCGGGACAATCTGGATTCGCTGAGATCCTTAAAGCCGGCGGGGGTTTTGCTAGCGCCGTTTGGGCGCGCATCGGACAGGGCAGACATTCAAAAATTTGATCGGGATGTTCCGGTGGTGCTGTTCGATGCCAACATCGAGGGCGTCGGCAAGGCATTTGTGGGGACAGACAATTTCCAAAGCATTGATTTAATGGTGGAATACCTTTGCCGCAGCGGAGAGCCCCCCTGCTTCTTTGAGATGAAATCACCGACCAACCCGAACGCCAACAAGCGTCGGCACGCCTACCTGGAGAGCATGCAACGCCACGGGCAAGACGCCAATATTTTCCAGGCCGAGGGGGAGGCGTGGAATTTCGAGGAAATTGGCCGCGCCGAAGGCGGGCGGATGTTGTCCGAGAATGTGTTCCAGACCAACACCGTGTTGTGCAGCAATGACCGGCTGGCCATCGGGATGCTGTCGGCGGCCTATGGGTTGGGGATACGTGTCGGTCATGGCAAAGGGTGTAGCCTTCGTATTGCCGGACATGACGATCATCCGTTTGCCAGGTTTACCTGCCCGCCGCTGACGACAATCGCGCAAGATTATGCCGCGATCGCGAATCGGGCGGTCAGCACCTTGTTCAGAATTCTGGAATCGGATGATCGCCCATCAGAACGGGAGGAAACGCTGTTTGATGGCAGATTGGTCATGCGCGACTCGGCTTAACCCCTTGGGATATTGTTGTTAATATAAATACTTTACGCGCGTCAATAAAATATTGACTTCGCGTCATCTAAACTTCTACACTTCTCGGGTATCATCCAGTGACAGGGAGGAACCAGGATGTCTCTGAGGAACTCAATTTGTGCCGCAACGGCGTTGGCAATGGCCACCGCCACCAGCGCTTTTGCTGAAACAACCATCACCATTGCGACCGTGAACAACGGTGACATGATCCGCATGCAGGGACTTGCCGATGAGTTCACAGCCAGCCATCCCGATATCAAGCTTGAATGGGTGACACTGGAGGAAAACGTTCTCCGCCAACGTGTCACGCAGGACATCGCCGCCAAAGGCGGGCAGTTCGACGTGATGACCATCGGCACCTACGAAGTTCCAATCTGGGGGGCGCAGGATTGGCTGGTGTCACTCAACGATCTTCCCGCCGCATGGGATGCGGATGACATTCTGCCTGCGATCCGTGACGGTCTGACCGTAGAGGGCGAGCTCTATGCCGCCCCGTTTTACGGCGAAAGCTCGATGGTGATGTACCGCAAGGACCTGATGGAAAAGGCCGGGCTTGAAATGCCCGAAGCCCCGACCTGGGATCAGATCAAGGACGCCGCCGCCGCGATGACCGACAAGGACAACGAAGTCTATGGCATCTGCCTGCGCGGCAAGGCCGGCTGGGGCGAGAACATGGCGTTGCTGACGGCCATGGGCAATTCGTTCGGCGCCCGGACTTTCGATGAAAGCTGGACAGCGCAATACGACAGCGAAGAATGGGCCACGACCGTCAACTTTTACGTCGACCTGCTGAACGGCTACGGCCCTCCGGGGGCGTCAACCAACGGGTTTAACGAAAACCTGTCGCTGTTCCAGCAGGGCAAATGCGGCATGTGGATCGACGCCACCGTCGCGGCATCCTTTGTCACCAACCCCAAGGACTCGACTGTCGCAGACCAGGTTGGTTTTGCACTGGCGCCTGATAATGGTCTGGGCAAGCGCGGTAACTGGCTCTGGGCCTGGTCGCTGGCAATCCCGGCCGGCTCTGATGCGACCGAGGAAGCCAAGGAATTCATCACATGGGCCACCAGCAAGGAATACACTGCACTGGTCGCGTCAAAAGAAGGCTGGGCCAACGTTCCGCCCGGAACCCGCTCTTCGCTCTATCAGAACACAGAATATGCCAAGGTTCCGTTTGCCGCGATGACGCTCAACTCGATCAATGCGGCAGACCCGACCGACCCGGCCGTTGAACCGGTGCCCTATACCGGCGTCCAGTTTGTCGCCATTCCCGAATGGGCCGGAATCGGGACACAGGTCGGCCAGGAAATCTCGGCAGCGCTTGCCGGTCAGCAATCGGTTGAAGAGGCTCTGGAAAAAGCACAGGCCCTGACGACCGACGAAATGGAAGCTGCGGGCTACTAACCGGCAGCTTTCTGGCCTCGGGGGGCGCGGCCCTCTCACGTGCTCCTCGGGTCTATATTTTTCGCTACTCCCAAAATGCGAATGAGCCAGCCTATGAATGGCGGTTAACAGAGGAGGTGCCCCCAATGGCAACCCAACACTCCCGATCAGCAGCGCGTCTGATGATGGCACCAGCAGTTATTCTGCTTCTGGGCTGGATGCTGGTTCCACTGATCATGACACTCATGTTTTCATTCAAGAAATACTTGCCCCTGCGCGGCGGTGATCTTGGCTGGGTTGGCTTTGACAACTACATCCGTTTTGTCACCTCAAGCGCCTTTTGGCCGTCTGTTCTGGCAACGCTGGCCATTGTCGGGGGTGTTTTGTTCATCACCGTCGTCTTCGGCGTTTTGCTGGCTGTCCTTCTTAATCAGCCGATGTGGGGCCAGGGCATCGTGCGTATCCTGGTGATCGCACCGTTTTTCGTCATGCCAACGGTGTCTGCCCTGGTCTGGAAGAACATGTTCATGGATCCGGTCAACGGGCTTTTCGCGCACCTGTGGAAGTTCTTCGGAGCAACGCCAATCGAATGGCTTAGCCAGGCATCGCTGCAATCAATCATCATGATCGTCTCGTGGCAGTGGCTGCCCTTCGCGACGCTGATCCTGTTGACAGCAATCCAGTCGCTTGACCGCGAACAGCTGGAGGCCGCCGAAATGGATGGCGCCCCGCCGCTCAAACGCTTTGGCTACATCACCCTGCCCCACCTTGGTCGCGCCATAACCGTCGTGGTCCTGATCCAGACGATCTTTCTTTTAGGGATCTTCGCCGAAATTTTCGTGACCACCCAAGGCAGTTTTGGCACCCGGACACTGACATATCTCATCTACCAGCGTGTACTGGAAAGCCAGAACGTCGGCCTCGGGTCCGCCGGTGGTGTCTATGCAATCATTCTCGCCAATATCGTCGCCATCTTCCTGATGCGCGCGGTCGGCAAGAACCTGGACGCGTGAGGAGAACACCATGGCACGTGCAGTTACGCAAAACCGCAAGATCATCAACACCGCTGCGGCATGGACCGTCGGTCTGCTGATCTTCTTTCCAATTCTCTGGACCATCCTGACCAGCTTCAAGACCGAAGCGACAGCGATCGCCGATCCGCCGGTTTTCCTCGCTTTTGACTGGACGCTGGAAAACTACTCGGTTGTTCTGGAACGCTCCAACTATATGCGATTTCTCTGGAACTCGGTGATCATCGCCGGCGGTTCTACCATTCTCGGCATCATCATCGCCGTGCCCGCCGCCTGGTCGATGGCCTTTGTGCCCGGCAAACGGACCAAGGATATCCTTCTGTGGATGCTCTCGACCAAAATGCTTCCGGCGGTCGGGGTTCTTTACCCAATTTACCTGATCTTCATCAAGATGGGGCTGCTCGACAGCAGAACCGGTCTGGTCATCGTGCTGATGCTCATGAACCTGCCGATCATCGTCTGGATGCTCTACACCTATTTCCGCGAAATTCCGGGCGAGATCCTTGAAGCGGCGCGGATGGACGGGGCAGGCCTGAAGGAAGAAATCCTTTACGTGCTCACGCCAATGGCCATCCCCGGCATCGCCTCGACACTCCTGTTGAACTTCATTCTGGCCTGGAATGAGGCATTCTGGACGCTGAACCTGACCGCGGCCAAGGCGGCTCCGCTCACCGCCTTTATCGCCAGCTATTCCAGCCCCGAAGGGCTTTTCTACGCCAAACTTAGCGCAGCCTCGACGATGGCGATCGCGCCGATCCTCATTCTTGGCTGGTTCAGCCAGAAACAACTCGTCAGCGGCCTGACCTTTGGCGCCGTCAAATAAGGAAGGAACAGACCTATGGGACAGATCAAACTCAATCAGGTAACCAAGGCATATGGCGATGTTGAGGTCATCCCGCCCTTGGATCTCACCATCGAAGACGGCGAATTCACGGTCTTTGTCGGTCCTTCGGGCTGTGGCAAGTCCACCCTGCTGCGAATGATCGCAGGGTTGGAGGATCTTACCTCGGGCAAGGTCGCGATCGACGGGGCGGATGCCACCAATACCCCACCAGCCAAACGCGGCCTGGCGATGGTGTTTCAATCCTATGCGCTTTATCCGCATATGTCGGTGCGCAAGAACATCGCCTTTCCCATGAAGATGGCAGGGATTGATCCCGAGGAACAGAACCGCCGGATCGAGGCCGCCGCCAAGGCATTGAACCTCACCGATTACATAGACCGCCGCCCCGGCCAACTGTCCGGTGGTCAGCGCCAGCGGGTCGCCATCGGTCGTGCGATCGTGCGATCGTGCGAGAGCCTTCTGCGTTCCTGTTCGATGAACCGCTATCCAATCTCGACGCCGCATTGCGTGTCGGGATGCGGCTGGAAATCTGCGAAATGCACGAGCGGCTCAAGACTACGATGATCTACGTCACCCACGATCAGGTCGAAGCCATGACCATGGCGGATAAGATCGTCGTGCTTCAGGCCGGCGTGATTGAACAGGTCGGCAGCCCGCTTGAGCTTTATCATTCCCCGCGCAACGTTTTCGTGGCTGGTTTCATCGGGTCGCCAAAGATGAACCTGATCGAAGGTGAAGAGGCCGCAAAGCTTGACGCGCATACGATTGGCATTCGGCCCGAACATATTGACGTAACCGCCACAGACGGCATCTGGCAAGGCAAAGTCGCGGTGGCGGAACATCTTGGTTCTGACACGTTCTTTCACATCCACGAAACCGGGCTGGCCGAAACGATCACGGTGCGTGCGCCGGGCGAAGTGAGCTTTCGCCACGGTGACACGATCCACCTGACACCGCGTCACGATCAGATTCATCGCTTCGACACTCGGGGTCTCAGGATCGAATGATTTGTTTGTCCGAAGACCTGACCGGCATGGCGATGTTTCCAGCAAGCGACGAGGCTGATTGCATCGTTGCGCAAACCTACAACGTGGACAGTGGCCAATGGATAACCTGATCTCGCTTTCCAACGCAACGCTCGATCAGCTGACCGTCAAGCACCCCGGGTATGACCGCAGCGCGCTCACGCCCGGAATCGTTCATATCGGTGTCGGCAATTTTCATCGCGCGCATCAGGCCTGGTATCTGCACCGCCTGATGCAGGACGCAAAAGCACAGGACTGGGCCATCATCGGCGCCGGGGTCCGGCCCTATGATGCGGTAATGCGGGAAAAACTTTTGGCGCAGGATTGTCTGACAACCCTGATAGAGCTTGATCCGGCCAGAACCTCGGCCGAAGTGATAGGGTCGATGATCGACTACCTTCCCATTGAGGAAGGCCATGCCCCCCTGATCCGGGCCATGGCTGATCCGGCGATCCGTATCGTTGCCATGACCGTCACTGAAAGCGGCTATTATATCGACCCGGTCAGCAAAGGGTTCGACGCCAACCATCCCGATATTCAGCATGATGCGACCCATCCAGACACCCCCTGCACGGCCTTTGGCGCCATGGTGGCCGCCCTGCGCCAACGCCGTGAGGCCGGGCATGGTCCGTTCACCGGCCTTAGTTGTGACAACCTGCAAGGCAATGGCGCCATTCTTCGCCAAACCGTGATATCCCTCGCGCGGCTGTCCGACCCGGAACTTGCCGACTGGATCGAGGAGAAGGCAACATTTCCGAACTCGATGGTCGATTGTATCGCCCCCGCAACCGGACCAGGTGAACTGGCCCTGAGCCGTGACTTCGGCATCCGTGACGCCGCCCCGGTTACCCACGAAGCCTTCCGTCAATGGGTGATCGAAGATTCATTCTGCGCCGGGCGCCCGGATTGGGATCAGGTTGGCGCGACCTTCTCGGACGATGTGCATGCCTATGAAACCATGAAAATCCGCATCCTTAACGGCGGGCACCAGGTATTGGCGAATGTCGGGGAAATCCTCGCGATCGGGACCATCGCCGAATGTATGGCGCATCCCCTCATTGCTGCACTGTTTCGAAAGGTGCAGACAGAAGAAATTGCGCAAACCGTCGCCCCGGTTCCCGGCATGACACCCATGAGCTATGTCGATCTCATTGAAGAGCGGTTTTCGAACCCGCGCATCGTGGACACCACCCGCCGGGTGGCTTTTGATGGCTCTGCCCGCCACACCGGTTTCGTGTTGCCGGTCCTACGCGATCAGCTGGCTGCGCAAAGGTCGGTCGAGGGCCTTGCCCTGGTCGAGGCGCTCTGGGCGCGCATGTGCGCAGGACCGCGTGAAGACGGCACCCGGATCGAGCCCAATGATCCGTTCTGGCCGGAGCTGTGCGAGGTTGCCCAGATGACCAGAACCCGCCCTATTGCATGGCTGGAGCAAAACCGGTTGTACGGCGAGCTGCATCGCGCCCAACCCTTCGCAGACGCTTTTGATGCATGGTTGCGTCTGATCTGGAAGGATGGGTGCCTCGCAGCATTGGAGGCCTACACACGAAAAGCGTAAGGCCGCTGAAGGGCTTCTTTCGGCAATGGCGGCGGCGATGCCCGGGTTTCATGCCGATCACGGCCATTTCGATACGATTCCGGCGCGAGATGGACATGCCGCGCTCACAATGCAGGGGTCCGCAGCCTTCACACAGAAACGCGCGACAGCAGGTCCGACCTCGAGGTCTGTTGCCTGTCCCCTGACAGGGTTACCTCACCCCGGCGCAGAACGATAAATTGATCCGCCAGATCATAGGCGAAGTCAAAATACTGTTCGACCAGAATGATCGCCATATCGCCTTGATCGCGAAGATGGCGGATCACATTACCGATCTGTTGAATGATGTTGGGCTGGATGCCCTCGGTAGGTTCGTCCAGCAAAAGCAGTTTGGGGCGCGTAATCAGCGCCCGCGCAATCGCCAGCTGTTGTTGTTGCCCGCCCGACAAATCGCCACCGCGACGACCTTGCATTTCCTTTAACACCGGAAAAAGCTCAAACATCTCTTCGGGTATGTGATGATCTGTGGCCGGGAGACAGCCAAACCCGGTTTGCAGATTCTCCCGCACCGTCAGCAAGGGAAAGATGTCACGCCCCTGTGGCACATACCCGATACCCTTTTGCGCCAGAATATGCGCAGGCAGCACGCCAAGCGTCTCACCATCCAGTGTCATTTTTCCGCCAGATCGCGGATGTGTGCCTGAGATGGCCTTGATCAGGCTGGTCTTGCCCACTCCATTGGTGCCCATGATGCAGGTGACCTGTCCCTGGTCCGCCTGCATCGAAATGCCGTTCAGAATTTGCGAATGGCCATAATGAAGCGTCAGGTTTTCAATGCTCAACATCTGTTATCGTCCCAAATAAACGTCGATGACGTCTTGATTGGCGGTTACATGATCCAGACGACCTTCGGCCAGTACCGCGCCTTCGTGCAGGACCGTCACCTTGCAATTCAGACGGCGGACGAACTCCATGTCATGTTCCACCACAACCACGGCGCGGGTCTTGGCCGCTTCGACCAGAATGTTGGTGGTATGTTCACGCTCGGCCGGGGTCATTCCCGCTGCGGGTTCATCCACCAGCAACAGGCGCGGCTCTTGGGCCAGTAGCATGCCGATCTCAAGCCATTGCTTCTGGCCATGGCTCAGCTCGCCCGATTTACGCCAAAGGGCATCCTCAAGACCGATTTCAGCGGCCAGCACCTCGACCCGCGCTAGATCTTTGGCCGTGGGTTTGTAAAACAGCACGGCAAACGGCCCGCGCTTGTTGCGAAGCGCCATCACCAGGTTTTCATGGACTGTCTGGTCCTCAAAAACCGTAGGTTTCTGAAATTTTCGCCCCACACCTTCGCGTGCGATGCGCGCCTCGGACATGCCACGCAACGAAAGGCTTTTCTCGCCCCAGAGGATGCGCCCTTCGTCGGGTTTGGTCTTGCCGGTGACAATATCCATAAACGTGGTCTTGCCGGCCCCATTTGGCCCGATGATAGCGCGCATTTCCGCAGTGCCGATCCGAAACGACAGGTTATTGATTGCGCGGAATCCGTCGAAAGTGACCGAGACGCCCGAGACTTCCAGTAATGTGCTCATTCACTGGCCTCCCGCTCGCGCAAGGCACCCGCATCAGGGCCCAGATCGGCACCATGCCGGTTGGGCCACTTGCGGTCGCTGACAAGGTCGAACAACCCGGCGATCCCCTTGGGCGCAAAAAGCGTGACAAGCACGAAAGACAGGCCCAGAACGATCAGCCACCAATCCACCCATTTTATGGTGTAGAATCCAAGCGGAATATCCGGCGCCTGACCGCCCGTGAACCACGATGAAACAAGGCTGACAAACCCGGCGCCAACCACGGCGCCATAAAGTCGGCCACGCCCGCCAATCGCAACCCAGACCGCCAGATAGATGGATGCAATGGGGGCGATCTCGGCGGGGTTTATGATGCCCGCCTGCGGATAGTAAAGCGCCCCGGCAATACCCGCGATACAGGCCGTAAGCGTAAACAGCGCCAGTTTATAGCCTTCAACCGAATAGCCAAGAAACCGCACTCGCGCCTCGTCATCGCGAATGCCGCGAATAACCGAGCCAAACTTGCCCGACACGATCCAGGCCGCCAAAAGATATCCCAACCCGAGCGCAAGCGCCGAGGCCCAGAGGAACCAGATTGAAACCACTTCCTGCGGAACGGCCTCTAATCCGGGCAGGTTTTGCAGGCCCGACAGGCCGTTGTTGCCGCGCAATCCGCTGTCGTTCTGGAACAGGTAGAACGATAGCGCCAGCGTCATCGCCTGTGTCAGGATCGACAGATAGACCCCTGCCACCCGGCTGCGAAACGCAAGCCAGCCAAAGACGAACGCCAGGGCGCCGGGTACAACAACCACCAAAACCAGTTGCAATGTCAGACTATCCGCAAAGGCCCAGATCAGCGGAAACTCGGAACTGCCGACAACACCGAATATCTGGTGACCGATGGCATCGGTGATCTCGTCCGTCGTGGGCGGAATCGGGGCATCGGCCATTGAGCTGATGACGATATCGCGCGTCCGCTCATACATAAGCCACATGCCGATCATATACCCGCCAAGCCCGAAAAAGGCGAAATGCCCAAGCGACAGAATTCCGGCATAGCCCCAGACAAGATCCATCGCGACCGCGACAAGCCCAAGACAAAGGGTCTTGCCGAGGGTCTTCACGAAACTGGTCGAGATCAGACCAAGCCCGAATGCCTCTGACAGGAGAGTGACGACAATCGTGAACGCCGCCAGAGCCGTCAGAAAAATCAGGGTAGACGGGTTGCGCATGAGAAAGCTGTTTTTCATGGGCTCAATCCCCTGCCGCCCGACCTTTGAGGGCGATGATGCCCCTTGGCCGGAACTGAATGAAAATGATGATGAAGATGATCATAAAGGTCTGTGCGGCAAGCGTATTGGACGGGTTGAACCATTCGATGCCTTTTTGCAGGAACCCGATCATCGCGGCGCCGGCCAATGTGCCCCAGATATTGCCAACCCCGCCGACAACCACGGTCATGAAGCTTTGCACGATGTAATCGCTGCCCAATTCCGAGGTGACCTTGGCAAACAGGCCAATGGCGACACCCGCAACACCGGCGATACCTGAGCCCAATCCAAAGGTCAGCATATTCACCCGGTTCGGGTTGATCCCCATGCTGGCCGCCATGCGCGGGTTTTGCGTGACCGCGCGGGTTTCCAGCCCCAATCGGGTGCGCCGCATGATGAACAGGAACACGCCTAGAAAAATCAATGCGAGGATGAAGATCGCGATGCGAATATAACTGATCGAGACAACATCGTTGAGAACCCATGCACCATCAAGCCAGGCGGGCGATGTCAAAGGCCGTGCCTGGGTGCCAAAGATGTTCTTGGCCAATTGTTGCAGCGCGATAGAAATGCCGAAGGTGGCAAGCAGGGTTTCCAGCGGACGGTTATAAAGCCAGCGGATGACCAGCCGTTCCATCGCCACCCCTGCGGCAAAGGTCACCGCAAATGCCAGGGGGATCGCAACCAGAATGCTGACGGTGTGGTTGGGAATGATCTGTTGGACCACATAACCTGTATAGGCGCCCATCATGATGAATTCGCCGTGGGCCATGTTGATGACGCCCATCACACCAAAGGTGATGGCAAGGCCGATGGCAGCCAGAAAATAGATCGACGCCAGCGATAGACCGTCAAGGATCAGATCCAGGGTCTGATTCACGCCGACGTTCACCAAAATAGCCTCCAACGCCTCGGAGGCCGCCGATGTAACGACCGGGGATGGCTCGCTATAAACCTCGACAATCTGATGCGCGGCAAGCTGTGCCTCAATCTCGGCGCCGGTCGGAGTCGCGCGTGCCAGCCCCTGCGAGACCAGTGCCGCATAAGCGCGGTCCCGCGCCTCGGGTTGGTTCAGGTCCTCGACCGCAATGCCACCAACCTTTCCGTCAGATATATGATCGCTCAACGTCGCGAGGATCTCGGCCTGATCAATCCGGGCCGGGGCAAGGTTGGACGCAATCAACAGCCTATAGGCTTCTTGACTTGCGATATCCTTTCCGGGCACCAGAACGCGGGCAATGTTCAGCCCATCGGGCGCAACCCCGGCAAAAACCTGCGTTCTGGTTTGCAAAAGCGGGTTCAGAGTGGCGCGGACATCAACCCCCAAATCCCCGGACATTTCGGCTATCGCGGCCACGCGTGCGGCTTCATCGGTATCATAGGCAATCGTCAACAACCGCTCGGCGCGCCGTTTCTTTGCCTTTAAATCCGCGTCCGGTTCCATGTCGATTGAGGCGCGCAGCGGCAAAAGCGAGTCAGAACTCGGATTGCGCTCTATCGACGTCAACGCGGCCAGTCGCCTTGCCGGGTCGTTGTCTTTGAGTTGAAACTGTACCAGCGCCGTACCGATCAGGGCGCGAACACCGCTATTTGGCTTGAGCTGCCTGAGGTCGCTCTTTGCCGCCTCGCCAATGATCTTCCCGGTATCAGGATCAAACAATTGGTAAGATCCGCTATCGGTTTCTTCAGCGCGAAAGAACAACCCGTCAGACCTGCGCTGCCAGATGTCTTTGCTCTGCCAGGCCTGCAATATATCCTGCGCCTGCGTCAGCCCGCTATTCGAAATCGCGGCAATCGCCGGGGAGATCGTCGTGCGCGAACTTTTCGTGATCAGCGCACTGTGTGCCTGCAGGATATCCTGCATCGGCGCGCCCTGTGAGAGGGCCACCGTACAGGTCATCAACACAGCCAGACCAGCCAAAAATAATCGTTTCATGAAATATGCGCCCCATTAGATCCGAAAGGGGCAATCCACCCCTTTCGGTCATCGGTTCATGCGATCAATAGTTTGAAAGTGTCTGAACGCAGGTCTTGGTTTCGGTGTTGTACATCCCGCACCCAAGATCTTTCCAATCCGATACCAGAACAGCACTTTCCGGCAGGAAATCTGTCCAGGCATCGCCGGGCACTTCGGTGGTCTGGCTGATGATGTCAAACTGTCCATCCGCCTGGATTTCACCGATCAGGACCGGTTTCGCCAGATGATGGTTGGCAAGCATCACAGCTGTGCCGCCGGTCAGGTTCGGAAATTCCTGGCCGTACATTGCCGTGCGCACGGCATCAACATCGGCCGAGCCCGCCGCCGTCGCAGCATTCACCCACATGTTAAAGCCGATATAATGCGCTTCCATTGGATCGTTGGTGACACGGTCTTCGCCCATCTTGGTTTTCCACGCTTTGATGAACGCCGTATTGGCTTCGGATTCGGCCGATTGGAAATAGTTCCAGGCGGCCAGGTGACCAACCAGGTTGGAGGTATCCAGACCTGACAGCTCTTCCTCACCAACCGAGAAGGCAACGACAGGGATGTCATCGGCGGAAATTCCGGCTGCCGCCAACTCTTTATAGAACCCGATATTCGCGTCACCATTGATGGTTGAAATAACGCCCACCTTCTTGCCATCGGCACCCAGCGCCACCACGTCGGCCACGATCTTGGACCAGTCCGAATGACCGAAGGGTGTGTAATTCACAAAGATATCGTCATCCGAAACACCTTTGGATTTCAGATAACTCGCAAGGATGTTGTTGGTTGTGCGCGGATAGACGTAATCCGTTCCCAACAACGCGAATTTCTCAACACCCAACTCATCAATAAAGTAATCCGTGGCCGGGATGGCCTGCTGGTTTGGCGCGGCCCCGGTGTAAAATACGTTTTTCGAGCTTTCCTCGCCTTCGTATTGAACCGGATAAAACAGCAGGCCGTTCAGCTCTTCGATCACCGGCAGAACCGACTTGCGGCTCACGCTGGTCCAGTTGCCAAAGATAACGTCGACATCATGAACGCTCAAAAGCTCGCGCGCCTTCTCCGCAAACAGCGGCCAATCGGATGCGGGGTCGACGACAACGGCCTCAAGCTCACAGCCCAGCACACCACCTTTTGCATTCTGCTGTTCGATCAGCATCACCATGGTGTCTTTAAGCGTGGTTTCCGAAATCGCCATGGTGCCCGACAAGGAATGAAGAACACCGACTTTGATCGGGCAATCAACGGCAAAGGCCGGGGCCGCAAGACCAGCAAATGCAATCGTCCCCGCCAGAGTAAAATCCAGAAATTTCATTTTTTTCTCCTCACAGGGAATGGACAGAACACCTTGCGCTCAAACGCGCGGTTTCATACCTCTTCCCTGCAACTAGTGTTGCAATTCGTGTGGCGATTGGCGCGAGGTCCAATTCGACTGATCGCCACACACCCCCCAAAACAGACAACATATCCGACTCGGGCACGTCAGCGTTTCTGCAGCGCAGAATTCAATGCAATCGCTCGGGTGTTAACTTTTGGAAACTACATCCGTTCGCCCAATTATTCACCATTTGAACGGAGCGGCGCATAAGATTTGGGCAAATACAAATATCCGTGGCCCCGGGCCTCGCTTGTAAATGACTCGTGGCCGGGCCTGTGATGACAACACAGGCGGCAAATCAATGAATGGACCAGTTTCAATTAACATAGCGACAGCGATATCCGATGCAGGCGCCCCACCCGATCAACCCCGGGCGATTGGGGCGGTGACCCTGTCGTGCAAATCCACCCCGCGAGGCACGGCTTTGGCCGATCTGCGCCAATCGGGGGCTATGAAAGCGTTGTTTCCCCGTCCCAATTCATCGGCCTTGCAAGCGGTCGTGATCAACACAGCCGGCGGTATCACTGGTGGTGACGACTTTACGTTGACGGCGCGGGCGGGCGAACACTCAAGCCTGAGCCTGACAACACAGGCCGCCGAACGCGCCTATCGGGCGCAACCGGGGCAGACCGGCAAGATCCGCAACCGTTTGTTTGTTGGCCGCGATGCGCGTCTCGATTGGGTGCCACAAGAAACCATCCTCTATGATGGCTCTGCGCTGAACCGGTCCTTATGTGTCGAGATGGAGGATCAAGCCCGCCTGCTTCTGGTCGAGCCCCTGATTTTCGGGCGCTCTGCCATGGGCGAGGTTCTTGGCAATGCTTTCTTCAAAGACAGGATCGAAATTCGCAGGCAGGGCACGCCGCTGTTTCTTGATGCGATGACACTTCGCGGCGATATCGCCGCACATTTGGCCTCGCCTCATACGGCCGCAGGTGCCGGTGCGATGGCGTCATTGGTTTACGTATCCCCCGATGCCGCCGCGCAGCTGGGGCCGGTTCGTGACATGCTGCCCGACACCGCCGGGGCCAGTTTGATCCGCGACGACCTTCTGGCGCTGCGTATCCTTGCCGCTGACGGTTATGGGCTGCGCCAGTCGCTTGTTCCCATCCTGCGACATCTCACAAACCAAGCCCTTCCACGATCATGGATGACCTGACATGCAACTCACCCCGCGCGAAAAAGACAAGCTACTGATATCCATGGCCGCCGAGGTTGCCCGCAAGCGTCTGGCACGGGGCGTAAAGCTAAACCATCCCGAGGCCATTGCCCTGATCACCGACGCGGTTGTAGAGGGCGCGCGCGATGGCCGCAGCGTCGCGGATATGATGGAGGCCGGGGCGCAGGTCATCACCCGCGCCCAATGTATGGAGGGGGTGCCCGAGATGATCTACGACGTGCAGGTCGAGGCGACCTTCCCCGACGGGACCAAGCTTGTCACCGTCCACAACCCCATTCGCTAAGGTGACATCATGATCCCCGGAGAGCTTTTCCCCGCCGAAGGCAGCCTGACGTTAAATGCCGGACGTGACAGCGTCACGCTGATGGTTGCCAATACCGGCGA
The DNA here is from genome assembly GCF_900115165.1 of Roseovarius lutimaris. GTDB lineage: Bacteria > Pseudomonadota > Alphaproteobacteria > Rhodobacterales > Rhodobacteraceae > Roseovarius > Roseovarius lutimaris. The sequence continues at coordinate 191,371 of NZ_FOVP01000002.1, read as the reverse complement.
TCGGCCCGTGCAGGTCGGAAGTCACTATCATTTCGCCGAAACCAACCCCGCCCTGGAATTTGACCGCGAAACGGCGCGCGGGTGCCGGTTGGATATCGCGGCGGGCACCGCTGTGCGGTTCGAGCCCGGCCAAAGGCGCAAGGTCAATCTGATCCCGCTTTCGGGCGCGCGTCGTGTGTTTGGCTTCAATCAATCCGTGATGGGGGATCTCTAATGCCCACACCAATCAACCGCGCCGACTATGCCGCCATGTTTGGCCCCACCACCGGTGACCGTTTGCGCCTTGCCGACACGGACCTGATCATCGAGGTCGAGCGTGACCTGACCGCCGAACTGGCGGGTTCGGCGCTCTGTGACGGGACCGGCAGCAATGCCGTGTCTTACGGCGAAGAGGTGAAATTTGGCGGCGGCAAGGTGATCCGCGACGGCATGGGCCAATCGCAGGCCACCCGCGCCGGGGGCGCCGTGGATACGGTGATCACGAATGCGCTGATCGTCGATCATTCGGGCATCTACAAGGCCGATGTCGGCCTTAAGGACGGGCGCATCGCAAAGATCGGCAAAGCCGGCAATCCCGACACCCAACCCGGTGTGAACATCATCATCGGCCCCGGCACCGAGGCCATTGCCGGCGAGGGGAAAATCCTGACGGCCGGTGGCTTTGACAGCCACATCCACTTTATCTGTCCGCAACAGATCGAGGATGCGTTGCACAGCGGCCTGACCACGATGCTGGGCGGTGGCACCGGGCCCGCGCACGGGACTTTGGCCACGACCTGCACGCCGGGGGGCTGGCATATCGGGCGGATGCTACAGGCGGCGGATGCCTTTCCGATGAACCTTGCCTTTGCGGGCAAAGGCAACGCCTCGCTGCCTGCCGCACTGGAAGAACAGGTCAAGGCCGGGGCCTGCGCGCTAAAACTGCACGAGGACTGGGGCACCACACCTGCGGCGATCGATTGCTGCCTGTCGGTTGCCGATGCGATGGACGTGCAGGTGATGATTCATACCGATACGCTCAATGAATCCGGCTTTGTCGAGCATACCGTGGGCGCCATGAAAGGCCGCACCATCCACGCCTTTCATACCGAAGGTGCGGGCGGCGGGCATGCGCCCGATATTATCAAGATTTGCGGCGAAGATCATGTCTTGCCGTCTTCAACCAACCCGACTCGGCCTTTCACGGTCAACACGCTGGAAGAGCATCTTGATATGCTCATGGTGTGTCATCACCTTGATAAATCCATCCCCGAGGATGTCGCCTTTGCCGAGTCGCGCATTCGCCGCGAAACCATCGCGGCAGAGGATATTCTGCACGACATGGGCGCATTCAGCATCATCGCGTCAGACAGTCAGGCGATGGGGCGCGTCGGCGAGGTATTGATCCGCACCTGGCAAACTGCGGACAAGATGAAAAAGCAACGCGGGCGGCTGGCCGAGGAAACCGGCGATAACGACAATTTCCGCGTGCGCCGTTATATCGCGAAATACACGATCAACCCGGCCATTGCCCATGGCATGTCATCCGAAATCGGCAGCATTCAGGAAGGCAAACGCGCCGATCTTGTGCTGTGGAACCCGGCATTTTTTGGCGTAAAACCCGAAATGGTCCTGCTTGGTGGCACGATTGTGATGGCACAGATGGGCGACCCCAACGCATCCATTCCAACCCCGCAACCGGTCTATTCCCGCCCGATGTTTGGCGCGTTTGGCCGCTCTGTCGAACATTCGGCCGTGGTTTTTGTCAGTGCTGCCGCACAGGCCGACGGGATAGGCGAAACACTGGGTCTGGCAAAGCAGACCGTTGCGGTGGCCAACACGCGCACCATTGGCAAGAAGGATCTGATCCTGAACGACGCAACGCCGAAAATCGACGTGAACCCGGAAACCTACGAGGTCCGCGCCGACGGCGAGTTACTAACTTGCGAACCCGCCGAGGTTTTGCCGATGGCGCAACGCTATTTCCTGTTCTGAGAGGCGATCATGACCCTTCCCCTTAGCCGAAATTTTCACCGTCAGGGCCATTGGTCGGGCCCGGATGATACCGTGACCCTAACCTATGACGCCCGCTTTGTGCGTCGCAAGGTGTTGACCACCACGGGGGGAACACGGTTTCTGGTTGATCTGGCGCAGACGACCTCGCTGAACGACGGGGATGCGTTTGAATTGAACGATGGTCATCTTGTCGGGATTGTCGCCGCCAAAGAGGAATTGCTGGCAGTCACAGGACCTGATCTTGCACGCATCGCCTGGCATATCGGCAATCGCCATACCCCTTGTCAGATCGGCACGGATCGTTTGGTGATCCAGCGCGATCGCGTCATTCGCGACATGCTGGAAAAGATCGGCGCCGAAGTTTTCGAAGTGATCGAGCCGTTCATCCCCGAAGGCGGCGCTTATGGTCATGGGCGCACTCACGGGCACGATCATGGTCATGTTCACACCCCCGCGCACGCCCATGCAGAATGAAGCGATCCTGACGCTGGTGCAATGGCTGTCGCCCGCCTATCCGGTTGGCGCATTCGCCTATAGCCACGGGCTGGAATGGGCGGTCGAGGCGCAAGACGTCCACAACGGCGAGACCCTTTCGGCATGGTTAAGGAACGTGCTCTGTCACGGGGCGGGGTGGTGTGATGCGTTATTCCTCGTAGCAGCGTTTCGCGCCGATGACCCGACAGCCGTCGATGCCACGGCCCGCGCCTTTGCGCCCTCTGTCGAACGGCTGAAAGAAACCACCTTGCAGGGGGCGGCCTTTGCAAGAACCACTGGCACCGTCTGGGCCAAACCCCTGCCTGCGCTGACTTATCCGGTGGCCCTTGGCCATGGTGCGCGATGTCATGACTTGCCGCTTGATCTGACCCTGCAGATGTACCTTCAGGCCTTCATGTCCAACCTTGTGGCTGCGGGCATGCGCCTTATTCCATTGGGGCAAACCGAGGGACAGGCGTTGATAAGATCGCTGACTCCGCTTTGCGGTGCAATAGCCGCAGATGCGATTGATGGCACGCTGGATGACCTGTCTTCAACTGCGTTTATGTCCGACATTTCATCCATGAAACACGAACAACAATATTCGAGGATCTTCCGCACATGAAAAGCCCGAACGGCCCTTTGCGCGTGGGCATCGGTGGCCCGGTTGGCGCCGGTAAAACAACGTTGACTGCGGCACTCTGCCGGGCGCTGCGCGACAGCTATTCGCTCGGCGTGATCACCAACGACATCTACACACAAGAAGACGCCGAAGCGCTGATGCGCATGCAGGTTTTGCCAAATGATCGCATCATCGGCGTCGAAACCGGCGGCTGCCCCCACACGGCGATCCGCGAGGATGCCTCGATCAACCTTGCCGCAGTGGCCGAGATGGTGGCGCGCCATCCCGAGGTTGAAATCGTACTGATCGAAAGCGGTGGCGACAACCTCTCGGCAACCTTCAGCCCGGAACTTGCCGACATAACGCTCTACGTCATCGACGTTGCCGCAGGCGAGGAAATCCCGCGCAAAGGGGGGCCTGCGATCACGAAATCCGACATCCTGATCGTCAATAAAACCGACCTTGCACCGCATGTCGGTGCCTCGCTTGACGTGATGCAACGCGATAGCGCAAGAATGCGTCCGACACGACCCACGGTGTTTTGTGCGCTGAACACAGGCAGCGGGCTGCAAGAGGTTCTGGAACATCTGGGGGACACGAGCGGCCTTGTCGGGTTGGCTCCGCCCACGTGAGGCGGTGGCGCAGATTTCGACCTATCCCTCATTTGCCGGGGCACGAAAACAAAAAGGGCAGCCTTCTCGACTGCCCTTTTACTTTGATCTTGCGCAAGCGATCAGGCCAGCGTGCGCACAACTTCTTCGCGTTCGAAAATCTCGATCACGTCGTTGGGGCGGATATCGTCGTAATTCTCGAACGCCATCCCGCATTCCTGACCCGACTGAACCTCGGGCACTTCATCCTTGAAGCGCTTGAGGGTTTTCAGCGTGCCTTCGTGGATCACGACATCGTCGCGCAAAAGGCGCACACCGGCAGAGCGGCGCGCCACGCCTTCGGTGACAAGACAGCCGGCAACCTTGCCAACGCCGGTGACCTTGAAGACCTCTTTGATCTTGGCATAGCCGATGAATTTCTCGCGAATTTCCGCACCCAAAAGGCCCGAAGCCGCGGCTTTCACGTCATCGACAAGATCGTAAATCACGCTGTAATAGCGGATTTCGACACCCTTTTGGTTGGCGCTGTTACGCGCGGGCGCATTGGCACGCACGTTAAAGCCAAAGACCGGCGCGCCCGATGCCTCGGCAAGGCCGATATCGGATTCGGTGATCGCACCAACCCCCGAATGCAGCACCCGCACGCGGACCTCGTCGTTGCCGATCTTTTCCATCGCCTGAACGATTGCCTCGGCAGAGCCCTGAACGTCGGTTTTCACGACAATCGGCATTTCCTTGACGTTCTCGTCCTGCTTGGCCTTCGCCAGAAGCTGTTCCAGCGAGGTGCCGGCCCCGGCAGCGGCGCGTTTCTCTTTGGCGGCGCTTTCGCGGTATTCCGCAATTTCGCGCGCCTGCGCCTCGGTATCGACCACGTTCAGAACATCGCCCGCCTCGGGTGTGCCATTCAGGCCAAGCACCTCGACCGGCGTCGATGGCCCCGCCTCTTTGACACGCTCGCCCCGGTCATTGATCAGCGCGCGGACCTTGCCGTATTGCTGGCCGACAACAAAGATATCGGCGAGGCGCAAGGTGCCCTTCTTGACAAGAACGGTCGCCACAGGGCCACGGCCCACGTCAAGCTGTGCCTCGATCACCGCGCCTTCGGCGGCCCGATTCGGGTTCACCTTAAGCTCCAGAAGCTCGGCCTGAAGCGCAATCGCCTCAAGCAACTCATCAAGACCCTGCCCTGTTACGGCAGAGACTTCGACATCCTGCACGTCACCAGACATCGCCTCGACGATGACTTCGTGCTGCAGAAGATCGGTGCGCACCTTGTCGGGGTTTGCATCGGGCTTGTCGACCTTGTTGATCGCCACGATCATCGGCACCTGTGCCGCCTTGGCGTGGTTGATCGCCTCGATCGTCTGGGGCATCACGGCATCATCCGCCGCCACCACGAGAACCACGATATCGGTCACCTGAGCCCCGCGCGAACGCATGCTGGTAAAGGCCGCGTGGCCGGGCGTATCAAGGAAGGTCAGCAACGCACCGCTTTCGGTTGTCACCTGATAGGCGCCGATATGCTGGGTAATGCCGCCGGCCTCGCCCGCAACGACCTTGGCGTTGCGGATCGCATCCAGAAGCGAGGTTTTGCCGTGGTCAACGTGGCCCATGATGGTGATCACCGGCGCGCGCGGTTCAAGATCCTTGGGATCGTCTTCGATCTGCGCGATGACATCTTCCACATCCGCATCCGAGACCCGCACCACACGGTGGCCGAATTCTTCGATGATCAGCTCGGCGGTATCGGCATCAATCGTTTCATTCTGCGACACCATAAGATCGTTTTGCATGAGAGCTTTGACAACATCGCCAACGCGTTCGGCCATGCGGTTGGCAAGCTCGGAAACGACAATCGCTTCCGGAAGCTGGACATCACGCACAATCTTTTCACGCTCAACATTGGCACCCATCGCTTTTTGCCGCGCGCGTTCCTGCTTGCGCTTCATCGCGGCCATGGATTTCTGGCGACCGCCCTCACCGCCCGAAAGCGCCTGATTGAGGGTCAGCTTGCCTGAACGACGATTGTCATCGCCGCCACGGCCCTTGTTGCGGCGGGCGGGCTGTTCGCGCTCGGGTTCCTTGTTGCGCGGCGCGGGTACCGATTTGTTCGGCGTCGACCGCACAGCAGCATCGGGCACAGCGTCAGGCTCTGCCGCGGCAGCGGCGGCCTTGATCGCGGCCTGCTCTGATTCGCGCTTCTTGCGCTCGTCTGCTTCGGCCTTGGCGCGGGCTTTTTCTTCGGCTTCGCGCTGTTCGCGTTCCTTGGCATCCGCTTCTTCGCGGCGGCGCATGCGCTCTTCTTCGCGGGCCTTTTCCTTGGCTTCGCGTTCAGCGGCCTCTTGCGACTCGCGCGCCTTGGCGGCGGCCAGTGCCTTCATCCGGCGGTCCATTTCGGCATCCGAAATCCCTGCCGGGCGCTTGGCAGAGCTTGCCGCACCAGATGGCCGTCCCGCACCACCAGTCGCAGCCGTCGTTCCCGCGCCCGGCTTGGGCACCACGACGCGCTTGCGTTTGGTTTCCACCACGACGTTCTTGGTCCTGCCATGGCTGAAGCTCTGCTTCACGTTCCCCGGCCGGGAACCGCCGCCACGCACACCCAAAGGTTTCTTTCCGTCGTTGTCGCTCATAGTGCTCTACTTTCCTTTCCGGCGCGCTGTCTCGCCGTCCGAAACGCGCAGACCTTTCAGTCTTGCCGCCTCCTCTACAACAGGTTGCAACAAACCTCCAGCACCCAGTGCCGCATGGATTGTGGTTTGTCGCCCAAAGGCCTGGCCCAGCTCATTCGCCGTCAACCACCCTATGAATGAGCCGCCCTGCGGCGTGCTCAGCTTTGATTTTCCCCGTTCGGACCCATCGCTGGCCTGAATGAGAACGCGGGCCTCTTCCTTGCCCAGCATGATCTTGACCTTCTCATACCCCGACACGGCGCGACCGCCCTTTCGGGCAAGGCTGATCAGGTTGACCACCCGCTTTGCCAAAAGTGCCTCAACCAGATCACTAAGGCCTTCGGGCACCTGAACCGGCTGCTTGGCGGCGCGGGCAAAAAGCCCCTTTGCCGCCGCCTTGTCCAGCGCCGCGCGATCCGCAGAGACCCAGATGCCGCGCCCCGGCAGCTTTTCCATCAGGTCCGGGGCAATCTGGCCCTCTGGCCCAACGGCAAAGCGGATCAGCCCGTGTTTTGGCTGCACCTCGCCTGTGACGATGCACTTGCGGTCTGGACCATCCGTCCGGTCTTTGGGTTGCCCTGCGCGCCCCATGTCTGCCCCCGAGGCCTGAAAAATCAGGCCTCGACCTCCTCGTCGTCGGCGTCGGAATCATCCGTCTGAGGCTCGAGTTCGTCGGGGTCAACCCAGCCCAGCATGATCCGGGCAGTCATCACCATATTCTGCGCCTCTTCCAGTGAGACGTCAAATTTCTCCAGAACGCCTTCGTCCTTGACACGCTCGCCATTGACCGTGGTCCAGCCGCCGGCCAGCTCCCAATCGGCGCAGGTTGCGAAATCTTCCAGCGATTTCACATCATCCTCGGCCAATGCCTGAACCATCTGGGGTGTCAGCCCCTCAAATTCAATAAGGCTGTCCTCGACGCCAAGCTCGCGGGCTTTTTCAAGGGCGGCCTTGGCCTGACCTTCGATCACATCGCGGGCCCGGGCCTGCAATTCGCCGGCGGTGTCTTCGTCAACGCCGTCGATGACCAGAAGCTCATCCAGATCGACATAGGCGACCTCTTCAAGGTTGGTAAAGCCCTCGGAGACCAGAAGCTGGGCAAAGAATTCGTCTAGATCAAGGTTCTCCATGAACAAGCCGGTCCGCTCTTCGAATTCCTTCTGACGGCGCTCGCTGTCCTGGGCCTCGGTCATGATGTCGATATCAAGCCCGGTCAGCTGGCTTGCCAGACGCACGTTCTGGCCACGACGGCCAATCGCCAGCGAAAGCTGCTCTTCGGGCACAACAACCTCGATCCTCTCGGCCTCTTCATCCAGAACCACCTTGGTGACTTCGGCGGGCTGAAGGGCGTTCACAAGGAAGGTCGGCTGATCCTCATTCCACGGGATGATGTCGATCTTTTCGCCCTGAAGCTCGTTGACGACGGCCTGAACCCGGCTGCCGCGCATACCGACGCAGGCGCCGACGGGGTCAATCGAGCCGTCATAGGAAATCACGGCAATCTTGGCGCGGCTGCCCGGATCACGGGCAACGGCCTTGATCTCGATGATGCCGTCATAGATTTCCGGCACTTCCATCTTGAACAGCTCGGCCATGAACTGCGGATCGGTTCGGCTCAGGAAAATCTGCGGCCCGCGCTGTTCGCGGCGCACATCCTTGATGTAGCACCGAATGCGATCATTCGGGCGATAGGCCTCGCGACCGATCTTTTCGTTGCGACGCAGGATCGCCTCACCACGACCGACATCGACGATGACATTGCCGTATTCCTCGCGCTTGACCTGACCATTGATGATCGTGCCGATGCGATCCTGGAATTCTTCGAACTGACGATCACGCTCGGCTTCACGTACTTTTTGCAGGATCACCTGTTTGGCGCTTTGGGCGGCGATACGGCCCATTTCGACCGGCGGAACCTCTTCGGTAAAGGTGTCGCCAACCTTCGGGTCATCCATGTATTGCTTGGCCTGTTCGACGGTCATTTCCGCCTGATAGTTTTCAACCGCGTCATCCTCGACCACGGTGCGCACGCGGGTAAAGGTCGCGCGACCGGTCTTGCGGTCGATCGCAACGCGAATGTCCATCTCGCTGCCATAACGGCTCTTGGCGGCGCGCGACAGGGATTCTTCCATCGCTTCGACCACCAGTTCGGGATCAATCATCTTTTCGCGGGCCACGGCCTCGGCGGTTTGCAACAGCTCAAGCTGGTTGGCAGAGGTGATTGCCATGGTCTTAGTCCTCCTCAGAACCGGTTTCGGTTTCGATCTCGTCAAATTCGTCTTCGTTGATCACGCCCGCCGCCTTGCGTTGACGCAGCATTTCCTTGATCAATTCGTCGGTCAGCACAAGCTTGGCATCGGCCAGCCAATCGAACTCAAGCCCGATGGTGCCTTCTTCGACGTTGATCAGAACCTCGTTGTTCTCGACACCGGCAAGCATGCCCTTGAAGCGCTTGCGCCCGTCGATCATCTCGGATGTCTCGATCTTGGCCTCATAGCCCTCAAACGCCTCGAAATCCTTGAGCCGGGTCAGCGGCCGGTCGATACCGGGGCTTGAGACCTCAAGCGTATATTGTTCGGTGATCGGATCTTCGACATCCAGAACCGCACTGACGGCGGTGCTTATCTTGGCGCAATCATCCACCTCAATGCCGCCCGCCGGGCGCTCTGCCATGATCTGAAGGGTATGGGTCTTGCCGCCCATCAACCGGACGCGCACCAACTCATACCCCAGATCCTCGATCACGGGGGTGATGATCTCCGCCATCCGGCGGTCAATCGCAGCTTTGGCAATCAGGTCGTTTGTCATATCGTCCAAGCACAAAAAAACGGGCGCGCGGCCCGTCGAAATTAATCCGGTGGGCTTTCGGAGTGGACCCGAGAGCGCCGCTGTTGAAAGCCATATACGCCCCTTGTCCCGAGTCTGCAAGTCCCGCGTTAAAAGAATCCCGCCCTAGCCGAATTGCGCCTGCCAACAGGGCAAGACATCGCCCGGCGCGGGCTTTGCGGCATAAATCGCGCGGGCAATCGCGCGCGCCATGGCGGTGGCCGCCGCATGCCCCAGCAACAGCGTCTCGGCAATCGGATCGGCAATCGCCCGCGCACCCGTCGAGGCGGCAAAGATAAGGTCACCGTCCATCGGCGTGTGCGACGGCACCAGGGCGCGCGCAAACCCGTCATGCGCGGCGGTGGCAAGGCGGGTGCATTGCGCCTGTGTCAGCGCGGCATCGGTGGCCACGATGCCGATGGTGGTATTGGCGTGTTGCGACAGCTTGGTTTGCGGTAACGCCGCACCGGGATAGGAGTGGGCCACGCCAAGACCGCCAAACTCGTCGTCCATCTCGAACGGCGCGGCCCAGAACTGCGGCCCATCGCCAACCGTGGCCGAGCCAAGCGCATTGACCGCCACCAACGCGCCCACGGTGGCCCCAGATGGCAACACAACCGAGGCCGAGCCAAGCCCGCCTTTCAGCGTCGCCGTGGTGGCACCGGTGCCGGCCCCAAAGCTCCCGATCTCGAACCGCGTGGCGGCATTGCCAAGGGCCTGCATGCCAAGCGCCTTATAGGGGTTATCGACCCAATCCTTGGCGCCGCCATTGAGCAGATCAAACAGAATCGCCCCCGGCACGATCGGCACACGAATATCCCCAACCGCAAAGCCGCGCCCCTTGGCGCGCAACCCGTCCGCCACGCCCGACGCCGCATCAAGCCCAAAGGCCGACCCGCCCGACAGCACCAGCGCATCGACCTGTTCCACCGTCTTGTCGGGGGCCAGCAAATCGGTTTCTCTTGTGCCGGGCGCGCCACCCATCACATGCACCCCGGCGGTAAAGGGCGCATCGCCCAGCATCACCGTGACTCCGGTCCTGACCTGCGCATCCTCGGCATTGCCAACCACAAGCCCCGGCACATCGGTGATAAGGTTTAGCGCGCCGCGACGCATCACAACGCGCGCGCCGAAGTCACCGCCCAATTCAACCCGGTCATCCTCACCCTCCCTTTCTCAAGGCGAGCCTAGCGGGGTTTATCTGGTTTATGAACTTGATTCAGGGCGATAACGAATTGCCCAAGGTGATGGCCCCCGCCTGAGCGCTCCGCTTGATCGCGCACCGCCGCGCCAAAGCAAAGCGGTTCCGAGGCATAGATCATTTGCAAAAGCGCCATGGACTGCTCCTTTTCCCGGTCACCTTAGGCGGCGGCAAAGCCCCTGTCGATCCGGGATTTCAGGCCATGGTAAGCGGTGCAATCCAGGTGGTCAAATCCGTAGGGTAGGTGCCTTTATAACAAGCCCTATTTCCTGACTCCGCGCTTGACCATCTTTTTTACGTTCATAGTGCGCGCAAGGGCGTCGTGTTTCTGTTCGTCTTTGCGTTTCCAATAGCGGCTATGTGATCTGAAGAAAAACAACACAGCTGGCACAATTGTAAAAATTGATAAGATCAAGAGGATGGCGCCAAATGGTTCAGGTAATACAAAAATTAAAACATTTAGGGCCAGACTGCCTAAAACGAAAACAGCGAAACCCACCCACCGAGGCAGGCGAGGCTGCATATCATCGCACCAGTCTATGTATCGCGCGATCTGGACGCCCAGATACCACATTACCGGCTAAGGCCACCATGCAACGTCGGCACGTCCAGCGACGCGAACCCGTAATGCCGCAACCACCGCAAATCTGAATCAAAGAACGCCCGCAAATCCGGGATGCCGTATTTCAGCATCGCGATCCGGTCGATCCCCATGCCAAAGGCAAAGCCCTGCCATTCATTGGGGTCGATTTTACCGGCCTCAAGAACCTTGGGATGCACCATCCCGCTCCCCAAGATCTCAAGCCAATCATCGCCCTCGCCCACCTTGAGCGTGCCACCCTCCCACGAGCAACGGATATCGACCTCGGCCGAGGGTTCGGTGAACGGAAAATGCGAGGCGCGAAAGCGCAGCTCGACATCGTCGACCTCGAAGAACGCCTTCACGAACTCTTCCAGCACCCACTTGAGGTTGGCCATACTAATGTCTTTGTCGATCGCCAGACCCTCGATCTGATGAAACATCGGCGTATGGGTCTGATCGTAATCGGCGCGATAAACACGGCCCGGCGCGATGATCCGCAAGGGCGCGCCCTGCGCCTGCATGGTACGAATCTGAACCGGGCTTGTATGGGTGCGCAACACATGCGGCGGGCGATCTTCGCCGGGCGCACGATGGGTGTAAAACGTATCCATCTCGGCACGCGCCGGATGATGGCCGGGAATATTCAGCGCATCGAAATTGAACCAGTCACTTTCGATCTGCGGCCCCTCGGCCACGGCAAAACCCATATCGGCGAAAATCGCGGTGACCTCTTCGGTGACCTGACTGACCGGATGGATCGTGCCAACCCGGCGATGCCGCGCCGGAAGCGTGACATCCATCCATTCGGCGCGCAGACGTTCATCAAGCGCGGCATCGGCAAGCCCCTGCTTTTTCGCCGCCAGCGCGCTGTTGATCTCATCCTTGAGCGCGTTAAGCTTGGGCCCGGCCACTTGCCGTTCCTCCGCGCTCATCTTGCCAAGCTCTCGCATCTGAAGGCTGATCTCGCCCTTTTTGCCCACGGCCTGCACACGCAGATCCTCTAGCCGGGCCTCGTCGGCGGCATTGGCAATCAGGGTGATATATTTGTCTCTGAGATCGTCCATCGGTTTTGTCCAGATAATGCGGGTCAAAGGCGGGTTACCCCGGCTGGGCCTTTAGCGCAAGTGACTGGCATAGTCCGCGCTGAATTCGCCATAGCCTCGGGCGGTGATCTCAAGATGATCGCGCATATGCGTATGCAGCATCGGCAACTTGTGAAACGGCACCTGCGGCAGGGTGTGATGCTCGACATGATAGGGCATGTTCCAGGCCAGAAACCGCACAATCCGGTTGGTATAGGTGCTGCGCGTGTTCTCGAACATATTGGCCACAAAGGCACAGCGGCCATGTGCGGCCAACAGATAAAGCCGCAAAAACGGCTGCCCCAAAAGACAGGGCAACAGCCAGATCCAGACCAAAACCGGCGTCATCAAAAGACTAAGCCCCGCAAGCCCGTAAAGCATCAGCATGACACGCGCCTCACGCCTGACACGGACCCGCGCCCGGTGCGGTACATACGCCCCCGGATTGCGCCCCATCGCATTGCCGATTACCTGCCGGATCATCCCCGCCCAGAACGGCAGCCCCGAAACATGCACCACATAAGCCAGGCGCGTTTCCGGCTTGGCCCCTGACACAAGCTCAGGGTCCTTGCCGGGCATATTGGTGTACCTATGATGCGCGAGATGAAAATACCGGAACCACTCAAATGGCTGAACGATCAAAAATCCCGCAATCCGCCCCACCCATTCATTCAACCAAGCGGAGCGAAACGGCGTCTTATGGGTGGCCTCATGTTCCAGCGTGAACAAAAAACAGATCGCGATCCCCTGCCCCACCAGCGCCAGCTGCCACAACATCCAGCCCTGCGCGATCCATAGACCAAACCCGAAAATCACGGCCATATGCCCGGCAAGGTGCCAGAGCCCGGCCGCATCTTCAGTATCATTCAACGCCGCCAGCGTGTCGCGCGGCAAAGCCGAGACAAAAGCCTTGTGATCCATGCCTCAACCCTATGCCAAGCCCCGCCCGCAAACCAGACGATAGATATCCCCCTGGCTTCTTCTTGGAACAAATACTCATCACCACGCATCCACCCCAACCCATCCTGCCCCTTTGAGGGCGCGGGGTGGGCGGGTGGGAGCGCCCTCAAAGGGGCATTTCACCCCGAACGCTCAGGCGAATTGTGTCGCGCCAAAGGCCTGCTGGCGCACGTCTTCGGGGACCTCGCCGTATTTCAGGATAAACCACTTCTTCATCAACGTGACATTGGAAAAGCCACAGGCCACCGAAACTTCATTCATCGACAGGGCCGTTTGCCCCAGCAGCCGACGCGCCCGATCAAGCCGCAGATCGCGGTAAACGTTCAACGGCGTCTGGCGCAAATGGTCGCGAAACCCGCGTTCAAGCTTGCGCGCACTCACCCCGAGCAGATCGGCGATCTGACCCACACTCAGCGTATCCTCAAGATGCTCAAGCATGATCTGAAGCGCGGCGTTAAGCGTGGCATCCCCCTGCGCAAGGCGAAGATAGCGCAGATGCTCGCCCGGCGCCGCCTCGCCCCCCGGCTCACTCAGACCCAGATAGCGCGACAGGCTGGCGCGGATAAACTCCCCATCGCGCGCACCGACAAGCTCTACCATCATCCGCACCGCGGCGGCCGGGCTGACGGCGCTGCTCAGGGCCTTGTGATGACAGGTGGTCTGATCGCTGAACTCGATCCGGCGGCTTGTTTCCTGCACCCCGGCGTGAAAATCGGGATGCACCGCCAATTGCCGCGCGCCCAGAACGCCTGCGGCAAGCGGTACAAATACGGCAGAACCCACAAGGCAAAGCCGCGCGGCATTGCGAATGGCGCGGCGCAAATCGGCAAGATCATTGGCGACCGGTCGCCACGCCGTCTCGATCCCGCCCACAAGCACAAGCGTCTGCTCCGGCCCACAGCCATCAATTTGGGCAAGGCCACGCGCACCGCAGACATGATCCCAGCGATAACTGTCACGCCCCAAAAGCCGGTTGGCAGAGCGCAACACGTCAATACAGGCCTCGGCGGCAAACCTCATCTCCCGGCCCTGGGACACAAACAGAAAATCACCCGACAGGCTCCGCCGTGCATGGGTCGGCGCGGCCGCGCCGGGGCGATCAGGTGCGAGTGTTTCAAGGTACATGGGTATGGTCCTCTTCCGTCTTGCCTGTCATTAGGCCTGCGCCCCGTCAGGCAATATTGCTCAGCGAGGTTTCAATCGCATGCAGGAACGAGCCCGCCGAAGAACTGCCCGACATCAGGCGATAGCTATCATCGCCGGTACGGATGATAAGCGTGCCGAGATGCTCCATCATGGTGCGCGCCGCGTCCCCGATCACAAAGGCGTCGGGATGCAGGTCAATCGGGCAAATCCGCTCCAACGCGGCGCGCGCGTTCGGCCCCGAAAGGTCAAGCGCGGTCCAGACATCGGTCTGATCGGTGGTATAGACCGCCCCCTTGAGGCGCGCGGCCACCGCAGGTTCCGCGTCGGGCGTGGGATGGGTGAAGATCACGAAGGCCAAATCACTGCCCAGACGCACAATCCGGGCGCCATCCATAGCAAGGCTCGATTTGCCGACCTCGGGCAGGGCCACGCCATAGGCCGTCTTGATCGCTTTTTGCGCGGCTTTCTCTGCCCCAAGCGGCAGGGCAACCGACACAATCGCAAGATCGACGGGCGCCGCAAGATGGGTGTCCACGATGGTGATATCGGTGCCCGCAAGCGGGGCGGCGGGGGTCAGGCTATATTCAGGCACGCAGACGCTCTCCTTCGGGATCAATGAAATGTGCCGAGACGATCTCGACCTCCATTTCGGTGCCGTGGACCGGGCTGACGGCGCGCAGGATTTCGCCCATGCGGGCATCGCCGCGCTTGATAAAGCCAAGCCCGACAGAATGGCCAAGGCTGGGCGAATAGGCCACCGAAGACATCCAGCCCTGATCGTTGTCCATGGTCGCCGCATCGCCCTTGTTGATGAAATGCGACCCGGCAATCAGCCCGCGATCACGATCAACCGGGCGCAACCCGACCAGTTTCACGGCATCCTCAAGCAGCATTTCAGGGCGCTGCGACAACACGTTGCCGATGCACTCTTTGGTCTGGCTGACCATCCGGCCCATGCCAAGATTATGCGCGGTCGTCTGACCGTTAAGCTCATTGCCCGCCGCGTGACCTTTTTCAATCCGCATCACGCCAAGAGCCTCGGTGCCATAAGGACAAGCGTCAAACTCGCGCCCGGCCTCGATCAGCACATCCATCATCGCATTGCCATAACGCGCGGGCACCGCCACCTCATAGGCAAGCTCGCCCGAGAACGAGATCCGGAAAAGCCGCGCCGGGGTGCCATTGCAAACCGTCACCTCGCCGCAGGCCATGAAGGGAAACGCCTCGTTCGAGAGGTCATGCGCCTCGTCCACCACCTTGCGCAAAAGATTGCGCGCATTGGGCCCGGCAACGGCGAACTGCGCCCAGCCATCGGTGGTCGAGATAAGATGCACATCCATATCCGGCCAGAGACACTGGCGCGCAAACTCAAGCCGCCGGAACACCAGAACCGCATTGGCGGTGGTGGTGGTCATCACAAAGTGGTTCTCCGACATCCGCGCCGTGGTGCCATCGTCATAGGCAATCCCATCCTCGCGCAGCATCAACCCATAGCGCACCCGGCCTACGGCCAGCTTGGCAAAGCCATTGGCATAGACCTTGTTGAGAAAGGCCGCCGCATCGCGCCCCTGCACATCAATCTTGCCAAGCGTGGTCACATCGCAAATACCGACCGACTTGCGGGTCGCCAGAACCTCGCGATCCACTGAATCGCGCCAGCCCTTTTCACCGGGCCGCGCAAACCATTGCGCCCGAAGCCAATTGCCAACCTCGACAAAGGTCGCACCGTTTTCCTTGGCCCAGTTATGGCTTGGCGTCAGACGGTAGGGCCGAAAATCCCGACCGCGCGAGCGCCCGCCAAGCGCGCCAATCGGCACCGGCGTATAGGGCGGGCGGAAAATCGTGGTGCCGGTTTCGGGGATCGTCTTGCCGGTGCATTCCGC
This sequence comes from Roseovarius lutimaris, assembly GCF_900115165.1. Lineage (GTDB taxonomy): Bacteria > Pseudomonadota > Alphaproteobacteria > Rhodobacterales > Rhodobacteraceae > Roseovarius > Roseovarius lutimaris. The sequence continues at coordinate 175,319 of NZ_FOVP01000002.1, read as the reverse complement.
CATGATTGCAAGCGCCGGGATATTCGCGGTCTTGCCCTGATCGGTTGCCATGCCAAGCGTGGTATAGCGCTTGAGATGCTCGACCGAGCGAAAGCCTTCGCGGTGCGACTGCTTGACGTCCTTGACCGTCACATCGTTCTGAAGATCAAGCCAGCCGCGCTTGGTGCTTTCGCGCACGTGCCAATAGGGCACGCAATCGCGCGGCTCGTCCTCGGCGCGGGGCAGATCGGCTTTGCCGGGTTTATACCCAAGCGCCTCGATCTGGGCATTTGCCACGGTTTGGCCCTCGGCCAGGGCGGCGGCCAGCGTCATCGCGCCATTCGCGGCGCCCGCAACCGCCATCCCCGGTGGAAGATCACGCCCCGGCACAAAGGCCGAGATCTCATCGCGCCACTCGGGCCGCCCGCGTTGGTGACAGGTCAGGTGCACATTCGGATTCCAGCCGCCAGAAACCGCCAGACAATCCAACGGGATCATCTGACCATCGGTCAGGGTGATGGATTTCAACCCCTTGCGCCCGACCGTATCGACCACGCCAGCCTTGCGGATATGGCGCGCGCCGGGCACGTCACAGACCGCAGGCGCATCGCGCACATCAATAATGGCGGGCACATGCACGCCCTTGGCCACAAGATCGGCCGCCGTGCGCCAGCCGTCATCATTGTTGGTAAACACCGCAACCTTCTGGCCGGGTGTCACGCCATAACGGTTGGCGTAAGAGCGCACCGAGCCGGCCAGCATCACGCCGGGGCGGTCATTGTTGCCAAAAGCAATCGGGCGTTCGGTCGCCCCCGCTGCCAGAACCGCGCGCTTTGACGTCACCCGCCAGAGGATCTGGCGCGGCTTGCCGCCCGAGCTTGCCAGATGATCAGTGCACCGCTCAAGCGCGCCATAAACGCCATGATCATAGGCACCGTAAACTGTGGTGCGCGACATCAAGCGCACATTGTCCATCGCGGCCAGTTCGACCAGCGCCTCTTTGGCCCAACCGGCACCTGGCATGCCGCCCACCTCAAGCGTCTCAGAGTTGAGCCGCCCGCCAAGAGTGAAATCCTCATCCGCCAGAATGACCCTCGCGCCCGCACGCCCCGCCGTGAGCGCCGCCATAAGGCCCGTCGGCCCGGCCCCGATCACAAGCAGATCGCAATGCAGATAGCCCTTGTCATAGATGTCGGGATCTTCGCGCATCGACAGGCTTCCGAGACCTGCCGATTTGCGGATGATCGGCTCGTAGAGCTTTTCCCAGAAGGCACGCGGCCACATGAAGGTCTTGTAATAAAACCCCGCCGAGAGAAACGGCGACAAAAGATCCGTCACCGCCATCAGATCGTAGTCCAGAGAGCCGCGATGGTTCTGGCTCTTGGCGTGCAGCCCGTCAAACAGCTCGGTCACCGTGGCGCGTGTGTTGGGTTCGAGATGCGCGCCGCTGCGCAGCTCGACCAGCGCGTTGGGCTCTTCTGACCCAGCGGTAAAAATCCCGCGCGGGCGGTGGTATTTGAACGAGCGCCCGACAAGACGCTGAGCATTGGCCAAAAGCGCCGAGGCCAGCGTATCGCCGGGATGGCCGCGCATCTCTTTGCCGTTGAAGGTAAATTTGAACTCTTGCGAACGGTCGATCTGGCCGCCGCTGATCCGGTTGACCTGGCTCATTTGCTGCGCCCCCTGGCCCGGGCCACATCGCGGGCCATCTCGACAGACGTAATCTCATGCGTGACTGTATCGCGGGTCACCACGAGCCAGGAGCGGTCGCCCTGTTCGTGATACCAAAGCTCGGCATGCTTGCCCGCCGGATTGTCGCGCAGATATCCGTATTCATGGAAGGCCTCGGCGGCATCGCTGGCCTGCCAGTCGGGCCGCTCAATCAGGGCGGCATCGCCGAGATAGACGAATTCAGCGGCATCACGGGGGCCAAGAAGAGGGTGATTGATAATCATGCGTCCGTGCCCTTTGTCAGCGGTCGGATTTGAGTATTTTTGGAAAGATGAAAGGTCATATGCGCAGCCCTCAATGCAGGTTGGGCTGGTTGCCCTGACCTTTTTCGTCGATCAGGTTGCCGCGCTTGAAACGATCAAGCCGCATTTGCGTGGCGACCGGATGCGGAGTGTCCCTGGCCAGAAGATGCGCGTAGCACATGCCGCTGGCGGGCGTCGCCTTGAACCCGCCATAGCACCAGCCACCGTTGAAATAGAGCCCGTCGATATCGGTCTTGTCGATGAAGGGAGAGCCGTCCATCGACATATCCATGATGCCGCCCCAGCTTCGCAGCAGGCGGGCGCGCCCGATCATCGGCATGATCGCCATGCCGCCTTCGGCGACGTCTTCGACCACCGGCAGGTTGCCGCGTTGCGCGTAAGAATTATAGCCGTCGATATCGCCGCCGAACACCAGACCGCCTTTGTCAGACTGGCTGACGTAGAAATGGCCGGCACCAAAGGTGATCACGCCGGGCAAGACCGGTTTCAGGCCCTCGGTGACAAACGCCTGAAGAACATGGCTTTCGATCGGCAGGCGCATGCCCGCCTGCGCCATCACCCGACCCGAAGAGCCGGCAACGCAGACCGCCACCTTGCGCGCCCGAATGGCGCCGCGCGACGTCTGGACACCACGGCATTTGCCGTTCTCGATGTCAAAGCCGGTCACCTCGCAGTTCTGGATGATATCGACGCCGCGCGCATCCGCGCCGCGCGCATAGCCCCAGGCCACCGCATCATGACGCACCGTGCCGCCGCGCCGCTGAAACAAGCCGCCCTTGATCGGGAAGCGCGCATTTTCGTAGTCAAGAAAGGGAAGTTCGGCGCGGAGTTGATCGGTGGTCGCAAGCTCGGCATCGGCACCGGCAAGGAACATCGCATTGGCACGGCGCACAAAGGCATCTCGCTGCGCATCACTGTGAAACAGGTTCAGGATCGAGCGTTGGCTGACCATGGCGTTATAGTTGAAATCCTGCTCAAGGCCTTCCCAGAGCTTGAGCGACATTTCATAAAACGGCTCATTGCCCGGCAGCATGTAGTTCGAACGGATGATCGTGGTGTTACGCCCGATATTGCCCGACCCGATCCAGCCCTTTTCGAGAACCGCAATGTTGCGCATCCCGAATTCGCGGGCGAGATAATAGGCCGTTGCAAGCCCATGACCGCCGCCGCCGATGATCACGATGTCATACTCCGGTTTTGGATCAGGCTCACGCCAGACAGGTTTCCATCCCTTGTTCCCGGTCAGCCCCTCGCGGAGAATTTTCAAGGCAGAATAGCGCATGAGCCAAAGAATCCTGTTGCTGTCTCTTGATCAAGCATCGCGGTTTATCCGAGGATAGACTTGCCTCAAAAGGTCATTTAAATATCCAATATGGTCAAGACCCCGCGAATCCGAACAAAACCGCTCCGAATCGGCATTCTGCCGATCGAGGGCTTTGCGCTTATGTCTTATGCCGCCACAACAGAGCCCTGGCGCGCCGCGAACCTGTTGGCGGGCCGCACGCTTTACGAGGTGATCAACATCGCCGGCTCTGATCTGCCGGTGGCCAGCTCCGGTGCCGCAGAGATCAGGCCAGAGGCGGGGCCACGCGATGATCTGAGGCTTGATTATCTCTTTGTCATCGCAGGGGGCGATCCGGCGCGCTATCCGGGGCGCAGCTTGTCCGCGTGGCTGACGCGACAGGCGCGGGCGGGGGTGATCATGGGCGGCGTCTCGGGCGGACCGATCATTCTGGCGCGCGCCGGGCTAATGGCGGGGCGGCGGATGACGGTGCATTGGGAATACGCCACCGCTCTCGCCGAAATCTCGCCTCAGCTTATGATCGAACGCACGCTTTATGTGATTGATCGTGACCGGATGACATGCGCCGGGGGGACCGCACCGATGGACCTTATGCATGCGCTGATTGCCCAGCATCACGGCACCGATTTTGCGCGACAAGTCAGTGACTGGTTCATGCATACCGAGATTCGCCCGCCCACCGGGCCGCAACGTTCAGGGCTGGTCGAGAGGGTGGGCACCCATGTCTCGGCCATCCTCGATGCGGTCGAGGCGATGGAAGGCAATATCGCCGATCCCCTGCACCTTGAACATCTGGCACAGGTGGCACGGCTCTCGAAGCGGCAACTCAACCGGCTTTTTCAGGACAAACTTGGCCATACGACCATGGGCTATTACCGCATATTGCGGCTTGAGCGGGCGCAGAACCTGTTGCGCAACTCGGCGCTGTCGCTGACCGAGGTTGCGCTTGCAACCGGCTTTGCCAGCTCCTCACATTTTTCGCGGGCCTATGCCGCGCAATTCGGTGAGGCGCCGTCGCGTTACCGCCACACGTAAGCCGGCAAATGAGGCTCTATTCCGGCCGACTTTTGTCCTGATCCGCCTTAAGCAGCGACTCGATTCTGGCGAGTCGGCCCATGACCTCGTCTCGATAGGTGTCGGTTCTTTCGACATCCTCGGCGTGGTGCGCGTCTTGCATCGAATTTACGATCAGACCGACCAAAAGGTTCACCACCGCAAAGGTGGTGACCATGATGAAGGGGACGAAAAACCCCCAGGCATAGGGGAACACCTCCATCACCGGGCGCACGATGCCCATCGACCAGGATTCAAGCGTCATGATCTGAAACAGCGAATAGGCAGAGCGCCCGAGATCGCCGAACCACGCGGGAAAGGCCGCGCCAAACAGCTTGGTTGCCATGACTGACCCGATGTAAAACAGCATCCCCATCAACAGGAACACCGACCCCATCCCCGGCAGCGCATTGACCAGCCCCTCTACCACCCGGCGCAGCGACGGCGCCACCGACACCACCCGCAAAAGCCGCAGGATACGCAGCGCCCGCAGCACCGAAAGACCCTGTGTGGCAGGCACCAGAGAGATGCCGACAATCACGAAATCAAAGATATTCCAGCCGCGCGAGAAAAATCCGCCAACGCCGCGCGCAAACAGTTTTGCGCCGAGTTCGGCCACGAACACCGCAAGACAGAGTTGATCGAGCAGAGTGATAAGCCCACCGGCCTGATCCATGATCGGGTCCGAGGTCTCCATGCCAAGAATGACCGCATTGAACAGAATCACGCCAAGAATAGCGTTCTGAACACTGGATTTATCGAGAAAGCTGCCGACGCGGCTGCGCAAAGTCATGGGCCTGCCTGTATATATGTCTGAAATCTGTGACCGTCATATGGGCGCGCATTGCCAGACCTGCAAGGCACCCAGACTTAGTCTTTGGCGCGCGCCAGCATGCGGCCCAGCGCCCGACCGCCAAGAATATGCAGATGATAATGCGGCACCTCCTGCACACCATGCTCGCCCGCGTTGGTGATGGCGCGAAACCCCTCGCCGCCCTCACCCGGTTGCACACCGGTCAGACGACATACCTCGCCGGAGGCGCGGGTGAAATCGAGAATCTCGGCGTCGGTCGCGGCCTGCGCAAAATGGTCATAACAGACATAGGGCCCTTTCGGGATCACCAGCACATGCACCGGCGTCTGTGGCTCGATGTCGTAAAACGCAAGGCTGTGCTCGGTTTCCAGAACGGTTTTGTTGGGAATCTCGCCGCGCAGAATCTTGGCGAAAATGTTCTGGTCGTCATAGGCATAGGGCATAGTGGTCCTCAGTCTGCAAAAAGATGATCTTGTTGCGTAATTTCCTGCGCTTTTTCACGCGAGATATCAAGGAAGCGCATCAAAAGGTCGGCATGCTGATCGTCCTCGTCGGATTCGCGCAGGATCAGATGGTTTTCAAATTCGGAATCGCGGATGCAGTCGCTTTCATAGGTCATATCGCCCCGGATCGTCGGCAATAGCCGGTCCAGCGTATCCTCGGGCGTCTGTTCACCGGCCAATCCGACGCGCATGGCATGCCCGATCAAATAGTCATCGGTGAAATCGCATTGCACCTCCAAAAGCTTGGTGGTCGCGCGATCGCCGCAAAAATCCTGCAACAAATCAATGCTTCCGGGATCCATGCACACGATAAGGCGGTCGGTTTCATAATAGTCAAACAGCATCCGCATCAGGGCGCGGCGGTGGCGCGTGCGCTTGGCCAGGGTTCCCTGAATCCCGCCAAGATCCGGCAGGGCCGTGCCCTCTTCGTTAAACAGGTACTCAATCGCGGGCAGGTTGGTGACCATGCGAATGCGATCCAAAAGGCGCTTGGCCACATGCCATTTCTTGCAAACCACAATCATCAGTTCGCGCTCGCGCCCAAGGCTGCTTTCGGTTTCCCAGAACCGGCTTGCGAACCGCCGCCCGTCACGGCCCCGGGCGGACAGAAACTTGAACAGGCTGCGCCCTTCGTTGGAAATCTGAAACTCGGCCATATCATCGGCATAGAGCGTACCAAGGCGTCGCTTAAGCTCTAGCGCTTCGGGGCTGATCTTGCGGGAAAAGAGGTAATCCTGACCCAGCAAAAGATCGTAGTGATCATTATAAAAGGTCACCGGCATTCCATAATCGGTGAACATAAGAAAGGTCAGGGTGCGGGTGCTGATCTCTTTTTCCGGCACAAGGTGGCGCACGAGAGTCTGAAAAAACGTTTCATCGGGAATCCAGGTGGTGCGAAAGAATCGCATCACGTCGCGGCGCTTGCGGGTGAAATCAATGATCCATTCAATCGTGCGTCGGCGCAGGCACCACCATTGGCTTCCGATCTGGACCTGAATATCACGCGGGATCTCGCGGGTCAGTCCAAGCTTGGTTTGCAGGTTGTAAGAGGCATAAAATCGTTTTGGCTGGGTGCGCTCATTAAAGAAGTGGCGGTAAATCAGCCGCTCTTCCTTCATCCCGGTCTTGATCCAGTCGCTTTCGAAATAATCAAAGCTTTCGATGTAATCGACATCCGCGGAATCCAGAAACTCATGCGCATAGCTGGCGGATTTGATCGGCGCGCAATCGCCCGACAGCATGTAGAAATGCGTGGCCCGCGGAAAGGCGTCTACTGCGGCTTCGACGGCATAAAGCGTTGCCTGCACAAGCGACCACTCACCCCAGCCGCATTTGATTCGCTTCCTGGCAAAGGCAACGTTGGGATTGCTGGCAAGCTGGGTTTTTATCCGTTCGAAATGTTCGGGCTTGGCACGGGCGTCAAAGTGAATCGAAATGTAATCGCCCACCGCAGTAAGCATTTCTGCCTGGCGAATAATCGCCTCAGGGTCTTTATGGCATAAAAGAATAAACGCGATTTTTGCCATATTAGAAACGATTCAACCCCAAGTTCATAGATTGTCTATAGCAATAGCGATGAAGACTGTCTGAATAAACAGACTTTCTTTGGTTTTTTGAACCAGATAGACATAATTAAAGCTGCAAATAACAGGCAGCAGTGTGCGGAGGCAGTATATATGGGGTTCCCAGGCACCTGGATGACCGAGAGTGAAAGCGTGGTTTACCGCGTTGTTCCGAAATGTGCGTGTTCGACAATCGGACAGGCGCTGTATTATTCGGACCATGGCAAATTCTTTGATGGTGACATTCATGACGCCACCGAGGGCCTGCATAAATGGGCCCGAGAGGACAGCCAGAAGCTGATCAATGCGAATGTCAAAACCCACACCTCTTATGCGTTCACCTGTGTACGCAATCCCTATACCCGCATTCTGTCGAGCTTTTTCGACAAGATTTGCGGCATTCAGCGCAACGGCAAACGCTATCGTGGCAAGCTGGTGCCAACCCTTGTTCAGAAATACGGGATCGAGGTCGGCGGCGATGACGGCAAACAGGACTTTGACCAGATCGCAAGCTTTCGTCGCTTCCTTTTGTTCGCGCGCGACACCATCCGCTGGAAACGCCCGATGGAGCCTGACATTCACTGGTCCGCCATGTCGGGTCATGTCTCGACCTTCATTGTGAACGGCGGCACCTATGACAAGATATTCTGGACTGAAACGTTCAATGACGGCATGCAAGAGGTGCTGGACACGATCAACAGCCCCCACAAAGTTGACCTGAAGAACATGCCACGGTTCAACGAATCCGAAGGTCACGGGCCAAAGCGCGCGCATCCGGTCGAGGATTATTTCGACGATCTGTCGATGCATCTGGTCTATGAAATCTACAAACGCGATTTCGAAGTGTTCAAGTACGACTTTGAGAATCCGGCCAACAAAATGCCGATCGGAGAAATTGACCTGGCGGAGGTTCACGCGAAACTCGGCGTTTAGCCCGCGTTTCTTTGGGGCAACTAAAGGGCTTTGCATTTGCGCCGAACTGGCGTATACGCCGCCCGGTACATGCGCGTGATGCCCGCTCAGGCAAGAATCATTTCCCCAGCAGCTGGGGGCCCGGTCTGGTATCGTTGCGCGAGAGAAATATATACCAAACCAATGCAAGGGTCTGATTCACATGGCTAATACGCCCCAATCCAAAAAACGCGCCCGTCAAAACGAAACCCGTTTTGCCGTCAACAAGGCGCGTCGTTCGCGCATCCGCACCTTTCTGCGCAAAGTAGAAGAAGCAATCGCATCCGGCGACAAAGAGGCGGCAACCGCCGCTCTGCGCGCCGCTCAACCCGAATTGATGCGTGGCGTCACCAAAGGCGTGTTCCACAAAAATACCGCGTCGCGCAAAGTGTCGCGCCTTGCCGCACGGGTCAAGGCGATCGCCTGAGCCCGCGTTGAGCGCTAAGCTATTGAATGCAAAAGGCACCGGTCTAACCGGTGCCTTTTTTGTTTTGACGCATAAACCACGACCGATAGATTCTTTTCCGACAAAGCCCCTGTCAAGCGCGAAGATCAGTTGCCCGCGCGCTTGCGACTTTGCTAGCTTCAACAGGCGATTCACGCTTGGGGGGACAGGCTAGATCGGCGACTCAGGGCTTTTGGAAACAAGGGCGATGGGATGCTGTGACAGGGCACTTTGCTCTGGCCATGTTCATTGCGTATGCATTTTATTAGGTACTGAAAGTGCGCGATTTTTGGGACAGATCGCGATACCACAGGTACGACCTTTTGAAATTCATGCGCTCTTTTGGGAAGATCTGGCAACCGCTGACGCTGGTCAATGGAGGTCGTTTTCTTTGCAAATCCCGAGCCAGAGTCGCAGACCAGCACGGTCTGGCCATGTCAGGCCAACGTCTGGATAGTGAAGAGTCGCGGAATCGGGGAAGCATGACACAAGATCAATGGGGCCAGTTGAAGCAGAAACTTCAGCAATCGGTCGGGCAAAGCAATTTCAAGAACTGGATTGAGCCGCTGGAGTTTTCCAAGCTTGCGGATGGTGTGGCGACATTTCATGTCCCGACCAGCTTTCTGGGCAATTACGTATCGCAGCACTTTGGCGATCTGATCCTGTATCAGATGAATTCTCTGGTGTCCGATGTGCGCCGCATTCACTTTCAGGTGCCTGCCAACACCACCGAACGTCCGACACGCCCCGCGCCGAGCACGCGCCAGACGGGTGGGGGCAACGTCGTCACGCCGGGTGGCGACAGCATGCTGCCCACCGCACCGCTGGACGAACGCTTTACCTTTGACACCTTTGTTGTCGGCAAACCGAACGAGCTTGCTAATGCCGCCGCCCGCCGCGTCGGTGAGGGCGGGCCGACCACGTTCAACCCGCTGTTCCTTTATGGCGGCGTTGGCCTTGGCAAAACCCACCTGATGCACGCCATCGCCTGGGAGCTTCAGACAAACCGCCCGGATTTGAATGTCGTCTACCTTTCGGCGGAACAGTTCATGTACCGCTTTGTGCAAGCCCTGCGCGACCGCAAGATGATGGATTTCAAGGAAATGTTCCGCTCGGTTGATGTTTTGATGGTCGATGACGTGCAATTCATCGCCGGCAAGGACAGCACCCAGGAAGAGTTTTTCCACACCTTCAACGCGCTGGTCGATCAGAACAAGCAGATCGTGATTTCCGCCGACCGCGCCCCCGGCGAGATTGCCAATCTGGAAGAGCGGATCAAATCGCGCCTGCAATGCGGGCTTGTGGTTGATCTGCATCCGACCGATTACGAGCTGCGCCTTGGCATTCTTCAGTCAAAGGTCGAGCGGCACCGCGAACAATATCCCGACCTGAGCATGGCCGATGGCGTGCTGGAATTTCTGGCGCACCGCATAAGCACCAATGTCCGCGTTCTCGAAGGCGCTCTGACCCGGCTGTTTGCCTTTGCCTCGCTGGTCGGCCAGCCGATCACGCTTGAGCTGACCCAGGATTGCCTCGCCGATGTGCTGCGCGCCTCCGAGCGCAAGGTTTCGGTCGAAGAGATCCAGCGCAAGGTCTCGGATCACTACAACATCCGCCTGAGCGATATGATCGGGCCCAAGCGCCTGCGTAACTTTGCGCGGCCACGTCAGGTGGCGATGTATCTGTGCAAACAGATGACAAGCCGCTCTTTGCCCGAGATCGGTCGCCGTTTTGGTGGCCGTGACCACACCACAGTGATGCACGGGGTCAAGCGGATCGAAGAGTTGCGGATTCAGGATGCCCAGATCGCCGAAGACCTGGAGCTTTTGCGCCGCACACTTGAGGGTTAAACCTTCCGCTCGTCCGCCCTTGACGGGCAGCCTCGCCCCCTGGGGCGGGGTCAGGCCTTGACGCTGCCGTAAATACAGCCGAAAACGCAATAAAGCACTTGAGCCGCAGGGGAAAATTGATACCGTGCCCCTCCCGGCGCTAAACCGGCACCTGATAGGGAGCGAGGGTATGAAACTCAGCATCGAACGCGGCGCACTGCTCAAGGCCGTGTCACAAGCACAATCCGTGGTCGAGCGGCGCAATACCATTCCGATCCTTGCCAATGTGCTGATCGAAGCCGAAGGAAACTCGGTTCAGTTCCGCGCCACTGACCTTGATATCGAAGTCGTCGACAAGGCCCCGGCCATGGTCGAGCGTGCCGGATCCACCACCGTATCGGCGGTGATGCTGCACGAGATCGTGCGCAAGCTGCCCGATGGCGCGCTTGTGACGCTGGCCGATGACGGGACAGCCGGACGGTTGACCGTGCAGGCCGGGCGATCGAATTTCAACCTTGCCACTCTGCCGAAAGAAGATTTCCCGGTCATGGCAAGTTCGGAATATGCCAGCAATTTCAGCGCCCCGGCGCCGGTTTTGCGGCGGTTGTTCGACAAATCCAAATTTGCCATCTCGACCGAGGAAACCCGGTACTACCTGAACGGCGTCTATATGCATGTCTCTGACAGCGACGGCGGCAAGGTTTTGCGTTGTGTGGCCACCGATGGTCATCGTCTGGCGCGCATCGACGCCGATCTGCCCGACGGCGCCGCAGACATGCCCGGCGTGATCGTGCCGCGCAAGACCGTCGGCGAACTGCGCAAGTTGCTGGAAGACGACGACATGAAGATTGCCGTGTCGGTGTCGGAAACCAAGATCCGCTTTGCCACCCCCGATATCACCCTCACCTCGAAGGTGATCGACGGCACCTTTCCTGACTACACCCGTGTCATCCCGCAGGGCAACACCCGCAGGATGGAAGTGGATGCCGCCGAATTTGCCCAGGCCGTTGATCGCGTCGCCACCGTAAGCTCGGAGCGCTCGCGCGCCGTCAAGCTGTCGCTCGACGAGGATCGCCTTGTGCTGTCGGTCAATGCGCCCGACAGCGGCGCCGCCGAGGAAGAGCTTGCCGTGGCTTACGGTGATGAGCGGCTCGAAATCGGGTTCAACGCCAAATACCTGCTTGAAATTGCAAGCCAGGTTGACCGGGAAAACGCCGTGTTCCTGTTCAACTCCTCCGGTGATCCGACCCTGATGCGCGAAGGCAATGACACGACGGCGGTTTATGTCGTCATGCCGATGCGCGTATAACGCCTGTCGGAGCCTCCGGCGGGAGTATTTTTGCCAAGAAGAAGGGCAATGAATGCCCGGCCTCTACCTGTCAGACTTGACTCTCTCGCATTTCCGCTCGCACAGGTCGGCGCGGCTGTCGCTTGATGCGCGGCCTGTCGTTCTTCATGGGCCGAACGGGGCCGGAAAGACCAATATCCTTGAGGCGGTCTCGCTTTTTTCGCCGGGGCGCGGCCTGCGGCGGGCGGCGGCGCAGGATATGGCCCGCAGGCCAGAGGCCCTGGGTTGGAAGCTGAGCGGGCTTTTGCACTCGTTGCATCAGGTGCATGAAATCGAGATCAGTGCGCAGGACGGGGCCGCGCGACAGGTGCGCATTGACGAGAAAGCCGCCACGCAAATGGCACTTGGCCGGGTGGCGCGGGTGCTCTGGCTTGTGCCGTCGATGGATCGGCTCTGGATCGAGGGGGCCGAGGGGCGGCGGCGCTTTCTGGACCGCATGACGATGAGTTTTATCCCCGCCCATGGCGATGCGGCCCTGGCCTATGACAAGGCGATGCGCGAGCGTAATCGTCTTCTCAAGGATCAGGTGCGCGATGCCCATTGGTATCTGGCGCTGGAACGCCAGATGGCCGAGGCCGGGGCGCAGATGCACGCCAACCGACAGGCTGCCCTTGCCCGGATTGCAGAGGCCCAGGCCGAGGCGCAGACCGCCTTTCCGGTGGCAGAGCTTGACCTGACGCAGACCGAGGGCGAAATGCCCGACACCGCCGATGACCTGCGCGAGGCGCTTGCCGAAAGCCGGTTTCGCGATCTGATGGCCGGGCGCACGCTTGTCGGGCCACATCGCGCCGATCTTTACGGGGTCTATGCGGCCAAGGGCGTGCCTGCGGCCGACTGTTCAACCGGCGAGCAAAAGGCGCTTTTGGTCTCGCTGATCCTCGCCAATGCCCGCGCCCTGGCCCGTGACTTTGGCGCGCCGCCGCTGTTGTTGCTGGATGAGGTCGCCGCCCATCTTGATGCCACCCGGCGCGCCGCGCTTTATGACGAGATCTGTGCGCTTGGCGCACAGGCCTGGATGACAGGCACGGGCCCCGAATTATTTGCAGAGCTTGGCGACAGAGCCCAGCATATCGAGATCACCGAGACCGATGGCATCAGCCATATCACCCCGAAGGAAACCGAATGACCCCACAGCGCGTGACCCTGATCACCCTTGGCGCAACCGACCTTGACCAATCAAAGGCGTTCTATGGCGCCCTTGGCTGGACCCCGGCGGAAGAACAGCCCGGCGTGGTGTTTTACCAGATGAACGGGCTTGTCCTTGGGCTGTTTGGCAAGGCCGATCTTGCCAAGGATCAAGGGCGGGCGGGCACAGAGTTGGGGACCGGAGCGATGACGCTGGCCCAGAATTTTGCAACCAAAGCAGAGGTTGATGCCGCCTATCAAACGGCGGTTGCCGCTGGGGCAGCGCCCCTGAAAGCCCCACAAGAGGTGTTCTGGGGCGGGTATTCGGGCTATTTCGGCGACCCTGACGGGCATGTCTGGGAGGTGGCGATGAACCCGTTCTGGCCGCTCTGCGCCGATGGCAGCCTGACCTTGCCGCCCGCATCATGACGCTAATCGCGGGGTGTCTGGCGCTTTATGCACCGACGATGTTGACAGACCGGACCACGCGCCTGATCACCTCAGAACGAGCCGCGAAACGCACCAGTATCACCGTCGGCAAACTACTTGTTCTGGTGGCGTTGATCATTCCCTTTATCCCAGAGTCCGACACCGCAAAATATGGGGTAAAGGCGTGACATTGGCCCCAATACCTCGTATAGAATAGGAAAAATACGAAGGAACTTTCGCATGTCCGAAACCGCAGCGGTGCCCGCAGAATATGGCGCCGATTCCATCAAAGTTCTCAAAGGGTTAGAGGCTGTCCGCAAACGCCCTGGCATGTATATCGGGGACACTGATGATGGCTCTGGCCTGCATCACATGGTGTATGAGGTCGTGGACAACGGCATTGACGAGGCGCTTGCCGGTCACGCCGATGCCGTCAACGTCACGATCCATGCGGATTCGTCGGTTTCGGTAAGCGATAATGGTCGTGGTATTCCGGTCGACATGCACGAGGGCGAAGGCGTTTCGGCGGCCGAGGTGATCATGACCCAGCTCCACGCCGGCGGCAAGTTCGACAGCAATTCCTACAAGGTGTCGGGCGGTTTGCATGGGGTTGGTGTTTCGGTGGTGAACGCGCTGTCGGAATGGCTTGAACTTCGGGTCTGGCGCAATGGCAAGGAACATTTCGCCAAATTCGCCGGCGGCTTTACCACAGAGCCGCTGCGCGTTCTTGGTGATGCCAACGGCCGCAAGGGCACCGAGGTGCGCTTTCTCGCCTCAATCGAGACCTTCTCGAATCTCGACTACAGCTTTGAAACCCTCGAAAAACGCCTGCGCGAGCTGGCCTTTCTGAACTCCGGGGTGCGGATCATCCTGCGTGATGAACGCCCGGCCGAGCCGCTTGAAGCGAACCTGTTTTACGAGGGCGGCGTCAAGGAATTCGTCAAGTACCTTGACCGTCACAAGACTCCGGCAATGCCAGAGCCGATTTTCATCACCGGCGAGCGTGACGATATCGGTGTCGAGGTGGCGATGTGGTGGAATGACAGCTATCACGAGACGGTCCTGCCGTTTACCAACAACATCCCGCAGCGCGACGGCGGCACGCATATGGCGGGCTTTCGTGGTGCGCTGACCCGCACGATCAACAACTATGCCCAAAGCACCGGGATCGCGCGCAAGGAAAAGATAAGCTTTACCGGCGACGACGCCCGCGAAGGCCTTACCTGCGTGCTCTCGGTCAAAGTGCCCGACCCCAAATTTTCAAGCCAAACCAAGGATAAACTTGTCAGCTCCGAGGTGCGCCCGGCGGTTGAAGGTCTGGTGAATGAAAAGCTTGCCGAATGGTTTGAGGAAAACCCGACTGTGGCCAAGGTCGTGGTTGGCAAGATCATCGAAGCCGCCCACGCCCGCGAGGCCGCCCGCAAGGCGCGCGACCTGACCCGGCGCAAGAACCCGATGGATGTGAACTTTCTGGCCGGCAAGCTCAAGGATTGCTCGTCCAAGGACCCGTCTAAAACCGAAGTCTTCCTGGTCGAGGGTGATAGCGCCGGCGGCTCTGCACAAACTGGCCGGGATCGCGGCACGCAGGCGGTTCTGCCCCTGCGCGGCAAGATCCTCAACGTCGAACGCGCGCGGTTTGACCGGATGCTGGGAAGCCAGGAGATCGGCAACCTTGTGATGGCGCTTGGCACCGGGATCGGACGGGATGAGTTTGATATCTCGAAGCTGCGCTACCATAAGATCGTGATCATGACCGATGCCGACGTTGACGGCGCGCATATCCGCACACTGTTGCTGACGTTCTTTTATCGCCAGATGCCCGAACTTATCGAAGGTGGCTATCTCTACATCGCGCAACCGCCGCTTTATAAGGTGATGCGCGGCAAATCCGAGGTCTACCTCAAGGATCAGGCCTCGCTTGAGGATTACCTGATTTCACAGGGCACGGCAGATGCGGTGTTGCGGCTTGGCTCCGGCGAGGAAATCACCGGCACCGATCTTGTGCGCGTGGTCGAAGAGGCGCGGCAGGCAAAGCGCATTCTGGAGGCCTTCGCAACCCACTACCCGCGCCATATCCTTGAACAGGCCGCGATTGCCGAGGCTTTTCTGGCCGGGCGTGCCGATGCCGATTTGCAGGGCGTCGCCAGTAAGGTTGCCGAGCGGCTTGATCTCATTTCCAACGAATACGAGCGCGGCTGGCAAGGCCGCCCGACGCAGGATCAGGGCATTCGCCTGACCCGCACGGTGCGCGGTGTCGAGGAAATGCGCACGCTTGACGGCCCCATCCTGCGCGGCGGTGAGGCGCGAAAGCTTGGTACAATGACCGAAACCCTGCGCGAGGTCTACCGCGACCCTGCGACCCTGATGCGCAAAGAGCGCTCACAAGCGATCTATGGCCCGCTCGACCTGCTTGATGCGATCCTGAAAGAGGGTGAAAAGGGCCTGACCCTGCAACGCTATAAAGGTCTAGGCGAAATGAATCCCGGTCAGCTTTGGGAAACCACGCTTGACCCTGAGGCACGCACATTGTTGCAGGTCAAGGTCGATGACGTGGCCGAGGCTGACGACCTCTTTACCAAGCTGATGGGCGATGTGGTTGAACCACGCCGCGAATTCATCCAGGCCAACGCGCTAAACGTCGAGAACCTCGACTTTTAGGCCTTTGCAGGAAAGCACATAAAATTGCACGGCGCGCATAGCTTTGCGCGTCGTGCGAACATGTTAAGAGACCAAGTTCATTTACTTTCGATAATTTGGCGTATTTTGTGCAGAAAATTTCCCACTCATGAACGGCAGCGAAATCAATAGGTCAGAGCATGTCGCGCGAATTCGAATGAACGCGACATGCTCTAGACAAAACGGCCACTCGCCCGCACGCGAGCGAATGGCCGAAATACAGGTATCAGTAGGTCTGCTTTAGCTCGCTATAGTCGCCGCGCAGGTAGACCGTGACAGTCACGTCCTGCCTGTCACGATTACGCCAGAACCAGCCGTGATTGCCGGTGAAGGCGGCCCTGATGGCCCCGTCATCCGCAGCCTGGCCGCGACCATCCTCGTAGCTGATGGACTGACCGCTTCCGTCGCCGTGCAGATCATAGTTCACGACACCGCCTTCGGCAGCCCAGGCGTATTCGGCAGTGGCCCCTTCTTCCATGACGATCTTCCACTCGACGCCCTGGCCAGGTTCCAGCGTGAAGCTGAACGTATCCGTCCATGTCCCGGTCGCCTGCGCGTGGGCGCTGCCCACGAAGACGCCGAAGAGGTCGTCAAGCAGGCTCGACTGTCCGCCTGTTTCCAGCATCTGCCGGTCCTTCTCGGCGTCTTCGGCGAGCTGGCTCTTGATCTCACCCATTTCGGTCAGGCCGATGACGCGGCCAATGCCGGTCGGATCGACGCCATATTCGGCAGGCATCACCACCGTCACGAGAAGGGCGACGGCGACTCCGGCGGCAATGCCGGTGGATTTCAGAAGCTGCTTCGAGGAGGGCAGTTGGTCGAGGTCAGGTTTGTGTGCATTGTACATGTTGGTCTCCGTTTTCAGGCTGTCAGGATAAGGCCGGTGATCTGGTAACCCATGAGCAGAAAGCCCAGGGACATCATCACCACATTGGCGGTGTAGGCGTGACGCCAGAAGCGCGGCTGCCTGCGCCACCAGCTCATGACGATGAGGATCACGGCGAGCGCCATGATCTGGCCAAGTTCGACACCGACATTGAACGCCAGAAGGTTCGGCAAAAGCCCTTCCGAGGCGATGTCGTAATCAAGGATCTTCGTTGCGAGGCCAAGCCCGTGGAAAAAACCGAAGATCAGCGTCGCGGCCTTGGTGTTCGGCTGGACGCCAAACCAGCGTTGATAGGCCCCGAGGTTGTCGAGCGCCTTGTAGACCACCGACAGACCGATGATGGCGTCGATGACATAGGCGTTCACGCTCCAGCCAAAATAGACGCCCGCGAGCATTGTCGTGGAATGCCCGATGGCGAAAAGGCTAACGTAGATGGCGACATGCTGCATCCGGTAGAGGAAGAACACGACACCGAACAGGAACAGCAAATGATCATAGCCGGTGACCATGTGCTTGGCCCCCAGATACATGAAGGGGGCAAGCTTCACCCCCCAGATTTCCTGGATGTAACCCGCGTCACCGGGGGTGACATTATGGGCCGCAGCAACCGTCGCACTTAGGGTAAGCGCCAGGAATGAAAGACAGGACAGGAAAAAGGTGTGGCGCGCTGCCAGACCTCTCAAGCCCCTTGGGACTGTCGTCATGGAGTATCTCCGCAAATAAGGTCGTAAGGATCGTTACAGCCGCGCAAAGCGGCGTCGATCACTCGCGCGGAGGCCGCTCCAGACGTGAGACCGGCCCCGGCCCTCCTCGGGATCGGCTCAGTCGCCACCCCTCGCTAACGAATGGCGTCGCCGACGCCGGAAGACTGCGATCCAGCACGGCTGCGCTGTGGTCGTGGTCGGCTGCATCATGGGAATGACCATGAAGGGCCCAGTAGAGGTCTTCTTCAAATCCGTGAGAATGGCCGTGAGTCTCGATCATCTCGGCATGGCCCTGACCTGTCTCGACTGTCGAGGGCAGATGCGACGAAGCAGGCATGACCGTCCATGCGAAAAGTGACGTGCAAAGGATCACGGTAAACGCGATTTGTGCCAATCTACGCAAGGATTCCATTGATCTCGCCTGTCTGCTCGTCGCATGTGTGATGCGTCGTGACATCATCTTGTTATATCCTCTGGGGGAGGATATTCAGGTAGTATGACAACTCAGCCTGTACATGCAAGCCACCCCGCCCTGATTGCCCGGCTGAAACGCGCTGATGGCCACCTGCGGGCCGTGATCGCGATGATCGAAGCGGGCAAGCCCTGCCTGGAGATCGCCCAACAGATGCAGGCGGTCGAAAAGGCTATCACAAACGCCAAACGGGCGCTGATCCATGATCACATGGATCACTGCCTGGACACCGATGATCCCGAGGCCGATCGTGCAGATTTGCGCATGATCGCCCGGTATCTCTGAGATTCGCGATGCTCGACATCCTCGCCGACCGCACTTATCGCCACCTGTTTCTGGCTCAGGTCGTTGCCCTTCTGGGAACCGGGCTCGCGACGGTAGCACTCGGGCTCCTGGCCTTCGATCTCGCGGGGGATGGGGCGGCGTTGGTTCTGGGCACGGTTTTCACAATCAAGATGGTGGCCTATGTGGGTATCGCGCCTATTGCCGGGGCCTTTGCGGACCGGGTGCCGCGCCGGGCGCTGCTGGTGACGCTCGACCTCTTGCGCGCCGGTGTGGCGGTGGCGCTGCCGTTCGTGACCGAGGTCTGGCAGGTCTACGTGCTGATCTTCCTGCTGCAATCTGCCTCCGCCGCCTTCACACCGGCCTTTCAAGCAACGATTCCCGATGTCTTGCCCGAGGAGGCGCGCTATACGCGCGCGCTTTCACTATCGCGGCTGGCCTACGATCTGGAGAACATCGTCAGCCCGACATTGGCCGCGCTCCTGCTGGCGGTAATGTCCTACAGCACGCTTTTCTTCGGCACTGTCGCAGGGTTCATCGCCTCGGCCCTCCTGGTCGTCTCGGTCCTGCTGCCCAACCCCGGCCCATCCAAGCCGCGCGGCGTCTATGATCGGACCACACGCGGTATCCGCATCTATCTGGCCACGCCCCGCCTTCGCGGGCTGCTGGCACTGAACCTCACGGCGGCGGCGGCGGGCGCGATGGTATTGGTAAATACCGTTGTTCTGGTGCGCGGATCGCTCGGCTTGCCGGAGAGTGCGCTGGCCCGGGCGATGTTCGCCTTCGGCGCAGGTTCGATGACGGCGGCGCTGGTTTTACCGCGCGTGCTGGACGCATTGCCGGACCGGCCCGTGATGTTCGGTGGCGCATTGCTGATGGTGGCGACATTGCTGGGGCTTGGGCTGACGGTTCTGTCATCCGGTCTCGGCTGGTCCATGCTTTTGGCAGCCTGGTTGCTGATTGGGCTGGGTTATTCCGCCGTCCTCACCCCTTCGGGCCGATTGTTGCGCCGCTCCGCCCATGCCGGGGACCGCCCCGCGCTGTTCGCGGCGCAATTCGCGCTGTCGCATGCCTGCTGGCTGCTGACTTATCCGCTGTCGGGTTGGCTGCTGACGGTCTATGGTGTCGTTCCCGCGCTGATTGGGCTCGCTCTTCTCGCAGCCAGCGGAATGGTCGTTGCGTTGAAGCTCTGGCCCGCGAACGATCTTGTGGAGATTGAGCACACCCATGACAACCTGCCGCTCGATCACCCGCATCTGCACGGATATCGAACGCACAGCCATGCCCTTGTCATTGACGAGAGCCACCCCCGCTGGGCCACGCATTTCTGAGGCCGTGAAAGCGCGATGCCAATTGGCTGGTTAAAGCCAGTCGCGCAGGATGGGAATAAGAGGAATATCCGCAGGCGGCATCGGATATGATTTCAGATCCGCGGCGCGCACCCATTTCAGGGTCTGCCCTTCGCGCCCCTGTGCTGTGCCCTCCCATTTGCGGCAGGCAAAGAGCGGCATCAGAAGGTGAAAATCATCATAGGAATGGCTCGCAAATGTCAGCGGTGCCAGACAGCTTGACCAGGTGTTGATGCCAAGCTCTTCCTGCAACTCGCGGATCAGGGCGTGTTCGGGGGTCTCACCCGGCTCCACCTTGCCGCCGGGAAATTCCCATAGCCCCGCCATGGATTTGCCGACGGGCCGTTGGGCCAACAGGACACGCCCGTCGACGTCGATCAGAGCGACGGCAGAAACAAGAACGATTTTCACGACCGGTAATCGGCGTTGATGTCGATATAGCCATGGGTCAAATCGCAGGTCCAGACGGTGGCGGTGCCGCCGCCAAGACCAAGGTCGACGTGAATTTCGATCTCCTGATTCTTCATGTAGGCGGCGGCGCGATCCTCGTCATATTCGGGGCTGACCCAGCCATCCTTGGCCACAAGCATATCGCCAAACCAGATCGACAGGGCGTCGCGATCCGCGCGCGCGCCGGATTTGCCCACCGCCATCACCACCCGGCCCCAGTTGGGATCTTCGCCGGCAATGGCGGTCTTGATCAGCGGCGAATTGGCGATGGATTTGGCGTGCACATGCGCCTCGGCGTCGCTGGCGGCGCCGGTGACGGAGACTTCGACAAACTTGGTCGCGCCCTCGCCGTCGCGCACGACCTGATGCGCCAGATCAAGCATGACACGGCGCAGCCCTTCCATGAAGCCGATGTTGTTTTCGGTCACCCGAATGCCCGAGGCCCCGGTTGCGGCCACCAAAAGCGTGTCCGAGGTCGAGGTATCGCTATCGACTGTGATGCAATTGAACGTGGTCCGATTGAGAGCGCTGACCGTGTTTTGCAGGATCGCCTGATCAATCGCGGCATCGGTGAAAATATAGACCAGCATGGTCGCCATATCCGGCGCAATCATGCCAGAGCCCTTGGCGATTCCGGCGATATGCACCGCCTGCCCGTCGATCATGACCGTCTCGGCGGCGCCTTTCGGGAAGGTGTCGGTGGTCATGATGGCGCGGGCAGCCCCGCCGATGCCATCGAGGTCAAGGGCGCCCTTGAGGGTGTCGATACTCTCGACGATGCGCTGATGCGGCAGCGGTTCGCCGATCACGCCGGTCGAGGATGAAAACACGCGCGTTGCAGGCACCCCAAGCCGTTCCGCCACGGCGCCGGTCACGGCGCTAACCGATTCGGTGCCGAGGCGCCCGGTAAAGGCGTTGGCATTGCCCGAATTCACGATGATCGCCGCGCCGTCGCTCGGGTCGCCGCCGATCTTGTCCTGACAATCAAGCACCGCCGCCGAGCGTGTGGCAGAGCGCGTAAACGCCCCGGCGATCGCCGTGCCCGGCGCAAGTGTGACAAGCATCACATCGGTGCGGTCCTTATAGCGCACGCCGGCCAAGGTGGTGGCGAAATGCACGCCGCCAATCACCGGCAGGTCGGGAAAGGCGGCGGGGGCAAGTGGGGAAAGCGGCGGGGTGGCGCCCATGGCTTATTTCTCCAGAAGATCGGTGTTGTTGATCAGCGCCGGATCAAAGGCGCTTGTGTCGGTGCGGGTGATTTCCGTGCCGCTTTCAAGTTTGGCGACATAATCGTTAAAGGCCTCCTGGCGGATATCATCGGCCAGTTCATCGCGCACCTCGTCGAGGCTGGGGGCTTCCTTGATGCGGGTCTCGTTCAGCTTGATCACATGCCAGCCGAATTGCGTCTTGACCGGAGGTGAGACCTGCCCGGTTTCAAGCTTGGCCACGGCATCAAAGAATTCCTGTACCATCACACCCGCACTAAACCAGCCAAGATCGCCGCCGCCGGGGCCCGACGGGCCGGTCGAATGCTCTTGTGCAAGGGCGGCAAAATTCGCGCCGCCTTCCAGTTCGGCAATGAGGGCCTTGGCCTCGTCTTCGGTCTCGACCAGAATATGGGCGGCCTTGTATTCCGTTTCCTGATCGCCGCCTGTGTATTGCGCCTCATAGGCGGCTTGCAGGGCCTCATCGCTCAGGGCGGTCTTGAGCACGCCGTCGATAACATCCCCGGCGGTGACGGCGCGGGTTTCATTCTCCAGGCGCCATTTGGCAGCCTCGGAGAGAGGGCCTTCATGCGCCTGCATCAACAGGGTTTGCTGAATCAGCTGATCAAGAACACCTTTGTACAGAACCTCGGGCGGAAGCTGATCGTACTCCGCAGGCAGACCATTTCGCAGGGCAAGGATGTGCCCAAGGGTGATGTCGCTTTCGCCGACAGAGGCCATGACGGTATCCAGCGTCGGCGCGTCCTGCGCCAGGACGGGGGGGGTGATGGCAAGGCCCGTCATCAGGACGGTGGCGGACAAAAGGCGTAGGCGTGTGAACATGAAGATATTCCCTTGTCGATACTGCAATGGCGGCTGCGCGGGTGCGCAACGTTGACACTCTTCCGGCGGCCCCTTACATCGCCTTATGATAAAGGCAAAGCCGCGCTCTTTGGCCCGTTGTAGGGTGGCGGGGGAAGCGGGGCAAGCAATTGCCTTTCACGGATAGTCAAAACACCGGAACGGATAAAAAATGCTGGGTATAGGAACGGTCGCCAAAAAGATCTTCGGAACGCCGAATGACCGCAAGATCAAGGCGACCAGGCCGTTGGTTGACAAGATCACTGCGCTCGAACCCGAATTTGAAGCGCTCAGCGATGCCGGGCTGATTGAAAAGACCGAAGAATTTCGCAAGCGTATTGCCGAAGGTGAAAGCCTTGATGCGCTTTTGCCAGAGGCCTTTGCCAATTGCCGCGAGGGTGCGCGCCGCGCGCTTGGTCTTCGGGCGTTCGATGTTCAGCTGATGGGCGGGATTTTCCTGCATCAGGGGAATATTTCCGAGATGAAGACCGGCGAAGGTAAAACGCTGGTCGCGACATTTCCGTGCTATCTCAATGCGCTGTCGGGGCGCGGCGTGCATGTTGTCACGGTCAATGACTATCTTGCGCGGCGTGACGCCGAATGGATGGGCAAGGTGTTTGCCGCGCTTGGCATGACCACCGGCGTTGTCTATCCGCAACAGCCTGAGGCCGAGAAAAAGGCCGCCTACGCCGCCGATGTGACCTATGCCACCAATAACGAGCTTGGGTTCGACTATCTGCGCGACAACATGAAATCCTCGCTCGAAGAGATGAATCAGCGCGGCCATAACTTTGCCGTAGTCGATGAGGTCGACAGCATCCTGATCGACGAGGCGCGCACACCGCTGATCATTTCCGGCCCAAGCCAGGACCGAAGCGAGCTTTACCTGACAATCGACGCGTTGATCCCCGAATTGCAGGACGAGCATTTCACAATTGACGAAAAGACCCGCAATGTCACCTTCACCGAAGAGGGCAACGAATTTCTTGAACAGCTTTTGCTGACGCGGGGCGTTCTGGAAGAGGGTCAATCGCTATATGACCCCGAAAGCACCACGATCGTGCATCACGTCAATCAGGGGCTGCGCGCGCACAAGCTTTTCCAGAAGGACAAGGATTACATCGTGCGCGACGGCGATGTCGTTCTGATCGACGAATTCACTGGCCGGATGATGGCCGGGCGGCGGTTGTCCGAGGGGCTGCATCAGGCGATCGAGGCCAAGGAAGGCTGTCAGATTCAACCCGAGAACGTGACCCTCGCGCAGGTCACCTTTCAGAACTATTTCCGGCTCTACGATACCCTGTCGGGCATGACCGGCACCGCCGTCACCGAGGCCGAGGAATTCCTGGAAATCTATGGTCTGGGTGTGGTCGAAGTGCCAACCAACCGCCCGATCGCCCGGATCGACAAGGACGATGCGGTTTATCGCACGACCACCGACAAGCTTAATGCGATCACCGACTCGATCCGCGAAGCGCATGAAAAAGGCCAGCCGACCCTTGTTGGCACCACCTCGATCGAGAAATCAGAGCTGCTGAGCACGCTTCTGACCGAGGCAAAGATACCGCATAACGTTCTCAATGCCCGCCAGCACGAGAAAGAGGCCCAGATCGTGGCCGATGCCGGTAAATTGGGCGCAGTGACCATCGCCACCAACATGGCCGGGCGCGGCACCGACATCAAACTTGGTGGCAATGTCGATTTCAAGATCATGGAGGCGATTGCCGCCGATCCCGAGGGCGACCCCGAAGAGATCCGCCAAAAGATCGAGGCCGAGCACGCCGCCGATGAAGAGGCTGTCAAAGCCGCAGGCGGGCTTTTTGTTCTGGCCACCGAGCGCCATGAAAGCCGTCGTATCGACAATCAGTTGCGCGGTCGCTCCGGTCGTCAGGGGGATCCGGGCAAATCGGCCTTCTTCCTGAGTCTCGAAGACGATCTGATGCGCATTTTCGGCAGTGAGCGGCTTGAAAAGGTGCTGTCGACGCTGGGCATGAAAGAAGGCGAGGCGATCATTCACCCCTGGGTGAACAAATCGCTTGAACGCGCGCAGGCCAAGGTCGAGGCGCGTAACTTTGACATTCGCAAGCAATTGCTCAAGTTCGACGATGTGATGAACGAACAGCGCAAGGTGGTCTTTAAGCAGCGCCTTGATATCATGCGCGCCAGCGACCTGTCCGAGATCATCGAGGACATGCGCGGCGAGGTGATCGACGATCTGGTCGACACGTATATGCCGCCCAAGACCTATGCCGATCAATGGAACACCGAAGGGCTTTATGCGGCAGTGATCGAGCGGCTTAACCTTGATCTGCCGGTGATCGACTGGGCCGCCGAAGAGGGCGTGGATGACGAGGAAATCACCGAGCGTCTTGAAAAGGCCGCCGATGAAATGATGGCCGCCAAGGCCGCCGCCTTTGGCCCCGAGAGCATGCGCATGATCGAAAAGCAGGTCTTGTTGCAAACCATCGACACCAAATGGCGCGAACATCTTCTGACGCTCGAACACCTGCGCAGCGTTGTCGGCTTTCGCGGCTATGCACAGCGCGATCCGCTGAACGAATACAAGAACGAGGCGTTCCAGCTGTTTGAAACCATGCTCAACAGTCTGCGTGAGGATGTAACCCAGAAACTGGCACAGATTCGCCCGATGACAGAGGCCGAGCAAGAGGCCATGATGCAGGAAATGGCGGCGCAACGCGCAAAAATGGAAGCACCGGCCCATGATGCAACACCCGCCGAGACGCCCGAAGGTGCCGCGTCCGGGTTTGTAGAGTCCGATCCCTCAACATGGGGAAATCCGGGCCGAAACGAGGCTTGCCCTTGTGGATCGGGCAAGAAATTCAAGCATTGTCACGGGCGGCTGGCCTGACTGGCCCCGCCCGAATGACTCCGTTTCTTTGCCACAAGACAGCCTTGTTTAACCAATAGCCTCTACCATTGACCCTTAATGGGGATGGGAGAGTGTTATGTCCAAATACAGACGTTATATCACCGCTGGCGGTACGCTCGCCTGTGCCCTCGGCATCGGATATTTCATGCAGGCGAGCCATCCTGGCCCTGCCAATGTCGTTTCGGCGGGCATGGTGGATGCCGGTGAACCCAAGGTCAATATTTCACAGATCACGCTGACCTCTGCGGCGCCGACGCCGCCGGTTGCCATGGCAGAGCCCGCGCCCTTACCCGCGACGCCAGTGACACTTGCCGTGGCGCAGGATGCGCCGCTTGCCGATGATCTGCCCACGGAAGAGAGCGCACCGGGCTTTGCCTGCGAATACAGTATGACGGCAAAACCGCTGGCCGCTGCAATGGTGCAGGTCACGCTTGATGCGCCCTGTATGATCAATGAGAAATTCACGCTGCACCAGAACGGCATGATGTTCACCGAGGCGACCGATGAAAATGGCCATAGCGACCTGATTGTTCCCGCACTTGCCGAGAACGCGGTTTTCATCGCTTCCTTTGGCAATGGTGAGGGTGCGATTGCAACCGCAGCGGTCGATACATTTGCCGATTACGACCGCTTTGTCGTGCAATGGGGCGGCGCGAGCGGAATGAAGATTCATGCGTTGGAATACGGCTCTGATTTCGGAGATCAGGGCCACGTCTGGATCAACGCCGCCTATGACATGGGGCGGGCCGCACGTGGCGAGGGGGGCTTTTTGACCCGCCACGGCTCTGACGATCTAGACAATCCGCTGATTGCCGAGGTTTATACCTTCCCGACCGAAACCGCGCTGCGCGCCGGAGACGTAAGCCTGCGGGTCGAGGCCGAAGTGACCGCTGCCAATTGCGGCCGCGATATCGAGGCCCAAACCATTGCCACCGATGGGGTGAGCGGCCTGGAAGTACAGGATATTGTGCTTGCGATGCCCGATTGCGATGGGATTGGTGACTTTCTGGTGTTGAATAATCTGTTCAATGACCTGAAAGTTGCGCAAAACTAGTTGCGCAGCAGTCGGGGATCATTTGATGACAATGGTGCGTGCGGCGATTACCGCCGCACTTTTTGTATTTACCATGGTATTGCCAGTGGCGGCGCAGGATGTGACCCTGCGCTCGTATGACGGGGATGTCGAAATTTCCGGCAACCTGCTTGGCTTTGACGGCGAGTTTTACCGTCTCGACACGATCTACGGCGAGCTGACGGTCGATGGGTCGGGCGTTGCCTGTGAAGGCCCCGGTTGCCCCAACCTTGAAAATTTTGTGGCACGGCTCGTGTTTTCGGGCGCGCCGACAATTGGCAAGGTTCTGATGCCCGCGCTGATCGAGGCCTTTGCCATTCGTGGCGACTATGATGTGACCCGCCAGGATGAGGGCGGTAATGAAATCGGCTATGCCCTCAGGGACCGCAAAAACGACGAGCTTGTTGGCGAGTTCATCTTTCGCCTGACCAATACCGATGAGGGGTTTGCCGACCTTCTGGCTAATGAGGCCGATATCGCCATGACCCTGCGCGAGGCGCGCACAGATGAGGTAAGCCGCGCCAAGGCCGCCGGGCTTGGTGATCTGTCGGCGCCGGGGCGTGCGCGGGTGCTTGCGCTTGACGCGCTTATCCCGGTCGTGGCGCCCAGCAACCCGGTGCAGGGCATTACCATGCCGCAACTGGCCGAGGTTCTGGCCGGGCGACTTGCCAACTGGAAAGCACTTGGCGGCCCGGATGCGCCGATTGATGTGCATCTTTGGGATGAACGCACCGGTATCGGTCAGGCCAGCGTCGATCACCTGCTGGGGCCCGGCGGCTTGCCGGAAAACAACCGGGTGCGCCGCCATGCCAACGGCGAAGACTTTGCAGAGGCGGTGGCGGATGATCCTTTTGCGCTTGGCCTTACCACGCGATCCGAGCAAGGCAATACTTGGGAGCTTGCCCTGACCGGGGACTGTGGCTTTGCCCTGACGGCAACCCGCCGTGCGGTCAAAACCGAGGATTACCCGCTGACTGCGCCGCTGTTTCTTTACCTTCCGGCGCGCCGGTTTCCCAAGTTGGCCCGCGAGTTTCTGGCCTATCTGCGCGACCCTTCGGCACAATTGGTGATCCGGCGCGCCGGTTTTGTCGATCAGGCCCCTGAAGATATCGACATAAACGCCCAGGGCGACCGCTTTGCCAATGCCATCGCACAGGCCGGGCCCGAGGTTGGCTTGCAGGAGTTGCAACGCATGGTCCGGGTGCTGGCGCCGCTGAAACGGCTGACCACTACTTTTCGGTTTGAACCGGCATCGGTCCGGCTTGACGCGCAATCGCGTTCGAACGTCGAGCAACTGGCGCGCGCGCTCGAACTTGGGCTTTATGATGCGCGCCGACTTGTGTTCGTGGGGTTCAGCGACGGGGACGGGGCGGCAGGGCCCAACCGTGACATTGCCAGGCGCCGTGCCGAAACCGTCGAGCGCGCGGTCAAGCGGGCAGCCGAAACCGCCAATTTTGACCGGATCACGGTCGAAATAGATGCCTTTGGCGAAGCCATGCCGATGGCCTGTGACGATACCGCATGGGGGCGACAGGTGAACCGCCGGGTTGAGGTCTGGGTGCGCTGATCCACGAGACCGGCGCGCAAGGGCCGGATGAGTGTCACAGGTGACCGTCCGAGCGAAAGCTGATTTCGCAGGACTTCCCGATGATGATGTGATCATGCAGAGTGATGCCCATGGTCGCCGCTGCGGCCTCGATCTGACGGGTCATTGTGATATCGGCCTGCGATGGCGTCGGATCGCCCGAGGGGTGGTTATGCACCAGGATAAGCGCGCTGGCATTCAGCTGAAGCGCGCGTTTCACCACCTCACGCGGATAGACAGGCACATGATCAACCGTGCCCTGGGCCTGTTCCTCATCGGCAATCAGGATGTTCTTGCGGTCGAGAAAGAACACCCGGAACTGTTCGGTTTCGCGATGCGCCATGGTGGTGTGGCAATAGTCCAGAAGCGCATCCCAAGACGAGAGCACCTGACGTCGCAACACCTTGGCCCGCGACAGGCGATGCGCGGCGGCCTCGATAATCTTGAGCTCGGTGATCACCGCCTCTGCGATGCCGGGCAGAGCGGCAAGTTGATCCGGGGCCGCCGAGAGAACGCCGTTGAAATCGCCAAATGTCTCGATAAGCTGATGCGCGAGGGGTTTTACATCCCGACGCGGGATTGCGCGGAACAGAACCAATTCCAACAACTCGTAATCGGGCATTGCCTGTGCACCACCGCTCAGAAATCGCGCGCGCAGCCGCTGGCGATGATCGCGAATATATGAGGGCTGTTTGCCGGGAACCAACGGCGCGGCCTCAATGGCCTCGTCGCCGTCAAAAAGCGGCAAGGGCATTTCGGAAAAGGCGCGCGGATCACTCATGGCAAAACCCTGCCCGATCAGGGTTAGCGAATGGTTAATCGC
The DNA here is from genome assembly GCF_900115165.1 of Roseovarius lutimaris. Taxonomy (GTDB): domain Bacteria; phylum Pseudomonadota; class Alphaproteobacteria; order Rhodobacterales; family Rhodobacteraceae; genus Roseovarius; species Roseovarius lutimaris. Next base: position 146,729 of record NZ_FOVP01000002.1, on the reverse strand, counting down.
GCAAAAGAAAAGGCGCGCCGTCAAGCGCACCTTTTCACGGTTATTATGTCATTTTCGGGCCTAGCTTTTCATCGCATCCCAAAAGGTTTTGACCGACGAGAAGAAGGTCTTGCTTTCAGGGTTGTTGTCTTCCGACAGGGCCTCGAATTCGCGCAAAAGCTCTTTTTGCTTGCTGGTCAGGTTCACCGGCGTTTCAACGGCAAGTTCGATGAACATATCACCATTGCCGCCGCCACGAAGCGCGGGCATGCCCTTGCTGCGCAGACGCATCTGACGACCGGATTGGCTTCCGGCCGGGATTTTCACGCGACTGCGACCGCCGTCGATGGTGGGCACCTCTATGTCACCGCCAAGCGCGGCCTTGGTGACCGACACGGGAACGCGACAGAAAAGGTTCATCTCTTCGCGCTCGAACAGGTCATGCTTGGCGACATCAATGAAGATGTACAAATCGCCCGACGGGCCACCGCGCATTCCGGCCTCACCCTCGCCCGCAAGACGGATGCGGGTGCCGGTTTCGACGCCGGCGGGAATGTTGACGCTAAGAGCCCGCTCTTTTTGCGTGCGGCCCTGCCCCTGACAGGATTTGCAGGGATTCTTGATGATCTGACCCAATCCACCACAGGTGGGACAGGTGCGCTCAACAGTGAAAAACCCTTGTTGCGCCCGCACCTTGCCCATGCCCGAACAGGTCGGGCAAGTTGTCGGCTCACCACCACCTTCGGCCCCAGAGCCGTTACATTCGTCACAGGGAACGGCGGTAGGCACCTTGATGGTTTTTTGCAGGCCAGAATAGGCATCTTCCAGCGTGACGCGCAGGTTATAACGCAGGTCAGACCCGCGCGCGGCGCGTTGGCGGCCACCGCCGGCACGCCCACCGCCGCCCATGAAATCACCAAAGAGGTCATCGAACACGTCGGAAAAGGCACTGGCAAAGTCACCCTGACCGCCGCCCATGCCGCCACCGGGACGTGGACCGCCCATACCCCCTTCAAAGGCGGCATGACCGAACCGATCATAGGCCGCTTTTTTATCCGGGTCTTTCAGGGCATCATAGGCTTCACCCGCTTCTTTGAACTGGCGTTCCGAGTCGGGGTTGTCGGAATTGCGATCGGGGTGAAGTTCTTTGGCCTTTGTACGATAGGCCTTTTTGATCTCTTCCGCCGAGGCGCCCTTGGAAAGCCCAAGCACTTCGTAATAGTCACGTTTGGCCATCGGGGATCTCCTTTTGACGGATCATCGGGGGCGGCCTGGAAAGTTGCCAAACCGCCCCCGATCAATCCTTAACGTGCTTCAGGCGCGTTTGTTGTCATCGAGATCCTCGAAATCGGCGTCGAGGATTTCATCGTCGTCGGCGCCGGGGCGATCCGCTGCTGCGGGCTCACCATCGGTTTCTTCCTGGCTTGCCTTATAGATCGCCTCGCCAAGTTTCATCGCCGCCTCGGTGACGTTCTGGATGCCGGACTTGATCTTGCCCGCGTCTTCGCCTTCCAGTTCGTCTTTGAGCGCCGCAACCGCAAGCTCGATCGCCTCGATCGTGGTCGGGTCTACCTTGTCGGCATGCTCTTCCATCGACTTTTCGGTCGAATCGATCAGACTTTCGGCCTGATTTTTGGCTTCGACCAACTCACGGCGTGCCTTATCGGATTCGGCGTTCTCCTCGGCGTCGCGGACCATTTTTTCGATGTCCTCGTCGCTGAGACCGCCAGAGGCCTGGATCGTGATCTTTTGCTCTTTGCCGGTGCCCTTGTCCTTGGCCTGAACCGAGACAATGCCGTTGGCGTCGATATCAAAGCCGACTTCGATTTGCGGCATGCCGCGCGGTGAAGGCGGAATGTTTTCAAGGTTGAACTGGCCAAGCATCTTGTTGTCTGCGGCCATTTCACGTTCGCCCTGGAACACGCGGATCGTCACGGCCGACTGATTGTCTTCGGCGGTCGAGAAAATTTGCGATTTGTTCGTCGGGATCGTGGTGTTGCGATCAATCAGACGGGTAAAGACACCGCCCAGGGTTTCAATCCCAAGCGACAGAGGCGTCACATCGAGAAGAACAACATCTTTCACATCACCTTGCAGAACGCCGGCCTGAATGGCGGCGCCAAGGGCGACAACCTCATCCGGGTTCACCCCTTTATGCGGCTCTTTGCCAAAGAATTTGGTCACTTCTTCGACAACTTTCGGCATCCGGGTCATACCACCGACAAGAACGATTTCATCGACCTCATTAGCTTTCATGCCGGCGTCTTTCAACGCGGCGGCGCAGGGCTTCATCGAGGCCTTGATCAGATCGCCAACCAGGCTTTCAAGCTTGGCACGGGTCAATTTGACAACCATGTGAAGCGGCGAGCCGTCCGAGCCCATCGAGATAAAGGGCTGGTTGATCTCGGTTTGCGAGCTGCTGGACAGTTCGATCTTGGCTTTCTCGGCCGCCTCTTTCAGACGCTGAAGCGCCATCTTGTCCTTGGTCAGGTCAACGCCGTGCTCTTTCTTGAACTCGTCGGCGAGGTAGTTGACGATGCGCATGTCAAAGTCTTCACCGCCAAGGAAGGTGTCACCGTTGGTCGCCTTGACTTCAAACAGGCCATCGTCGATTTCCAGAATGGTCACGTCGAATGTACCGCCGCCAAGGTCATAGACCGCGATGGTGTGGGTGTTTTCCTTGTCCAGACCATAGGCAAGCGCGGCAGCAGTCGGTTCGTTGATGATGCGCAGCACTTCAAGACCGGCGATCTTGCCGGCGTCCTTGGTGGCCTGACGCTGGGCGTCGTTGAAATAGGCCGGAACGGTGATGACGGCCTGCGTCACCTCTTCACCAAGATAGCTCTCGGCGGTTTCTTTCATTTTTCCGAGAATGAAGGCCGAAATCTGGCTCGGCGAATATTTCTCACCGCGGGCCTCGACCCATGCATCGCCGTTGCCGCCATCAATGACGTTGAACGGCATGTTCTTCTTGTCCTTGGCCAGATCCGCATCATCGGCGCGACGCCCGATCAGACGCTTGACACCAAAGACGGTGTTTTCGGGGTTGGTCACGGCCTGGCGTTTGGCAGGCTGGCCGACAAGACGCTCGTTTTCGGTGAACGCGACAATCGACGGCGTCGTGCGTGCGCCTTCAGCGTTTTCAATTACCCGTGCCTGGCTGCCATCCATGATGGCGACGCAGCTGTTCGTGGTTCCAAGGTCAATACCAATAACTTTGGCCATGTTGTTCGATCCCTTCATACTTAGGCGATGTGGCGGATACCTGACCCGTTTCGGCATCAGTTCCCGGTTGAGTCACGGAGCAAGTCAAGACTTATCCCGCGTTTCTGGGCGTATATAGGCAGGCCTATCTAACCCTGCAAGCGGTGCATGGGTGTGGATTCCGCAAAATTGGGTTAATTTGCACTTAGCCCGGCGAAAAAGAGGCGATCAAGATGGCAGAACCGACGCTTGTCGTGCGCGGATGCGAGATTTACAAAGGCTGGCTTGACGGCGATGCACAGGCCGGGCTGGTGCAGGATTTGCGCGCTGTGGTGGCGCAGGCGCCGCTTTTCACGCCCCGGACGCCGCGTGGAAAACCGATGAGTGTGCGCATGACATCTGCGGGCAAATATGGCTGGTATTCGGACCGGCGCGGCTATCGCTATGAGACTGCGCACCCAACGGGGCGGCCGTGGCCTGCGATCCCGCCTGCGGTGCTTGATATCTGGCGTGCGGTGGTCAGCCCGCAGAGGATGCCCGATTGCTGTCTGATCAACTATTACAAAGCCGACGCGCGGATGGGGTTGCATCAGGATCGCGATGAGGCCGATTTTGCCTGGCCGGTTTTGTCCGTGTCCCTGGGCGATGATGCCTTGTTTCGCATTGGCACCGACACCAGAGGCGGCGCGACCTCGTCGGTCTGGCTCAACTCTGGTGATGTGGTGGTGATGGGCGGCGCAGCGCGACTTTGCCATCACGGCGTTGATCGGATCAAGCCGGGCACCTCCACCCTGCTGCAGGGCGAAGGCCGGATAAACCTGACTTGTCGGGTGGTGGATTAGCGCCGGGCATTCCAGCTACTGGAGGCATATTGCCGGGTGTAGAATTCGCCCATAAGGCCGATCACCAGAAAGGTGATAGAAACATAGATCGGATAGTCCAGCGATGTTTTGTGCGGCATATAATTAATGAAGGTAAACCCGCGTGCCTGATCAATGATATGAAACAGCGGGTTCCAGTCAAACATGTTGACCATAAAGGCGGGCAGGGTGTTGACCACGAACATCTTGCCCGAGGCAATCATATTGGCGCGTTGATAGATGGTGACGAACAGTGACACAAAGGTCGGGAACCAGGGTTTTATGCCAAGCAGCACAAGACCGATCGCAACGCCGCTAAACCATGACAGCAACACCATACCAAAGGCCGCGATCGGGCGTTCAACTTCAAATGGCGTAAAGCCGACGTGATAGACGAACAGGATGATGAACATCGACAAGACCTGAATATAAAGCGCGCTGATGGCGGCGGCACTTATCGAGATGATGGTGTTCATCGGCGCATGCTGCATCATCGGCGATGAGGGCCCCTCGGCCCCGACGACCGCACTCACGGCCTTGATATGTGTCATGTACATGAAAATGCCCGACATCATGAACAACAGGAAATCGCCGCGCATTTTTGCGCCCCGAATGCCAAGCACCGTGAACATCAGGTAAAAGGACATCACCATGATCACGGCGGTCAGGATGTTCATCACCAGGGCCATGACCGCATTGCTGTGGCCTTTGCGGATGTTTCGGACCACTGAATGATAAATCAGTTCGGAGATGATAATGACCGACTGAAGGGTTGATCTTGGTCTGGCACTTCTGAACATGGTCGATTGTACCCGGTTGCCTGTGGTTTTCTTGCGTGGGTTTCTTGTCGTCCCGAAGTGAGCGTATCATAAGGGAGGGCAGGTAATCTATCTATTAACGGCGCCGGGTTGCGTCGCGCATAAAAGGAATGGTGTTTTGGACTATGACAAGCTTGTCACGGTGTTTCGGCGATTGGCGCTGGAGGCCGGGGATCGGATCATGGAGATTTACGAAGCCGACGATTTTGATGTGAAGGTCAAATCCGACGATAGCCCCGTGACCGCGGCCGATGAGGCCGCCGATGCGATCATTTCCGCCGGGTTGCGCGCGGCGTTTCCCGATGTGACGCTTGTCACCGAAGAACAGGCCGCCTCACATGCCGAGCGGGCCGCGACCTTCCTTATCGTCGACCCGCTGGATGGCACCAAGGAATTCATCAACCGGCGCGGCGATTTCACGGTCAACATAGCCTATGTCGAAAACGGCGTGCCAACGCGCGGTGTGGTCTATGCGCCCGCCAAAGAGCGGATGTTCTTTACTCTGGCCGACGGCAGCGCGGTTGAAGAAGACGGCCCGTTCCACAAGGACACTCTTGGCACCCTGCGCGCGATCCGCGTGTCCGAACCGGACAATGCCGCGCTTATGGTCGTGGCGAGCAAATCGCATCGCGATCAGGCCACCGATGACTATATCGGGAAATATGCGGTCAAGGACATGAAAAGCGCCGGCTCCTCGCTTAAATTCTGTCTGATTGCGACTGGCGAGGCTGATATTTACCCGCGCGTCGGGCGCACCATGGAATGGGATACCGCCGCCGGTGATGCGGTGTTGCGGGGGGCTGGTGGGCGCGTGGTGCGATTTGATGATCACCAGCCGCTGGTTTATGGCAAAGACGGGTATGCCAACCCGTTTTTCATCGCCTATTCCCCTGCGGTTGAACTGAAGGACGCCTGAGGTGAGTGTTCTGATTGTCATCCCGGCGCGCTATGCGTCCTCTCGTTATCCAGGCAAACCACTTGCCACGCTGACCGGCGCCACCGGCGAAACCAAAAGCCTTATCCAGCGGTCCTGGGAGGCCGCCCGACAGGTGACGGGCGTTGACCGTGTCGTGGTGGCAACCGATGACGAGCGGATCAGATCGGCCGCCGAGGGGTTCGGCGCCGAGGTGGTGATGACCTCTGAAAGCTGTGGCAATGGCACCGAGCGCTGCGCCGAGGCGCTGAACACCCTTGGTGGCGGGTATGACATCATCGTCAACCTTCAGGGCGATGCGCCGCTGACCCCGCATTGGTTTGTCGAGGCGCTTGTCAAAGGTCTGCGCACCGATCCGCAATCCGAGGTGGCAACCCCGGTGCTGCGCTGTGAGGGGCGCGCCCTTACCGGGTTTCTTGAGGATCGCGCGGCGGGTCGTGTCGGTGGCACAACAGCGGTGTTCGGCGCCGGGGGCCGCGCGCTTTATTTCTCGAAAGAGGTAATCCCCTATACCGGCCAAAGCTACGCCGACGACGCACCGACGCCGGTGTTTCATCATGTTGGGGTCTATGCCTATCGCCCTGCTGCGCTTGCCGATTATACCGGGTGGGACATGGGCCCGCTTGAGGCGCTTGAAGGTCTTGAACAGCTTCGCTTTCTTGAGCGCGGTCGCCCGGTGCTTTGTGTCGAGGTCGAGGCAAGAGGCCGCCAATTCTGGGAGTTGAACAACCCCGAAGATGTGCCCCGCATTCAGGCAATGATGGCCGAAATGGGCATGGCCTGAGCGGCACGACCCCAAAAATATGAACGCTGCGCGCAGAATGTTTGACCTGTCTGCGCGACCGACCTCAATTTTCCCAGCTATACCCTATGCAGCGTTCGAGATTTTTGTGTATGACTGTGACAGCAGTAAAAAAGTTTTATGAGGAACGGCTCATGCGTACGAAAGTAACCAAGGCGATTTTTCCGGTGGCAGGACTGGGCACACGGTTTCTTCCGGCGACCAAATCGGTCCCCAAAGAGATCATGACACTGGTAGATCGGCCGCTGGTTCAATACGCGATTGACGAGGCCCGCGCGGCGGGGATCAAGGAATTCATTTTCGTCACCTCGCGCGGCAAGGGCGCGCTTGAGGATTACTTCGACAATGCCCCACAACTTGAGGCCGAGTTGCGCAAGAAGGGCAAGACCGAGCTACTGGAAATTCTGAAATCCACCAATATGGACAGCGGCGAAATCGCCTATATGCGCCAGCACAAGCCACTTGGCCTTGGTCACGCGGTCTGGTGCGCACGTCGCCTTATCGCGAACGAGCCCTTTGCCGTGATCCTGCCCGATGACGTGATCGCCGCTGAAAAACCCTGCCTTGCGCAGATGGTCGAAGCTTTTGAGGAAACCCAAAGCAATATCGTGGCCGCCATGGAAGTGCCCGACCACATGACAGGCGCTTACGGTATCCTTGATGTGAAAGACGATATGGGGACGATCGTTTCGACCAAAGGCATGATCGAAAAGCCGGGGCCAGGCTTGGCACCGTCCAACCTTGCGGTGATCGGCCGTTACATTCTTACGCCCACGGTTCTGCAAAAGCTGAACCGCAAAGAGGCCGGTGCAGGTGGTGAAATCCAACTGACCGATGCGATTGATGCCGCGCGCGAAAGTGGCGAAGAGGTTTACGGCTATCGCTTTCAGGGACAGCGGTTTGATTGCGGATCAAAGGCCGGATTCTTGCAGGCAACGGTCGCCTTTGCCCTGGCGCGTGCCGATCTACGTGATGATCTCTGGAATTATATTTCGGATGTTGTGCATTCCGAAAAAGCCGCCCAGTAGCGCGGTTAAAGGGGCCGGTTGTGACAAATATTCTCGTGACAGGTGGTGCGGGCTATATCGGGTCGCATGCTTGTAAGGCATTGAAGGCGGCGGGCTATACGCCGGTGACCTACGATAACCTTAGCACCGGCTGGCAGGACGCCGTGAAATTCGGCCCCTTCGAGCAGGGCGATCTGACCGACCGCGCCCGGCTTGATCAGATTTTCGCCGCCTATCAACCGGTTGCCGTCATGCATTTCGCCGCGCTGAGCCAGGTCGGCGAAAGCATACGCGAGCCGGGGCTTTACTGGCATAACAACGTGGCCGGATCGCTTAACCTGTTGCAGGCCGCGGTACAGGCCGGATGCAAGAATTTCGTCTTTTCCTCGACCTGCGCGACCTATGGCGATCAGGATAACGTCATTCTTGACGAGACCAGCGCCCAGCATCCGATCAACGCCTATGGCGCCAGCAAACGCGCGATCGAAGATATGTTGCGTGATTTTGAGGTGGCCTATGACCTGCGCCACGTCATTTTCCGCTATTTCAACGTTGCCGGTTGCGACCCTGCCGCCGAGGTGGGCGAATTTCACCAACCCGAAACCCATCTGATCCCTCTCATGCTTGACGCGATTGAGGGCAAGCGTGACGCGCTGACAATTTTCGGCACCGATTATGACACGCCCGACGGCACTTGCATTCGCGATTATGTGCATGTCTGCGACCTCGTGGATGCGCATATTCTTGGTCTGAAATGGCTTGAGGATGCCAAAGGCAGCCGGGTCTTCAACCTTGGCACCGGAGCCGGGTTTTCGGTGCGCGAGGTGATTGATCAATCCGCCGCAATTACCAATCGTCCGGTGCCGGTTGTCGAGGGGCCGCGCCGCCCCGGGGATTGCACCAAGCTTGTGTCCGGCTCGACCCGCGCCGAGACCGAACTTGGCTGGCGGCCGGTGCGTTCCAACCTCGACAAGATGATTGCCGATGCCTGGCGCTGGCATCAAACTGGACATTACGAAAAATAGCGCCGACGCTGCCGCAGGTGTGCGATAAGGACGGACATGGGCAGGATGGACAGGCTGAACGATGTGGCAATGGCCTATCGGTTGCGATGGAAGCGCCGCCGCCTGTTGTTGCGCGCCCTTCGCAAGCGTCGACAGTTAAGCCCAGTGATCGACCGCACCGCAAGCATCGCAGCGGATGATATTCTCGCCGCCAGCACCGTGCGCAACGAACGCATGCGCCTACCGTTCTTCCTTGAACACCATCGCAAGCTTGGGGTGCGCCATTTCCTGTTTGTCGATAACGGCAGCGATGATGGCACCGCCGCCTATCTTGCGCAGCAACCCGACGTGTCGCTCTGGGCCACCACACATAGTTACAAGCTGTCGCGCTTTGGGGTGGATTGGCTGACCTGGCTACAGCTCAAGCATGCCCATGGTCATTGGTGTCTGACGCTCGATGCGGACGAAATCCTGATTTACCCCTATCACGACACCCGCCCCCTGCCCGCACTGGTGGATTGGCTTGAACGACAGGGACGACAGTCGTTTGGCGCGCTGATGCTGGATATGTACCCCAAGGGTCAGCTTTCGGCGCAGGACTATTGCGAAGGCGATGATCCGTTTGAAACCCTGTGTTGGTTTGATGGCGGCAATTACATGATCCGCCGCAAGCCTGACCTGCAAAACCTGTGGATTCAGGGCGGCGTGCGGGCCCGGCGTTTTTTCGCAACAGAGCCAAGGCGCGCGCCGACGATGGGCAAGGTGCCGCTGGTCAAGTGGAACCGCCGCTTTGCCTATGTAAGCTCGGCGCATTCGCTTTTGCCGCGCCGTTTGAACCGGGTTTATGATGGCTTGGGCGGCGAGTCGGCCTCTGGCGTGCTGCTGCACACTAAATTTCTGAGCACCGTTGTTGAGCGCTCTGCCGAGGAAAAACAGCGCCGGGAACATTTCGCCAATAGCGCGCTTTATGATGCCTATTACGATGATCTTACGCAGGATCCCGATCTTTGGTGCGATCAGTCGACCCGTCTCACCGGTTGGCGACAACTCGAATCAATGGGCCTGATGTCGCGCGGCGGATGGGTGTGACCTGCTAGCCAATTTCGGCAATGAGGGCGTGATGGCGCGCGGTGTAATCGGCGCGCACAAGGGTGGGCGGGCGCAGGTCAATCGCAAGATCACCGATCACCTCGGGGTCGGGTTTGCCAAAGAAACGATCCGCCTCGGCGATGCTGAAACCGGCGATTTCTGTGGCTTCCATCCAGGCGCTTATCTTGTCGGCCTTCTTGATCTTTTTCTTGATCGCAGGCGGCAGAGTGGCGGGCAGGCCAAAGCGGATATGGATCGCAGCGACAAGCCGCTTGTCCAACTCGTCATAGCCCGGCCCGACGGCATTCTTGACCGGCGAAATCATGTCGCCGATCACATATTCCGGCGCGTCATGCAAAAGCGCGGCAAGGCGCCATTTCGCGGGCGCGCGCGGGGTCATGCGGGCAAACAGGCGCTCGACCAAAAGCGAATGCTCGGCCACGGAATAGGCAAAATCGCCCACCGTCTGCCCGTTCCAGCGGGCAACAAAGCTAAGCCCGTGGGCGATATCTTCAATCTCGATATCGACTGGGGTGGGGTCGAGCAGATCAAGCCTGCGGCCAGACAGCATTTTTTGCCATGCACGGGGTGTGGCCAAGGGGGGTGTCCTCAATCAAGTTTGGAGTCTTATGAAGCAGCAATCACTGCTATAATCAACCACCAGCTTATCAAGACCTGCGATTGCGGGGGCTTAACTCCACAAAAGTAAAAACTTTAGCTCAGAACCGGCGACTTTAATCCCGGTCGACATAGACGGTAACGCGGGCGGATAGACCTGCGGCATCAATCACGGAAATTTTTGAAAAGCCTTCGGAAATTCCAGTGAGCGCCGTTTCACGTCGATACACTCCAGTCAGAATTGGTGACCCATTGGCCAGCCACGTAAAGGGCGGTTTGCCGTCACGCAGCTTGACCGGGAGGCCGTCACGGGCCGAAAGACGCGCGCCATCCGGGGGAAAGATCAGCTTGGGCGCATCAGAAGCAGCCTGAAAAACCGCGTCGCGTCCGGCAAACCGACGCAGGGGTTGAGGCAGTTCCGCTGTGGACACGATCAGCGCCTCGGGCGGAGGGGCGGGCAGCGGATCAATCTTTGGCTTCAGCCGTTGAAAGGCCGCAAAAAGGACCGGCGCTGCCAGATCGCCGCCAAAGGCGCCGGGCACCGGTGTACCATCGGCGCGACCAATCCACACCCCGGCCACATGCGCCCCGTCAAATCCAACGGCCCATGCATCGCGATGGCCGTAAGAGGTGCCGGTCTTATAGGCCATCCTGCCCGAAGGTGCGCCGTTTGCCGGGGTTATTCCCGCAAGGATATCCGCCACTTGCCAAGCGGCGGATCGGCTGACGATCTGGTGTTGCGCATTACCCGCCGGCCGATCGGCATTCCAATATAGCGGCCGCGCCTTTCCACCTTGCGCCAGCATCGCGTAAAGTTGCACCAGATCGTTCAGCGTCACACCAATACCGCCCAAGGCAACGGCCAATCCGGCCTGATCACCGGGTAGTCTTGCGTCAACGCCAGAGCGGCGTATCACATCCATCAGATGTGCCGGGCCGATTTGATCCATCAGCAAAACAACCGGAATATTGAGCGATTGGCGCAGGGCTTCGGCAACCGGCAGCTCACCTCGAAACTGACCGTCAAAATTTTGCGGTGCGTAGCTGCCAAAAGCCACAGGCCGGTCATTTATCAACGTTTGCGGATGCGCCAAACCACGATCAAAGGCCATGGCATAGACCAGCGGTTTCAACGTGGAGCCGGGGGATCGTACGGCGCGGGTCATATCGACGTACCCCTGTCGCGCAGGGCCTGCATCATAACCGGCAGACCCAACCGAGGCGAGAATTTCGCCGCTGCGGTGATCCGCAACAACCAAAGCAACCGACACGTCATCGGACAACCCGAAAAGAGCCTTGTTCGCCAGACTCTCAAGGCTTTGCTGAAGCGATGCATCCAATGTCAAATGGTGACGGTTTGTCATGGGAGCGGCACCCAAAGCCCTGTCGCTCAGATGCGGTGCCAAGGCAGGAAACGCACGACGGCGGGAGGGAACAGGCTCGCTCAATGCAGAGCGAGCTGCCCCGATAGTTAACTGGCCGGACTTCTGCATGCGCGCCAGAACGCGGTCTCGCGCCACCTCAGCCACTGCATGGTTCCGGTCGGGCCGCCGGGCTTCGGGTGATTGCGGAAGGGCAACCAGCAAGGCGGCTTCAGCCGGGGTCAAGCGTTTGGGCTCTTTGCCGAACCACGCCAGAGTTGCCGCGCGGATGCCTTCCAGATTGCCACCATAAGGCGCGCGTGTCAGGTAAAGCGTCAGAATCTGCGCCTTGCTCAGCTTGCGCTCCAACGCCAACGCAAGCCTGATTTGCCGCAGCTTTCCACGCCATCGCCCGGTGCCGCTTTCCTCCAGCAGGCGTGCGACCTGCATTGTCAGGGTTGATCCGCCCGAGATAACCCTGCCATTGACCACCGCCTGCCCGACAGCGCGCAACATGGCGCGCAGATCGACACCCGCGTGGCTATAAAACCGTTTGTCTTCATAGGCGATCAACATTTTCAGAAAACCCGGATCAACGCGGTCAGGGGTCACCGCCAGCCGCCAACGGCCATCGGCCACGGTATAGATCCGCAGCATCGTGCCATTACGATCTCGCACCTCAACCGAAGTTTCGCTGACCAAAGGCGGCAGGTCGGTAGACGCCACCCATTGATCAACACCGTCGCGCGCCACGGCAGCAAGTAATAGGACGGCGGCCAAAACAAAGAGCGCGTAGCGCATCATTCAACAACCGTCATATCGCCCGTGGCAGTGCGCGCGCGATAGCGGGGGCGATACATATCCTCAACCGTGGCGGCGGGGTGATGGTAGCTTCCCGGCGATATAGCGCGCACGATATAGGCCAGTTGAAAAGGCTTGTCGCTGCGCCAGTCAACAGCCGCCAAAAACCGATCCGAGCGGAATTCGGAATGCTGGGCTTCCGCAGGTTCAAGCCAGTCCAACGCACCAATATCGCCCGAACGAAGCAGGTTGGGGTTGTCGATCTCCAGCCCTGCGGGCAACGGATCATCGACCATAAGCCGGGCCTCGCCTTTTTCAAACGGAGCGATCCGCAGCACTGTAACCAGCCGCATGCCCGTGGTCACCCGGTCAAGCGAGACCGGATTGCCGTCCATGTCGAAATACTGTCGTTCGATCGCATAGCCATAGCCGCCCGCGTCTGCCGGCACCTGGGGGATGCCAATCGTCGTCAGGGTAATGTCCGTCTCTTTGTCCGAGGTATTGCGAATGGCTTGCGGCGTCAGGGTATCCGCCTCGATCATCCGCACAAACGGGCCGGAAACAGATGCACCATTCAGGGTCAGCCCGGCGGTGGTTGGATCATCAATCAGCGCACGGGCGGCCATCAGGCTCCAGACCTGTTCCTGCGTCGACATTTCTGGCCCGGCCTGGCTTAGCGCGTTGGCCAGCGTACCCCGGTCGACAACCTTGCTTCCGGCCTCGATTGCCAGCGTCAACAATCCGGCCTTGTCACGCAGGCGCGTCCCATAGTCGGCGCGCCAGTGCTGACCCTCCTCACCTTTGGGCGCGGCCGACACACGAACTGCTTGGGCAAACATCCGGTCGGCGCGGGTCTGATCGCCGTAAGACGCCAGTGCCGCCCCCAATTGCGCCGCCGCCAGTGGCGTGGCAAAAGCATCGGCCTTGACGTCCGAATAGTAGCGCAAGTCACCCATCCGGGCGGCCCCTTCACGGGCCAGAACCATCAGGGCATAGGCAATATCTTCGCCACCTTTGTCAAAGTCGGGGGCATAATTCACCCGGTTGCGCAGATTATCCATCGCCATGGCAAAGGCTTGATCCGGCACGTCATGCCCCTCGGCACGCGCACGCGACAGGAAGTCGGCAACATAGGCGTCAAGCCAGAAATCCCCGGACCCTGCACGCCAAAGGCCAAAGGCCCCGTTGCTTGACTGGCGCGTCAGGACACGGGCAATCGCCTGCTCAATCCGCATCTGCACCTTGGCGGCATCACCAAGCCCCACCGCCTGCGCTACCTGGTTGTAATACAAGAGCGGCATGGCTTGCGAGGTGACCTGCTCGGTGCAGCCATAAGGATAGCGGTCAAGAGCAGATAGCAGTGCGGGTGCGTTCATGCGCGCCAAGGGACCAGCCGAAACAATGGCGCGGCCCGATCCGGCGCGATAGGCGGCGAACACCTGATCGTCCAGCGTAAAGGTATCCCCTGCCCCAAGCGAAAATCGCCGGGTGGTGGAAATCGCCGGATCGTTGGAGCGCACCGGCAGTGTCAGCTCTTTGGTCAGTTGCTTGCCATCCGGCGTGGTCAGGGCCACACGCAGTTTGTGGTCGCCCTCTTCATTTGCCGTAACCGGTAGTCGCAGCACTGTCTTTTCATCTGTGCCCAGATCAAAGCCCGAAGGAATGGAGCCGACAAGCGTCACCCCCTCTGCGCTGACATCCAGCCCCATCCGGCCTGTTGGCCCCTCAGTGTGCACAATTTCAAGCAGGATACGGCTGCTATCACCCGGCGCCAGAAACTGCGGCAGAGAGGCCGTAACAACAACCGGGTCACGCACCAGCACATCACGCTCCGCTTGCCCCACAGCCTTACCGGACCACGCCACAGCCATCAGCCGCACGGTGCCGTTGAAATCGGGCATGTCGAAACTTGCGCGGGCTTTACCGTCAGGGCCAATCGTGACGGGGCCAGAGAAATAGGCCACCAGGTCTTCGGTCGGGGGCGGTGACTGGCGTTGCATATTATTACCCGCATCGCCGCCGGAGCGCACCCGTCCGGCGGCCCCGTTCATGCCATCAATCAGGCGGCCATAGATATCACGGATTTCGACACCAAGCCGACGCTGGCCAAAGTAATGCGCCGACGGGTCGGGGCTATCGAACCCGGTGAGGTTCAGAATACCCAGATCAACCGCCGCAAGGGTGACATAACCGGTATCGCCCTCGGCCAGACCCTCAACATTGACCGCCACCTCCAGCGGTCCGCGCGGGGCCAATCTGTCGGGCGCCTCGATGTTGACGCTTAGCTGACGGCTGCCGGGGTCAATCTTGGCATAGCTCAGCCCAAGGGACCGCGCCGGGTTTTGCCCCGCGATCACATTCATCGGCCGGATCACCTGAGCGGTCACATACGCGCCGGCCCCCCAGTCATCGGTCACAGTCAGCGGAATCACGGTCGCGCCTTCAGCCACCTCAACCGCCAGCCGGTCGATCACCCGGTTGGACATCACCGTGATCAGCGCTGTGCCCGCGTAACGCGGCACAATCCGCAACTGCGCGGTGTCGCCACTGCGGTAGTCCGGCTTGTCCAGTGATAGCTCTAGCGTATCGGGCGTTTGCGAGGCATCGGCGGGGGCATACCAGCCCGCGTAAAATTCCATCGACGAGGCCACATATGGGCCGTCCAGACGCTCGACCACCAGCTCATAACTGCCCCATTCGACCGGGGCCGCGACGCCCACAGGCGTATCACCCAGCATTGCATCACTGGTGGCTACACGTTCGCGACGGGTGATCGGCTCCCAGTTCCAGTTGCCGTATTCACGATACCACTGATAACGGGTCTCGATCCGGTTGATGGTCCAGCGAACCTGCATCGGAACGGGGGTGAGGTCTGAGCCAACAGCGATAATCCTGAAACCGGCCTCGGTGCCCTCGGGCACAACGCCGTCAAATTCAGCCTTCAGCCCAATCATCGGGCCGCTAGGGGCCAGCATCCGTGTCAGGCGACGCTCAACCGGGCGGCCTGATCCTTCGTTGACCTGAATGTTGACCGTCACCTCATAAGGCCGGTCAACCTCAGCGGCCTTGGGCAATTCCACCGGCAGCACCAGCCGCCCGGCAGCATCTGTTACACCGCCATCCAGATAGGTGGTGTTGGTAGAGACCTGTTCATCATGCCTGCCAAAACTGTAGCCAGGGAACGCGGAAAAGCTTCGCTTTGCCTTCAGGCTTGCAATACCGCTGGCTTTGAGCCCGGCACCGGGGGCGCCAAACAGATATCGCGCCTCAATCGTCAGAGGCGGGGTATCGCCGGGGCGGATTTGCCCCTTGGGCAGCGTCAGGTCAAAGTCGATGCGTTCGGGTAGAAAATCTTCGACCAGCAGCAATTGGTGGGCCAGCGCCGGGGCATCCACATCGGCCCTGATATCGAGCGTCCATGTGCCACGCGGGGCGGAGTTGCCGATGGGCATATTGAAAACATGCCCGCCTGCGACATCATCCGCCGATACCTGGCGGGCGTATTCCACACCATCAGGCCGGGTCAGGATCGCGGTCAGGGGTAGGCCGGTGATTGCCGAGGCCACGCCATCACGGGCAAGGGCTGTGGCATGGATGACTTCGCCTGCGCGGTAAGCCCCACGGTCCGTGGTCAGGAATACATCGACCGGCGGCGCCGGGGCCCGACCTTCAACTCCGCGATCCGAGAGGTCAAAGGCCGGGTCGGTCAAGGACAGGAACGCCATGTCGTCCTGCCCCATCGTTGCCATGACCAAGGCAGGAGAGGCGCCACCAGTGCCACGGATCAACCCCGGTGCAAACAATGCATGCCCCTGGGCATCGGTGCGCAGGCGGGCCAACTCCCGGTTGGCGCGCGACAGCAGGGTCAGCTCAACCCCGTCCATCGCGGCCGCATCCGACAAGCCACGCACAAAAACATGTAGCCCATCGGTGCCTTTCAGCGTGGTCAGCCCCATATCCGTCAGCACAAACCATTGGGTCGCGCCCGGATCTTCATGGGTGTCAACGCCTTTGACGCGCGCAGTCAGGGCATAAATCCCCGGCGCCTGATCAGCCAGAACCTCGCCCATGGGCAGGCGGGTTGTCATAGTCTGGTTCAGCTGGTTTTGCACCTCGCCGACACCAGTCCAGACATCTTCGGCAACATCGTTGGAAAAGCTCTGTGCCTGATACTGACTGAGCGGGCGACCAAAATAATCATCCTGTATAGCGCGCAACAGGTTGCGGTCACTGACCCGGCGCAGAAGCAGCTCGACCCTGTCCAGATTAACGGTTTCAATCGGCAGCGCGGCATCGGCGGCCTTGGGCAGGATATAGGCCCGGCCCGGAAAGCTGACCTTCGGCTCGCGATCGCGAACATATAACGACAGCTCCACATCTTTGATCAGGCTTTCACCACTGGCAGCGGGCAGGCCCTTGCGAAACGTCACGCTGTAGCGTTGCCCGTGCTGCACGCCATCAATGCAGATCTGCCGGTCGTCGGCCTGCACCACCAGCCCCTGATCGGGCAGGCGAACATAAGGCGTGTAATCCGTGCCCGCCTTGATCAGCCTCTCGGAAAATTCGGCACAGATGCGCGGGGCGGCACTTTGATTATCAACGCGATGCTCGGTGATACGAAAGCCATACTTCGCGACGGCCTTTTCCAGGGCTGCAACGATATCCTGCCGCGGCTGAATGCTTTCGGCCAACCGCAAGGCACTGACCATGTCGCGCCCACGCCCGGTTTTCTCTAGCGCCTCGGCCATGACCGACAGGGCCGAGACCCGTGCCGGATCTGTCAGGGCGCGCAGGTAGGCATTGGTTGACGCGCTCAGCGCCCGCGCGCGATAGCTGCGTTTGTCAGACGGTTTTTCAGTTTTGAGGCGTAACAACAGGCGCGCATATTCGGCCCATAGATCGCTGGTATCCGATTTCGAGAGTGCCGCGCCCGTCCAGCGCATAGCGTTCAGAAAATCACTGTTGGCGATCCGTACCCGAGCGGCGTCCAGCATGGTCGCCACATCCCATTGACCTGCCGGATGTGACGGCCCGATGTTAATCGCCTGTTTCATCGCGTTGCGCAAATCGGCATCCGACAGAAAGCCCAGATCGCTGCGGCGCTGATCGTCGATGGCCAGAACACGTGGATCGGCAGGCAAAATCTCGGCCGAAATCGCCCCCTCATAAGGGACCTTCTCTGAAACCTCGCGTTTAAGGAAACAGGCGTTTGACCGGGAATTGAAGGTGTAAGCCTTGCATGATGAATTGCGCAAGCAGGCGTTTGCACAGGCTTGCCGCGTGGTATCAAACAGCGGTTCAAGATCGGCCCCGTAAAAATCGACGTCTTGCGTGACAACCTGATGCCGGTCCGGAACGCTCGATTGGGCGGCGGCCTGAACAGCCAAACTTGCAGCGAAAGCGTACATTAGGAAAAAGCGGAACATGGGAACCCTCCTTGGCCTGTGCGGCAATCGTGTCACGTGGTCTGCCATCTGACAACGATTCACCCACGCAATTCAGGGTCTGAGTCCTTTTTGATGGAATGGCTCATACAAAGTTCAACACCGTGAATTGGCCCTGCTTCCAGACGAATAGGCACAATTCCTGCCATGCTGACGGGCCAGGCGGCCCGCCAGGATCGTTACCGGATCAGGATTGCGGTGACGGTTTTGCCAGCCACCTGCGGCAAGGTCAGATGATCCGCACCTGGGTGCCGACCGGAGAGATATCAAACAGCTCTGCAATCATCTCATTGTAGAGACCGATACATCCGTCCGAAGAGGGTCTTCCGATCTTGCGGGTATCGTGCGTGCCGTGAATGATATACGCAGGCCAGCTCAGATACATTGCATGCGTGCCAAGCGGGTTGTCAGGGCCGGGCGGCATGTAATGCCATTCCGGAAACCGTTCCATCATCGACGCGGTCGGTGTCCAGTCGGGACCAACTTTCTTGCGGACGATTTTGGTGTAACCGCGCTTGGTCAGCTCCTCAGAGGCGGGAACGGACGTGGGGTAGACGCGATAATCCTGGCCGTCGCCGCTCCAATAATGCAGCGCGCGTGATCCGGTATCCGCGACGATGGTGGCGACACCCAGATCGTCGAAATGATCGCGCCAGTCCTGGGTAATGAAACTTGACTGGTTTCGCCTGTTTGTTTCCACCGCAGGCTGCGCGCGCAACAAGGTGGGCGCCGCCAGACTACCTGCCAGGGCAACGCCAGACATCAGGGCATGGCGCCGTGTTATTTGGCTTTTCATTATGGTCTCCTCTTTCATGCTCTCAGCGTCAAGAACGGCGCCATCCTTTCGATCTGCGCCGTATCGTGATAGGTTTTGACGGGACCAAATGTAGGCCCGTCCTTGCGGACATCCGGCGGGGCGCCCAAGACGTGGGGACGCCGGTAACACGGCAAAACCCGCAATCCGGCAGGCATCTGAACAGGTGACAGTACGCTCCCCAAGAAGATATCCACGTGTTTCATGCTGCGTAAGTCGCCGTGCGGCCTTAAGCGAGGCTTAAGGTCTACGGATCATCGCAGGATAGTTGAAAAGGAGGTCCCTTCATGCGCGTTCTGATCGTCGAGGATGATGAATCTCTGGCCGACGGTCTGTCTGTCGGCCTGCGACTGTCCGGCCTCACGCCCGAATTGGTGACGACAATCGCAGACGCGCGCGAGGCCGTGACGCAGGGTGGGTTTGCCGCGATCTTGCTCGATATCATGCTGCCGGATGGCACAGGGTTAGATTTTCTGTCGGATTTGCGGTCACGCGCCGATACCACGCCGGTCCTGCTGCTCACTGCGTTGGATCAGGTGCAGGACCGGGTCATGGGGCTGGATGCCGGGGCGGATGACTATCTTGGCAAGCCGTTCGACCTTGACGAAGTGCTCGCCCGCTTGCGAGCAATCGTGCGGCGCGCAGAGGGCCGTGCCGACGCCGCTCTCAAATGGAACGGTCTCGATGTCGATCCGGCCCGGATGAGCGCGCGGATGCAAGGTCAGTCAATCGAATTCTCCCCCAGGGAGTTCGCGATACTGCGCGCACTTCTGGAACGACCTGGCGCAATTCTTTCCAAATCCTTACTCGAAGACCGCTTGTATGGATGGCAGGATGGTGTCGAAAGCAATGCCGTTGAGGTTCACGTCCACAAGCTGCGTGCCAAACTTGGTGCCGATTTCATCCAGACGGTGCGCGGCGCCGGTTATCGTTTGGCTAAGGACAGATCATGAATTCAATCCGAATCAGGTTGTTCGCCATCTTGCTTGCCGCGACGGGTATCGTGTGGCTCTCAGCTTTTATATGGGTTCAGCAATCCACCCGCGCCAAGGTCGAGCGCGTGCTCGATGCCCGTCTTGCCGAGGCCGGTCAGATGGTGTCTTCACTGATTTCGGACCAGCGTATCGACGTGGCTCGTGCTCCAGCGACAGTGACAGAGATCCCTACCGATGGCGAGTTTTCGCCGGTCGGCTATTCACACAAACTGTCCTGTCAGATCTGGTCCCTCGACGGGATATTGGTTGGAAGCTCGAAAAGCGCGCCTACCGCACAGTTGACCAGTGACGACACCGGGTTCAGCATCAATGTCATTGATGGAGAGAGATGGCGTGTCTATTCCGTGGTCAACGAGACGCTGGGACTGCGGATAATGGTGGGTGACAGCTATACTGTCCGGGATCGTCTCGTCCGGGATGTTACCAAGGGGCTCGTCCTTCCGGCGCTGCTGATGTTCCCGATCCTCGCTGGTCTGATACTGTTCAGTGTACGGCGTGGGTTGGTGCCGCTTGAACAGATGGCCGCCGCTTTGTCGCGACGCCCCGCCGACAATCTCAGCCCAATGGCGGTGGCATCGCTGCCGCGTGAAATCAAACCTATGGGCGTTGCGCTGAACGGTCTTTTTTCCCGAGTAGATGCGATGCGCGACCGCGAGAAAAGCTTTACCTCGTTTGCGGCTCATGAGCTCAAGACACCTCTGGCAGGAATAAAGACTCAGGCGCAGGTCGCGGCGATTGCGCCCGATTCCGAAACGCGCGGGCAGGCATTGCATCGCATCCAACTGGGCGTCGAACGCGCCGACAGAATGGTCAAGCAACTGCTGGCTCTCGCTTCGCTGGACACGGGCGATGGCACAAGCGACGGCACTTGCAACGTGATCTCAGTGGTCAAGGCGGTCGTATCGGATCTGACACGTGTCGCCACCGACAATCACGTGTCGGTCCAAATGGATGACCGCACCGATGGCAAGACGCAGGCAAATGCAGTCCTTCTGACGGTTGCCGTGCGAAATGTCCTTGAGAATGCAATCATCGCCTCGCCACCCGGCGCCACGGTAGAAATCGTCGTCTCCAGGGACGGCGAGCACTGTCTGGTGGCCGTGCTCGATCGCGGACCAGGAATTTCGGGGCCGGATCGGGCGCGGATAACGGATCGGTTCTATCGCGGAAACGGTGCGAAAGAGGGTGGCAGCGGACTTGGACTGTCGATCGTTGCCACCGCTTTGCAACGTCTTGGTGGCACCGTCGATTTCGACTCGCGTGCAGATGGCGGAGAAATTGTCACCCTGGTGTTTCCGCAAGGTTGAGTGGGTTTCGCACCGTCTGATCCAAAGAACATCAAGCGCAAACAGGCCTGTGCCATCAACGCTGCCGCTTCAGGCTGTGCCAAACCGCGCCAGGCGGACGCCCTTGCTTTCAAGCTTTTCACGAACGGCGCGGGCGATGTCCAGCGCCTCTGTGGTGTCGCCATGCACACAGATCGTATCGACCCGCGTTGCGATCCGTTTCCCGCTTTCCGCAATAATCGCGTTTTCCGTGACCATCCCAAGGATGCGATCCGCCGCCATGCCAGCATCATGGATAACCGCACCGGGACGCTTGCGGTCAACCAGGGTGGCATCGTCATTATAGGCGCGGTCGGCGAAAATCTCACCGGCCCAGTTACACCCAAGTTCCTCTGCAACCTGCTGCATCGGGGTGGCGGCCAGAACGAGAATGGTGATATCCGGCGCGATCTCCAGCGCGGCGCGGTAACAGGTGCGGGCAAGCTCGCCGTCCTCGCTGGCCATGTTCGAGAGCGCACCGTGCAATTTGAAATGCCTGACCTGCGACCCCGCGGCACGGGCCATCGCCAGCGACGCGCCCAATTGATACTGAATCATATTGCGCAGGCTGTCGGGTGAGAGGGTCATCCGGCGGCGGCCAAACCCCTGAAGGTCGCCAAATCCCGGATGCGCGCCGATGCCGACGCCCTTGTCCTGGGCCAATCGCATGGTGCGCGCCATCACGTCGGGATCACCGGCATGAAAACCACAGGCGATATTGGCCGAGGTGACGACATCCAAAAGGGCGGCGTCGTTGCCCATGGTCCAGTCACCAAAGGATTCGCCCATATCGGCATTGAGATCGACGGTTCGTGCCATTGCGCTAGTCCTCTATGTGGTCCCATCCGGTGATCGCCCCGCTGATCAACTGATAGCTCAGCAAATCGTGCATGCGGTGCGGGTCGCGGATCAGCGGTTGCACCGAACGTGCCATGTCGGCGCGCAGGGTTTCAAGGGGGCGATGTGCTGCGAGCGCCTGTTCATGGGTCACGAATTCGAACCTCAAGGGCGTACCGGGCGTCGCCTGTGCCACTTTGGCAAGGTCGCCGGGCGTGACCGTACCGATACGGGGATATCCGCCAACGGTCTGACATTCGGGCAGCAAGACGAAAGGCTGACCATCGCCGGTCATCTGAATATCGCCGACGGTCATGCATTCCGACAGGATCGTAAGCTGTTCACCGGTCGAAAACGGCGCGCCCTCAAACGCAAGCTCGGCGCCCTGACGATTGCCGCGTGGGGTACGCTCAAACGCGGTGGCCTCGAATCGCGCGCGCACATCCTCGGGGAAGTGAGCGGTGTGAACACTTGGTAAAACGGTGACGGTTCCACCGGAAAACCGGTCCTGCGGTATCAGGACATTGCCGGTTTGATCGAGCAGCGGATCGGTGCCGACAGGCAGGTGATCGCCGCTTTGAATGAGCTTGCCGATGCCCGCGGTCAGATGCGCGGCGCGGCTTGCGAGAAACGGTTTGGTGTCGATTCCACCGCCCACATGCAGATACCCGTAATTGCCTGAACTGGCCGCGCCAAGTGTAAGGTGCTGGCCCGCAGCCATGAGGTAACTGGCATTCCAGACCACTGTCGCGCCATCAAGATCGGCCTTCATCGGGGCCCCGGTAAGGGCGATGCGGATATCCTGTGTCGCCTCGAACTCGCCGCCCATGCCGGCCATTTCAATCGCCGCAAGCCCAAGGCTCTGACCAAGCAGTGCGGCCCCTTCGGCAAGCGCAACCCGATCTGCGGCACCGCCCGCCGCCAGCCCGTAAACAAGCTGTCCTTTGCGGCCCAGGTCCTGAACCGTCATGGCGGGGCCGGCCCGCCGCACGATCAAGGCGGCCGTCATGTGATCACCTCGGACGTGGCGCCGCCAAGCCCGGTCTGGTCGGTGTTTTCGATCTCGGTCAGCTCTTGCTCAGAGATTGGCGCGAACAGGATTTCATCCCCGACACCAAGGGTAAACGGCGCGTCCTGATCCGGGCGAAAACCACGAAAGGCGGTCTGCCCGATCATCCGCCAACCGGTCGGCGTTGAGGCCGTAAATAGAACCAACTGCCGGATCGCCACCGCGATGGCCCCCGTCGGCACCTGTTTGGTCAGCCCCGATTGGCGTGGGATATTCCAATGCGGTGGCAAGGTGCCAAGATAGGGCTGTCCGGGGGCAAAGCCGATGGTGAGAACACGCACGCGGGTGCTTGTCATTTCCTCGATCGCCCGATCCCGGTCGATCCCTGCCAGCTTGGCGGCCTCATCAAGTTGCGGCCCGCGTGTGCCGCCAAAGGCAGCGGGCACACGCCACAGGCGCCGCCCCTGCGGCAGCGGCACATCGGCCCAATCCGTGCCATCCAAAAGCGCCAAAAGCTGCGCGCGGATATGATCCAGGTCGGATTTCAAAGGGTCGAACAGGACAAAGGTCGAGGCGAGCGATGTTGTCGTTTCGGTGATGCCCTCAATATCGGCGGCTTCGACCCGTCCGCGAAAGGCGAGCGCCGCGCGATTGGCCCCGTCTGACAAGCGCTCGGCAAAGGTGATCAACAACCCGTCAAGGCCGACGTTTTGAAGCCTTGGAAAAGTCTTTGACTGTTTGGCTTGATCTGTCACCGTCACCTAACCTTGATGATATCACTTGTCACAATCTCAAAACGATGATAAATTGTCAACATAATACGTGTAAAAAGATATCGTTTAGGTATCAAACCAACGGGAGACCAAAAGAATGAAAGTACTTAACGCAGCATTTTTTGCGGCAGGCATGGCCATGGCCGCACCGGTCCTCGCCGAAAGCTGGGACATGCCCACACCCTATGGCGACAGCACCTTTCACACCGTCAACATTCAGCAGTTTGCCAAGGATGTAGAGGCGGCCACCAACGGCGATCTGACCATCACCGTGCATTCCGCCGGGTCGCTGTATCCGCATCCGGAAATCAAGAACGCTGTGCGCTCGCGTCAAGTGCCGATCGGCGAATTTTTCCTGTCGCGGCTCTCGAACGAGGATCTCGCCTATGGTCTCGACAGTCAGCCGTTTCTGGCCACCAATTATGACGATGCCGCCAAGCTTTAGGCCGCTCAGAAACCTGTGATCGCCGAGTTGATGGCCGCCGAGGGGCTGATGCCGTTGTTCTCGGTGCCCTGGCCCGCGCAGGGGCTTTATACCAATGGTGAAATCAAGACCGTCGATGATCTGGCCGGTCTGCGGTTCCGCGCCTACAATGCAACGCTGGAAGAATTCGCCGCTGCCGTCAACGCGGCCCCGGTTCAGGTCGAAGCCCCTGACATCCCGCAGGCCTTTGCCACGGGTCAGGTTCAGGCGATGATCACCTCGCCCTCGACCGGTGCCAATTCCAAGGCCTGGGATTTCCTGAGCCATTATTCCCCGATCGACGCATGGTTGCCGAAAAACATCGTGGTTGTGAACAAGCGCGTCTTTGACAAGCTGTCGCCAGAGACGCAATCGGCCGTCATCGAGGCCGCAGCGGCGGCAGAAACCCGCGGCTGGGATATGTCACGCGCCGAGGCGGCCGAGAAAACCAAGGTGATGGCGGATAACGGCGTGGCCATCGTGCCCCCATCCGATGAGTTGACAACTGGCCTTCAGGCGATTGGTGCAACCATGCTTGAAAGCTGGAAGGCGAACGCGAGCGAAAGCGCGATGGCCATTCTGGACGCTTACCAGAAATAGACGCACCCGGCACAGCATGGCCAATGCGCGATGCTGTGCCCCACTTACCCCCCGACCAACGCCAAGAGGAGCCCACATAATGCGGCAACTACTTGATCGGCTCTATCAGATCGCGGGCGCTATTGCGGCACTGTCTATCCTTGGCATTTGTCTTGTGGTCTCGGCGCAGGTTGTCCTGAATATTCTGGCGCGACTTGGCGGACCGGAGTTGTCCTTTACCATTCCCTCTTACGCCGATTTCGCCGGGTATATGCTCTCGACCGCGTCGTTCATGGCGCTTGCCTATACCCTGCGCAGCGGAAACCATATTCGCGTTAATCTTTTCGTTCAGAAACTGAGCGACGGCCCGAAATGGGCATTTGAAATTGTCGTTCTGGCGCTTACCATCGCGATCACCGGCTATGCCACGTGGTGTGCCGGGGCCCTGATGGCCGAAAGCATCGAATATGGCGATATCTCGACCGGCATCATCGCCATCCCGCTCTGGATACCACAGACGGCGATGGTTGCGGGGCTTGGCCTTTTGACCGTCGCGTTGATCGACACATTGATCGAAGCCCTGATCGCCCGCGCGCCTGTGCTTCTCGATTCAGGATCGGAATAACCCATGTCAGACCCGATGGTTTTCACCGTTTTGCTCTCTATCCTGCTGGTGCTGTTGGCGATGGGGATGTGGGTGGCGCTCTCGCTGACGATCATGGCCTTTGTCGCGCTGGTGTTCTTTGCAAATCCGCCCGCCGGTCAGGTTCTGGCTACCACGCTCTGGGGGCATAGCCATAGCTGGCCGCTGGCCGCCTTGCCGCTTTTCATCCTGATGGGCGAGATATTGCTGCGATCCCGCCTGAGCCAGGACATGTTTTCAGGCCTCGCCCCCTGGCTTGGCCGTATTCCGGGGCGATTGTTGCATGTCAACATCCTCGGCTGCGCGATTTTCGCGGCTGTTTCGGGTTCGTCCGCCGCCACCGCCGCCACGATCGGGCGCATGTCGGTGCCGGAACTGACCGAACGCGGCTATCCGGAAAAACTTATCCTTGGCACGCTGGCCGGCTCTGCCACACTGGGTCTGCTGATCCCGCCCTCGATCATCCTGATCGTTTATGGCGTGGCAACAGAGCAATCCATCGCGCGGTTGTTCGTGGCCGGGGTTCTGCCCGGTTTGATGCTGGTCGGGTTGTTCATCGGCTATGTGGCGCTCAGGGCGGTTATGAACCCGGCGAGCATTCCCGCGCTTGATGGCACCTATTCCTTCGGTGAAAAGCTGCGTGCGTCGCGCAGGCTTATCCTGGTTCTGTTGTTGATCGGCGGCGTTATCGGTTCGATCTATTCCGGGGTGGCCTCGCCCACGGATGCCGCCGCCCTGGGCGTTGTCTTGTCCATCGTGCTGGCGATGTCGACCGGTGGGTTTGGCTTTGCCGACTTCATGGATGCGCTTTTGTCGGCGACCAAGACCTCCTGCATGATCGCCTTCATCCTGATGGGCGCGGCGTTTTTGTCGATCTCGATGGGCTTTACCGGCATCCCGCGCAACCTGGCCACCTGGATCGGCGGGTTTGACCTGTCACCCTATGCGCTTCTGGCCGCGCTTACGGTGTTCTTCGTCATCCTGGGCTGCTTTCTGGACGGGATTTCGGTTGTGGTGCTGACCACTTCGATCATCCTGCCCATGGTCGAGGCCGCCGGAATCGACCCGCTCTGGTTTGGCATCTACCTTGTGCTGGTCGTTGAAATGAGTCAGATCACACCGCCCGTCGGCTTTAACCTCTTTGTCATTCAGGGCCTGACCGGGATCAATATCCTGCGGGTCGCAAGTGCCGCGATGCCGTTCTTTTTTCTGCTGCTTCTGGGCGCGCTTTTGATCACGGTGTTTCCGTCAATCGTAACGGTCTTGCCAAACGCCATGGGAAATTAAAGCGACGAGGCGGCCCGACTTGCCTGATCATACTGGCCCGACATCGTGCGCAGGGTCGATGCAATCTCGGCAAGCTCGGCACCGGAAACCCCGGTCCGGGGCATGCCGCTTAGAAAGCATTCCTTGCGCACCTTGCGGTAGACATCGCAAAGCTCCGCCCCGGTCTCTGAAGTGCGGTAAAACACTTCCTTGCCGCGCTTTTCCGAGGTCACAAGCCCAAGTTTCAGCAATTTGCGCAGGGCATAATTGATGGTGTGGCTGTCTTCGATATTCAGCATAAACCCGATATCGGCCAGCCGCTTTTCTCGGTCCCGGTGATTGACATTGTGCAACGCCAGAATCTCCAGCGAGCTCAGCTCGGGCATGCCTGCGGCATTCATGCATTTCTGCATCCAGCGGCTGAACGCATTATAGGCAATGATCAGGCCATATTCGAATTCCGAGGTTTCCCAACCCTCGCCTTCGGCCAGATGACGAGAGGAGACAATACGTCGGCGGTCGGGTTCGCTCATCAAGGTTTTCCTGTAAATCGTTTATAAAGTGTCTGTAAATTCAGTATATATCAAAAATGTCGAGACTTGAACGCTTCCCAAGCATTTCACATCCTCCCCGCTCCGCGCCTCAAAGCAACCCTGCCTTTGAGCATCACAATGTCCGGCCACCTTGATTGATCCTTCCCTGCATCTTCTGGCCGAAAATATCCCGGGGAGTGTGAGGGGCAGCGCCCCTCACCCCAGACCCTGCACCACTGTGCAGGGGTTACTTGCCAAACGACACGCCCATATCCCAGAACGCAACTTCAAGCCGGGTCGCAGTCGTAAAGCGCTGTGACATCCGCTCCCAACCGGGGGTGACTTCCGGGCTCTCGCCAAGACGGCGCAGGACCGCCCCGTCAAACAGCGCACCCGCGTTGCGACAGGCCTGTTGATACTCGTCACCGGCATAGGTGTTGATCCAGTCGGCATAGGGATGATCAGCATGGCTATCCGCCGCAAGCCGTGCGCCAATCTCGCCGTATCCCATCACACAGGGCACAAGCGCCGCGATCAGGTCAATGAAACTACCTGAATGCCCCGCATCCATCACATAGCGCGTATAGGCAAGGTTGGCCGGGTGTTCGGCGGCGGTGAAAAGCTCTTCCTCGCTTAACCCCTCGGCGGCACAGGTTTTCACATGCAGGCTGATTTCGCCATTGACCAAAACATCGACCGATGACGCACAGGCGCGCATTTCCTCAAGCGTGTCGGCCTTGGTAACGGCAAGCGCCCAGGCCCGAGAGAAATGGATCAGAAAGATGTAATCCTGAACCAGATAGCCAAGAAACGCCTTGCGCGGCAGCGACCCATCGCCAAGGCCTTCGACAAAGGCATGATGGGTATAATCCTGCCAGACCTGCCCCGCCGCATCGCGCAGGCGGGGAAAGGTGGTGCCATACTCGCCGGTCATTCTGCGCTCAGGTCCAGAGCAAGACCCGAAACGGGTGTGACCTCTTCGATCATGCCGGAGCCCTTTAGGAAGGCTTCAAACCGGGTATAGCGCGCATGATCAAGCGCCGAGGGGCGCAACGCAAACCGCGGCACGGTATCGACCCAGGCTTTCGCGTTCAGCTCGTCACGCAGTTCGGTCGAGGTGCCGGCAAATATTTCCCAGCTTTCCTCGGGGTGGTTGACGATATATTGCGTCGCGCGCTCGGTGGCGAAAAGAAAGCGGCGGATCACATCGGCATTCATGGTCGCGGGATTGGCCACATAGATAAGCTCATCATAGGCGGGAATACCCTCTTCTTCGATGAAGAAACAGTGCCCCGGCACGCCTTCGATCTCCATCTGGTTCAGCTCGAAATTGCGATAGGCGCCGATCACCGCATCGACCTGACCCGACATAAGCGAGGGCGACAGCGACCAGTTCACGCTGACCAGTTCGATATCGTCAAGCGACATGCCATGCTGCCCCAGAATGGCGGACAACAGGGCCTCTTCAACACCTGCGACCGAAAAGCCAACCTTGCGCCCCTTGAGGTCTGCACTTGATTTGATCGGCCCGTCTTTGAGCACCAAAAGACAGTTCAGCGGCGTCGCCACCAGCGTGCCAACCCGGCGCAGCGGCAGGCCGCCCTCGATCTGCATATGAAGCTGAGGCTGATAGGAAATGGCAAGATCGGCCTGGCCGGCGGCGACCATCTTGGGCGGGTCGCTTGGGTCGGCGGGGGCGACGATCTCAACCTCAAGACCGGCGTCTTTGAAGTAACCAAGTTCCTGCGCCACAATGATGGGGCCATGATCGGGGTTCACGAACCAGTCAAGCAACAGCGTCATCCGATCCTGTGCCATGGCGGGGGCGGTCGCCAACAGGGCAACCATAAGCGCGAGATATTTCATTCAGTCGTCTCCTTGGGTGTCATTGGGGCTGTCGCCAAGCGCGATCAGTGCAATCTCTCCGGGCCAATGTTGGCGCAGACGGGTGGCGGCCTGCCACGCGCGCAGGCCCGAGCGACAGGCCAGAACGACGCGTTGCCCTTTGTCGGGCAGCGGCGGGATATCGAAATCGGCAACAATGCGCCGCGCGGCACCCGCAAGGGCGGGGCCGGGTTCATCAGCCGCGCGCAAATCGGTCAGGGCGTCATTGGTGCAAATCTCGCTGGCGGCGATAAAGGCAAACCCGCCGTCCGGCTCTGGCGCGCCCTCAAACCGGAATCCGCCAAAGCGGAGGCCGAGGGCCTCAAAACTCACCAATTGCCCAAGTGGATCCGGCTCTATTCCGGCCAGAACGGCCAATGTCATCTGCGCCTGCACTGCGCCCATCACGCCCACGGCTGGCCCCAGAACGCCATCGGCGTCGCAGCTTCCCAAGCGGTCCGGCAGGTCGGGAAACACCGCACGCAAAGAGGGTGCGCCACCACAGAATCCACCGCAATAACCCGAGGTGCCCACAACAGTGGCACTGATCAGTGGCAGGTTTAGCGCGGTGCAAATATCGGACAGAACATAGCTTGCCGCGAAACTGTCAGCGCAATCAAGGATCACGTTTTGCCCCATGCAAAGCGCTTTGGCGTTTTGGGGGTCAAGCCGTTCAACCAACGGCCTGACCCGACACTCGGGATTGAGCGCAGCCATATGCACGGCGGCGACCTCGGCCTTGGGCCGACCGATATCGGCCTCGCGAAACAGCGTCTGGCGATGCAGATTGCTGAGCGCGACGGTGTCGTGATCCACCAGCGTGATGTGCCCCACACCAGCCCCGACAAGATATTGCAGCACTGGCGCGGCAAGCCCACCTGCACCGACCACGAGAACCCGCGCCGCCCGCAGCCTTGCCTGTGCCTTTGGGCCAAATTCAGGCACCGCGATCTGGCGCGCGTATCGGGTCATGCCGTGGCCCCAAGCCATTGGCGCACCCGCCCCTCGGGATCATCGTTCAGCGTGATATCGGTAACCGCCGCGACAATATCCGCGCCTGCCTCAAACGCTCCAGCGGCGCGTTCCACCGACATGCCGCCAATCGCGACAAGAGGGATATCGCCAATCACCGCCTTCCATTCGGTCAGCTTTTCCAGACCCTGTTCTTGCCATTTCATCTTTTTCAGGATCGTCGGATAGACCGGCCCGAGGGCAACATAACCGGGATCGAACGACAAGGCGCGATCAAGCTCGGCGCGGTCATGGGTGCTTAGGCCAAGCTTGAGCCCCGCCCGCCGGATCGCGGCGATATCGGAATCATCAAGATCTTCCTGCCCGAGGTGAATCCAGTCACAGCCCGCGTCAATCGCGATCTGCCAATAGTCGTTGACCACCAAAATAGCACCCTGCGCACGGCACAGCGCCTGTGCCTTGATCACGGCGGCGCGCACGATGTCCTCGGGGGTGTCTTTGATGCGCAGCTGGACCAGTTTCACACCAAGCGGCAACAGCCGCTCAAGCCAACGAAAATCATCGAAAATCGGGTAAAATCGGGGAAGGGTCATGCCAAAAACGCCTTGCCAAGGATCGGCGTTGACGGGGCCGCCATATCGCGCGGCTCCATCGGGTCGGCCTCGAACGCAAGTCGCCCGGCGTCAAGCGCGCGGGCAAACCCTTCGGCCATTGTTGCCGGATCACCGGCCTTGGCGACGGCTGTATTGAGCAGAACCGCGTCATAGCCAAGTTCCATCGCCTGCGCCGCCTGACTGGGCAGGCCAAGACCGGCATCCACCACCAGCGGCACATCGGGGAAATGCGCCCGCAACGAGCGCAGCCCGTAGACGTTATTCAGACCCAAACCCGTGCCAATCGGCGCGCCCCAAGGCATCAACACACGACAACCTGCCTTGATCAGGCGATCGCAAAGCACAAGATCCTCGGTGCAATAGGGAAACACTTGAAACCCGTCATCGGTAAGAATGCGCGCCGCCTCGACAAGGCCGAAGGGATCGGGTTGCAGGGTGTCGGCATGGCCGATCACCTCAAGCTTGATCCATGGTGTGTCAAACAACTCGCGCGCCATCTGTGCGGTGGTCACCGCCTCGCGGACAGAATGACACCCGGCGGTATTGGGCAGCAGCTTGACTCCCAGATCGGCAATCAGATCCCAGAAATCCTGACCGGCGCGCTCGCCGCCCGCCTCGCGGCGCACGGAGACCGTGGCAATTCCCGCGCCCGAGCGTTTGAACGCCTGCGCCAGAATGGCAGGCGAGGGATATTGCGCCGTGCCAAGCATGAGCCGTGAATTGACCTCTGTCTCGTAAAAGATAGGCATGCTAGCCTCCTTGCCGCGGGGCAACGATTTCGATTCGATCGCCCATGGTTAGGGTCTGTTTTTCACGCATTGCAGCGGGCACAAAGGCCTCGTTCACCGCCGTGGCGATCTTGGCCTGCCCGTGACCCAATTCATCCAACAGGCCGGCCAATGTGGTCGCCGCCGTGTCATGCGCCGCGCCGTTAACTATGATCTTCATCCATCACCTCCGGTATCTGACCGTCGAGCACCAAATCCGCCAGCATTCGCGCCAAAGCAGGCGACAGAAGAAACCCGTGCCGGAACAAGCCGTTCACATAGATCGTGCCGCCCCGCCTGCGAATGCGCGGCAGGTTGTCGGCAAAGGCCGGGCGCGCGTCGGTGCCAATTTCCAAAAGCTCGGCTTCGCCAAAGGCGGGGTGAAGCGCATAGGCCGCCGACAGCAGTTCCATCACCGAGCGCACCGAGGCGCGCCCGCGTTCGCCGCTTTCGATCTGGGTCGCACCCAGCATGAACACCCCATCGCCGCGCGGCACGATGTAAAGAGGAAAGCGCGGATGCAATAACCGGACCGGGCGCGACAAAGTAAGATCCGGCGCACGTAGGATCACCATCTCGCCCTTGACACCGCGCAGGTCCTTGAGCGCATCGCGCGCCGCAAGCCCGCGACAGTCGATCACATTCGGGGCGGTCGGCGCCGCATTGGTCTGTTCAAAGGTCACGCCATCCTTGATCAGGCGCGCGCGTAGGGTGGTCAGCGACTGGCGCGGATTGATATGCGCCTCGTCCTTGAAAAACAGCGCGCGATCAAACTGATCGGCCAAAAGCGGCTCTAACCCGCCCAAATTCGCGCCAGATACCGTTTCATGACCGCTGGTCCGACGGGCGAATTGCGAGAGCTCGGCCCGATCCCGCGCAAGGGTGACAACGAGCGATCCATTGCGATGCACCTCTGCGCCGTGGGTCTGCCACCAGGTGGCGGCCTCCTGACCCAAACGCACGACCGGTTCCTCGGCGGTATAGCCTTCGCAAAATGGCGCCAGCATGCCACCCGCCCACCATGAACAGGCCTGCGGGCCGGGACCGGGGGCCGGGTCAAGCAGGGTCACTAACGCCCCGCGTGCGCGCAGTTCCGATGCAACGCAAAGCCCGACGACCCCGGCGCCGCGAATGATCACCGGTGTGGTCATGTCCAGACCTCGTGGAAATGATGCACCGGCCCATGACCATGCCCGACCTCGAGCCTATCGGCGGCGACAATCGCACGGTGAAGCCAATGGTGCGCGCTCTCGACCGCCTGCACCAGAGGCATCCCTTTGGCCAGACCGGCGGCGATGGCAGATGACATCGTACAGCCAGTGCCGTGGGTGTTGCGCGTCGCGATGCGGGGCGCGTCAAGCTGCACCACCTCAGTGGCCAACAACCAATCTGTGCAGATATCGCCCTTGCCGTGCCCGCCCTTCATCAAAATGGCCTTGGCCCCCATGTCACGCAAGCGGTTGCCCTGCTCCTGCATCTCCTGGTCCGTGGCGGCCTCGGGCAGACCCAAAAGGCTTGCCGCCTCGGGCAGGTTCGGGGTCAGAAGGTCGGCGCGCGGCAAAAGATGCGTGATCAGGGCGCTGCGGGCGGCATCAGGCAACAGACGCGCGCCGGATTTTGCGACCATCACCGGGTCAAGCACCACCGGCCCGGCGAACCCGCGCAGCGCCTTGGCGACCGTCTCGATCAGGCTGGCATCGCCCAGCATTCCGATCTTGATCGCATCGACCCTGATATCGCCCAAAACCGCCGCGATCTGGGCGGCGACCATGGCATTGGGAATGGCAAAAACATCGGTGACGTCACAGGTATTTTGCGCCGTGACGGCGGTGATCGCGCTGGTTCCAAAGACGCCAAGCGCGGAAAAAGTCTTGAGGTCGGCCTGAATACCCGCGCCGCCGCCGCTATCGGAGCCGGCGATTGTCAAAGCTGTGGGTGTGGTCATCGCGCGGCCTTTCTTTCCAGTCTTGTCAGAAACGGAAAGCGGCCTGATCTGGCTTTGACGAACCATGGCATTTCCGTTTCCTACGCCGGTATCAACCGGATCAGGTTCGATGGGTTGGCTTATCGCCTCTCAGCCTGACACACAGGCACCCCAACGGATTTGCGATAGGTTTAGCAGCAGAAAACCCCACGGGCAAGCGAGGATTGCGCCGCAGGACGGGGCCGACCGCATGACGGAAATACGGAACGAAAAAGGCCCCGCCATTGCGGCGGGGCAGGTGGAAAGTGCCTGATAAGTCAGGTCTCAGGCACCGGCGGTGTTCTGTAAAACCTAGTTCGGGCGCTCTGTCATTTCGGCGCGGATTTGCTGGCGCAAAAGGTCGATCGGCACGGTCTTGCCATCGCGTTTAAAGCACCAATAGGTCCAGCCGTTGCAGGACGGCGCGCCTTCAAGATGGGCGCCAACCTGATGGATGCTTCCTTTGACATCATCCCCGATCAGCGTACCATCGGCACGCACCTTGGCCTTGTGACGGCCATTCATGCTTAGCAGTTCTTCACCGGGGCGCAGCATGCCGCGTTCGACCAGCTGACCAAAGGGCACGCGCGGCTCTGCACGTTTCGAGGTCGAAACCCGAAGCGCCTCTCGGTCGAACTTTCGGGTGTCGCCAAGCCGCTTTTCGGCGACCTTGCGATAGGCCTCTTCGCGCTCGATGCCGATGTAATCGCGGCCAAGCATCTTGGCCACGGCACCGGTGGTGCCGGTGCCAAAGAACGGGTCAAGCACGACATCGCCAGGGTTGGTCGATCCAACCAGAATGCGGTGCAAGAGGCTTTCGGGTTTCTGGGTGGGATGGGCCTTGTCGCCATGCTCGTCCTTGAGACGCTCATGCCCGGTACAGATCGGCAGAACCCAGTCGCTGCGCATCTGGATGCCGTCATTCAGCGATTTAAGGGCTTCATAGTTGAAGGTGTATTTGCCACCTTCCTCTTTGCTGGCCCAGATCATCGTTTCATGGGCATTGGTCAGACGCTTGCCACGAAAGTTCGGCATCGGGTTGGATTTGCGCCAGACCACATCATTCAGGATCCAGAACCCCTGGTCTTGCAAGGCGGCCCCGACCCGAAAGATGTTGTGATAAGAGCCGATTACCCAAATTGCCCCCGTGGGTTTGAGTAATCGGCGCGCCGCCTTGAGCCAGTCTTGGGTGAATCTGTCGTAGGCGGCGA
Organism: Roseovarius lutimaris; assembly: GCF_900115165.1. Lineage (GTDB taxonomy): Bacteria > Pseudomonadota > Alphaproteobacteria > Rhodobacterales > Rhodobacteraceae > Roseovarius > Roseovarius lutimaris. Next base: position 112,160 of record NZ_FOVP01000002.1, on the reverse strand, counting down.
ATGAGGAAAACTGATCCCAGGCGTCGTCAACCGCGTCCACCTGGCTATTGTCAGGGCGATGCAGGTCGCCCTTGAGCTGAAGATTATAGGGCGGGTCGGCAAAGATCAGGTCGACACTGGCCTCGGGAAGGCTGTTCATAACCTCGATGCAGTCACCGGCAATTATCGTATTGAGAGGGAGCGCGGACGCCCCTTTTGCTTTGGTCATCGTCTTCATTTTCTGCCTCTGTCCCGACGCTTTGTGCGCTCTGGTTGTTGAGGTCAAAGATGAGTCAAAGCTGATTCGCCGTCAATTTCTTTTTTGAATCAGTGGGTTAGTTATTTTCCTTGATACAAGATGTTGTGTACCGGCTTGAAGGAACGTCTATGGTGTGGGGTCACCCCGAGATTTAGAAGTGCCGCTTTGTGACCTTTTGACGGATAACCTGCGTTTGTTTCCCAGCCATAACCGGGAAACTGTTGCGCAAGCGCCCCCATAATGCGGTCGCGCGTTATTTTTGCAACAATCGACGCCGCCGCAATCGAGACCGAGGCCGCATCGCCCTTGATAATCGCCTGCGCCGGAATGCTCAGACCGCGCGGAATAAGGTTGCCGTCAATCAACGCCATATCGGCGGTTTGCCGCAAACCCTGAACCGCGCGCTCCATCGCCAGGTGCGAGGCGCGCAGGATGTTGATCTCGTCAATCTCTGCAACTCTTGCATGGGCGACCGACACATCGGCGCAACCCAACAGCGCGTCATAAAGCGCGGCGCGGCGTTTCGCGCTCAACTTCTTTGAATCGTTAAGGCCTGCCGGAATATGATCGGGGTCAAGGATCACGGCCGCCGCGGTCACCGGCCCGGCAAGCGGGCCGCGCCCAACCTCATCGACCCCGGCGATCAGAGTAAACCCCTGAGACAGGGCAAGCGTTTCGTGGGTGTAATCGGGGCCGGACATGGCCTCGGATCGCACAGTGCGCCCGGAAATGCAAAAGGGAAGAGGTGCCCCCTTCCCTTTGCTCCACAGACTGGCGGATGAATAAACCGCGCTGATCACCTTCCGTGTTGACGCCGTTGCTGGATATGGCGATGGGAGTTCCGGTTCCCATTCTGATGCGCGCGGTGGCCGCGATTATAGCGTTTTTGCTTGTAATGACGCTTTTGCTTGTAGCGGCGATTCTGGTGTCCGTAATTATGGCCATGTCCGCGTGTGACGTAATCCTTGCGACGGTCATGTTTGCGGTCACTGGCAGCGGCGGCGCCGATGATGGCAAGGGCGGCCACGCCTGCGATGATGGCGGCGGTCTCGCCGCGATCCTGTGCGCGCACTGGAGTGGTGCTCAGGCCCGTAACGGCAAGGGCGGCGCCCAGGACGATTGCGATAAACTTGCGGTGCATGATCTCTTTCCTTTCAGGTTTCATGACAGTGATGTCAAAGCGTCGGCCTGCATGACCATTCGCGATGCACTGAAGATGGGGTCAACCCGTTCAGACAGGCAATAACGCCCCGATGTTATCAGATAACAGCCTGTCTTCGGTTCATTTCACGTCACAGGTTATTGAATAGCCGTGGGGTTCGGCGCATCTTGCCCGCATGAAACACATCGCACAGATAATTCTTATGGCTCTTGGCCTGAGCCTCGCCGCCACCGGCGCGCAGGCCGCCTGTCAGATTGAATACAAGGCCAAGCGCGACAAGCCGCTTGAGCTTTTTTATGATGTTACCACCGTCAACGCGCCCTGCCCTTCTGCGGAGGCGGCGTTGCGCGCAAAATTGGCGCGCAAGGGGCTTAAGCTTCTCAAGGTGCTGTCGAAGAAGGAAAAGTAGGTTGGGTATACAAAGGAGATCCGCGTGCGGGGATTGATCGGTACAGCCGCCGATGCGCGGCGCTCGGGCAACCGTGTTGTGGTTCTTGGCGTCGTGGCCATCGTTGCGATCCTGACGATCGCGGCGGTGTTCCTGTTTCTCAACCTGCCGGACGCCAATGCGTTCAACGCGCGGGTCGAGCGGATATTTGTGGAAAACGATGCGCTGACGGCGCGGACCGATATCAAGCTTCTGGAAATTCTCGCCCTCTCGGGCACGGCATTTTCCGAAACCCTGACAAGTTACCGTATGGTGATCTTCGTTCTGTTGGTCTTTGCCACCGCTCTTTTGGTTTCGGCGCTTGTATTTCTGGTGATGCTGATCACCCTCAATCGCCGCATGGCCCAGATTGAACGCTCTGGCATTCAGGTAAGTTCACTCTTGATAAGCCGCGACGAGAAAACCGTGTATCTCAACAATATGGGTTTCAAGCTAACCGATGCGGCGATGGAAACCCTGTCGGTTCTGGCCGAGGCGCGGATGGATGACGATGTCATGACCGGGGCCGAGATTGAGGGCGTGATTTCGGGCCGCAACGCATCCGATTGCGAAGAAGCGGCCGGCGCCACCCGGATCAAGCGCCTGCGCGACACCTTGGGAAATCAGCTTGTGAGCGAACTTCTGGTCAAGAATATCGCGCGACGCGGTTACATGCTTGCGATCGACAAGGACGTGATCCGGGTCATCTGAGAGGTTAGGGGTGTCTCAGGTGACAAGGACCAATCGCCGCACCTGCGTCAAAATGCTCGGCCATAATCGGCCCCAAAGACACGATTTTGCACCGTCACGACCGGCTTGCCGGGTAGGATGCCCATCTAATGCTTGTCTTTACGTCAATTCCAAAATAGCAAGCGTCACGGTTTGACGGGTAGACGTGTCTTCTTAATCTTTGAACTGCTATGCTTTGGCGGTAATGGAATTGGGTGGACCTTGATGGATAAAAACCTTGCCATCAACATCCTTTGGCTCTTTGGAGGTACATGCGCTTGTTGACAAACGATAGACTGCACGGCTTTTCGGCGGCCGTGTTCATGGTCGACAGCACCGCAAGAGTAGCGACACCTAATACTGACGACGGGACCCGGATCATGGCGTGCCCGAAACCTACGTTGGCTGCAACATCGCAGCCCAAACGCTGAGGGATATCTCGATTTGGCTCAGAACCTGATGTCACCTGCTGTCACAGCAGCCCAAGAACAGGCTGTCGCGGCGTCCGACACCGAAGACGCACGTATTTGGGTCCGCATTCTTGCCAATTACCGGGAACCATCGCACGCGCGAAGCGTGTTCGAGCTTTTCGTGACACTGATTCCGTTTCTGGCGATTTGGGCGCTTGCCCTCTGGAGCCTGTCGTTCAGCTATTTTCTTGCCGCCGCCCTGTCGGTTTTCAACGGCCTGTTTCTTGTACGCCTGTTTGTGATTCAGCATGATTGTGGCCACGGATCGTTCTTTAGCAATCGTTTGCTGAATGACTGGATCGGTCGCGCCCTGGGCGTTGTGACCGTGACACCCTATGATGTCTGGCGGCGTACCCATGCGGTGCATCACGCCTCTGCCGGGAACCTCGACAAGCGTGGCATGGGCGACGTGATGACCCTTACGGTCACAGAGTATCAAGGCCTCTCGCGCTTTGGACAGTTGAAATACCGGCTTTACCGCAATCCCTTTGTCCTGTTTGTGCTGGGGCCGTCCTACCTGTTTTTCCTCGAGAACCGTTTGCCGCTTGGCCTGATGGGCGCCGGATGGCGCTATTGGGTAAGCGCGATGGGCACGAATGTGGTTCTGACCGCCGTTTTGGTCGGCTTGGCCTATTTTGGCGGCTTGGCTGCGATCTTTCTCGTGTTCGTGCCAACGGTCGTGGTGGCGGCGTCGATCGGGGTCTGGCTGTTTTATGTGCAGCATCAGTTTGAAGAGACCTGCTGGGATCCAGACCCGGACTGGCAGCTTCACGATGCGGCCCTGCATGGCAGCTCGCACTACATCCTGCCCGGCATCCTGCGCTGGTTTTCGGCCAATATCGGCGCACATCACGTGCACCATCTTCAAAGCCGGGTGCCGTTCTATCGCCTCTCTGAAATCCTGCGTGATCACCCCAAGCTTGATCAGGCGCAGCGCCTGACAATTCGCGAAAGCATCAGCTGCGTGAAGCTTCAGCTTTGGGACGATCAGAGCCGACGATTGATTTCCTTTTCAGAAGCCAAAACGGTCTGAACGCGCCGGTCTCTTGATACGACCAAGGCAGCGCGTGGGTTTCACCCACCCTACGGGTCATGGGATAGGTCCATCCTCTAGGAAAACCGCTTAAACCACCACCTCCAGCGCCTCTTGCTCTCCGACCCCGAACACCCGTTTGTAGCGGGCGATTTCATCTGCGGGGCCCATGGCTTTGCGGGGGTTGTCAGATAGCTTGACGGTCGGGTGACCATTGGCCGAGACCGCCTTGCAGACCAGAGAGAACGGCGCAAGGGCGTCGTCCTCTGTCAGGCCGCGAAAATCGTTGGTCAGCAATGTGCCCCAGCCAAAGGAACAGCGCACCCGACCCGAAAACTGATGATGGAGGGCGATGATTTTCTCGACATCAAGCCCGTCGGAAAAGATCACCATTTTATCCTGCGGGTTTTCCCCGCGCTCTTTCCACCAGCGGATCGCGGTTTCGGCGCCGGTTGCAGGATCGCCGCTATCAATCCGGATGCCGGTCCACCCGGCCAGCCAATCGGGCGCGTCACGCAGGAAACCTTCGGTGCCGTAAGTATCGGGCAGGATGATGCGCAGGTTGCCGTCATGTTCTTCGTGCCAATCGCTCAGCACGTCATAGGGCGCGCGTTTGAGCGCGGCGTCGTTTGGCGCCAGGGCCGCATAGACCATCGGCAATTCATGCGCATTGGTGCCAATCGCCGGCAGGTCGCGATTCTTGGCGATAAGACAGTTGGAGGTGCCGACAAAAGCCTCGCCAAGCCCTTCGGTCATCGCCTGCACGCACCAATCCTGCCAGAGAAAGGAATGGCGGCGGCGGGTGCCGAAATCGGCAATCCGAAGGCCGGGGATACCGCGCAGCTGTTCGACCTTTTCCCAGAGCTTGGTTATCGCGCGGGCATAAAGCACCTGAAGCTCGAACTTTTTCATCGTGTTGAGCACCGCGCGCGAGCGCAGCTCCATCAACACCGCCAGCGCCGGAATTTCCCAAAGCATCACTTCGGGCCAGGATCCCTCGAACGTCAGCTCATATTGCCCGTCGCGTTTTTCAAGCTGATAAGGCGGCAGGCGCAGCGTCTCGAACCAATCCATGAATTCGGGCGTGAACATTTGGCGTTTGCCGTAAAACGTATTGCCGCGCATCCAGGTGCTTTCACCCCGCGACAAAGACAGCGAGCGGATGTGATCAAGCTGTTCGCGAAGCTCGCCCTCATCGACCAGCTCGGCCAGACGGATGGATTTACTTCGATTGATCAGCGAAAAGCTGACCTGTGTATCGGCCTTGTTGCGAAACACCGATTGGCACATCAGAAGCTTGTAAAAATCGGTGTCGATCAGGGATCGCACAATCGGGTCGATCTTCCATTTGTGGTTGTGAACACGGGTGGCGATATCGACCATTGGCACGGCTCCGGTAAAAACATTGCGCCGGTTAAATCAAACGGCATCGCGACGCGCAAGGCAAGCACCCGGTTCAGGGCGAAGTTTGGCTAGGTCCTGGCGAATTATCATCGCAGGGATGAGGGCCTGTTTTTGCTGGGCACCATGGCACAAGATGGTATTATCAAATTCATCAGAATAAAGCTTCAGCATTATCAGGCCACTTAAAGGCTTGTCTTGGCGTTCACTAGCGGCTTGATAGGATGGAATAGAGTTTTTCAAAGGCGCGAGAATGACCAAGCGAACCTATTATGCACCGACGGGCGGATTGCCGCCCCAAACCCAACTTTTGACCGATCGGGCGATGTTCACCGAGGCCTACGCCGTCATTCCCAAAGGCACGATGAGCGATATCGTCACCAGCCTTTTGCCGTTTTGGGAGGGCGCACGGTTCTGGGTTCTGTCGCGCCCGCTTTCGGGTTTTGCGGAAACATTCTCGCAATATATCGCCGAGGTTCAGCCCGGCGGTGGAAGCGAGCGGCCCGAAACCGAAGTCGGCGTCGAGGCGGTGTTGTTCGTGGTCGAGGGTGCCATGACCCTGACGATTGATGGCACCCCCCATGAGATGGGTGAAGGCGGATATGCCTTTCTGCCGCCAGACGCGACATGGAGCCTGCGCAACCGGGGTGCCAAACCTGTGCGCTTTCACTGGATTCGAAAGGCCTATGTCGCGGTTGAGGGGCTTGAGTTGCCGACCGCCTTTGTCACCAATGAAACCGAGGTAGAGCCGACCGAAATGCCCGGCACCGATGGCAAATGGGCGACCTCGCGCTTTGTCGACCCAAGCGATCTGCGCCATGACATGCATGTTACCATCGTGACGTTTCAACCCGGCGCGGTCATTCCCTTTGCCGAAACCCATGTGATGGAACACGGGCTTTACGTGCTGGAAGGCAAGGCGGTTTACCGGCTCAATCAGGATTGGGTCGAAGTCGAGGCCGGTGATTACATGTGGCTGCGCGCCTTTTGCCCACAGGCCTGTTACGCGGGCGGGCCGGGGCCGTTCCGTTATCTGCTCTACAAGGATGTGAACCGGCATATGCCGCTTGGCCTTGGTAAACCCTGATCCTGCCGGAACAGACCCTGCAAGTCTAAGGGGGAAAGGGCATCACGCCCCTTCCCCCTTTTTTATTGGCCAATCCGCCTTTAGTCGGTGGGAAGCGATCCCTTGCCATGACCCGCCATGCCGCCGGAAACCTCTTCTGTGGCTTCATCGGCAAGCTCTTCGGGAAGCACAAGGTTGAGCACGATGGCAATAAGTGCCGCCGGCAACAGGCCGGAGGTCATCAAAATGCGCATCGTATCGGGCAGATACTTGACTGCTTCCGGCTCTAGCTGAAGCCCGAGGCCGACACTAAGCGCGATGGCAAAGATCACCATGTTGCGCCGGTTCCATGCGACATCCGACAGCATCGAGATACCCGCCGCCACAACCATGCCGAACATGACGATCACACCGCCGCCAAGCACCTCAATCGGAACGGTACGAATAACCGCGCCCACCTTGGGCACAAGACCACAAATGATAAGGAAGATCGCACCACAGGTCACCACATGGCGGCTCATGACGCCGGTCATGGCAATCAGGCCGACATTCTGGCTAAACGAGGTATTGGGAAAGGCCCCAAAGCATCCGGCAAGCGCCGTGCCAAGACCGTCGGCATAGGTCGCGCCCTGAATCTCCTTGTCCGTCGCCTCGCGCCCAGCACCACCCTTGGTGATGCCGCTGACATCGCCGACGGTTTCAATCGCCGAGATGAACGCCATCAGACAAAACCCGATGATCGCAGCGCCGGACATCTCGAACCCGTATTTGAACGGCTGTGGCAGGGCAAAAGCCGCTGATCCGGCCCAGGATCCGGTGACCGTCTCAAGGCTGAGCATGCCCATCATGATGGCATAGAGATAACCAACCAACAGACCGACAAGCACCGCCGAAATCGCGAGCATACCACGGGCAAAGAACTTGAGCGCGAGGGTCACCGCGATCACGATCAAAGCTGCGGACCAGTTAAGCAATGATCCATATTCCGCAGCACCCGACATTTTCGCGGGTACACCGCCGGCGGCGTATTGGATGCCGACCTCAACCAAAGCAAGACCGATCATCGTCACCACGAGCCCGGTCACCAAAGGCGGCAGGGCAAAGCGGATTTTCCCGATCACCGTGCCGAGCAAGGCATGGAAAAGCCCGCCCAGGATCACGCCGGTGAACAGGGCGGCAAGCGCATCAACGCCCTTGCCCGCCACCAGCGGGATCATGATTGGCAAAAATGCAAATGACGTGCCCTGGACAATTGGCAAGGCCGCCCCGACCGGGCCGATGGTGATCGTCTGCAAAAGCGTGGCCACACCCGCAAACAGCATCGACATCTGAATGAGGTAAAGCAGTTCCGGGAAATCCGGCGAGTTTGATCCAAATCCAAACCCGGCAGCCCCGGCAACGATGATCGCCGGCGTCACATTAGAGACAAACATGGCCAAAACGTGCTGAATTCCAAGTGGAATCCCCCGCGCCAGACCGGGAAAATAGTCAGGATCGCGAAGCTGCTCCGGCGTCCCGATTGAAGTATCAGCCATGATCATTCCTCCTGTCGTAGCTGTCCGCGTTGTGCCTCTGGTTCTTTTGCCAGGGTTCTTAGCCAATGGAGTCAACGACAAACGGGTCATCGAACCAGTGTTCTTCAAGATTGGGGCCCTCGCCAATGCGATCGACCACAATATATTTCCCCGGTGCGCCGATCGGGGCCAGAACCCCGTGCCAGACACCGCGATAAAGATTGATGGATTGCCCCGGTGCGGTGATGAACGCCTTGAGATCCACCGGCACGCCGCCCGCATCATCGGCCACGACCACCAGAAACGGCACGCCGTCCAGCGGCACGAAGGCCTGGCTTCCATCGGGGTGACGCTCGACCATATCGACAAGATGCGGCAGATGGCGCGCCTTGGCGTCAAACAGGCTTATCCCGGCGCGCCCGTCGGAAAAATCAAGCGAGGCAAGATCATGGTGACGTCCACACATGCCCTGATTGATCATCTTGGTCGGTGCATCGCGCGCCTCGATAATATCGCCGTAAGCGGCAAAGGCGTCTGCGGTCAGGGCGGTGATGCGGAGCTGGCGGGTCATTGCGGCAACATGTCCGTAAGGCGCCACTCGCCAATCCGCTCGACCTGCGTGCAGGCCTCGGCAAACTCGGCCTCGCTATCGTTGTTGATCCGGCGTTGAAACGCCTGCTGGATCGACGCCTTGGTATTGTCGCGTACCGCGATAATAAAGGGAAAGCCGTGCTTTGCCACATATTCGGCGTTGAGGGATTGGAACATCGCGCGCTCGTCGTCAGTGAGCATATCAAGCCCCGCGCCCGCCTGTTCCGAGGTGCTGTCGGCGGTCAGCTGCCCTGCGGCCGCCAGCTTTCCTGCAAGATCAGGGTGCGCCGTCAAAACGCCAAGCCGTTCGTCACGCGACGCGGACCGGAACACCCGACACAGCGCATGATGCAAGCCAATGGCGCAATCATGCGCCGGGCCAAGTTCCAGATCAAAAGCGCGCTCGGCGATCCAGGGGGAATGCTCGAAAATCCCGCCATAGGCCGCGACAAAGGCATCTTTGGTCATTTCCGAAGGGCGGACAAAATCCGCTTTCGGGTGATGCTCGTGCCAATGTCGGGCAATCTCGATCCGCTTGGCAAACCAGACATCGGCGTGCCCTTGAGCGTATTCCATAAACCGGCGCAACGCCATGATACGCCCCGGTCGCCCGACAAGACGACAATGAAGGCCGATCGACATCATCTTGGCCTGACCCTCGATACCCTCGGCGTAAAGCGCATCAAAGCTGTCCTTGAGATAGGCATAAAACTGATCGCCCGAGTTGAACCCCTGTGGCGTGGCGAACCGCATGTCGTTGCAATCAAGCGTATAGGGCACGATCAGCTGATCCTTGCCATTGGACGTGATCCAATAGGGCAGGTCATCGGCATAGGCATCGGAAACATAATCAAACCCGCCCTCTTGCGCGACAAGATCAACGGTATTGGCCGAACACCGACCAGTATACCAGCCACGCGGGCGGGCGCCGGTCACTTCGGTATGAAGGCGGATCGCCTCCAGCATATCGGCCTTTTCAACCTCGGGCGTGTGATCCTTGTACTCGATCCATTTCAACCCGTGACTTGCGATCTCCCAATCGGCGGCCTGCATGGCCCGCAGTTGTTCGGGGTTGCGCGCAAGGGCAGTGGCCACACCATAAACCGTCGCCGGAATATCAAGCTCTGTGAACAACCGGTGCAGACGCCAGAACCCGGCGCGCGCGCCGTATTCATAAATTGATTCCATGTTCCAGTGCCGTTGCCCCGGCCAGGCGGCGGCGCCAACGATCTCGGACAGGAATGCCTCGGATGCGGCATCGCCATGCAAGATGTTGTTTTCGCCACCTTCTTCATAGTTGATCACGAATTGCACCGCGATTTTCGCGCCATTCGGCCATTTCGGATCGGGCGATTTCGTGCCATAGCCGCGCATATTACGGGGATAACGTGTCATCAAAGGTGTCTCCAGATTTCGATTATGTTTTAATACGGAAGAATGCGTATTACCTTCTAGAAATTTTTGAAGGAGTTGTTTGCAAGACTAATCTGTCAAAAACCTCTAAATAACGCCAGAAAGCAAGCCAACCCCAAGGATTGAGGATTGATCATGACCGGTTATTTGACAACGCATGTTCTGGACACGGCGCGCGGTTGCCCGGCACAAGGCCTGAAGATCGAGCTTTTCCGCATCACTGGCGGGCGTCACGACTTGCTTGAGACGCTGATCACCAATGCCGACGGGCGCACCGACAAACAGATCCTGTCGGCCGAGCGCTTTGAAACCGGCACCTACGAGCTTGTGTTTCACGCCGGTGATTATCTCACCGCGACTGGCACCCCGCCGGAAGATCCGCGCTTTCTCGATATCATACCGCTGCGCTTTGGCATGTCAGAGCAAAGCCACTATCATGTGCCGCTCTTGCTCTCTCCCTTCGGTTATTCAACCTATCGCGGAAGCTAGGATCAGGCGTCCTGCGGAAGGGATGCCTGAATGTGATTGACCATGAAATCAATAAAGAGCCGCGTCTTTGGGTCCTGGTGGCGGCGATGGGTGTAAAGGCAGGCCATCTGGATAGGAATCGGCGGCTCGCCTTCCAGAACCGGGACAAGCCGACCCGCGCTTAGGTATTCGGCCACCTCAAACAGCGGCTTGAGGATAATCCCGTGCCCGTCCAGCGCCCAGTTGGTCAGAACATCGCCATCATCGGTTTCAAACGGGCCCGACACCGCAAGCCGCTTGATCCCGTCGGGCGTCTGAAGCGGCCATTGAAATTCCGGCGCGCCGGGAAAGCGCAGATTCAGACAATCATGTTTATCCGCCCTGAGGCTTGCGCTATCACGCGGCAAGCCCCTGCGCGCGATGTAATCCGGGGCGGCACAAAGCACCCTCGGGCAATCCGCAATCTTGCGAATACGAAGCGTTGAATCCTCTGGCACGCCAAGAAAAAACGCCGCATCAAGCCCTTCACCCGCAAGATCAAGCTTACGATCCGACAGGCGTAGCCGGATGGTGATCAGCGGATAGGCCTCTTTGAACGCAGGGACCATCGGGGCAATCAGGCGCTTGCCCATACCAAGTGGGGCCGCCACGTATAATGTGCCGCGCGGCGAGCTTGTAACATCGGTAATCTCGGCCTCTGCCTCGTCCACCGCCTCAAGGATCTTGCAGGCCCCGCGATAGAACAAAACCCCCTGCTCGGTCGGGTGAAGCATCCTTGTGGTGCGCTGAAACAGGCGAATATTCAGATGCTCTTCGAGGTGCGCAATGCGCGCCGAGGCAACCGCGGCCGATATCCTCTGATCCCGCGCCGCCGCCGACATATTACCAAGCTCGTAAACACGAACAAACGTGCGGATATTGTTCAGATAGGACATGGCAAAAAGATTATTAGCTTTCTGTTGAAGCTGCTAGGATTTTTTTTGCATTACAGGACAATGGCGAGGTGCAGTAAGGTCGCCAAAAGTGAGCGAAGGAGAAGACAATGCAGGATTTGGCGATCATTTGGGACTGGCTTGGGTTTGCCGTGCGGTGGCTGCATGTCATCACTGCGATGGCCTGGATCGGGTCGTCGTTCTATTTCGTGGCGCTCGATCTTGGCTTGCGCAAGGCCCCGCATCTTCCGCCAGGCGCGCATGGCGAGGAATGGCAGGTTCACGGCGGTGGCTTTTATCACATTCAAAAATATCTGGTCGCGCCGGACAACATGCCCGACCACCTGATCTGGTTCAAATGGGAAAGCTATGCCACCTGGCTTTCGGGGGCGGCGCTATTGATGATCGTCTATTGGGCCGGGGCCGAGCTTTACATGATCGACGCCGCAAAGGCCGATCTGGCGATCTGGCAGGGCATCCTGATTTCCGCCGCCTCGCTGACCGTTGGCTGGCTGGTTTACGATTTCCTGTGCAAATCCGGCCTTGGCGAAAAGCCGACCTTCCTGATGGTCCTGTTGTTCATCCTGCTGGTGGTCATGGCCTATGGCTATGATCAGGTGTTCACCGGACGCGCGGCGCTTTTGCATCTGGGTGCCTTCACCGCCACGATCATGACCGCCAATGTGTTTTTCATCATCATGCCCAATCAGCGGATCGTCGTGAAAGACCTGCAAGAGGGGCGCACACCAGACCCTAAATATGGCAAAATCGCCAAATTGCGCTCGACCCATAACAACTATCTTACCTTGCCGGTGGTGTTCCTGATGCTCAGCAACCACTATCCGCTGGCCTTCGCGACCGAGTATAACTGGCTTATCGCGGCGCTGGTGTTTCTGATGGGGGTGAGCATCCGACACTATTTCAACACCCGCCATGCCGGCACCGGCAACCCGACCTGGACATGGGCCGTGACCGCCCTCTTGTTCGTCGCGATCATGTGGCTAAGCACGGCACCGTTGCGCAACGATAGCTATGAGGAATCAGAGGCACGGCCTTTGACGGCAACCGAACAGGTGTTCGCCGCCGCCGAAGGGTTTGACGAGATCACAAGCATCGTGCCCGGCCGCTGTGCCATGTGCCACGCGCGTGAGCCGTTTTACGACGGCATTCACCGCGCGCCCAAGAATATCCTGCTTGAAACCCCGAACGATATCGCCCGCGCCGCGCGCCAGATCTATTTGCAGGCCGGTGTATCGGTTGCCATGCCCCCGGCCAATCTGTCCTTTATCGAAGAAGAGGAGCGCAGGGCGATCATCCGCTGGTACAAAAACGCCGCCCGCGACCTGCCGTTTTCTCTCGCTGCGCAGTGAAACACCTGGCGTCCTGACCGTTTATCCAAAGACCCTGGCCAAAGTAATGGATTCGCGGTCGCGATTGCTGACTGTCAAGTTGGCTTTGCCAGTGCCGCCACAAGCCGCGCCCAATCCTGCGCCCAGCTATCGTCGGGGCGATCCGACAGGCGGATCATCCAAAGCTCCATCTGCTGGCTTGGCAGGCTCTCTGTCAGACTGATCAGGCGACCGGATTTCAGATCCTGCGCCACCATGCCTTCGGGCAACCACGCCACGCCGATACCGCGACAGGCATATTCACGCGCCGCCAGCGTCAGCGCGGTTTCCGCCCGCCGTCGCAACACCCGATGCGCCGCAATCCCCGGCAAGATCGCGCGGGCCATCACCTGTCCCAGAAACACATCCGACGGATAGCCGATAAACGGCAAATCATCGCCCTGCGCCAGACGCGGCACGGCAACCGGAATCAATCGCTCGCGACCCAGCAACACCTGCTCGAACGCCCGGTTCAGGGTCAGCGGCGCAATCTCTGGTGCGGCGTAGAGCACTGCCAGATCAACCTCGCCGGACAAAAGCCGCAACAGGCATTCATCGCGATTATCCGACCGCACCCGCACCGGGCGCCCGCCCTGCGCGGTCAGAATGCTGACGATTGCGGGCGAATGGGTGGTGGTGATCGCGTGCTGACATGCCAGCGTCAGCCCCCGCGCGCCGCTTGTCTGGGTCAGCGTTTCGCGCAGATGGCGAAGCTGTGTTGCCAGCGCACGCATTTCCCCGGCCTGCGCCTCGATTTCAGGTAAAAGCACCACCGGCTTGCGACGGCGATCAAACAGCGGCACGCCAAGCGCCTCTTCGATGGCGCGCAGGCGGCGGGTAAAGGCCGATTGGCTGACATGGCGTATCTGCGCGGCCCGCGCCAGCGACCCGGCCTCGGCCACCGCAAGGATATCATCAAGCCATTCAAGCCGCATATTCGATTCGATCTTGCAGATATTGCATATTACCAGGCGATATTAGCATTAGACGGCCCGTTAGTCGCCCTCTATTCTGCCAGTAACGCATTTTATAGGAGACCTCAGATGCATCTTGCCCGTTACCCGCGCCGTTTCATGGCCCACCTTCCCACCCCGCTTGAGCGGATGGACCGCCTGACCGCCGAACTGGGCGGGCCGGAAATCTGGATCAAGCGCGATGATTGCACCGGCCTCTCAACGGGCGGCAACAAGACCCGCAAGCTTGAATTCCTGATGGCCGAAGCCGAGCTTCAGGGCGCCGATCTTGTGATGACCCAAGGCGCGACGCAATCCAACCATGCCCGTCAAACCGCAGCCTTCGCGGCCAAGCTTGGCATGGCGTGTCACCTGCTTTTGGAAGACAGAACAGGCTCTAACAATGCCAATTACAACAATAACGGCAACGTTTTGCTTGATCATATGCATGGCGCCACCACCGAAAAGCGCGGTCCGGGTCTGGACATGCACGCAGAGATGGAAGCGGTCGCCGACAAGTTTCGCGCCGAGGGGCGCAATGTCTATACCATCCCCGGTGGCGGCTCGAACCCGACCGGCGCATTGGGCTATGTCAACTGTGCCTTTGAAATGCTGGCGCAGTTCAACGATCGCGCGCTCAAGGTCGATCACATCGTTCACGCCACCGGAAGCGCCGGCACGCAGGCGGGTCTTATCACCGGGCTCAAGGCGATGAACGCCAATATCCCACTTCTGGGGATCGGCGTGCGCGCACCCAAGGCCAAACAGGAAGAGAACGTTTACAACCTTGCCGTCAAGACCGCCGAAAAGCTTGGCTGCCCCGGTGTGGTCGGCCGCGAAGATGTTGTCGCCAATACCGATTATGTCGGCGAAGGCTATGGCATCCCGACCGAGGGTGGTATCGAGGCGATCAAGATGTTCGCAGAGCTTGAAGCGATCCTGCTTGATCCGGTCTATTCGGCCAAGGGCGCGGCCGGGTTCATTGATCTGATCCGCAAGGGTCATTTTAAAAAGGGCGAGCGGGTTGTCTTCCTTCATACCGGCGGTTCTGTCGCTCTGTTTGGCTATGACAACGCATTCGATTTCTCGGGCAACTGGACGGCCTAAGGCCAGCACAAACCCGAGCCATCCGACGCATGATATTGAAACCCCGCAGCGATGCGGGGTTTTCCATATCGGACATATCCGCTAAAGCCTGTGTCGACCCAAGATTTACAGGCGGATGAACGCACATGAAATTCACAATGTCATGGCTGAAAGATCACCTAGACACCACGGCCACGGTTGATGAGATCACCGAGGCGCTGACCGACCTTGGCCTAGAGGTAGAGGGCGTTTCAGACCCCGCCAGCCGCCTTGCGGAGTTTACCATCGGCAAGGTCATCAAGGCCGAGCCGCACCCGGATGCCGACCGGCTTCGGATTTGTCAGGTCGACACGGATGGCGGCCAGACCCAGATCATCTGTGGCGCGCCCAATGCCCGCGAGGGTATCACCGTTGTAATCGCCAAGCCCGGCGTTTACGTGCCCGGCATTGATACGACCATCGGCGTGGGCAAGATCCGTGGCATCGAAAGCTATGGCATGATGTGCTCTGAGCGCGAGATGGAGCTAAGCGAAGAACACGACGGCATTATCGAGCTGCCCTCGGGCGAGGTTGGCCAGCGGTTTACCGATTGGCTTGCACTCAATGACCCGGCCAAGGTTGACCCGGTGATCGAGATCGCGATCACCCCCAACCGCCCCGATGCCTTGGGCGTGCGCGGCATTGCGCTTGATCTTGCGGCGCGCGGTCTTGGCAAGATGAAGCCGGAACAGCAGGCCCATATCGAGGGTCAATACCCCTGCCCCATCACCGTGACCATCGACGAAGATGCCGCCAGCAATGGCTGTGAGGTTTTTGCCGGCCGTCTTATCCGGGGCGTGCAAAACGGCCCTTCGCCGGAGTGGCTTCAGGATCGGTTGCGTGCCATTGGCCTGCGCCCGATCTCAAGGCTGGTCGATATCACCAACTTTTTCACCTATGACCGCAACCGCCCCCTGCATGTCTTTGACGCGGGCAAGGTTACCGGAAATCTGCGGGTTCACCGCACCAAGGGCGGCGAAACGCTGGTTGGGCTGGATGAAAAGGAATACACATTCGGCCCCGGCCAGGTGGTGATTTCCGACGACCACGGCATTGAATCAATCGGCGGCATCATGGGTGGCCTTGCCACGGGATGCACCGAAACCACCACCGACGTCTTCCTTGAAGCTGCCGTTTGGGACCATATCCAGATCGCAAGCACCGGTCGCGCGCTCAAGATCAACTCTGATGCGCGGTATCGCAACGAACGTGGGATCGACCCGGCCTTCAATATGGCGGCACTCGATCTCGCGACCCAGATGATCCTTGATCTTTGTGGCGGCAGCCCATCGAACCGCGTTACCGCAGGGCAGGTGCCAGATGTGGCGCGCGCCTATCGGCTTGATCCGGCGCGCGTGCGCTCGCTTGTTGGCATGGACATTCCGGAATCCGAGCAACGCCAGACCCTGACCAGCCTTGGCTTCAAACTTGAAGGCAATATGGCCCATGTCCCAAGCTGGCGCCCGGACATCCTTGGTGAGGCCGACCTTGTCGAAGAAGTGGCGCGCATTGCCTCTCTGACCAAGCTCAAGGGTCGCCCGATGGCGCGCGTGGATGTCGGCGTACCCAAGCCGATCCTGTCGCCGATGCAAAAGCGCGAACAGATCGCCCGGCGCATGGGCGCGGCCCTCGGGTACAACGAATGCGTCACCTATAGCTTTATTGATCACGCCAGCGCGACGCTGTTTGGCGGTGGCGACGATGCCACGATGCTCGCCAATCCAATCAGTTCGGAAATGAGCCATATGCGCCCCGATCTGCTTCCTGGTCTGCTTTTGGCCGCGGCCCGCAATCAGGCGCGCGGTATCATGGATCTTGCCCTGTTCGAGGTTGGCCACGCCTTTCAGGGCGGCGAACCGGGAGAACAGCATATCCAGATGGCGGGCCTTCTGGTGGGTCGCACCGGCCCCAAGGACGTGCAGGGCGGCGCGCGCGCCGTTGACCTGTTTGATGCCAAGGCCGACGCCGAGGCGATCCTTGCCGCAATCGGCGCGCCAACCAAGGTTCAAGTGCTGCGCGACGGCCCGGCATGGTTCCACCCCGGTCGTCATGGCCGTATCTGCCTTGGCCCCAAAAAGATGCTTGCGGTCTTTGGCGAATTGCACCCGCGCACCCTTCAGGCGATGGACGTGAAGGGCCCTGCGGTCGCCTTTACTCTCTATCCCGCCGAAATCCCGCTGCCGCGCAAAACCTCGGCGACACGCGGCGCGCTTGAGATCAGCGATCTGCAAGCGGTCGAACGTGACTTTGCCTTTGTTGTCGATGCCGGGGTCGAGGCTCTGACCCTGATCAATGCCGCCGCCGGGGCCGATAAGGCGCTGATCGAGGATGTGCGCATCTTTGACGAATTCATCGGTGGCAACCTTGGCGAGGGCAAGAAATCGCTCGCCATGACTGTGCGCCTCCAACCCAAGGGCGCGACACTAAAAGAGGCCGAAATAGAGACTGTTTCGGCCAAAATCATCGAAAAAGTCACCAAAGCCACCGGCGGTACGCTGCGCGGCTAGAAAAAGGGGGATATGGCATGCTGAACGTTTATCTGTCAGGCGAAATTCACACCGACTGGCGCGAACAGATCACTGAAGGGGCAAAAGGTCTTGCTGTGACCTTCAACAGCCCGGTCACCGATCACGCCGCCAGCGACGATTGCGGCGTGGCGATCCTTGGCGCTGAGGACAGTAAATACTGGCACGATCACAAGGGCGCGATGGTCAACGCGATCCGCACCCGTAAGGGAATTTCCGATGCCGATGTGGTCGTCGTGCGCTTTGGCGAAAAATACCGACAATGGAACGCGGCGTTTGATGCTGGCTATGCCGCCGCGCTTGGCAAATCGCTGATCATCTTGCAAGAACCGGATCACGATCATGCCTTGAAAGAGGTCGACGCCGCCGCCCTGGCCGTTGCCCGCGACCCTGCGCAGGTTGTGGAAATCCTGCGCTATGTTCTGGACGGCAGCCTGCCGGGGTAACGCCCCTGGGCCACGCGACGCTTAATGTGCCTCGGCCCAGTTCGCCCCCTGCCCCGCATCCACGACCAAAGGCACGTCAAGATGCACGGCGGGGTGCGCCGCGCCTTCCATCACATCGCGGGCCGTGGTGATCAGACGATCAACCGCATCCTCGGCCACCTCAAAGATCAATTCGTCATGCACCTGCAACAGCATCTTGCAGGGAATATCGGCAATGGCATCCGGCATCCGGATCATCGCGCGGCGGATAATGTCGGCGGCACTTCCCTGGATCGGTGCATTGATCGCTGCGCGCTTGGCAAACCCGGCGCGCGGGCCCTTGGCGGCAATCTCGGGCGTGTGGATCTTGCGGCCAAACAGGGTCTGGACATAGCCATGCTCTTTGGCAAATCCGACGGTTTCATCCATATAGGCCTTGATGCCGGGAAAGCGTTCAAAATAGCGGTCGATAAAGCCCTGAGCCTCTGACCTCGGGATGCGCAGGTTGCGCGCAAGACCAAAGCCCGAGATGCCATAGATCACACCAAAGTTGATCGCCTTCGCCTGACGGCGAATATCCGGCGTCATGTCATCCATCGGCACATTGAACATCTCTGACGCGGTCATCGCGTGAATATCCTGCCCCTCGCGAAACGCCGCCTTAAGCGCATCAATCCCCGCCACATGGGCCAGAATCCGAAGCTCGATCTGGCTATAATCGAGACTGACAAGGCGGTTTCCCGGCTCTGCAACAAAAGCCTCACGGATGCGGCGGCCTTCTTCGGATCGCACCGGGATGTTTTGCAGGTTGGGATCGGTCGATGACAACCGTCCGGTATTCGCCCCGGTCTGAACATACGACGTATGCACCCGCCCCGTGTCCGGGTCGATATGATCCTGAAGCGCGTCGGTATAGGTCGATTTCAGCTTGGAAAGCTGGCGCCAATCCAACACCCGAGCGGGCAGTTCGTGTTCGGTTGCAAGGTCTTCCAAAACATCGGCGCCCGTCGCATAGGCCCCGGTCTTGCCGGTCTTGCCGCCCTCAAGCCCCATTTCGTCAAACAGGATTTCACCCAATTGCTTGGGCGAACCGACGTTAAAGCTGCGCCCGGCAAGCGTGTGAATTTCAGCCTCTAACCCGGCCATTTTCTGGGCAAAGGCATTCGACATCCGGCTCAGGGTTTCACGATCAACCTTGATACCGTACCGCTCCATCCGGGCCAGAACCGGCACCAGCGGGCGTTCGAGAACCTCATAAACCGTGGTCACCTGATCGCGGTGCAATTGCGGCTTGAACAGGTGCCATAGGCGCAGCGTGATATCGGCATCCTCGGCGGCGTATTTCACTGCCTCATCGACTGGTACGCGATCAAAGGTGATCGCCGATTTACCCGTCCCCAAAAGCGATTTGATCGGGATCGGCTTATGCGCCAGATAACGGTCGCTCAGCGTGTCCATCCCATGCCCATGCTGCCCGGCATAAAGCGCATAGGACATAAGCATCGTATCATCAATCGGGGCGACCTGAATGTCGAGGGCCGCAAAAATCTTGGCGTCATATTTCATATTCTGCCCGATCTTGAGGATCGCATCATCTTCAAGCACTGGTTTCAATGCGGCAAGCACATCGCCGACGCTTAGCTGCCCATCGGCAAGCTTGTCCGATCCAAAAAGATCGTCCGCCGCACCATCCTTATGGATAAGCGGGATGTAACAGGCCTGACCGGGATCGACGCAAAGCGAGATTCCCACAAGATCGGCTCGCATCTCATTGAGCGATGTCGTCTCGGTATCCACCGCCACATAACCACGCGCCCGAATGCGTTCGATCCATGTTTCCAAAGCGGCCATATCGCCAACCCGTTCGTATTTTTCAGGGTCTATTGCGGGCCATACCGGGGCATTCTGCGCCTCAGTCCCCGCTTGTGGCGACGCCTCTGCGATCACCGGCGCATCGGCGCCAAGCGCATCGGCAATCCGCTTGGACAGGGTGCGGAATTCCATCCTGGCAAGAAACTCCAGCAGGGCATCAGCGTCCGGGTCACGCACCTCAAGATCATCAAGCGTGAAATCAAGCGGCGTGTTGCAATCAAGCTGCACCAGCCGCTTTGACATCTCGATCTGTTCACGCTTCTCAATCAGGGTCTGGCGGCGCTTGGGCTGTGTGATCTCTTCCGCGCGATCCAGCAACTCTTCAAGCGAGCCGAATTCATTGATCAAAAGCGCCGCGATCTTCACCCCGATGCCCGGCGCGCCGGGGACATTATCGACACTGTCCCCGGCCAAAGCCTGCACATCGACCACGCGATCCGGGTCAACGCCAAACTTTTCGCGCACCCCATCGACGTCAATAAGCCGGTTTTTCATCGCATCCAGCATATCGACCCCGCCGCCGACAAGCTGCATCAGGTCCTTGTCGCTGCTGATGATCGTCACCCGCCCGCCAAGATCGCGCGCCTGACAGGCCAGCGTCGCGATAATATCGTCGGCCTCATAGCCTTCGATCTCTTCACAGGCGATGTTGAAGGCGCGCGTCGCCTCGCGCGTCAGCGGCATTTGCGGCCGCAAATCCTCGGGCATCGCCTCGCGGTTGGCCTTGTATTCGGGATACATATCGTTGCGAAACGTGTGGCTCCCCTTGTCAAAGATCACCGCCACATGGGTCGGCGCATCATGGCCATTGTTGCCCTCGACATAACGCTGCAACATGTTGCAAAAGCCCGCGACCGCCCCGATCGGCAAACCATCCGATTTGCGCGTCAACGGCGGCAGCGCATGATAGGCCCGAAAGATAAACGCCGATCCGTCAATCAGATGCAGATGACAACCTTTTCCGAATGACATGGCTAGCCCCTTTCGCCCAGACGGCTTTCATCTTTCCAAAAATACTCAAACGCCAATGGTCTCCGCAGACGCGGCGCTGGTCGGTTCAGACTTTGCCTTCAAAATCGCGGTGCACAAGCTTGGCATCGCAATACGGGCATTCGACATAGCCCTTGTCCTGCGGAATCTGAAGCCAGACGCGCGGATGGCCCAGCGCGCCCTCGCCGCCATCACAGGCCACGCGATAGGCGTCAACAATTCTCGTTTCTGGGGCCTGCGTTACCATGGGGGCGTTTCCTTTTGCGTAACTTTGAATTAGGTCCAAATATGATTGATCCGCCAGCAAGGAGCAAGAGCACCATGGCCGCAAATGCCATTGAAATCCGTGGACTGACAAAAACCTATGGCGGCGGGCGCAATAGCCCCGAAAAACAGGCGCTCAAGGGCATTGATCTTGATATCCCGCAAGGCTCTGTTTTTGGGCTTTTGGGGCCAAACGGCGCCGGCAAATCGACGCTGATCAATATTCTTGCCGGGCTGGTTCTGAAAACCAGCGGTCAGGTCACGATCTGGGGTTTCGATCAGGACGTGAACCCGCGCCAGTCGCGCGCCTCGATCGGGGTCATGCCGCAGGAACTCAACCTTGATCCCTTTTTTACGCCGCACGGCGCGCTTGAGGTGCAGGCCGGTCTTTATGGAGTGCCCCGCGCGCAACGCAAAAGCGACGAAATCCTGCGCCTTATCGGACTTGAGGACAAGGCCGATGCCTATGCCAGAACGCTGTCGGGCGGCATGCGGCGGCGGCTTTTGCTGGGCAAGGCCCTTGTGCATACGCCGCATATTCTGGTGCTGGATGAACCGACCGCAGGTGTCGATATCGAATTGCGCCAGATGCTTTGGGAAAATATTCGTCGCCTCAATCAACAGGGAATGACGATTATCCTGACCACGCATTACCTCGAAGAGGCCGAAGAGATGTGCGATGAAATCGCCATCATCAACCTTGGCCAACTGGTGGCGCGCGACAGCACCGCCAACCTTTTGGGGCGGCTTGATGCCAAGACGATGATCATTCAGCCCGATAGCCCGGCCACAACCTTGCCAAAGGGCGAGGGGCTAGAGATTTCATCGCGTGCGGATGGGGCGCTTGTGATCACCTATCATTCGTCGGTCACCTCGGCCGAAGCGGTTCTGGCCGCCGTTCGAGAAGCGGGGATTTCCATCCGCGACGTAAAGACCGAACAGGCCGATCTTCAGGATGTGTTTCTGGAACTGACACGCAGCCGCTAAAATTCGCCTGCCAATACAGGCGTCACTTGCCCCAGCCGTCGGATTGCATTTCGCGCAGACGGCTGGCGGTGCGTTCAAATTCGAACGATCCTTCACCTTCAAGGTAAAGGTATTCCGGCTTTGCCGCCGCCGAACAGATAAGCCGCACGTGCGCCTCGTAGAGCGCATCAATCAGGGTGACAAAGCGCTTGGCCTCGTTGAAGTTGCTGCGCCCCAGTTGCGGGATGTCTTCCAGGATCAGAACCCGCGTCGCCTCTGCCAGCGCAAGGTAATCCGCCGGGCCAAGGGGTTTGCCGCAAAGATCATAAAACGTTGCCCGCGCCACGCCGTTGTGAAACGCCGGGATCTCGACCTCGCGCTTGTTGACGATGATCTTGTGCGGCTCGCCCTTGCCGCCGGTCAGATCCTGCCAGATACTCTGGACCTCGGCGCGCGATGCCTCATTGATCGGGGTAAAATAACTTGGGCTTCCGGCAAGGCGATCCTGTCGGTAATCCGTCGGGCTTGCCATTTCATAGACAACCATGCGCTCTTTGACGATTTCGATGAAGGGCAGAAAAAGCTGACGGTTCAGCCCGTTTTTATACAGCTCGTCGGGAATGCGATTGCTGGTCGTGACCACCACGACACCGGCGGCAAAAAGCGCCTCGAACAGGCGGCCGACAATCATCGCATCGGTGATATCGGTGATCTGCATCTCGTCAAACGCCAAAAGCTGTATCGAATCGGCCACCTCTTTCGCCACCGGGGTAAGTGCATCGCTTTCGTTGCGCGCGCGGGCCGCATGTAGCCCGGCATGGATTTCCTGCATGAAGGCATGAAAATGCACCCGGCGCTTGGGCACATCGACCGTCTCGACAAAAAGATCCATCAACATGGATTTGCCGCGCCCGACCCCACCCCAGAGATATAGCCCCTTGATCGGCTCTGGTGCGCGGCGAAACCAGCCTTTGCGCGGTTGATCGGCCAGGGCCTGTCGAATCCGCTCGAATTCGGGCAGAGACGCCTCTTGTGCGGCGTCATAGGTCAGCGTGCCGTCGGCAACACGCCGGGCATAAAGTTCGGGTAGCGTTTCCATACCACCGGGATATCGCGGGAAAGGCGCCGGGAAAAGCGCCAATGCCTTGAGGGTTCAGGCTTTTCGCGCCAGCCGGTTCATCACGCCGACCAATTCGGCGCTGATTCCCGGCTCTGACAGGGCGTGACCGGCCACCGGAATCATCCGCAGATCGGCGTTTTCCCAGACCCGCGCCAGTTGATAGGCGGTGGCGGGCGGACAGATCATATCATAGCGCCCCTGCACAATCGTGCCGGGGATATGGGCGATTTTATCCATCTGATCAAGGATTTGACCGTCATACGCCAGAAACCCGCGATGGGTGAAATAGTGGTTTTCAAGGCGCGCAAAGGCGCGCGCATAATCCGCCGGGCTATCGCCGCCAACGCCGGTGGAATGCACCGTGGCAAGCGCATTTTCCCAGGCCGACCAGGCCTTGGCATAACGAACCTCTTCGTTCAATATCCCGGAAAACAGCCGCCGGTGATAGGCGGCGATAATATCGCCGTGTTCGGCCTTGGGAATCAGCGATTTGAACTGATGCCAGGTTTCGGGCCAGAATGCCCCGGCCCCACCGCCATAAAACCAGGTCAGTTCGGCCTCGGTCATGGTGAACACGCCGCGCAGCACAAGATGCATCACTGGCGCGGGATTGGCCTGTGCATAAATCAACGCTAACGTCGCGCCCCAGCTTCCGCCAAAGACAATCCAAGTGTCAATGCCAAGCGCGCGGCGAATATGTTCAATATCCGCCACCAGATGCCAGGTGGTGTTATCCTCAACGCTGGCATGGGGCCTTGATCGCCCGCACCCGCGTTGATCGAACAGAATGATCCGATAGATGGCCGGATCGAAATAACGCCGCATCGCCGGGCTGCACCCGCCACCCGGACCGCCGTGAAACACCACAACCGGCAGCCCATCACGGCGACCGGATTGCTCGACATAAATGCTGTGCCCGTCGCCCACATCCATCATTTGCCGGTCAAAGGGTTCGACCGGCGGATATAGATATTGTACTGCGCTCTTTTGGCCTGAGAATTTGTTCATGGATGTCCTATATAACAAGCATGTCCAAAAGAGCATATGGAGAGCAGAATGCAAGCCGCCCAGAGCACGATTGATCCCGGCGAAGTCGCCAAATTCGAAGCGATGGCTGCCGAATGGTGGGATCCGAACGGAAAGTTCAAGCCGCTGCACATGCTGAACCCTTGCCGTCTGGATTATATCACCGCGCAGATCGCGGCCGAATATGACCGTGATCTTACCGGGGATATGCCTTTCAAAGGGCTGCGTATTCTCGATATCGGCTGTGGTGGCGGATTGCTAAGCGAGCCGATGGCGCGCCTCGGCGCCGAGGTGGTTGGCGCCGATGCCGCGCCGCGCAACATCCCGGTTGCACAGGTTCATGCTGAGCAATCCGGCCTTGCGATTGATTACCGCCACACCACCGCCGAGGATATGGCCGCCGCTGGCGAACAGTTTGATGCCGTGTTGAACATGGAAGTGGCCGAGCATGTGGCCGACCCCCTAGCCTATCTCACCGCCTGTCGGCAATTGCTCAAACCCGGCGGAATTCAGATTTGTTCAACCATCAACCGCAATCCCAAAAGCTTCGCCATGGCGATTGTCGGCGCGGAATACGTGATGCGCTGGCTGCCCAAGGGTACGCATGAATGGTCGAAATTCATCACCCCGGACGAGCTTTATGACCTGCTGCGCAAGGCTGGCCTCGATCCGGTGGATCGCAAAGGCTTCGTGTTCAACCCGATCACATGGGTCTGGCGGTTGTCGGACAGGGATCTGAGCGTGAATTACGTCACCGCCAGCGTCAAGCCGGGCTAGCCGCGCGGTTCCAGCTTGGAGCGTAATTCGCGCAGCACCGGAAGGCTTGCGCGCACCCTGTCTTCGCCAAGATCGCTGATCAGTTCCGAAACCATCGGAGTGATCCCGGCGATGGCGGCGTCGCGCGCCTGTCGGCCAGAGGGGCTGATCGCGACCATCTTGCGGCGCGCATCATCCCAATCAGGGCGGATATGCACGTATCCGGCCCACTCCAGCTTGCTCAGCGTGTTGGTCATCGCACCGCGCGTCACGTGAAAGCTTTTGGCAAGCTGCGCCGGGCTGCGCTCGTCGCCGATGCGGGCAAGATGGTTGAGAACCGAGAAATGCGAGATTTCCATGCCCTTGGGCAACACCCGACTTAGCCGATTGCGGATAAGCTGTTCATTGGTGAGGATCTCACTGAACAAGGCCACCGCCAGGGAATTGCTGGTCGTGTCATTCATGCCGGGCCATCAAACTGCCTGTCATGCCGCAGCGACGGGACACGCGCCCGCGCGCTCTCGATCTCGGCCGGGTCAAGATCAACCACGAGAACGCCGGGATCGGTGCCGCCATCGGCCAGAACCTCGCCCCAGGGGGCGACGACAAGGCTATGACCGTGGGTTTGACGGCTGCGCCCGGTACTTGCGGCATGGGTGCCGGTTTGCGCCGGGGCCAGAACGTAACAGCCGTTTTCAATCGCCCGCGCCCGCAGCAGGGTTTCCCAATGCGCGGCCCCCGTGACATAGGAAAACGCCGCGGGCACCGTTAGAATACGCGCTCCGGCATGGGCAAGGCGACGATAAAGATGCGGAAAGCGAATGTCATAGCAAATGCTCAGACCGAGCGTACCGATTGGCAAATCGGCGGTCACTGCACAGGCACCGGGACGAAACCCATCTGATTCGCGATAGGTTTCCTCGGGTGACACATCGACATCAAACATGTGGATCTTGTCATAGCGCGCAACAATCCGGCCATCCGGCCCAATCAGAAACGACCGATTGGCGAACCGGCCATCGGGGTCGCTTGTCTTGAGCGCGAGCGAGCCGATCAAAAGCCAGATGCCGCGCTCTGCCGCCTTGGCACGCAGCGCTTTCAGTGTCGGGTCGCTGTCCTCGGGATGCAGAACCGCCTTTTGATGCGTGCGGCTCCCGGACACACAATTGGTCACCTCGGGCGTCAGGACAAATTCGGCCCCCTGCGCGATTGCTTGGTCAATAAACGCCAGCGTGACCGGCAGGTTTGCTGCCGGATCATCGCTGCTGTTGAGTTGAACAAGGGCTGCGCGCATTGACGTCACTTGCCCAAAAGCGCGTCAAGCTTGCCCGCCCGCTCAAGCGCTGAAAGCTCGTCATAACCGCCGACATGGGTCTTACCGACGAAAATCTGCGGCACGGTATGACGGCCGTTTGCGCGTTTCAACATCTCGGATTTGCGGGCCGGTTGGGCCAGCACGTTAATTTCCGAAAAGTTTACGCCCTTTTGCTTGAGCAACCGCTTGGCCGCGTGACAAAATCCGCAAAGAGGCGACGAATAGATTTCAACTGGTTGCATTTTGGCATTCCTGTTTTCCTGTTTGGCAGGAACTTAGGCATCCTTGGCCGTGCGCGCCAGTGTTAGTATGCGCACATCTTGCGCGCCCGCCGAAAAACAGGCCTGCGCCGCCGCCGAAAGCGTGGCCCCCGAGGTCATCACATCATCCACCAAAAGCACATTACGCCCGATAAGCTCGGTTTGACGCCTTTGATTGATGTGAATCGCACCATCGAGCGTGGCATGTCGTGCGTCAGCGCCCAGCCCCTTGAGCGAGCGGGTGTGTTTGGACCGAAGCAACAGATCGGGGCAGACCGGCAAAGCAGTCTCACGCGCCAGCGCCTGTGCCAGAAGCGCAGATTGGTTAAAGCGTCGCTTGAGCATCCGCAGCCAATGCAAGGGCACCGGTGCAACTAGCGTGTTGCGGGTCAACAGCGGCTGTGCGGCCCGCGCCATCCAGACGGCTGCGGGGCGCACGACGTCATGACGGTCGCCATGCTTGAGCGCCAGCACAAGTTTGCGGCCGTTTTCGTGGTACACAAGCGCCGATCGCCCCCGCGACCATGGGCGCGCCACACTCCGGCACTCGTCGCAATGCTCTGCATCTCCACCGTCTTCGCCGGGAAGCGGCACACCGCAGGTGTCACAGACCAGCCCTGCAATGAACGGCGTGTCCCGCCAACACGGACCGCAAAGGCCAAAATCGCTTTCGACGTGGCAACCGCACAAAGTGCAGCGCGCCGGATAGATCACCTGAAGTGCCGTTTGAAAAGCCGTCATACTCGCCCTATTGTCCCCGCCATGACGCAAACCCTGACAGACCGCTCCGCCCTGATCCGCAACCGCCGACGCGCCTTGCGCGCGCCTGTCTGGTTTCTGCATGAAACCGCCGCTGATGAGATCGAGGATCGCCTGAGCTTGGTTAAAAAATCCTT
Source organism: Roseovarius lutimaris (assembly GCF_900115165.1). Taxonomy (GTDB): domain Bacteria; phylum Pseudomonadota; class Alphaproteobacteria; order Rhodobacterales; family Rhodobacteraceae; genus Roseovarius; species Roseovarius lutimaris. Next base: position 84,835 of record NZ_FOVP01000002.1, on the reverse strand, counting down.
TACCTCGCCTGCCGTGGTAAGCGGTTTTCCGGAATTCTGGCAAAATCGCTTTCCCGAGGCCCTCTGCGTTGGGGATGGCGACACTCTTGCGCTTGCCCCAGAGGCGCATGATCTGGTGATCCACGCGCTTTGCCTGCATTGGGCGAATGATCCTGTGGGTCAGCTTATTCAGGCGCGGCGTGCGCTCAAACCCGATGGTCTCATGCTGACCGCGTTGTTTGGTGGCGAAACCCTGCATGAATTGCGCACCGCCCTGGCGCAGGCGGAATCGGATCTGCTTGGCGGGTTGTCGCCCCGCGTTTTGCCTATGGGTGAAATCCGCGACCTCGGCGCGCTTTTGCAACGCGCGGGCTTTGCCCTGCCGGTGGCCGATACCCTGCCGCTTAAGACAAGCTATGCCTCGCCTGCCCACTTGATGCGCGAATTGCGCGCGATGGGCGAGAGCAACGCCATGACAAACCGCCCAAGGCGCGCAACCCGGCGCGCGCTGTTTGATCGGGCCGCCGAAATCTATGCACATGAGTTTGGCGATGCCGACGGGCGCATCCCCGCCACCTTCGAGATGATATTCCTCACCGGCTGGTCCCCGGACGTCAGCCAACCCCAGCCCCTGCGGCCCGGATCGGCCAGCGCCCGGCTTGCAGATGTGCTTGGGGCCAAAGAAACACCGCTGAAAGATTGACCTTACCGTCGCAACCTCTATGTCAGCCTTAGCCCGAGACAGTAAGGATTGACCCAGCCCATGCTCGATGCCCGTCATTCTGCCGCTCGCCCGGCCCATGCGCCCGGCGATCACCCCGCAATTGCACGCGCCAAGACGGGTGTTTTGCTGGCCAATCTGGGCACGCCGGATAATTACGATTATTGGTCAATGCGCCGCTATCTGAATGAATTTCTCTCGGATCGTCGTGTCATTGATTATGCGCCCTGGAAATGGCAACCGCTGTTGCAGCTCATCATCCTGACCAAGCGCCCGTTCACCAGCGGTCATGCCTATAAATCAATCTGGAACGAGGATAAGGGCGAAAGCCCGCTGATGACCATCACCCGCGACCAGACCGCAAAGATGGCGACCGCCCTTGAGGCGCGTTATGGCGACAAGGTGATGGTTGATTTCTGCATGCGCTATGGCAACCCCTCGACCAAATCCAAGGTCCGCGCCATGGTCGAGGCCGGCTGTACCCGTATCCTGTTCTTTCCGCTTTATCCGCATTACGCCGGCGCCACATCGGCCACCGCCAACGATCAGTTCTTTCGCGCGCTGATGGACGAAACATGGCAGCCGATTGCCCGTGTGGTCGAGCCCTACTTCGAAAACCCGCTTTATATCGAGGCTTTGGCCGAATCGGTCGAAACCGCCTATGCGAATGTTGAAACGCGCCCCGATATCCTTGTGGTATCCTATCACGGGATGCCAAAACGCTATCTGATGCAGGGCGATCCCTATCATTGCCAGTGTCAGAAAACCACGCGCCTGCTGAAAGAGCGGCTTGGCTGGGACGACACCGAGATCACCACGACGTTCCAGTCGGTTTTTGGCCCCGAAGAATGGCTAAAGCCCTACACCGTGAAAGAGGTTGCCCGGCTTGCCCGCGAAGACGGCAAGAAACGAATCGCCGTGATGGCCCCGGCGTTTTCCGCCGACTGCATCGAAACGCTGGAAGAGATCAACGAAGAGATCAAGGAAAGCTTTGAAGAGGCGGGCGGCGAGGAATTTACCTATATCCCCTGCCTGAATGACCAGGACGCGCATATCAAGGCTCTGGCATCCATTGTCGAAGCGAATCTTCAGGGCTGGCTTGAGTAAACGCCAATCACCCCTGCAGAAACGAAAAAAGGCAGTGGTTTCCCACTGCCTTTTTCCTAGCATTCAATACTGACTTAGTCAGCAATGACGACTGCGGCCACAACGGCCAGCAGAAGCAACGGAATCCAAACGCCAGCAGCAGACGAGCTTGCAGCGGTTTCTTCAACAATTACAGGTGCCTCGATAACGGGCTCTGCATAGTTGCCGGCGAATGCGGTCGAAGCAGCGGCGCTAAGGGCGGCAGCGAGAACGAGTTTCTTCATATTATCCTCCAGATATTGGCTTAACGCTGTTAAATACAACGCCAAGCACCCAAGACTTAACCTCGTGGCTTTTTTCTAACCAGCAATCCGAACCGAATGCAAACCCAAGTTAAGTCCAAGCCGCTATATCAGGGCGCTTTTTCGTCAAATAAGCAACACTTGGGTGCCCACTTTGGCCATTCCGAACAACTCGGCGATGTGTTCGTTGTAAAGACCGACGCATCCATTGGACGACCGACGCCCGATCTTGCGGGTGTCATGGGTGCCGTGGATTCGGTAATATGTCCAACTTAGGTAAAGCGCGTGGGTGCCCAATGGGTTATCGGGACCGGGCCCAACATAGGCTGGCCATTCGGGATTACGTTTAAGCATCGAGGGCGTCGGACGCCAACTTGGGCCTTCGACCTTGCGCACCACAGATGTGCGGCCACGACGTGTCAGATCTTCGGTCAGCGGCACGGAGGAGGGGTAAAGCTTGTAAACCGACTGATCCTCGTTCCAGAAATGGACCGCGCGCGAATCGATATCGACCAGGATTGCGCCGTTTTTGAGGTTCGAGAAATACGGCTCCCAGCTCAGCGTGCGAAAGCTTGATACATTGTGGCGCACCGTTTCGGTGACATCACGCTCAATCTCGACGGTGCCTTCACCGTCAACGCTCTGCGCCAACGCCGGTGCCCCGATCAGTGCCGCGGTCCCCGCCAGAAAAGCGCGCCGGTTCCAGTTGTCTCGGGTTTCAGAGGCCATTTTGGGTTTCTCCAGATTTTGGTCCTTGGATTGCAGATATATATGGCGCGAATGACGCAGTCGCAATTCAAACAACTGTCATCCGGCGAACTTGCGCGTATGTGGGTTTGAATCGCAACGTTTCCCACGATAAAGCAAAGACTACAGCAATTTCGAGTGGTTTGACATCATGGCGCGTCTTTACATCATCTTCCTGTCGGCACTTTTGGCTTTGGCGGCCTGCGCGGCCCCGCCTCCGCCACCGCAACTTGGGTCAGATGGCAAACCGCTACCCAAGCTTTATCGCATCAGATCGGGCGAAACGGCGGAAATTCAGTTCCGCATGCTGGATTCGGTGAATTCCCTGCGCCAGGCCGCCGGGCAATCGCCGCTTGTTCTTGACGCATCTCTGAATGCCGCCGCCGCAACCCATTCGCGCGATATGTCGCTGCAAAACCGGCCCTGGCACTTTGGCTCTGACGGCTCTTCGCCGATTGATCGGGTCAAACGCGCCGGATATACCGGCCATCTTGTTGGCGAGACGATTTCGGAGACCTATGAGACCGAGCTTGAAACCCTGGCCGTATGGATGGAAGAGCCCGGCTCGCGTCGTGTCATTCTTGCGCCGGACGCCACGAAAATGGGCTTCTCCTGGCTTCAGGAAGACAATGGAAAAATCTGGTGGACCATGGTTCTGGGCGGTTGATCAGGGGTTGATCGTCACCGGCGTTCCGTCGCGGACCATCGCATAGATGCTTTCGATCTCTCCGTTCTTGACGGAAATACAGCCCGCCGTCCAATCCGGGCCGAATATGCCAAGCTTGTTCGGCTCACCGTGAATAAAGATATCGCCGCCCGGTGATTTTCCGGCCACCTCGGCAAAGGCGATATCCTGTTCGTTTGGATAAGAGATGCCGAGCGACAGATGGAAAGAGCTGTTGGGATTGCGCCGGTCGACGGTGTAATCGCCCTCGGGTGTCTTGCCGTCCCCTTCAAATTCCTTATGGCCTTCGGGGGCAAAGCCAAGGTCGACCTCATAGGATTTCAGAACCCGGTCATGATGCAGCAAAAACATCTCGCGGTCACCCTTGTTGATGATGATCCGCGTCACCTCGGGGCCGTTATAGGTTTTGAATTTTGACGGGCCACCACAGGCCACAAGGGCCATAAGGGACGCCATCAGTAAAAGAAATCTGATGGGTTTCATCGAAAACTGCCGTTATACTGCTCGCGTCTTTCATACAATAATCTGGCCGCTTTGGAATAGGGGGAATTTTACGAATCACGCAGGATTTAGTGTGAATCCCGCCACCATCTCTACATGCGAGGACCAGCGGAACTGATCCACCACACGCAGACGATCAAGATGATAGCCCCCGGCCAAAAGGGCCTTGGCATCGCGGGCAAAACTTGTCGGGCTGCATGAGACATAGGCAACGACAGGGACGCGGGTGCGACAAATCTCGGCAATCTGCGCCTCGGCGCCGGCGCGGGGCGGGTCGATCACCACCGCATCAAACCGCTTTAGCTCATCCGGCAAGATCGGCTGGCGGAAAAGATCGCGCGCCTCGGTCGTCACCGATTTAAGGCCTTGGGTCTTGCGCCACCCGGCATCCAGAGCCGCACACATGGCGGCGCTGCCTTCAACGGCATGCACTTCGGCGTTTCTGGAAAGCGGCAGGGCAAAGGTGCCAGAACCCGCAAACAGGTCAATGATCCGTTTAGCCCCGCCGACAATCGCCTGAACATCGGCAAGCAAGGCCGCTTCGCCTTGTGCCGTGGCCTGCAAGAACGCGCCCGGCGGTGGCAGAACCCGCGCCGTGCCAAACACCTGTTCGGGGGCATGACGGGTCACAACCACCTCGTTGTCCCAGGCCAGCCGCGCCAGATTATGATGCTCCGCCAGAGCGGCGAGGGCAATTCGCAACGGCCCGTCCAGCGGCTTGCCCTCGCTCACCGAAACATCAAGACCGTTCAGCGACAGGGTCACCGACACCGAAATGCCGTTTTTGCGGCTCGCGCCGATTTCGGCAAGCGCGCAAGCCACCGGAACAGCCCCCAAAACGGCCGGGTGCAAGAGCTTGCAATCGGGGATTTCTATGATCACATCCGAGCCCTTGGCGTGAAACCCGGCCATCGCCCCCTTTTTGGTACGCCGCGCGGTCAGGGTCGCGCGACGCCGCGATTGCGCAGGCGAGACGTGGATCGGCGCAAACTCGGCCGTGATTCCATGCGCCCCGAGCGCGGATTTCACCACATCCTGCTTCCAGTCCGCCAGAAAATCATCCGAGGCATGCATAAGCTGGCACCCGCCACAGGATTTGAAATGCCGACAGGGCGGCGCAACCCGGTCGGGCGAGGGCGTGTCGATCTTGACATCGCGCAGCGCCTGGCCGTCAAGCGTTCCGCTCACCACCTCACCGGGAAGGGTAAGCGGGGCAAAAACCGGGCCTTGGGCGATTCCGTCACCCTGATGGCCCAATCGAATGATTTTATGTTGGCTCATGCGATTGGCTTTAGCCCGAGTTGCGGGCGCGTTAAAGGGCGCTTACACCAGATCGTCACGCCCAAGGCGAAAACCTGACGCGATCCAGCGCTGTTCCAGCTCGGCCAGACGCGCGCCAAGAGAGGCGCCGCTAAAATCAGGCATCAGGTCGACCGCCTTGACCGGAAACCGTGCCGCGGCACCGTGCGCAAGGTCATCCTTTGCGCCCGGCGCAAGCGGTTGCTCAAAGAGCGCCGCGCGCAGGAGCAGGATATCAAGCCCGTCAGATGCGCCATGACGATAGCCAAGTTCCGGCGCCGCCATCGTGCCCGTCGCCGCTTCGCGCAAATGCGCCAGCCGCCGCGCCTCAGCCTTGCTCAGACGCAACCGATTGGCCACGTCTTCTCCGCCGAGCGTTGCAAGCCGCCGAATGGCGTCGGGGGCCGTATCAATCTCTGATTCAAGATGCACAAGGGGGCCAAGCGCGCGATCGTCGGCCCCCGGCAAGACCGACGACAAGACACCGGCAGTGCGCATTGCGGCAACCGATGGCGCCGGGTCGAGCGCGCCCAAAAGCTTGCGCATCTCACCACCAACGCGCTCGCGCGACAGGCCCGCCAAGCCGTCGAGGTGCATCGCACATGCCGCCAACCCATCACCGTCAAGCCCGCCATCCGGGTCGCCATACCAGGCATGAAACCGAAAGAACCGCAAAATGCGCAGGTAGTCCTCCTGGATGCGTTTCGCCGGATCCTCGATAAAGCGCACATGCCGCGCCTTGAGGTCGTCAAGCCCGCCAAGTGGGTCAAGAACGGTGCCGTCGGGACGCGCGTAAAGCGCATTCATCGTGAAATCGCGCCGTCGCGCGTCTGCAATGATATCGCCGCCAAAGGCCACATTGGCGTGACGGCCAAAAGTCTCGATATCCTCTCGAAACGTAGTCACCTCATGGGGAATGTGACCCGAAACCACCGTAATCGTGCCGTGATCAATGCCTGTCGGGACCGGCTTTAGCCCCGCCGAACTGGCCAATTCCATCACCTGACCGGGCAGGGCATCCGTGGCAATGTCGATATCGCCCACCGGAGCGCCCAAAAGGGCGTTGCGCACACAGCCGCCCACAAACAGCGCCTGATATCCCGCATGCGTCAGCATCTTGCAGACCGCTTGCGTGGCGGCAAGCCTGAGCCAATCTTCGGTGATCTGCATCATGGCCGCGCCATCTCGGCCAGGGTACGCAAAATGCGCGCGGTCGCGCCCCAGACATAGTAGGGGCCAAACGGCACCGTGTAATAGCGCCGCCAACTGCCGCGCCAACGGCGTTGTTCAACCCGGAAATGCGACAGCGTCAACAGATGCGACAAAGGCACCTCAAAGACCTCATCCACCTCACCCACTTCCGCACGCGCCACAAACGGATGCGACACGCGCGCCAGGACCGGCGTCACATCAAATCCGGTAACGGTTTCATGTTTTGGCAGATGGCCCAAAACCTCGACATTGGCCGGATCGAGGCCGATTTCCTCCTGCGCCTCGCGCAGGGCGGTGGCCGTGATATCAACATCGCCCAAATCCTGTTTGCCGCCGGGAAAGGCAATCTGACCGGGATGATGCTTGAGAGCCGACGACCGTTTGGTCAGGATCACGCGCGCCACGCCGCCAGTGGATATCACCGGCACCAAGACCCCCGCCGCCCGAAGTTTGCGCCCCGCAGGAAGGATGATCTCGGGGTTGAGATCATAGTCAGACGAGGCCTGGCGCGCAGCGTTCAGCGCACCAAGCACCCTATCCAGCGGATCAGGCGCCACCGGGACCCTCTTTTGCCTCAAATCCGACTGTCGCCGGGTCAAGCCGGTAATGCGCACCGCAGAACTGGCAATCGGCGGTCACGATACCCTCTTCGGTGGTCATTGTTTCAATATCCTTGGCAGAGTAGATCGACAGGCTGTTGCGCACCCGATCCTCGGAACAGGTACAGCCAAAGCGCACCGGCTGAGCATCAAACACCCGCGGGGCCTCTTCATGAAACAGCCGCAGCAAAAGTTCGGTCGGCGCCACCGAGGGACCAATCATTTCAAGGTCTTCAACCGTATCAAGCAGGATATTTACCCGATTCCAGTTTTCCGCCTCCTCGCCATCGAGGATATCCTGCGGCATCAAAAGCCCGGCTTCCCCGGTGCCCCCTTCTTTTGCAAAGGGCGAGGCCTTGGGCATATGTTGCAACATCACGCCCCCCGCGCGCCAGTGCTCTGCTCCGCCGGCTTCGGTTGACTTGCCAAAGCTTAGGGCAAAACGCGTCGGAAGCTGTTCGGATTGGGCAAAATACGCCTCGGCGCAACTGCGCAGGCTGTCACCGGCCACCGGGGTGATCCCCTGATAGGGCGCCATACCCTGACCCTGGTCGATCATCACGGCAAAATAGCCATCGCCAAGCTGCTCGAACGGCGCGGCGTCGGTTAGCCTCTCTTGGGTATAGCTGGCATAGGCGCGTATGCGGGCGGGCTCGCCCTCTTCGGTCGGGCCATAATAATCGGTGGCGATCATCCGCACGGGGCCATTTGTTTGCACCTGAAGCGATAGCTTCCAGCGGAGCTTGATCGTCTGTCCGATCAATGCGGTCAAAAGCGCCATTTCGGCCACAAGCGCCTCAACCACCATGGGATAGTCATGCTGCTTGAGGATGCCATCCAGCACCCCGTCAAGCCGCGCAACACGACCGCGAATATCTGCCTGGTCAAGCTGGAACGGCAATATCGTGTCGTCCCAGGCGATTTTTTGTCCGAGTGTCATGGGGTTTCCTTCAGCGCCGGTTCTTGGCATATCGCGACTATATAGGCAGGGCAAGTCGGCGTCCAAGGGGGCAAGCCATGATCAGACGATTCGGAGAGACACCAAAACCCGGCATTTCATATCGCCGACGACCGGGCGTTTATGCGATTTTGCCCCGCGATGGGCAGCTGCTTGTCACCCATCAGGTCAATCCCTTGCCTGAGCTTCAGCTTCCCGGTGGCGGAATCGACCCCGGCGAATCGCCGATTCAGGCACTGCACCGCGAAGTGTTCGAAGAAACCGGCTGGAAAATCGCACGGCCCCTTCGGATCGGGGCGTTTCGGCGGTTCACCTTCATGCCAGAATACGATCTATGGGCCGAAAAACTCTGTGTGATCTATCGCGCTCATCCGGTACGCGTCCTTGGGCCACCCACCGAGCCGGGGCATCAGGCGATCTGGATCAGCCCCGACATCGCGGCGCGTGAACTGGGCAACGAAGGTGATCGGTTTTTTGTCAGCCAGGAAACAGGCTTGGCTTGAATTCAAGCAAGACGGCCGAAACATCATCGGCAAAATCTGCATCGCCAGCAAATTCCGACAGCTTCCAGATCAGCGATTCAAGACAGGCCATGCCGCGCGTCTGACGCAGATCGCGCAGGATGCTTGCAAGGCCCGCGTCATCCAAAAGCGCCCCGGATGTGCCCGCACATTCGATTATCCCGTCGGAATGGATAAGCAAGCGATCGCCCGGCGCCATGGTTACCTCGAACTGTTGATACTCGGCCCCGTCAATCAGACCCACAGGAAGACCGCCGCGTCCGACGAATTCAACCTGCCCGTTGGCCCGCTGAAGGGCCGGGTAGGGGTGACCGGCCTGGGACATGATCACCTTTCCACTGGCAAGATCGACATCCGCCAGAAGCAGGGTAAAGTAATGCTCGGTTTCCATCTCGCTCATGATCAGACGATTGAGATTGGCAATCACCTCGGATGGCGGGCGGGCGACAAAACGGCCATCGGCGGTCTTGCGCAGCGCGAGGTTCTGCTCCGGCACAGAGGACGACAGATATCCCGCCAGCCGCGCGGTCATCAGGGCAGAGCTTATTCCGTGACCGGAAACATCTATGCCATAGAGGCCGATACGCTGATCGCTGATCGGGAACATGCCCACCAGATCGCCGCCCACATGCCCCGCCGAATGCAGCATCAGGGATACCTCTGCGGGGCCAAAATCGCGATACCGCTCGCTCACCAGGGATTGTTGAAGCTTTTTGGCCTCGATCAGATCACTATCCAGCAAATCATAAAGCGTCTGCAATTCATCCAGCGTCGACTTGATAAGGCGGTTTTTCTCGGTGAGTTCCCGCTCCATCCGCAAAATACGGGCACCGGCGGAAATCCGGGCGCGCAATTCGGCGGCATTGACGGGTTTGGTTAGAAAGTCATCGGCCCCCGCATCAAGACCAAGCGCGACCTCATCCTTATCACTTTTTGAGGTGAGCAAGATGAAGTACCCATAGTTATCGCGCGACATCTGCCTGAATTCTTTACAGAAATCCAGACCACTCAGACCCGGCATCATCCAATCGCTCATCACAAGATCGGGGGGATTATCACGGCACAGTACAAGCGCATCACCACCTGATTCGGCCTCTTGCACCTCAAACCCCCAACGTTGAAGCGAGGCGCTCAGAATACGGCGTTGGAGGCGGCTATCATCCACCACAAGCACCCGTCGGATCACACCGCCGCCCGCATCCGTATCTGATAATTCCTGCATCCGAGACCGCACAACCGCCACCTTTGGTTTAACTGAACAACGCCTAACCGAAGGCCGCTTAACGGGATGTGAATGCTAAAATTTTCAACGCTTGCCCGCTGGATTTAACCCTTTGTCAGCAGGTTACCGGCAGCCTTGGGCCAAAGCGAAAGGAGGCTGGGAAATGATCGACTGGAACCGTGTTCAGGACTTACGTGACGAAATCGGAGCAGAGGCATTTGGCGAGGTGGTCGAGCTGTTTCTTGAAGAGGTGGACGGCGAAATCGACAAGCTGCGCGCCCTTTCGGATCGCAGCGACCTTGAAGGCCAGCTTCATTTTCTCAAGGGCAGTGCGCTTAACCTTGGGTTTACCGCGTTTTCAGACCTTTGCCACGCGGGTGAAATGGCCTCTGCGACCGGACAGCAGGACACCGTCGACCTCGCTGAGGTTCTAAGCTGCTATGATGCGTCGAAATCCGCCTTCCTGTCAGGCCTTGACCGGGTCATCGCCGCCTAAATCAGGAATTCGGCCAGAACCTCATCCTTAGTGATATCGCGGTAATCAAATCCGGCCGCCGCAAGCTTTTGCAAGAAATGCTTAAAATTGTCGGGGTTCTTGGTTTCGATCCCGATCAGGACAGACCCAAAATTGCGGGCCGACTTCTTGAGATATTCAAACCGTGCAATGTCGTCATCCGGACCAAGGATTTCCAGGAAATCACGCAATGCACCGGGGCGTTGCGGCATCCGCAGGATAAAGTATTTCTTGACCCCCGAAAACCGCTGGGCACGCTCTTTGACTTCGGGCAGGCGCTCGAAATCGAAGTTACCGCCAGAGGTGACGCAGACAACCGTTTTGCCCCGGATCACATCACCGATATCCTTGAGAACATCCACCGACAAGGCGCCCGCAGGCTCAAGAACGATCCCCTCGATATTCAGCATTTCAAGCATCGTGGTGCACAACCGATCCTCGTCAATGACACGGGCATGCCTGGCATCAAAATCGCGCAGTCGGGCAAAGGTTTTCGCCCCGATCCGGGCCACCGCCGCCCCATCGGCAAAGGTGTCGACATGGTTAAGGCGTATCGGCTTGCCCGCCGCAAGCGCCGCCCCGAGACAGGCGCCGCCCATTGGTTCCACCAAGGTCAGGCATGAGCGATCACCGACATAGCTTCGGACCCCCGCCGAAAGCCCGCCGCCACCGACCGGCATGATCAGATGATCGGGCAGGCCGCCAAGCTGCGCCTCGATTTCAACCGCGACCGAGGCCTGGCCCTCAATCACATCTTCATCGTCAAACGGCGACAGAAAATGCCCGCCGGTTTGCGCGCAATAGGCCTGCGCGGCATGCAGCGTGTCATCGAAATAATCGCCGGTAAGCCGGATCGCCACCGCATCGCCGCCAAACTTCTCGGTCTTGCCGATCTTCTGCTGTGGCGTCGTGACGGGCATGAAGATCACGCCCTTGACCCCGAAATGGCGACACATGAACGCCACCCCCTGCGCATGATTGCCCGCACTGGCACAGACAAACTGTGTCGTTTCGGGCGCTCGCGCCAAGACCTTGCGCATCGCATTGAACGCGCCGCGAAGTTTGTAAGAGCGAACCGGCGAAAGATCTTCCCGCTTCAGAAGGATCTCGGCACCGTAACGCTCGGACAGGTGATCATTGCGCTGAAGCGGCGTCGGTTCGAAAACCTCGCGCATCGCGGTTTCGGCGGCTTGGGCCATTGTTCTGAAATCAGTCATGCCCGCCTGAGTGCCGCAATCGTGCCGCTCTGACAAGGGTCAGAGGTCGCGACCCTCGACAAAACCTCAACAAAGCGCGATCAACCGGGTCCACTTGCCCATTGGGGAAAAAGCCGCTACTCCGCCAGCCAGATTTGACGCAAGGGGAAAGTGAATGTCTGCGCCCAAGAAAGTTGTTCTGGCCTATTCCGGCGGCCTTGATACCTCGATTATTTTGAAGTGGCTTCAAACCGAGTATGGCTGTGAAGTCGTGACCTTTACCGCCGATCTGGGGCAGGGCGAAGAGCTTGACCCCGCTCGCAAAAAAGCCGAGCTGATGGGGATCAAGCCCGAGAACATCTATATCGAGGATGTGCGCGAAGAATTCGTGCGCGATTTCGTCTTTCCGATGTTCCGCGCCAATGCTCTTTACGAAGGGCTTTACCTTTTGGGCACCTCGATTGCCCGACCGCTGATCTCCAAACGCCTGGTTGAGATCGCCGCCGAAACCGGCGCCGATGCCGTATCCCATGGCGCGACCGGCAAGGGCAACGATCAGGTGCGGTTTGAATTGGCGGCCTATGCCCTTAATCCCGACATCAAGGTGATCGCGCCCTGGCGGGAATGGGATCTGAGCAGCCGGACCAAGCTTTTGGCCTTTGCCGAGCAAAACCAGATTCCGATCGCCAAGGACAAACGCGGCGAGGCGCCGTTCTCGGTTGATGCGAACCTGTTGCACACCTCATCCGAGGGCAAGGTATTGGAAGACCCGGCAGAGGCCGCGCCCGACTATGTCTTTCAGCGCACGGTTAGCCCCGAAGACGCCCCCGACACCCCCGAATTCATCGAAGTGTCGTTTGAAAAGGGCGACGCCGTGGCGATCAATGGCGAGGCGATGAGCCCGGCCACGATCCTGAAAAGGCTGAATGAATATGGCGGCAAACACGGGGTCGGGCGGCTTGATTTCGTGGAAAACCGCTTTGTCGGGATGAAATCGCGCGGGATTTATGAAACCCCCGGCGGCACCGTCCTGTTAGAGGCGCATCGTGGAATCGAACAGATCACCCTTGATAGCGGCGCAGGCCACCTCAAGGATTCGCTGATGCCGCGCTATGCCGAGCTTATTTACAACGGCTTCTGGTTCAGCCCCGAGCGCGAGATGCTTCAGGCCGCGATCGACAAAAGCCAGGAACATGTGACCGGCACCGTGCGCCTCAAGCTTTACAAAGGCGCGGCAACCACCGTGGGCCGCTGGTCAGATCACAGCCTATATTCCGAGGCGCATGTGACGTTTGAAGACGATGCTGGCGCGTATGATCAAAAAGACGCGGCTGGTTTCATTCAGCTTAACGCGCTGCGCCTTAAACTTCTGGCGGCGCGCAATCGTCGCCTTAAAGGCTAAGCGCCACCGCGCGCAGGCGGGCATAGGCGGGCATCGCCGCCTCTGCCAATGCCGCGCGCGGGCCATCCAGATCGGGCATTGCCCCCTCAGCCGGAGCAAACCCGGTCGATTGATGCACCGCCCCATACCAATGTGCGGCCCAAACCCCGTCATCCGGATGCCCGCCCGATGGCCAGCTTAGCATCGCCGGATCCCAGCCAAGCCCAATGGCGGCGCAAAGCCGTTTCAACATAACTTCGGGGTCACGCCGGATATCAGCGGACTCAATCACAACCGGGCGGGCGCCTGCCGCGACAAGCTGATCGTAAAGCTCTGCCTGCTGGACAAAGCCGATATCGGCCAATGTCGGATTGTCGTATTTCGTTGAAAAGCTTGCCGCAACCCGCGCCGGATGGCGGATCAGGAAAACATTCGCCACCCGGTGCACCCAATCGCGCGGCACGCCTTCGATCATATGCTGCGACATGTGCTTTTGATAAAAATGCGCTTTGCCGCCAGAGATCGGCCCCAAAAGGGTTTCGATCACTTTGGCCGGATCGGTCGGCTGCGACGCGATAATCTCGTCTCGCATCGGGTGATCAAGCCCGGTTTGGGCAAGATAACTGGCATAAAACGGCTCGTCCACCACGGCGCAATCGGCGCGGGCGCCAAAGCTATACATCATCGCCGTACTAAGATTGCGCGGCCCGGACCACATTGCGATCCGCATCTTTAGCGGCGCCCGGACGGGGCGATACCGCACCACATGACAGTTCGATGAAATTTCATGATTGCCTGCCCGCGCCCTTTGCTACCACCATGAGTCTAGAATCGTCGAATCGCAGATGCAACAACAGAGGTAAGGGCAGGGCATGGAGGCAGATTTCTGGCACACCCGGTGGGAAAATGCGCAGATCGGGTTTCACGAAGGCGAGGTGAACCGGATGTTGGCGGCCCATTTAGAGGCCCTGCCCATTGCGCCGGGCGCGCGGATTTTCCTGCCGCTCTGTGGCAAGACCCGCGATATTGCCTGGCTTTTATCAAAGGGATATCGCGTTGCCGGCGCAGAACTTAGCGAAATCGCGGTGCAACAGCTTTTTGACGAACTACCCCTTGTACCCGAGGTAACGCAGGAAGGCCCGTTAAAGCGATATGCCGCGACAGAGATTGATATCCTTGTCGGTGATATTTTCGATCTGACGCCCGAGATTCTTGGGCCGGTTGATGCGGTATTTGACCGCGCCGCTCTGGTGGCCTTACCCGACGATATGCGCAGGCGTTATACCGATCATATCGCAACGATCACGCAACGCGCGCTTCAACTGCTTGTCACTTTTGAGTACGACCAATCGGTGATGAACGGCCCGCCGTTTTCCCTGACAGAGGTCGAAGTACGGGGTCACTACAGTGCGCGTTACGACATCACGCTTTTGGAAGATGCAGAGGTGAAAGGCGGATTAAAGGGTGTTTGCCCGGCGTCGGAAAAAGCGTTTCTCCTATTGCCGGTTTAACCGGTTTCGCGCTGGATCAGAGCCTTGTAAAGCGTCTGAATGCGGCGTGTCATCGGCCCTTGCGCGCCATCCCCGATCACCCGGCCGTCGATCTCGCCCACGGGGGTTTGTGCCCCGAAGGTGCCGGTCAGAAACGCCTCATCCGCGCCATATGTATCGACCAGCGAATAATTCCGCTCGTAAACCGGAATGTCATTGGCCCGGCACAGATCAATCACCTTTTGCCGGGTGATGCCATTCATGCAGTAATCGCCAGTGCTTGTCCAAACCGCGCCCTTGCGGACGATGAAAAAGTTACAGGCGTTGGTCGTGTTCACGAAGCCATGCAGATCCAGCATGAGGGCCTCATCGGCCCCCGCTTTTTCCGCCGCTATGCAGGCGAGGATGCAATTCAGCTTGGAATGCGAATTGAGTTTCGGATCCTGCGTCATCGGCAATCCGCGAATATGCGGCACTGTTGCAAGGCGGATCGGCCGCGCGATCTTTGGCTTTGAATGCTCCATGATGATGGTCACGGTCGGCCCTTGCCGGCTTAGCGACGGGTGCTGAAATGGCCGGGTTTTCACCCCGCGCGTCACCATGAGGCGGGCATGCGCGTCGGTGGTCATGTCGTTGGCCGATTGTGTGTCTATTATGGCCTGAAACACCTCTTTTCGGGTCATACCGATATCAAGGTCAATCGCCTTTGCTGCCTCGAAGAGCCGATCCAGATGCTCGCCTGCAAAGGCCCATGTCCCATCATATAGCCGAAGCCCCTCCCACACGCCATCACCAAGCATGAAACCGCTGTCATAAACGCTTACCAAGGCCTCGGCTTTGGGCACGATCCGGCCGTTCAGCCAGATGTTGATCTGCTCATTGCGCGCGTCCTCCTCGGCTTGATGTGTGGTCTGGTGTTCGCTCATGATGTCCCCCGTTTTCGGCGAGTTTAGTGAGCCGCCCAAACCGTGCCAAGGGCGAAATATCGCTCAACTGCGCGTGACTTCACAGGCTCGTACCTTGGTGTGATCGCCGATTTGGTGCAGGATAGCCTCACTCAAGGAGGGCAAGGCTATGATACTACAAAAACGAGAGATCAAAGCAGCCGTGCTCGCAATGCTGATCGCGGTCGGTCTTTGCGTTCAAGGCAACCGCGCACATGCGGCGGAGCCTCAAAATCTGGTCGTTGCAGGCGGATGTTTCTGGTGTGTTGAGGCTGATTTTGAAAAAGTGTCTGGCGTCATCGGCGCGGTATCGGGCTTTACCGGCGGGACATTAAAGAATCCAAGCTACAAAGAGGTCACGCAAGGCAATACCGGGCATTTTGAGGCCGTCAAAATCACTTTCGACCCGGATAAAGTCACGCGCGCCTCCCTGTTGGATCTATTTTTCCGTTCCGTCGATCCGACCGATGCGGGTGGGCAGTTCTGTGATCGTGGCGCAAGCTATCGCACGGCAATTTTCGTCTCTGATCCAACCGAACAACAACTTGCCGAAGCCGCAAAGGCAGCAGCGGCAAATGCATTGTCTCAAAAAATTGTCACGCCGATTCTTCCGCTTCAAACATTCTATGCGGCCGATAGCGGCCATCAGGACTACTACAAAAGCAACGCCCTCGTCATTACCCGGTTCGGGCCACGCACCAAGGCAAAGGCCTACAAACTTTATCGCGACGCCTGCGGCCGCGACGCCCGGGTGCGCATGCTTTGGGGCAATGACGCGCCCTTTGCGGGATCGTCCTAGCCAAGAAGCGCAGCGGTTTCGCGGCTTGTCGGGATCGCCTCTGCCGTGCCCGGCTCTTGCACTTGAAGAGCCGCCGCCGCCGAGGCCCGCCTAAGCGCCGCGCTTGGCGCGAAGCCTTGCGCAAGCGACGCCACCATATACCCCGCGAAAGTGTCGCCCGCGCCGGTGGTGTCCACCGGCGTAACCGGAACGGCAGGGCACAGGATAACCTCGCCCGACACAGTGTCACGCCATTCGGCGCCCTCGGCGCCACGGGTAATCAACAACTGTGGCACCTCGATGACGCCCATCGCCTTCTCAAGCTGACCTGCCTCGACGTCATTCAGAATCAAAATCGTGACAAAAGGCAGAACCGCCCGCACCGCATCAGCGTCAAAAGGCGCGGCGGAATAGGCAAGATTCAATCCGCCAGCCTCGGCCAGACGCGCGGTTTCCATCTGGAGATTCGTTTCATTCTGCATCATGAGCCAATCACCCGCCGACGCAACGCCCAGCGCCGATGTCACATCCGAAAGATCAAGCGCGCGATTGGCCCCAGGATAGATGACAATTGCATTCTCACCGGCATTGTCCACACAAACCATCGCATGACCCGAGGGCACATCCGACCGCGCAACATGCCCAACTTCGACGCCATATTCCTCAAGCAGATCAACCATCCAACCGCCATCAGGGCCAACAGCCCCAATATGACAAACTCGTTCCCCGGCCCGCGCGGCGGCCACCGATTGATTGGCCCCCTTCCCGCCGAGTGTGCGGTGATAGCTATCCGTGGCAAGGGTTTCGCCGGGCGTTGGCAGGTGAGGCAAGCGATAGATGTGATCGGCGTTGATCGAGCCAAGGTTGAAAATCATGCTCAGCCCCTGTTTCACCTTTCCCCAAATACTCGGATTCCAACACCTGCCAAAGGCGCAAAACCTAGCCCACCTTGCAGGCCGCCAGAACTGCCATGTTCAGGATATCGTTGGACGTAAAGTTCGACGAGCAAATCTGGATCGGCTGATCGACGCCCGACAGGATCGGACCGATCACCGTAGCCCCGCCCATTTCCTGCATCAGCTTGACAGAAATCGACGCCGAATGACGCGCCGGCACCACAAGAATATTCGCAGGCCCGGTCAACCGCTGAAACGGATAGCTCTCTTGCGCGGTGACGTTAAGGGCCACATCAACGGTCATCTCTCCTTCAAACTCGAAATCCACGCCGCGCGTTTCAAGCACCTTCGGCGCGCGGTGCATTTTCTCAGCCCGCTCGGAACGCGGATAGCCGAATGTCGAAAAACTAACAAAGGCAACGCGCGGCTCAAGCCCAAGATCGCGGGCAACACCGGCGGCGCGCGTGGCGATATTGGCAAGATCCTCTTCATCGGGCCATTCATGCACAAGCGTATCGGCGATCAGAACGATCCGCCCCTTGTGCAAAAGCGCCGTCACACCAGCGGCCCCGTGATGCGCGTCGGCATCAAAAACGTGGTTTATCAACTCAAGCACATGCGCCGATTTTCGGGTTGCCCCGGTCACAAGACCATCGCCATGCCCATGCGCAAGCATCAAAGCCGAGAACACATGCCGATCACGTGCGGCAAGGCGGTGAATGTCATGCCTATCAAAGCCTTTACGCTGTAACCTATTGTAAAGAAACTCTTTATACTCCTCAAGCCGCCCTGTCTTGGCAGCATTCACAATCTCAAGTTCCCGAACCGCATCGCCAAGGCCAAGGGCCTCCAGCTTTTCTTTCACATCGTTGTCGCGCCCAACCACCAGGGCCTTGCCAAGGCCAGACCGGTGATATTGCACGGCGGCGCGCAACACGCGGGGGTCATCACCTTCGGCGAAGATCATGCGCGCCTGGGCATTGCGGGCGCGGGCATTGATGCCACGCAGGATGCTGGCGGTCGGATCCATCCGCGATTTCAACGACACCTCATAGGCATCCATATCAATGATCGGGCGACGCGCCGCCCCGGTCTCCATCCCGGCCCGCGCAACCGCAGGCGGAATCGTATAGATAAGACGCGGGTCGAACGGCGTCGGGATGATATAATCGCGCCCGAATGATAGCTTTTGGCCATAGGCCATCGCAACCTCATCGGGCACATCTTCGCGCGCGAGCCGCGCCAGGGCCTCGGCACAGGCAATCTTCATCTGGTCGTTGATCGCACGAGCATGCACATCAAGCGCGCCGCGAAACAGATAGGGAAAGCCGAGGACGTTATTCACCTGATTGGGATAATCCGAGCGCCCGGTGGCCACGATGGCATCGGGGCGCACGGCGTGGGCCTCTTCCGGGGTGATCTCTGGATCGGGGTTGGCCATGGCGAAAATCACCGGATTGTCGGCCATCGAGGCAACCATATCCTGGGTCACCGCCCCCTTGGCAGAGACGCCAAGAAACACATCCGCCCCTGCCATCGCCTCTTCCAGGCTTCGCAATGAAGTGCTGGCGGCATGGGCCGATTTCCACTGGTTCATTCCTTCGGTACGACCTTGATAAATCACGCCCTTAGTGTCGCACATGATGCAATTGTCATGCTTGGCGCCCATGGATTTCAACAGCTCAAGACAGGCAATGCCGGCCGCGCCCGCACCGTTCAACACGATCCGGACATCCTCGATCTTCTTGTTCGACAGAAAAAGCGCGTTGATAAGCCCTGCGGCGCAAATCACTGCCGTGCCGTGCTGATCGTCATGAAAGACCGGTATATCCATCACCTCTTTGAGCTGCTGCTCGATGATGAAACATTCCGGCGCCTTGATATCTTCCAGGTTGATACCGCCAAAGGTCGGCCCCATCAATTTCACCGCGTTGACAAAGGCCTCGGGGTCTTCGGTATCAAGCTCGATATCAATCGAATTCACATCGGCAAACCGCTTGAACAGAACCGCCTTGCCCTCCATCACCGGCTTGGACGCAAGCGCGCCCAGATTGCCAAGCCCAAGAACCGCTGTCCCGTTCGAAATCACCGCAACAAGATTGCCCTTGTTGGTGTAGTCATAGGCAAGCGCGGGATGCTCTGCGATTTCTTCGCAGGGCACCGCCACACCGGGCGAATACGCAAGGCTAAGATCACGCTGAGTGGTCATCGGCACGGTGGCCGCAATCTCGAACTTGCCGGGGGTGGGTTCAAGGTGAAAGGCAAGGGCCTCTTCGCGGGTCAGTTTGTTTTTTGCCATGTCGGGGCCTGTTCATTGGATAAACTTCACCCTGCATAGCGGGGGAATGCGATGTCCTCAACTGAAACGCGGTTTTGGCTTTCGCGGGCGCACGGGGATTTGTAAGGTCACGCCAAACAAAAGGGGGCCCCCGTGACAGCACAACCATCGACAGTCACGCCGATGATGGCGCAGTATCTTGAGATCAAGGCGCAGTACCCGCAGGCGCTTTTGTTTTATCGGATGGGCGACTTTTACGAATTGTTTTTCGATGATGCGGCGGCGGCGGCAGAGGCGCTTGATATTGCCCTGACCAAACGCGGCAAGCATTTGGGCGAAGATATCGCGATGTGCGGCGTGCCGGTACATTCCGCCGAGGGCTATCTTCTGACGCTGATCCGAAAGGGATTTCGCGTTGCCGTCTGCGAACAGATGGAAGACCCCGCCGAAGCCAAGAAACGCGGATCGAAATCGGTGGTACATCGCGCCGTCGTGCGCCTTGTCACCCCCGGCACCCTGACCGAGGAAAGCCTGCTTGAGGCGCGGCGCCACAATTACCTTGCCGCCTTTGCCCAGGTGCGCGGCGATTGTGCGCTCGCCTGGGTCGATATTTCGACCGGGGCGTTTCATGTGATGCCCTTGACGGCCGCACGGCTTGGCCCCGAACTGGCCCGGCTCGCTCCGCGAGAGGTCGTGATTGCTGACGGTGATGAAGACGTTTTAGGCGAAACAGTCACTGAATCCGGCGCGTCGCTTACCCCGCTGGGGCGTTCGGCTTTTGATAGTACCGGCGGTGAAAAGCGGCTTTGTGCGCTGTTTGGCGTCACCACGCTAGAAGCTTTTGGCCAGTTTACCCGCCCCGAAGTGGCCGCAATGGGCGCCATCGTGGAATGGCTTGAGATCACGCAGAAGGGCAACCTGCCACTGTTGCGAACGCCAGTGCGCGAGCAACACGAACGCACGATGCAGATCGACGCCGCAACCCGCCGCAATCTGGAACTGACCCAGGCGCTTGGAGGGGGCAGGGCTGGCTCGCTTCTGGCCACGATTGATCGCACTGTAACGGCAGGCGGCGGACGGTTGCTGGAACGACGCCTTTCAAGCCCCAGTCGGGTACTGGATGTCGTGCAGAATAGGTTGGCAGCGGTTGATTTTGCGGTGGAACAGTCTCGAATTGCTGCTGATTTGCGTAATGCGCTGCGCAAGGTGCCCGATCTTGACCGCGCGTTGTCGCGGCTTGGGCTTGATCGCGGCGGGCCGCGTGATCTTGCCGCGGTGCGCAACGGGCTGGACCAGGGTGAAGAGGTTGCAGCGCTTTTTGGCGATATCGACCTGCCGCCACTTCTCGCCGAGGCCGCTAAGGGCCTGACCGGTCACGACGCCTTGCTTGATCTTCTTGATCAGGCGCTTGTGGCCGAACCCCCGCTTTTGGCCCGCGATGGCGGATTTATCGCGCCCGGCTACGATGCCGAATTGGACGAGGCACGCCAACTTCGCGATGAAGGGCGCAGCGTTATCGCGGCGATGCAGGGAGAGTATTCCGCCCTGACCGGCATTCAGTCGCTCAAGATCAAGCACAACAATGTCCTTGGTTATTTCGTCGAGGTCACCTCGACCCACGCCGAAAGAATGCTTGCGGCGCCGCTGAACGAGACCTTCAAACACCGCCAGACGACCGCCAATCAGGTTCGCTTTACCACCGTGCCGCTCAGCGAGATGGAAACCAAGATCCTGAACGCGGGCGGTCGGGCGCTTGAGATTGAAAAGCGGCTCTATGATGCCCTGAAAGCCGCAGTTCTAGAGCAATCCGGCGCCATCGCACAGGTTGCTCGCGGGTTGGCGGAAATTGATCTTTCGACCGCCCTTGCCGATCTTGCGGCGCAGGAAAACTGGTGCAGACCGATGGTCGATACCAGCCGCGCGCTTGACATCAAGGGTGGGCGTCATCCGGTGGTTGAACGCGCCTTGCGCGCCCAGAACGGCGCGCCTTTTATCGCCAATGACTGTGATCTTGGCGGCGAAAGCGATATCTGGCTTTTGACCGGGCCGAACATGGCCGGTAAATCGACATTCCTTCGGCAAAACGCGCTAATTGCACTTTTGGCGCAAATGGGAAGCTATGTGCCCGCCAAATCCGCCCATATCGGTCTTGTCAGCCAGTTGTTCAGCCGCGTTGGCGCCTCGGACGATCTGGCGCGCGGGCGCTCGACCTTCATGGTCGAAATGGTCGAAACCGCCGCGATCCTCAATCAGGCGGACGATCATGCACTTGTCATTCTCGATGAAATCGGGCGCGGAACGGCGACCTATGATGGGCTGAGCATCGCCTGGGCGACGCTTGAAAACCTGCATGACGTGAACCGGTGTCGGGCGCTCTTCGCCACGCATTATCACGAGCTGACCAATCTGAGCGACAAGCTGGAGCGCGTTGAAAACGCCACCGTGACCGTCAAGGAACATGATGGCGATGTGATTTTCATGCACGAGGTCCGCCGCGGCGCTGCTGATCGAAGCTATGGCGTGCAAGTCGCCAAGCTGGCCGGCCTGCCAGAAACGGTAGTCGCGCGGGCGCGGGTCGTGCTTGATGCGCTGGAAAAGGGTGAGCGCGAAGGCGGAAGCCGCCAAAAGGCGCTGATCGACGACCTGCCGCTTTTTTCCGCAATGCCGCCCCCGCCGATACCCGCAAAAAGCAGTGGCCCATCCGAGGTTGAGGCGCGACTCGCAGATATCCTGCCAGATGCACTTAGCCCGCGCGAGGCGCTGGACCTGATCTATGAGCTCAAGGGACTGACAAAAACCAAGGCGGGCTAACGCCCGCCCTGGATGTTACGCGCCGCGATTTGACGAGACGCCAACCTGCGCCGGGCGCAGGATACGGTCGTGCAGCATAAAGCCCTGACCAGACACCTGAATGATCTCGCCAGCCTTTGTGCCGGGCAGGGGGGCCTCGAACATGGCCTCGTGATGCTGCGGATCAAACCGATCGCCGACCTGCGGGTCAATCACGGTGATGCCATGCTTGGCAAAGACGTTTGTAAGCTCGCGCAGCGTAAGCTCGATTCCCTCAAACACCGCGGCCGAGGCCTGACGCTGTTCATCGGTCAGGGTTTCAAGAGCGCGCTTGAGGTTATCATATACCGGCAACATGTCGCGGGCCAGTTTGGAACCGCCGTAATTCTCGGCCTCGCGCCGATCCTTCTCTGATCGCTTGCGCGCATTTTCGGCGTCCGCAAGCGCGCGCATGAACTTGTCCTGATAGGCGTCACGCTCTGCGCGCAGGGTATCAAGCTCCAACTCTTCGTCAGAAATCTCTGCCTCGTTCTGTTCGTTCTCTTCTGCGGCTGCTTCCTCGATATCGTCGAGAAAGCTTTCGTTGTTCGGCTCTGCCATTTTATACCTCTAACTCCGGTCCGAGATCAGTTTGCCAACCAGTTGCGCCGTGTAATCGACGATCGGCACAATCCGCCCATAGTTCAGGCGCGTCGGGCCAATGACACCAACCGCGCCAATGATCTTACGGTCAGCGTTCATATATGGAGAGACAACCAAAGAGGAACCCGAAAGTGAAAAAAGTTTGTTCTCAGAGCCAATAAAAATGCGCACACCTGCCCCTTCGTCGGCAAGTTCGAGGAATTCGGCGATGTCACGTTTGCGTTCAAGATCGTCAAACAGGGTTCGGATGCGGTCAAGATCAACCTGTTCCGCGCCTGAATTCAAAAGATTCGCCCGGCCGCGCACGATCAACCGCTCATAGGTGTCGCCTTCGCCTTCCCACACCGCAAGGCCACTTTCGACCATGGCATGGGAAAGCTGATCAATCTCCTGGCGCCGCGCGGTGATCTGTTTGGCGATCACGGTCTGAAGATCCGACAGGGTTTTGCCCTCGATCAACGAATTCAGAAAATTCGCCGCTTCACGCATCGAACTTGGCGTTTGACCGGGGGGCGGATTGAAAATGCGGTTTTCCACATGACCGTCGGAAAACACCAGAACCACAAGCGCGCGGTCATGCCCAAGGCTGACGAATTCGATGTGCTTGATCGGCGCCTCGTGTTTCGGCGTCAGAACCAGAGACGCCCCCCGCGTCACCCCCGACAGGGCAGAGCCGATACGATCAAGTATGCCGCCAACATCCTGAGAGTTCGTGGCGACGGTATCGTCAATCATCTTGCGATCCGTTGCCTCAAGATCACCCACCTCAAGCAAGCCATCGACAAACATTCGCAACCCTTCCTGCGTCGGCACGCGCCCGGCGCTAATGTGGGGGCTGTCCAGAAGGCCAAGATATTCCAGATCCTGCATCACGTTACGGATCGTTGCCGCACTTACCTTTTCGCTAAAATCACGCGTCAGGGTACGCGACCCCACAGGATCACCATTGGCAAGATAGCTTTCGACCACGCGACGGAATACTTCGCGCGACCGGTCGTTCATCTGGTCAAGGGCCTGTCTTGGGGTATTCATCTAACTGGGTTTCCTCATAGGTCTGCCATTAAGGACGGGTTGCGCCAAAGGTCAATCGGGCTTGCCATTGCAGGTACTTCACCTGTATCCCCCGCCCAACAGCGAAAGGGAAATATCATGCGACCGTCAGGTAGAGATTTAAGCGAATTGCGGCCAGTTTCAATCGAAACCGCGGTTTTGAAGCACGCCGAGGGCTCTTGCCTGATCAAAATGGGCGATACCCATGTTCTGTGCACCGCCACCATCGAGGATCGCGTGCCGCCGTTTATCAAGGGCAGCGGCCTTGGTTGGGTGACCGCCGAATACGGCATGCTTCCGCGCTCGACCAATAGCCGGATGCGCCGCGAGGCGACGGCGGGCAAACAAGGCGGGCGTACCGTTGAAATTCAGCGCCTGATTGGCCGCTCCTTGCGCGCCGGGGTTGATCGTGTCGCCCTTGGCGAACGTCAGATCACCGTCGATTGCGATGTCATTCAGGCCGATGGCGGCACGCGCTGTGCCTCGATCACCGGCGGATGGGTCGCGCTTCGCCTTGCCGTGCAAAAACTGATGAAGGCTGGCGATGTTGTAAGCGATCCGCTGATTGATCCGGTTGCCGCGGTATCCTGCGGCATCTATGCGGGCCAGCCGGTGCTTGATCTTGATTACCCCGAAGATAGCGATGCCGGCGTTGATGGCAATTTCATCATGACCAGCACCAAAAAGTTGATCGAGGTGCAGATGAGCGCCGAAGGCTCTACCTATAGCCGCGATCAGATGAACACCCTTCTTGATCTGGCTGAGAAAGGCGTTGACGCGCTTGTCGCAAAACAGCTTGAGGCGACAGGTGCGTAAATTTACCGAGGACACCCTATTGGTGGCCACCCATAATGCGGGCAAGCTTGAAGAGATCAGCAATCTGCTTGCCCCTTATGGTGTCCGCGTTGTCGGCGCCGCCGATAAAGGGCTTGGCGAACCCGACGAAACCGAAACGACCTTTGTCGGCAATGCGCGCATCAAGGCGCATGCAGCGGCCAAGGCAACCGGCCTGCCCGCCCTATCCGATGACAGCGGGATTGAAATCGATGCGCTGAACGGCGCGCCTGGCGTTTATACCGCCGATTGGGCCGAAACAGAGACGGGCCGAGATTTTGTCATGGCGATGTCCAAAACCCATGACAAACTTGTCCAAAGCGGGACTGCGCAGCCCTGGACCGCGCGGTTTTGCTGTACCCTGGTGCTCGCCTGGCCCGACGGGCATGACGAGGTTTTTGCCGGCACTGTCGAAGGGTGGGTGGTTTGGCCGATGCGCGGGCGTGAGGGCCACGGCTATGACCCGATCTTCCAGCCTGTCGGCTATGAGATTACCTTTGGTGAAATGGATCGCTGGGAAAAGAACCGCATCAGCCACCGCGCCGATGCGTTCAACAAACTGGTAAAGCGCTGTTTTGGCTGAGGATTGGCAAGCAGGGGGGTTCGGCCTCTATATCCATTGGCCGTTCTGTCAGGCCAAATGCCCCTATTGCGATTTCAACAGCCATGTTGCGCGTGACATTGATCAATCCCGCTGGCTGCGCGCTTATCTGTCTGAAATCGACCGTTACGGAGAGATGCTCTCTGGTCGTGTGTTGAATAGCGTGTTTTTCGGGGGTGGCACGCCAAGCTTGATGAACCCCGACGTTGTCGCGGCGATCCTAGACCGGGTTCGTCGTACATGGCCTGCCGCCAACGATCTGGAAGTTACCCTCGAGGCCAATCCCGGATCTGTCGAGGCGGGCAAGTTTCGCGCCTTTTCCCAGGGCGGTGTGTCGCGCATTTCAATGGGCGTTCAGGCGCTCAATGATCGTGATCTCAAACGTCTTGGTCGCATTCATTCCGTCGCGGAGGCCAAACAAGCGTTTGATATTGCAAGAGAAACCTTCGGCAGAGTAAGTTTCGACCTGATTTACGCGCGCCAGGATCAAACCCTTGATGATTGGCGCTCAGAGCTGGGCGAAGCCCTTGCCATGGCGATTGATCACCTCTCGCTTTATCAGCTGACAATCGAACAGGGAACCGCCTTTGGCGATCGCTATGCCGCCGGTCGCCTTCGCGGTCTTCCGGAAGATGATCTTGCCGCCGACATGTATCAGGCGACCCAGGAGATTTGTGATACGGCGGGTCTTGGCGCCTATGAGGTGTCGAACCACGCGCGGCCTGGATCGGAATCCCGACACAATATGATTTACTGGCGCTATGGCGATTACGTTGGGATCGGCCCCGGCGCACATGGGCGCATCACCCGCAACGGGCAGCGCTTTGCCACCGAGGCGTTCTCGTCACCCGAACGTTGGCTTATCTCTACCGAACGGGTCAATCCAGAAAAGCGCGCCCTGCCGCTAAGCGGCCCGGATCAGGCGACAGAATATCTTTTGATGGGATTACGGATATCGGGTGGCATTGATCCCGCCCGCTTTACCGCCCTTTCCGGCGCGCCGCTAAACACCAACGCGATCACGCATCTTGAAGAGATCGGCATGGTTGAATATCGCGGCGCGCGTCTCTGTGCGACGCGGCGGGGGCGGGCTGTTCTAAACGCCGTAATTCGCGATCTTCTGCCGGATTAGAGCCGTTTAACTGCTCAAAAGTCCACATAGCTTATCCAACTGATCCAACGTGTCATAGCTAATGGTGATCTGACCGTTTTCCTGTCCTGATGCGTGGTTAATCGTCACTTTCATACCAAGGTTGGCCGCAAGGTCGCCCTCCAACGCCATCGTATCGGCATCCTTCGCTGCGGGTCTTCGCGGTTTGGCCGTTGTGCCACTTTCATTGAAAATATTTCCTACAGCGGTTTTAGCCAATTTCTCGGTCTCACGCACTGACAGGTTCTTTTTGATGACCTGACGCGCCAAACTGGCGGGATCCTCTGCCGTGATCAGCGCACGTGCATGCCCGGACGAAAGCTTTCCTTCCCGCAGAAAGATCAAAACCTCTTCCGGCAGGTTTAAAAGGCGCACGCAGTTTGCGATATGACTCCGGCTTTTTCCCAGAACTTCGGCCAGTTTTTCCTGGGTATGCCCAAATTTGTGCATAAGCTGGTTATACCCGGTCGCCTCTTCAACCGGGTTAAGATCGGCCCGCTGGATATTCTCGATAATCGCGACTTCCAGCACCTCTGTGTCATTGAACTCGCGGACAAGGACCGGAATTTCATGAAGCTTGGCCATCTGAGCAGCACGCCATCGACGCTCACCAGCGACAATTTCATACTCACCCTCACGACGCGGGTTCATCCGCACGATCAGCGGCTGAATTACCCCTTTTTCCGCGATAGAATTGGCCAGATCCTGCAAGAGCTCCTGATCGAAACTGCGGCGCGGCTGATCGGGGTTGGGCTGAACCTTTTCGACAGGAACCATAAGATCGGGGTGTTTTGCGCCATCGCCCGCAGTGGCGCGAGCATCGTCGCCGACATCCGCCATAAGCGCCGAAAGGCCGCGCCCAAGGCCGCGCTGCTGTGTTTTCTTGCTGGCCATATCTGTTTTCCTTTTCGGTTCAGGCGGCGGCGCGCGCGTTGTTTTGCATCAGTTCCTGCGCAAGATCGCGATAGGCTTGCGCACCCTTTGAATTTGAATCATAGCTCAGCACAGAGATTGCATAAGATGGCGCCTCACTCACCCGGACGTTCCGGGGAATGCGCGTTTGAAACACCAGATCGCCGAGGTTTTCACGCGCGTCCAGCTCTACTTGCGAAGAAAGATTGTTCCGGGCATCAAACATCGTCAGAACAACCCCCTCGATCCGAAGGTTTGAATTAGCCGTCTGGCGGACCTCACGGATTGTCAGCATCAGTTGCGACAAACCTTCAAGTGCGAAAAACTCACTCTGCAAGGGGACAAGAACTGAATGTGCCGCAACCATGGCATTGACCGTCAGCAGGTTAAGTGAGGGCGGACAATCAATCAGCACATAATCAAGCGCATAGGCGTCAATGGCATGCTGTCGCAGCGCATCATGCAAAAGAAAGCTTCGCTTTTCGTTCGAGATAAGCTCGATATCGGCGGACGAAAGATCAACCGTCGCCGGAATGATCATGAGGTTTTCATCTGCCGTCGCTTGAATCACCTCGCCAAGACTAATTTCATCAAGCAGAAAGTCATATGTTGTGTATTCCCGAGCATCTGCTTCTATTCCTAGTCCGGTTGACGCATTCCCCTGGGGATCAAGATCAACAATCAAAACTCGCGCGCCAGCCTCGGCAAGCGCCGCACCAAGGTTGATGGTGGTCGTGGTTTTGCCGACGCCGCCCTTTTGATTGGCAATCGCGATGATCTTTGGTCCGCGTGGTCGGGTTGGATCAGACACGGGCAACTCCTGTTATCTTCATAATGACGGGACCGGTTTCGGTTTTACTTTTAGCAAGCTGGTAATCGAAATTCCACTTAGATCGCGCATCTGCCAGCTCTTTTTCCCAATTTGCGCCCTTTGGAAAAATAGCCGTGCCATTGTTGGCCAAATGGCGTTCAGCGAAGGACAAAAGCAGGTCCAGGCTCCCTAGCGCGCGGGCCGAGATTATGTCTGCACTCAATTCCGGCAATACTTCGATCCGCTCATTCACAACCGTTGCAAAGGCGCCAGTTTCGCGAATGACCGTGCGCAGAAAGGCGCATTTGCGGGAATCACTTTCGACAAGCGTGGTTTTCTTGGGTGACTTCCGTTCCGCGCCCATGATCGCGATGACCAACCCCGGAAAGCCGCCCCCTGATCCAAGATCAGCCCAGTGCTTCACAGGGTGAGGCGCAAGAGAATATATCTGAGCAGAATCGACGAAATGGCGGTTCCAAAGGTCATCGATTGTGTTCTTTGACACGAGATTTATCTTTGGATTCCATTTTCGTAGCAGGTCGGCATAGATTTCCAGCCTGGCCTTTGTTTCACGTGAAACATCCAGTGTCACGCTCATGCGGATTGATCGCGGCGCGCGTGCCGTAGCCTGGCAAGAATGAGCGTTAAAGCTACAGGCGTCATTCCATCAATCCGGGCTGCTTGGGCAAGGCTTCCTGGACGAGAGGCATTCAATTTATGCTTGAGCTCATTTGAAAGGCCATCGATATCCGAAAATGAAAAACCTACAGGAATGATCTGAGCTTCGTCCCGCTTCATCATTTCCACATCTCGGGTCTGACGCTCGATATAATTGGAATACAGCGCGTCCTTTTCAAGCTGCGCGCGACATTCGGGGTCGATGGCCGAGATGCTGTCATCTATTCGCAAAAGGTCTATGAACCCGACATCTGGATAAGCGAGTATTTGAAAGCCACTCCGGCGAGCCCCGTCCTGTGAGACTTTAAGGCCAGCCGCAGCAAGCTCGCGTGGCGAAAATGTTTTCGATTCGAGCATTTCCCGGCCGCTGGAAAGCCGTGCCATCTTATCCTCAAACACCGCCTTACGATTATCCCCGACACATCCCAACGCAAGACCCAGCGGTGAAAGACGTTGATCTGCGTTATCCGCGCGCAGGGACAACCGAAATTCTGCACGTGAGGTAAACATACGATAAGGCTCGCTTACCCCACGCGTGGTCAGATCATCAACCATCACACCGATATAACTATTTGTCCGGCTAAAGATCGCTGGTTCCCCGCCGCGAACAGACAGCGCGGCATTTATACCGGCAACAAGACCCTGCGCCGCTGCCTCTTCATAGCCGGTTGTGCCGTTGATCTGACCCGCAAGGTAGAGACCAGGGACATCCTTGACCGATAAAGTGCCATCCAAAGCGCGCGGATCAACATAGTCATACTCAATCGCATAGCCAGGCTGAAGAATTTCGGCCTTTTCAAGCCCAACGATCGATCGGACATACTCGGTCTGAACATCCTCGGGCAGGGAGGTGGAAATCCCATTGGGATAGACGACATCATCCGAGAGACTTTCCGGCTCCAGAAAAATCTGATGCGATGTCTTATCGGCAAATCGAACGATTTTATCTTCAATCGACGGGCAGTAGCGCGGGCCGATACCGTCAATATGGCCCCCGTACATGGCAGAGCGCTCAAGATTCTCGCGAATGATGTCGTGGGTCTTTTCGTTTGTATATGTGATTCCACAAGAAACCTGCCGCGCGGGCGGGTGCTTGGAGAGGAAGGAAAACATCACAGGATCATCGTCACCGGGTTGTGCCTCAAGCCGATCCCAGGCGATTGTCTTGCCGTTCAGACGCGGCGGGGTGCCCGTTTTCAGGCGACCAAGCGGCAAGTTGAATGAGTCAATCCGTTCTGCAAGCTTTATCGAAGGTCGATCGCCCATACGCCCGCCTGGACGGGACACATCACCGATATGGATCACACCGCGCAAGAATGTGCCGGTCGTAAGAACAACAGCAGCGGCAGTAATCTCACTTCCATCTGCCAAGACGACACCGCCGACCCGACCATCCTTGAGGATAAAATCAGAGGCTTCGCCCTCGATCACGTCGAGATTTGGCTGCGCGGCGATCTCTGCCTGCATTTCTTCTCGATAAATTTTACGATCCGCCTGTGCCCGCGGGCCTTGAACCGCCGGGCCCTTGCGTCGGTTCAAAAGGCGAAATTGAATACCGGCCTTATCGGCAACCCGCCCCATAACACCGTCAAGCGCGTCGATCTCACGAACAAGATGGCCTTTCCCCAAACCACCAATTGCCGGATTACATGACATCACGCCAATGCTTGCCCCGGTCAGGGTAACGAGGGCAGTGCGCGCACCCATTCGTGCCGCAGCATGTGCAGCATCCGCCCCGGCGTGACCTCCGCCGATTACAATGACGTCAAAATGTTTCACGTGAAACACTCCTTACTTTCCGAGGCAAAAGCTCGCAAAGATTTCATCCAGCACATTTTCGATATCAATGCGTCCTACCAGAGAATCAAGCGCGCGAATAGAGGCCCTAAGCTCTTCAGCAGCAATATCTGCCATTTCTTCACCCAAGGGGATCAACGACAAGGCAGCGCTAAGCGATTCGAGCCCACGCTGCATAGCTTGCCTATGACGTGCGCGAGTGGCAAGTCCCGCACCAGAAGCACGCAGGCTTAGCGTTTTTGTGATCTTGTCCACCAAAGAAGACAGGCCAGATCCAGTTTTTCCGGAAATGGCACCTGTTGGATCGTCAAGCAGATCAGCTTTGGCCCGCAACACGATATCGCCAGCCCGCTGCGGCAACTCTGGTTCCTGGCCATCCGAGATTAGAAACACACGCAGGTCTGCGTGATCCGCACGGTCACGTGCCCGTTCTATCCCAATAGATTCCACTGCATCTTCGGTGTCGCGAAGACCCGCCGTATCGAGAAGGGTTACAGGCAAACCTGCAAGATCCATACGTACCTCGATAACGTCACGGGTGGTGCCGGCGAATTCCGATGTGATGGCGGCATCACGTCCTGCCAAAGCATTCAAAAGTGTGGATTTACCGACATTCGGGGCGCCGACAATGGCGACTTCAAAGCCCGTGCGAATACGCTCCGCCGCAGCCACACCCGCAATCTCACGCTCAAGCGCCGACGAAACCGCCCGGACAATTTCGGTTACCTCAGGAGACACATCAACGGGAACCTCCTCATCGGCAAAATCAATCGTTGCCTCAAGCAAGGCGGCCGCGCGAATCAAGCCTTTGCGCCATTCCTCACATTTGCGACCAAGATCCCCGGACAGCACACGCAGCGCCTGCTGACGTTGGGCCTCGGTCTCGGATTCGATAAGATCGGCAAGCGCCTCGACCTGGGCGAGATCGAGCCGCCCGTTTTCCAAGGCGCGACGTGTGAATTCACCGGGCTCTGCGGCGCGCAAACCGTCCAGCTTTGCCAGGGTATCAAGAACTGCGGAAACGACGGCGATGCTGCCATGAAGTTGAAATTCAACAACAGGTTCGCCAGTAAAACTTTGATGTTCCGGGAAGGTCAAAACAAGCGCTTCGTCAAGGCGCGTGCAAGCTTGATCGCGCAACACCCGCAAAGACGCGCGGCGAAACACAGGGATATCACCACAGAGAACGTGACAGGCCTCCAACGCGTTAGGCCCAGAGACGCGAACAACCGCGACCCCGGCCTTTCCCTGCGCCGTCGATAAAGCATAGATCGTGTCCATGAACACGCCCCCGTTATGGTGGCTAAATCAGGTATTCATCGAGTCAAAGAATTCTGCGTTCGACTTGGTCTGTTTCAACTTGGACAGCAGGAACTCGACCGCATCGGTTGTGCCCATCGGGTTGAGAATGCGGCGCAGAACAAAGGTTTTCTGAAGGTCGATTTTGTCGATCAACAGATCCTCCTTGCGGGTGCCGGATTTCAGGATGTCGATGGCAGGGAACACCCGCTTATCCGCGACCTTGCGATCAAGCACGATTTCCGAATTGCCGGTGCCTTTGAATTCTTCAAAAATCACCTCATCCATCCGGCTTCCGGTGTCGATCAGGGCGGTCGCGATGATGGTGAGCGATCCACCTTCTTCGATATTGCGGGCCGCACCAAAGAAGCGTTTGGGCCGCTGCAAGGCATTTGCATCCACACCGCCGGTGAGAACCTTGCCCGAAGAAGGAACAACAGTGTTGTACGCTCTACCAAGTCTTGTGATCGAATCAAGAAGAATAACAACATCTCGTTTATGCTCGACAAGACGCTTGGCCTTTTCAATCACCATCTCGGACACTGCAACGTGGCGTGTGGCCGGTTCATCAAAGGTGGAACTGACAACCTCGCCTTTGACCGAGCGTTGCATGTCGGTCACCTCTTCGGGACGTTCATCAATCAACAGAACGATCAAATAGCATTCGGGGTGGTTCTTTCCGATGCTGTTCGCGATATTCTGAAGCAATACGGTTTTACCCGTCCGAGGCGGGGCCACGATAAGCGACCGCTGCCCTTTACCGATCGGCGCGACAAGGTCTATCACTCGCGCTGAGCGATCCTTGATCGTCGGGTCCTCGACCTCCATGGTCATCCGCTCATCCGGATAAAGCGGCGTGAGGTTGTCAAAAGCGATCTTGTGGCGCGCCTTTTCGGGATCCTCATAGTTAATCTGCGTGACCGACGTCAGAGCAAAATAGCGCTCGTTCTCATCGGGCTGTTTCATCTCACCGTCGATCGTATCGCCGGTGCGAAGCGAATACTGCCGGATCATGTCGGGTGAAACATAGATGTCATCGGGACCCGGAAGATAGTTTGCCTCGGTAGAGCGTAGAAACCCGAACCCGTCTTGAAGAACCTCAAGCACGCCATCCCCGAAAACCGTCCATCCATCCTCGGCCCGTTCTTTCAGGATCGAGAACATCATCTCGCCCTTACGCATGGTCGAGGCATTCTCGATCTCAAGTTCTTCGGCAATCGCAAGAAGATCTTTCGCAGTCATTGCTTTGAGATCGGCAAGGTTCAGACATTCGTCAGTCATAGGAAAACCCTCAGACGCACCCAATGGGCGCATGTATCAGTCATTGATGGAAAACAGGCCACCCGGACGGGCGCTTGCGCGCTACATACGCATCAAAGCCGGTTTCGTCAATGCGAGCCTTAGAAACGCACCACGACCGAAAGAACGATCACCACCATGGCAAGGGTAGGAACCTCGTTCATCATTCGATGCTGGCGGCCTGTGTGGGTGTTCTTGCCAGCCACAAAATCCTTGCGGCGCCAGCCAAGCCAATGATGAAACCAAGTCAACACAAGGACACCTGCGATCTTGGTGTAAGGCCAGACCGCCGACCAATCGACAATGCCGGGGGTCATGACCAGGAAAAGGCCAAATACCCATGTCGCCACCATTGCGGGGTTCATGATCACTCTCAGCAATTTGTACTCCATCGTCTGGAACACCTCATCACGGCTATCGCCCGGCGTTGATTGTTCCGTATGATAGACAAAGAGCCGGGGCAGATAAAACAACCCAGCCATCCATGAAATCACGGACATGATATGGAATGCTTTTATCCAAGGATAAAACGTACTCAGTAAATCAAACATGGCTATCCTCGCTCGGGTCCGGATCTTTCTAATAATTAAAATATATATAAGAAAGATTGTTGTTTTATTTAGGGAGACCAATTTCTGTGGATTATTGTGTTTTCAACAGACTTAAGAACAGGTGGATAACTCTGTGTATGATTCAGAGGCATTAGAACTTCAAAAAAACAAAAAATGAAATATTAGTTTTATATCAATACCTTGACATAGAACTTAAAGGTTAACAACAGATTTAACTAATGAGTATAACTTCGCCCTCGAGGATGAAATACACAACACGGATTTATCCTTTCCCACAGCGGTAGAAAACACTGACAAGCCTGTGAAATTGCCGCAATTCGATAGAAACCTAAGTTGGGATGGATTTACCGGTTAATTGTTCTTAAAACCCAAGTGATATTTCCCATGGGTTATCCACATGCCTCAGCCTCTTGTTCTTGCCTCTACCTCTGACATCCGGCAAACGCTTTTACGAAATGCAGGGCTGGGTTTTGACGTTGTTCCGGCCCGTGTAGACGAAGAGACGGTTCGCGATTCGATGTTGGCCGAAGATGCCTCGCCACGCGATATTGCCGATGCATTGGCCGAATTGAAGGCAACAAAGGTAAGCCAGAAACACCCCGACGCTTTGACTATCGGCTGTGATCAGGTACTCAATCTGCAAGGCAGGCTTTTGTCGAAACCCAAATCGCCAGAAGAGGCGCGCGCACAGCTTTTAGATATGCGTGGCAAACGACATGATCTTCTCTCGGCTGCGGTGATCTGTGAGGGCGGCAAACCGATTTGGCGGCATGTCGGCGTTGTTCGGATGACAATGCGGTCGTTTTCCGATGCTTATCTGGACGGCTACGTCGAGCGAAACTGGGAAAGTATTCGCCATTCCGTCGGGGCCTATAAGCTTGAAGAAGAAGGTGTGCGGTTGTTTTCCCGCGTTGAAGGCGATTATTTCACCGTACTTGGCCTGCCATTGCTGGACCTGCTATCCTATCTGACGCTACGAGGAGATCTTGAACAATGAGCCATGCAAAAATACCTCTGGCTGGTGTCATCGGTTCGCCCATTGCCCATTCTAAATCGCCGCAGCTTCATGGTCATTGGCTCAAGACGCTTGGAATTCCAGGATATTATATTCCGATGGACGTTGCTGCGGATGATCTTGCCGACGTTCTAAAAACCCTACCGAAAATGGGTTTTGTCGGGGTGAATATTACCGTACCTCACAAAGAGCTGGCGTTAGAGCTGGCCGATCTCGTGACAGACCGCGCAACCTTGATCGGGGCGGCGAATACGTTGATCTTTCGCAAGGATGGCAAGATTCACGCCGATAACACCGATGGCTATGGCTTTATTCAGAACCTGCGCCAGAACGCTCCGGGTTGGGATCCAAAATCAGGGCCGGCCGCCGTTCTTGGTGCAGGGGGTGCCGCGCGGGCAATCATCGCCTCGCTGCTGGATATTGGCGTGCCCGAAATCTTACTGTCGAACCGGACCCGCGTGCGCGCAGAGGCGCTTCAATCTGAATTTGGCAAGCGCATTCAGGTGGTCGATTGGGTCCAGGCCGGCAATATGCTTGAAGAGGCCGTTACAGTCGTCAACACCACATCGCTTGGCATGTTGGGTAAGCCGCCGCTGCGGGTGCCGCTGGATGGGTTGCGCCGGGGTAGCTTGGTGACCGATATCGTCTATGCGCCGCTCAAAACACGGCTGTTGATCGAGGCGGAAAAGGCGGGATGTGTCACAGTTGATGGGTTAGGGATGTTGTTGCATCAGGCCGTGCCTGCCTTTGAGCGTTGGTTCGGCGTTCGCCCGACAGTCGATAGCGCGACCCGTGCTGCGGCGTTGCGATGACCTTTAAACTTGGGTTGACCGGTTCCATCGGCATGGGAAAATCCACCACGGCTCAGATGTTTGTCGAAGAGGGCTGCGCGCATTGGGATGCGGACGCGGCCGTTCATCGACTATACGCAAACGGAGGCGCGGCGGTGGGCCCAATTGCCGCAAGCTTTCCGACGGCCATCGAGGATGGCGCAGTGTCGCGTGAGCGTTTGAAAGACATCATTTCTGCGGATCGGGGCGCTTTGCGAAAGATCGAAAAGATCGTGCATCCTCTGGTGGCCAGGGACCGACAGGAATTCTTGCAAAACACAACCGATGATGTTTGTGTTTTAGACATTCCGCTTTTGTTTGAAACCGGTGGTGATCAGGCAATGGACGCGGTTGTATGTGTCACTGTTTCACCGCAACTCCAGCGTGAAAGGGTGTTAAGCCGGGGCACAATGACCGAGACACAATTTGACGCCATCCGTGAAAAGCAACTGCCGGATGAGATCAAGCGAGACCGTGCGGATTACGTGATTGAAACCGACACGCTTGAGCATGCCCGCGAACAGGTGCAGGCTGTGCTGGCAGAGATCAGAAAGAACATAAGCCATGCGTGAGATCGTCCTTGATACCGAAACCACCGGATTTGAACCCGAGCAGGGCGACCGTATTGTCGAAATCGGCGCTGTCGAGCTTTTCAATCATATGCCGACAGGCCGGACCTTTCATAAATACATCAACCCCAAGCGGGCCATGCCTCAAGGCGCGTTTGAGGTTCATGGCCTGGGCGATGATTTTCTGCGTGACAAGCCGGTATTTGCCGAGGTGGCGCAGGAATTTCTGGATTTTGTCGAAGATGCCAAGCTTGTGATTCACAACGCGGCTTTTGATATGAAATTTCTCAACGCCGAGTTGGGTTGGCTCAAGATGCGACAGCTGCCTTGGGAACAGGCGATTGATACATTGGCCATCGCGCGTAAGAAATTTCCCGGCTCACCTGCCTCGCTTGATGCGCTGTGTCGCCGGTTTTCGATTGATAACGGCGCGCGTACCCTGCACGGGGCCTTGCTCGACTCAGAGATTTTGGCAGAGGTTTATCTAGAGCTGATTGGTGGTCGTCAGCCCGATTTCGTGCTCGCGGGTGCGCAAAGCAATCGCCGCGACCAGAAACAGGATGCTGCTGAAAACTGGCGACCACAACCACGGCATACGCCCCTCGCACCGCGGATAACCGAAGCAGAGGCCGCCGCCCATCAAGCCTTTGTCGACAAGATGGGCGACGGCGCGCTTTGGAAAAAGCTTGGTTAGGCGTCGGCCTTCTGGCTTTCGTTGTCGGCCTGGCGACGCGCGATTTCGTTGCGGTAAAGCTGCATGAAATCAATGTTTTCCAGGTTAAGCGCCGGAAAGCCGCCATCACGGGTCACGTCACTTACGATGCGGCGAATGAACGGGAAGATCATCCGAGGGCATTCGATGAGCAGGAAAGGATGGATCTGATCCTCGGGCACGCCTTCAATGTGGAAGACGCCGACATAATCCATTTCCATGACGAAAAGCGGCTCGTCCGCGTCCTTGTTTTTTGACGTGATGTTAAGCTTGACCGACACTTCATACTGATGCTCGGTGCTGCGCTTTTTTGCGTCAAGGTTAACTGCAACGCTGACGTCGGGCTGAACTTCGCCGCCGGTGCCACGTTGGGCAAGCACGTTTTCAAACGACAGATCGCGCACGAACTGTGACAGGGTATTCATCTTGACTTGCGGTACTTGCGGGGCAGCACCGTTTTGTTCTTCGGCCATGTCTGGTCTCTCCTGAAGGTTCAAAATACTTTGGTTATGACTTAGCAGGATGGTTTGCTTGGCTCAATGCTTTGTCCAGCCTGATGGCCCATGGGTTGGCCGTTTTGGGGGATCGACCTCTTGATACTCGCCCTCGATGATATCGGGCTGATGGGGGTGACGGGGATCGCGAGGCGCCTGACCGCCCATTTCAAACCGCTCGACCTTGACACGGGCGCGGATGAAATTGAACACCGCGCGCCGCACGGTCGGCACCATAAGGGAAAATCCGACCGCATCGGTGAAAAACCCCGGCGTCAGCAAAAGCGCCCCGGCGAACAGGATCATCGCCCCGTGCGCAAGATGTTCGGACGGATCATCAAGATCGGAAAACGACCGACGCAGGCTTGTCATCGCAATCGCGCCTTGCCTGCGGATAAGCCAGCTTCCAAGCATCGCGGTGATCACGACGATCGCCAGCGTTGGCCACAGACCGATCGCACCCCCCAATTGAATGAACAGGGTAATTTCGATCAGCGGAACCGCTATGAAAGCCAGAAACAACCACATGCTATGCCACTCCTTTGTTTTACGGTCCACAAGGTGGACTTGGCTGCGCACCTCACCTACATAAGGACGAGCGACGATCCTTACCATGCCCTGCACAACAAGAGGTGCCCATGAATTCGCCCATTTTACAGTTACTGGTGCTTGTTGGCATCGCTATTTTTCTGATTTTGCGGCTGAAAAGCGTTTTGGGAAATCGTGACGGGTTTGAAGATCCGACGCGGGCGCAACCCGCACCGGATAAAACGCGCCGCCGTGACTTTGAGGTTATCCAGGGCGGACCGGATCACGATATCATTGATCACGTCCCCGAAGATTCCGACGCGGCCGGCGCGCTTGCCGATATGAAGCGGATCGAGCCCGACTTTAGCGTCACAACCTTCTTGCAGGGCGCGCGCGGGGCCTATGAAATGATCCTGATGGCCTTCGAGAAGGGCAAGCTTGATGAAATCACTCCGTTTCTCAACAAGGATGTCTATGAAACCTTCGCCCAGGTGGTGGATGCCCGTGAAGAACAGGGGCTTACCATCGAGGCAGAATTCGTTGGCGTGCGCGAGCTTGCGCTGATCGACGCAACATTTGATCAGGCGACACGTCGCGCCGCGATTACTGTCAAATGCGTGGGCGAGCTGATCTCGGTGGTGCGTGACAAGGATGGCGAAATTGTCGAAGGTGAGCCCGGTCAATCCAAACGTCAGAAAGACGTCTGGACATATGAGCGGGTGATGGGATCGGATGACCCCAACTGGCGGCTTATCGCAACGGGCGAATGACGGGCGCGCTTCGGGGTATTCTTCTGGGGGTTGGGCTTTGGCTCGGATCACCGGCAGCAGCCGAAGATCTGCGCCATGACATCATTGATTTCAAAGACCTGAATGGGTGGGCCGAGGATGATCATGCCGCGGCCCTAAAGGTTTTTCTGAACACCTGTCCTGACATGAAAGACCCTGATTGGCGCGCGCTTTGTGCTCTGGCACAGCAAGGCCCGGACGCACGGGCCTTTTTCGAACTTTTCTTTCGCCCGCTCATGATCAGCGAAGGCAAGCCTGCGCTTTTCACCGGCTATTTTGAGCCAGAGCTTCACGGAGCGCGACGCCCGGATGCGCGCTATCGCTATCCGATCTACCGCGAACCGCCCGCCGCCAAATTGGCCAATCCCTGGCTGACGCGGCGAGAGATCGAAACCACCGATGTGATGCGCGGCCAAGGCCTTGAGATCGCCTGGGTTGATGACCCGGTCGAGCTTTTCTTTCTGCAAATTCAGGGTTCAGGCCGTATTCGCCTAGAGGATGGCGGGGTGATCCGCGTCGGCTATGGCGGTGCCAACGGCCACCCCTATCGCTCCATCGGGGTCGAATTGGTGCGACGCGGAGTTTACGACGTGCATCAGGTCTCGGCCGAGGTGATCAAGAACTGGGTGCGACGCAACCCCGAAGAGGGGCGGGAATTGTTGTTTCACAACCCGTCCTATGTCTTTTTCCGCCCGATTGGCGATGTGGACGCCGACCTTGGCCCGCTTGGCGCGATGAACCGCTCGGTAACGAGCGGGCGCACGGTGGCGGTTGATCCGTCCTATGTGCCGCTCGGTGCGCCGGTCTGGATCGAGAAGGGCGGCAATGATCCGATCCGCCGCCTGATGGTCGCGCAGGATACCGGCTCTGCCATCAAGGGGCCGCAGCGGGCGGATATCTTCTTTGGCACCGGCGATGCTGCCGGGCTCGCCGCCGGGCGCCTTCGCGATCCGGGGCGCATGGTGGTGCTCATGCCGATCCAGCGCGCCTATGCCATGTTGCCGGAGCAAAAGCCGTGAGCCGCCGTGGCGTCAAACCTGAAGAGCTTGAGCTTTGGCATCAGGTTGCGCGCACGGCACGACGTCTAAACCCCGAACAGCCCGTCAAACCCCAGCCTTTGGCCGATAGCCTTTCCAAAAAACCGCCGAAGGTTAAGGAGCGCCCCCGGATCGAAGAGTTCACGCTTGGCGAGAAGTCCACGAGATCTGGCCATATCCATGATGTGCTGCCCGGTATTTCCGAACGCGTCGCCGCCGCGCCGGTCGCGATGGACAAAAAGGCTTTTACCCGGCTCAAGCGCGGTAAAATCATTCCAGAGGGCAAGATCGACCTGCACGGCATGACCATGGCACAGGCGCATCCGGCCCTGACCGGATTTATTCTGCGCTCACACGCTGCGGGCAAGCGGCTTGTTCTGGTGGTCACCGGCAAGGGCAAAGACCGCGATACCGGCGGGCCGATCCCGGTACGCCAGGGCGTGCTACGCCATAATGTGCCGCATTGGTTGCGGACGCCGCCACTTGCTCCGCTGGTGTTGCAGATCACCGAGGCGCATTTGAAACACGGCGGCGGCGGGGCCTATTACGTCTATCTACGGCGACAGCGATAACAAGGGGCGCGCGCGCCTCACGCCGATTGTCATCATCACCGTGGTGAAGACGAAATATCCGGCCACGAAAATATACTGCGTCTCGATCCCGACCCCAAGATCAATCGCCACACCGGTAATCCCCGGCCCGATTGCCGATCCAAATACCATGATCGCGGCGGCCATTGCCTTGATGCTGCCAAGGTTGGCGGTGCCATAAAACTCGGCCCAGAATGCATTCGGCAGGGTGGTATTGGCGCCGGTTGTCATGGCCAGAAACACGAACCCAACCAAAAGCATGCCGGGCCCCTCGGCAAAGGCGAAAACCATAAACGCCGCCACCATCGGGATTTGCATGAACGGCAAAAGTCGCGCCGTGCCAAGCCGGTCCAGCGCCCAGCCCGACAGGATCATCGCCCCAATGCCAACGCCCGTGTAAATCGGGAACATTGCAACCAGTTCCATATGGGAAATCAATTTGACCTCGGCGAAATGGACCTGATGAAAAAAGAACGCGGTGTTGAACGCCGCTGGCCCCAAAAGCGCCGGCACCATGAACCAAAAAAGGAAATGGCCCAAAGTCTGGCGACGGGTCCAGTGCCTCTCGTCCATGCCAAGCGACTGGCTCGTCTGTGCCCAGGATTGCGGCGTGCGCTCGCGCCGCAGCAACAGCAGCAAAAGCGGAATGCCAAGCACCGCAGCTCCCGCCGCCACCAGCCAGAGCATGCGCCAGTCATAGACCAGCAGAAGCGACACAAAGATCAGCGGCAAAAACGCCTCGCCTACCGCAAAGCCAAGCGTTGCCACCGACAAGGCCTTGCCCCGCGCCGCCACGAACCAGCGCGCCATGGCGACCACGGCGATATGGCTCATCATGCCCTGGCCGGTAAAGCGAAGCGAAAAGATCACCACAGGCAACAGCCACCAGACCGGGTTGAGCGCCATGAAAACACAGGCCCCGGTCATCATCACCAGGATCACCGGCGCAAGCG
Source organism: Roseovarius lutimaris (assembly GCF_900115165.1). Taxonomy (GTDB): domain Bacteria; phylum Pseudomonadota; class Alphaproteobacteria; order Rhodobacterales; family Rhodobacteraceae; genus Roseovarius; species Roseovarius lutimaris. The sequence continues at coordinate 43,575 of NZ_FOVP01000002.1, read as the reverse complement.
CACGCACCCGAAACCGATCCGTCAGCCCCCCGGCCCAGACCATAACAAGCGCCGAGGCACTCGTGCCAAGCGTATAAATCCCGCCCCATTGGCCATGGCTAAGCGCGAAACTCTCACGGATTTCGCCCGCGAAGATCGAGATAAAATAGGTCTGCCCAAAGCCCGATAAAAACGTCAGCAACACCCCGGCCGAAAGCCAGGGCGCATTGTCACGAAGGAAGGCGAGAATCGACATATCCCTTACGTCGCGCGAAACGTCGCCAAAGAAAAGGGTGGCCGTTATCTTTGTTCGAACATCACGCCGCTACTGGCGCCTCTATCCCATCGAGCCAGAGCACCCCGTTGCGATAGCCGCCACGGATAAGCCGACCTGGTTCTTCTATTTCCGGATAATCGTCCGCCCAATCGCGATAGCGGTCATCAGTCACGATCGGAGCGTTAAAATCGCGGGCCACGGTCAAAAGGAAAGTGTCGGCGACGGTGCCCTTGGGTACGACCATCACGCATTCCTCTGTCAGGCCCAGATGGTTGGCCATCGCGTAATCGTGCTGATATCTACCCACCAAGAGATAGCCGGCATTGGCATCGAAAACGACAGCGGGCGTATGCTTGTGGTTCCTGAGATAGGCGATTACCTCGCGCAATGTCTCGATCTGCGGCTTGTTACCCTTCCAATACATGACGTTAGACCCGTCGATTAGAATCCAGTTTTGGGCCGGTTTTTGTCCGCGAAAGACGACACGCAGCCATAAGAGTAAAGCCGCAATTGTGCTAGGCCCGGCGACTAGGATCAAATCGGCATATCCGGGCAGGAAAAGCGCCGCTGCGACGCCTCCCAGCGACACGATAAGGATTAGGAGCAAAACAACCATAGAACAAATTTACCACGCGACAGCCAGAGAGAGAATTGGCGAACGGACCAGTTCGACAAAACTGTGTTAAAGCACATACCTCGAAAGATCAGCCGAGCGCATCAATTCGCCAAGGTTCTTTTCGACAAAACCGGCATCGACAACCACCGTGTCACCCGAGCGGTCCGGCGCGGTAAAGCTCAGCTCCTCGAACACCCGTTCCATCACCGTATAAAGCCGCCGCGCGCCGATGTTTTCGACCGATTGATTGACCTCGGCGGCGATCTTGGCGAGCGCTGCAATTCCGTCTTCGGTGAAGGAAACCGTCACATTCTCGGTGCCCATCAATGCCGTGTATTGCAGGGTCAGGGCGTTGTCGGTCTCTGTCAAAATCCGAACGAAATCGGCCTCGGTCAGCGCGCGAAGTTCCACCCGGATCGGAAGGCGACCCTGAAGTTCGGGCAAAAGATCCGACGGCTTGGCGATGTGAAACGCGCCGCTGGCGATGAACAGGATATGGTCGGTTTTCACCGGGCCGTATTTGGTCGTGACCGTCGTGCCCTCGATCAGCGGCAGCAGGTCGCGTTGCACCCCTTCGCGCGACACATCGCCGCCGCGCGCATCGGAGCGGGCACAAACTTTGTCGATCTCATCAAGGAAAACGATTCCGTTTTGCGCGACTGCCTCAAGTGCTGTCTTGTTCACGGTCTCATCATCCAAAAGCTTGTCGGCCTCTTCCCCGATAAGCAATTCATAGCTTTCCGCGACGGTCACCTTCTTGCGCATTGTGCGCCCGCCAAAAGCTTTGCCAAATATATCGCCAAGGTTCATCATGCCCATCTGGCCACCGGGTTGACCGGGGATATCCATCATCCCCATCGGGTTTGACGTATCGGCAACGTCGATCTCGATCACGGTGTCATCAAGCAAGCCGTCCTTCAGCTTCTTGCGAAACATTTCGCGCGTGGCCTCGCGGGCGTCTTCGCCGGCGATTGCGGTGATCACCCGCTCTGCGGCGGCCTCATGGGCGCGGGTTTTAACATCCTCGCGCATATCCTCGCGGGTCTGGGCGATGGCAATATCCACCAGATCGCGAATGATCTGTTCGACATCGCGACCGACATAGCCGACCTCGGTGAATTTCGTCGCCTCAACCTTGATAAACGGCGCGCGGGCAAGTTTGGCCAAACGGCGGCTGATCTCGGTTTTGCCAACGCCGGTGGGCCCGATCATCAAGATGTTTTTGGGATAGACCTCATCCCGCAGATCGTCGCCAAGCTGTTTGCGCCGCCAGCGGTTGCGCAGCGCCACGGCGGTTGCGCGCTTGGCATCGCTCTGGCCGATGATAAAGCGGTCAAGTTCCGAGACGATTTCGCGCGGGGTCAGGTCAGTCATTTTGAAATACTCTCCACCGTCAGGTTGCCGTTGGTGTAAACACAGATATCGGCCGCAATCGCCATTGCGGTGCGGGCGATCTCTTCGCCGTCGCGGTCGCTATCCATCATCGCGCGCGCGGCGGCGAGGGCGTAATTGCCGCCTGACCCGATTGCGGCAACGTTGTGCTCTGGCTCAAGAACGTCGCCCGCGCCGGTGATTACGTAAAGCTCTTCACCGTCGGTAACGATCAACATCGCCTCAAGCTTTTGCAGGTACTTATCGGTGCGCCAATCCTTGGCAAGTTCGACACTCGCGCGCTGCAACTGGCCGGGGGTTGCCTCTAGCTTGGTCTCAAGCCGTTCCAACAGGGTAAAGGCATCGGCGGTCGAGCCGGCAAAACCGGCAACAACGTCATAGCCCCCCGGCGAAATGCGCCGCACCTTGCGGGCGCTGCCCTTGATCACGGTCTGGCCAAGGCTGACCTGTCCGTCTCCGGCGATCACAACCTTGCCACCTTTTTTGACACCAATGATCGTAGTGCCATGCCATCCGGGAAATTCGTTGCTCATGGGGCCTCCGTTCCGTTAGGGACTATATGGAAGGGGAATGGTAGGGACGCAAGGCCTTGGCAAACCGTTCGTTCGAAACCGGGGTGCGTGATGCTTTCAAATTCTGACCTGATTGAGCTAACCGAGTTCCGCCGCGCGCTGCATCGTCGCCCGGAAGTGTCAGGTGAAGAAGCCGAAACAGCCAGAACAATTACGGATGCCTTGAAGGCCATGACTCCGACCCGCGTTTTCACCGGGCTTGGCGGACATGGGGTTGCTGCGGAATTCGACAGTGGCAGTACCGGACCCACGGTATTGTTTCGCGCGGAATTGGACGCACTGCCGATTCAGGAAATATCAGACGCCGCCTGGAAATCCGAGGTGCCCGGCAAGGGGCATCTGTGCGGTCATGACGGGCATATGACAATGCTTCTGGGGTTGGGCAGGTTGATATCGCGCAAACCCGTTGGCAAAGGCCGGGTTATCCTGATGTTTCAGCCCGCCGAAGAGGATGGCAGCGGCGCCCGTGCGGTGGTGACCGATCCGGCCTATCAAGCGATCAAACCGGATTGGGCCTTTGCCATTCACAACGAACCGGGGCGCCCGTTTGGCCATGTTTCGACGCGTGTCGGGTTGGTGAACTGCGCCTCGGAAGGGTTGAAAATTACGCTCACGGGCAAGACGGCCCATGCGGCCGACCCCGACGATGGGATATCCCCCGTCGAAGCCGTCTCGAAACTCATTCCGGCGCTTCAGGCGTTGGGCCGGGGTGGGGCGCTGGACGATGATTTTCGGCTGGTCACGATTACCCATGTCCAAATCGGCGAGCCCAGTTTTGGCATCGCGCCGGGCGAGGCCGTGATCTTTGCAACGCTGCGAAGCGCGCAGGACGAGACTAAGGCCAAAATCGCAACAGAGGCCCGCCGGATCGCGGCGGTTTTGGCCAGCGAAGCGGGGCTTGCCGTTGATTTTGAGTGTTGTGATGATTTCGCGGCCTCTATCAACGATGCCGACGCGACCGAGATTGCGGTTTCCGCCATGAACGCGATTGGCGTTAAAAACAGCGACCTCGGTCTGCCGATGCGCGCCTCAGAGGATTTTGGTGTTTTCGGTTGGGATGCAAAGGCCGCAATGCTCTGCCTTGGGCCGGGCGAAGATCATGCGGCCCTTCACAATCCGGATTATGATTTCCCCGATGACCTTATTCCGATCGGAACGGCGATTTTCGAACGTATCGCGCGCGATCTTTTGGGCCCGGCATAGCAAAAGTCCTGTTACAAAGAAAAAGGGGCCGCAAAACGGCCCCTCAAACTTCTTGAACTCTACGGATCAGATGCTTTCTTCGATCCAGCTTTTCAGCGCGGCCTTGGGCGCGGCGCCGGCGCGGTTTGAAACAACCTCGCCATTCTTGAAGATGAAAAGCGCCGGAATACCGCGCACACCCATGGCGACAGCGGAATTGGGGTTGCTGTCAACATCGACCTTGGCAATTTTGATTTTACCGCCCATTTCGGTGGCAAGTTCTTCCAGAGCCGGGCCAATCTGCTTGCAGGGGCCGCACCATTCGGCCCAGAAATCCACGACGACGGGGATATCGGAATTTTTGACTTCGGCGTCAAAGGTAGCGTCGGTGACGGCAACGGTGGCCATTGTAATCTCTCCTAGGGATCAGGGTTTCGAACGCAAACTAGGTAGCCTGAGCGGGCGCGTCAAGTTACCTGGGTATTGCTGAGTGCATCTGTCACAAGATCGTGCGCAAGCGGCATGAGCGTCGCGGTCCTCGTCCACAGGATTGCGGTTTCAATCCGGTGGTTCGGATAAATCGCGGCCAGCGCATGCGCATAAGCGCCCATTTGTCGCAAAATCCCGTCCGGGCACTCTTCTGGCGTATCGGGAACCATCGCGTTGGTCTTGAAATCCACCGCTAGAATGCGGGAGGGTTCGATAATCAGCCGGTCAATCGTGCCGTGAATGCGCGCGCCGTTCAGCGCCTCAAGATTGGCGGTGATTGATACTTCGGCCAGCGTAGAGGCGGCGAAAAGCGGCTGAAGCCCCGGTCTGGTCAAAACCTTTGCGGCCTCGCCGAGCAACAAGGCAAGCTCGTCACCCATCGCGCCATCGCCGCCCTTTTCCAAAAGGCGCGTGGCGGTGTCGGGCCAATCCTGCGCGGGCACCTGCGGTAGGAATTCAAGCAAGCGGTGAACCTGGCGACCACGCCGTTTGGCGGCCTCTTCATCAAGGCCGCGCTCACCCGCAAGCGCCTTGGCGCCGCCGATTTCGGAAGGGCTAATCGTTTTTGGCCTTGGGTCGATCTCTGGCGCGGGGCGGAAAAAATGGGCGGCAAGCGGGGCGATTTCCGGCTCTGATGCGTGCTCAACCAAACTCTCTGTTTCGGTCCAATTTCCATAATCAAGCCGCAACCCGGTCCCGGTGGCAAAGTCATACGCCCCGGCCCCGGCCTTTTGCATGCCACGTTTGATCTTGTCGTACCACGTGTCGCCTTGCTTGCCCAAATCACCGAAGGCGGCAACGATCAACCACTTTTCCGCCCGCGTCATCGCGACGTAAAGCAGGCGGTCACGCTCTGCCACTTGCGCGGTTTTCACAGCTTCGGTTGCGTTGCGAATGGTGGATGGCATTTCGTCGGCTTTTCCGGTCCAAAGCGCGGTATTTTCTGCGATCACGATCTGGCCCAGGCTTGGCGGATTGCGCCGCGCCGTATCGGGCAGAATGACAATCGGCGCCTCAAGGCCCTTGGCACCATGCACCGTCATGACCCGGATCCGGTTACCGGCACTGTCCATCTGACGTTTGATTTCAAGGTCATCGGTTTCCATCCAGACCAGAAACCCGGTCAGACTATCGACCGCGCGCTGCTCATAAGCCATCGCCTGGGACAAAAGCGCATCAATGCCATCCTCGGCCTCTTGTCCGAGACGCGCGAGAAGTTTCTGACGCCCGTTATGGCGCGTCAGGATCCGCTCGATAAGATCATAGGGGCGCAGGAAATCGGCGTGATTGCTCAGGTCGCCTAAAATCCGCGTGGTTTCGGGAAATTCGGCGCCCCGATCACGTAGCGCGACGGAAAGATATCGTTGTTTACGGCCCTGCGCGAGATCATAAAGCTCTGCTTCGGTCCAGCCAAATAGTGGCGACCGCAGCGCGGTTGCCAATGACAAATCATCCTCCGGGGTGGCGAGAAATGACAAAAGTGCTGCGAGATCGCGCACGGCAAGTTCGGCCCCGACCTTAAGCCGATCCGCCCCGGCAATCGGAAGATCCTGCATTTTGCATTCGCGGATCACCTCGTGAAAAAATCCAGAGCGCCTGCGCACGAGAATAAGAAAGTCACCGGGCTGAACCGCACGAAAGCCCGAAGGCGCGGTTTCATCCGGGATCGCCTGATTACTATCGATCATCCTGCGGATATTGCGGGCGATCTGACGGGCCAGAATGATCGCCGGATCGTTGGGGGTGCGGATATCAACGGGTAGGTGCCATTCGGGTGGTTCGTCCTGATCCTGTTTTTCGACCACGGGCCAGAGATCGACACGTCCGGGAAGCGCCTCTTTAAAGGCTTTGTGACCCTCTTGCGGCGTAAAACCGCTTTCCTGCGCATCTTCAAAACAATGATCAACCACCGAAAGGATGGCACGGGATGAGCGGAATGAATAGGCCAGAACCTGGGATTGCAGCGGCGAGTCCGTGGCCGAAAGCCGCGCATCGAAATCCTGCTGCATGCGGTCAAATTCGCGCGGATCGGCGCCCTGAAACGAATAGATCGACTGTTTCTTGTCGCCCACCACAAAGATCGTACGCAACACGTCGGGGCGCGCGCCCTGACCGCTGGTAAATTCCTGCGCCAGCCGTTCGATCACCTGCCATTGAACCGGGCTCGTATCCTGCGCCTCATCGACCAGAATATGATCAATTCCGCCATCAAGGCGAAACAAAACCCAGGCGGCAACATCGGGATTGGTCAAGAGATTGCGGGCGCGCAGGATAAGGTCGTCAAAATCCAGCAAGCCGCGCAATTGCTTGGCGCGCTCATAAGCCGGAAGGAAAAGCCGCGCAAAATCGTGAAGCGCGCGGGTTTTCTGCATCGCGATCAATGACAGACGCGCATTGCGCGCCTCTTCTACCCGAAGCATCCATTGGTTGATCTGCTCCATCACCGGGGCAAGAATACCTTGCGTGGCCTTGGTTGGAAACGTGCCGATCTTGGCCGAAAACGGTGATTTCGCCCCAGATCCGGTCAAAAAGACCCCCTCTAGGACCGGCAGCGCGCCAAAATCGAGACGCGTGATCTTGCCAAGCTTTTCTGCCGCCGCGACGTCGGTCTTTGATCCAGCCTTGAGTGCGGGCAACATCTCAGTCAAAAGCGCCTGCTCGTTGCCCAGAAAAATCCGCGAGGTGATCATGTCATGATCAAGGTCTGCGGGCTGACCGAACATCTCGGCAAGTCTGGCATCGCTCAGGGGTGTGTCAAAGGCGCCCCTGTGGCGGACGATTTCGGCGGTCAGTTTGTCAAAGCTTTCGCCGGAATAGTGGCGCGCCACCTCATAAAAGACATCTGCTCCCGCCCCCCCTGCAAGGTCCTCGACAATCTCACCGCGCAACAGCGTCGCGGTGCGGTCTTCCATCTCGGTGAATTGCGGTGTCACGCCGGCCTCTAGCGGGAAACGGCGAAGAAGCGAGGCGCAGAACGAGTGAATCGTCTGAATTTTCAACCCACCGGGCGTTTCAATCGCGCGGGCAAACAGGCGCCGCGCCTCATGCAGGGTTTCGGATGTAATCGCGCCCTCAAACCCAAGATCGCGCAGCTCGTCGATCAACGCATCATCGGCCAGCATCGCCCAGGCCCCAAGCCGCCGGAACAGCCGGTTCTGCATCTCGCTGGCGGCGGCCTTGGTATAGGTGAGGCACAGAATATGCTGTGGATCGACCTGATCCAGCAACAGCCGCGCCACACGATCGGTCAAAACCCGCGTCTTGCCCGATCCGGCATTCGCCGAAAGCCAGGTGGATCGGTCGGGTCGCGCGGCATCAATCTGGCGTTGGGTGGCGTCGTTGCGTTCTGTCATTTGCCGATATCCGTCAAATCGGCCGCATCGGTAATATCCCATTCGCCAAAGCGGGCAAGCTGATCGTAATCGCCCTGATCGTCGCTATTGCGCGGGGCACGTCGTGAAATATAGCCCTTGGAGGGATCCATATAGGCCGAAATCAGCGCGTGAAACTCTGCCCAGACCTTCTCTGGCGGGTCTTCTTCAAGCGGCGCATCTTCTTCTCGCCCACCACCGCCAAGGCCGATGAAAACCGCACGCGCCACTTTGGTCGGGCCGATCTCGCCAAAGCCTTCGCGTTCGGCAATCGCCGCCTCTAGCAAAAGCTGCTTGTCAAAGGCCTTTTGTTCCTTCTTGCTTGGCGGCTGGCCGGTTTTGTAATCGTAAATATGCAGGTTGCCATAGCGGTCAAGATCAAGCCGGTCTGCCTGGGCAGAGAGGGTGAAATCAAGATCGGCGATCCGGGCCTTGCCCTTGGTTTCGAATGCGATTGGATTGGCAAGAATCTGACGGCCAAGTTCGTTATCAATGAACCAGTCGGCAACCCGTTCCAAGCGCGACAGCCAAAGCGCTCGGGCCTCGGCCCAGGGTACATTTTCAGCCAGAATAGTCACTGCTTTTTCCATCAACACTGCTCGCGTACAGCGTTCCGGGTCTTCAACGGTTTCACGTACAAAGCTTTCCAGCACCTCGTGCAAAACGATACCGCGCAACAGGGCGTCCGGTATTTTCATCAGCGGATCAAGACGGCGCAGCCCAAGAATATGGCGGGCGTAAATCGCATAGGGGTCGCGGATCAACCGTTTGATTTCCGTCACCGAGAGATGGTTGGGCCGCGCCTCGGTGGGTGGACAAGGGGCAGGGCGTTTCGCCGAAGGCTCAAATCCCGGGTCTTCCAATTGCCGGACCCGTTGCAGCCAAACGCCCCCACGCCCGCGCATATCCTCAAGCGCCTTGACGCCCCCCTGATCCGGCAGGCCGGATAGCAGGTTTTGAATCCGGTTAAGCCAGCGCGACACGACCGTTTCGGCATCATCCGAGCGCACGGATCGCGTAAGCCAGACCTCGGGCGCGGCAATGGCCTGTTGAAAATCATGGGCCGACAAGCCAATCCGCCGCTCGGGTAGCAAAAGCCCCGCCTGATGGCGTAATGTGCGGTTAAGCCAGGGGTCGGGTTTTGGCGCGTCGGGCCAGCTTCCTTCGTTCAGACCCGCAAGTATCAAAAGGTCAGCACCCTGAACCCGCGCCTCTAGCGTTCCCCAGATCAGGATGTTTGGATGTGGTTCTACCGGGTTGCGCACCTCGCGCGCGGCCAGAATTTTGTGAAACAGGCTGGCGTAATCGGCGGCGTTCAGCGCGCCGGCAACTTCGGCCTCGGCGGAAAATTCTGTGATGGTCTTTTGCGCCTCTTGCCCGGCATCCTTTTGCCAAAGGGTTCCGCTGCCCTCACCCAGGCTGCCTTGGGCAATTTTTTCGGCCAGAGTGATATGCGCCTCTATCCGCGTCACAAGTGCAATTTCGCCGGAATCGTCCCTGTTTGTGAAGCAGGCACAGAGCCATTGCGCCCAGCGCCCTGCCATCTTGTCCTTGCGCCCATCGGCCCAAAGCATCAGGCTTTGCTCGGTCGGATAGGGCGGGCCATGCCGACGTAAATGCAGCTCCAACTCGCGGGTGAGACGCAAATGTTCGCCCCTGTCACTGCCCTGGTGCGTTAGCGGGTGTTTGAGCAACGTCAAAAGCGCTTCAGCAGTCAGGCGGTGGCGAAACAGGTCGGCAACATGACGCAACAACCGCCCCGGTGGCGACAGATGCAGCGGCAGACCGGCACTATCGTCAGGCAGGATATTCCAGCGATCAAGCGCCGCCGTTACCTGCCGTGTCAGCATGCGGTCGGGGGTGATCAGGGCGGCGGTCTTGCCCATTTCCGCCGCGTCGCGCAGACGCATGGCAATCGCCAGGGCCTCAATCCGGGTGGAGGGGGCCTCAAGCAGGGTGACGTTCTTCAATGCGCCCGGAATATCGTTCAGGTACGGGCCGTCGCGCAGCCATTGATCGGTCACTGGCGCCGGGCGAAGGGCAAGCGAAACGATGGCATTGCGGTTCGCGTTTGCGGGCACCTCATTGGACCAGGGGGGAATATCGCGGGCGGCAATTCCGGCGCCGACGGCGAAACGGTGAAACCGGTATTGCGGATGATCCTCGGACTGCAGCGCATTTTCAAGCGATGACCAGACATGATCCGGCATCTGGAAATCGAAACCCGGCAAAACCACCGCGCCTTGCGGCAGCCGCGCCACCGCCTGCATCAAAAGCTGTGTTGCGCCCCGCGATCCGGTGGATCCGGCAATGATAATCGGATCTTGCGGAGGATCGTTTTGCCATTGCTCGATACGCCGTTCAATAACAAGACGCTGGCGGGTTTCCACGTCTGGCTGATCAAAGCCTGCATCGAAATAGTGACGAACAATGCCCAAAAACGATTTTATCCGTGCCCAATGGCCGGATTGATCGGTGACGTCCAGATCGTCGATCACATCGGGCGACACGCCCTCGCCGTGCATCTCGTCCATCAGGCTGGCAAGGCTATCGGCCAGATCAAAGATCGCGCTGCGCGGGGCAAGGTCGGGCTGGCGATCCAGAAGCGCCGAGATCAGTTGCACCAGTTCAAGACGCCGACGCAACGAGGGTACGGGATCGGGGATTTGCCCAAGATCCCAGCCCTCGCCAAGGTCGGTCACAAGGCTGATCTGCGGAAGCAATAGCGCCGGACCCTGATCAAACAGATCACGAATGCGCCGCGCCATGCGTTTGGTGTTCACGATCAGCCGGACGCGCGCCAGGGCTTCGGGTGGCTGACCGGCATGGCGCGCGATCAACCCGTCAACCAGGGCGCGCGGGAAATCGACGCCGGGCGGCAGGCCAAAGACTCGTGCTGTGTCGCTTGGGTCAAACATCGGACCACCCCAGCATGTCTTCGGCAAGCTTTATGCCCTCAGGGCGACCAACATCGCACCATTTTCCGGGATAGGGGGTGGCGCAAAGGCGATCTGTCTTGAGCATTTTGTCCCACAGCAGATTCAGCGAAAAGCTTACCTCGGGGATGTCGTGCAAAAGGTCGGTCTTGATGATCTGAATCCCGGAATAAATCGCGTCGGGGCCGCGTTGGGCCCGCATATCATCACCAATGATGAAATCGCCGACACCAGAATGACCAATGGCCTGAGGTTTGGGGATGCAAAGCAAAAGGGCGTCCATCTGATCAGGATTCCAAAGCGCGGCCAGGTGGGCAAGCGGGTTCGGCCCGCTCCAGACGGCATCGGTGTTCATGGTGATCACCGGCCCACTACCCAAAAGTGGAAGCGCATTGCGCAGGCCGCCACCGGTTTCAAGGATATCAGGGGCCTCATGCGACAGGGCAACGCCGGTTCCGGCAAGATGGCGCTCCAGCGGTTCGGGCATGTAATGCAGATTGGCAACAACGCGGTCGGCACCATAGCCACGCACCAGATCAAGCGCATGATCAATCAACGGCTTACCGGCCACGCGCACAAGCGGCTTGGGCTGATGCGCGGTGAGCGCGCCCATACGTGTGCCGAACCCCGCAGCAAACAACATTACCGGGTGGGTCTGGATGCGCATTGATCTTTGAGCCTTTGTAATATGGGCGGTGTCGGGGGTGGAAAAACGGCGCGGAAAATCGCGGCGACGGGGCCCATCGCGGGATGTGACAGATCACGTTCAAGATGGGCCCAGACGCGGGGAATGAGGTCGACGTAATGCGCCTTGCCATCGCGTATGCAAAGCCGCGCAAATACGCCGAGAATACGCAGGTTCCGCTGTGCGCCAAGACAGTGATAGGCGGTCTCAAAGCGCGCGGCATCGGCGCCGGACCTGTCGATATAACGGGCGATCATGTGCTTTTCGAGCGCGCCCGGAACGTCGCGTCGTGCATCCTGAAGGATCGACACGAGATCATAGGCGGGGTGGCCAAGCATCGCATCCTGAAAATCCAAAAGCCCGACCCGCGCGACACTCTTTCGATTCGCAAGCCAAAGCAGGTTTTCGGCATGGTAATCGCGCTGGATCAGAACGTTGGCCTCAAAGGCATGAGTCGTCAGTGCAGTTTCTATGGCGGTATGAAATGCGCCTCTATTCTCGCCGATGTCGCCGATCGCACCCACCAGGTACCAATCATACGCCAGTGTGGCCATATCGGCCATCATTTTGGGCGAATAGGCGGCAAGGTCTGGTGGTGGGGCGTGACGGTGAAGCTCTGCCAAAAGATCGGTTGCGGCGGTGTATAGCGGCAGTTCGAGCGCGGCATCTTGGGGAATCACCCGCGCGAAAAGCGTATCGCCAAGATCTTCCAGGATCAAAAAGCCGTTGGCTTTGTCCTCGGCCAGAATGCGCGGCGCGCTGAGGCCAAGACCGGTAAGATAGCGCGCGATGTGCAGAAACGGGCGCACGTCCTCGCCTTTTTCGGGGGGCGCGTCCATCAAAACCGCGGTCTCGCCGGTCTCGATGCGCGTCAGCCGCAAATACCGCCGGTTTGATGCATCGCCCGCAAGGGGCGCGATCCGGGCATCGGCCCAATCGGTTCGTGCGATGAAACTGCGTTGCAGGATGGCGCGATCAGTCATGGCAAAGCCCCTTTACCCGCTCGCTCCAATGTGCAGCGGACCAGCGCAGGTGCAAAAGGCGTTGATCGTCCGTTTTGCCTGGCGCGAATTCAAGCCAGAGCGCGTCCTCGGGGGCCATATCGGCAAGTCGATCTGGCCATTCAACAAGACAGATTGCGTCGGAAAACGCCTCTGTCAGGCCAAGTTCGATCAACTCGAAAGGATCGTTCAACCGGTAAAGATCGGCATGCCAGATGTCGGCGGTCTTCCCCGGATAGGTCTGGACCAGTGTATAGGTCGGCGAGGGCACATCTTCGGGCGCGGGCAAGAGCGCCTGAATAACACAGCGCGCAAAATGGGTTTTGCCGGCGCCCACTCCGCCCGATAGCAAAAGCACATCCCCGGCATGCAGCAAGGGTGCCATCGCCTGCGCAAGGGCGCAGGTGGCATCGGGGCTGGAAAGCTGTGTTGTGGCGCTGTGCTCTGGCATGGCACGACACTACACGCGCCACGCCTGCCCGCAACCGGGATCAGGGCAGATCGGCGGTGGTCATGCCTGAAACTTCCGGGACGATCTGGGTCAGACAGAGCATCGTCACCCCACCGCCAAGTGGCATCACCCGACAGGTCGCGCCATCCCCGCCGGGGCGGCCGACCGTGTCGATAATCGGACTGCTCAGGGATTTACGGGTTATCTTTTCTTCGACCTCGGCCCAGAGACCAACATCGGGGTAACGGGAATGGCAGGCCGCCAGAAGATCGGAAAGGCCCATATCGGCAAAGCTTCCATCCGGGTCGATGCCCAGAAGTGTGCCAAGCGTGCTATTGCAAAACATCAGGCGATCCTCGGCGGACAGCACGGCAACCCCTTCATCAAGTTGATCCAGCACCGTCTGGCGCAGATCCATTTGCATGCGGTGGCGGCGGGTGGCGAGAATTTCAACCGAGATATCCTCGAACAGGAAGGCAACGGCACCATCCGGATGCGGTCGACCAATGACGCGATAGGTCTGGCCGGAGGGCAGACTCCAGACTTCCTGGTAAAGCCCACCGGCGGCGGTTTTGACCATATCGTTGATCTGGCTGCGCCAACTTGCATAGTTTTTCGGCTCTGGCATCACTTGACGGTCCCGCAGGGTGTCAAAAAAGCTGATCAGGCTGGGCCGCGCACTCAGGTATTCAGGGGAAAGTGCAGTAAGGTCGATCAGCGCAGGGTTGAACAGTGCCAGGTTCTTGCTGCGGTCAAATACTGCAAGGCCAGTGGTCAGATGGGCAAAGGTTTTGGCCAGAGTCTGGACAAATTCACGCTGAATGGTTTCGGCATGGATGATGCGAGTAATGTTTGCGGCATAATGCAACGTGCCAGTATCAGACCCGACTGCCTTTAGGTCATACCAAAGATCCGACGGCCCGACAGGATTTTCTAGAGAAACCTGCGTTGAGACCGAAACGCCGGGCTCTGGCGCATCTCCAAGGGCCAGAAGCATCTGCTCTTTATGCTCATCGGCCAGCGCTTTGCTGGCCTGATTTTCCCATATCGCATTACCGTCTTTGTCGGTTGCCCAAACCGGCATTGGCGCCGCCGATAAGGCGGCAGCGCGATCCTCCAAAAGCGCATGTTGGCGCAGGGTTTCGTGCAGTACGACGGAATCCGGTGCAAGCGTTTCACTTAGCGTAAGGTGGACGGTCTTTTTGCCCGGCGAAAATTCAAGACGCGATTTCAAACCGTCCTCATTGCTTTCGATTTCAAGATCAGCGGTCAGATCGCCAAGCTGCTCTGGAAGATTGGGAAAGCGGAACCCAAGCCAGCGTCTCATGCGATGCCAGTCGGTTTCATCCTCGGTTTCCGCCTTTGGCAGGGTCATCGTGCTCGCATCGTGCTCGATCAGGTCTTCGTCGCGAAACAAAAAGCTGTTTGCCCGTGTACCAGGGTGTTGCAGCGCCCCTTTATAACTTTGGCTGGTCCGGCACATCCCGATCAACCAGAGCACGGCAAAGGAAAAAGCGACCACAAGGCCGCCAAGGATGACAGAGTTTGAAACGGTTAGATCGACCATACTGCACCTTTTGTCCCAGGAGTCGGGTCGAACTTTATCGAAACTGGTTAAGGCCGCCTTAATGACGATCCGGTTGCGCTGAATCTTGTCGACTTTCAGGTTTGAAAGGGCTGATTTAGGCCCAGAGCGGTCGATTCCGGGCCGGTTGGCGCCGCGATTGCGTCCCGATCCCATGTCACTTCGACAAACGCACCGGTGCGGGCCGAATGGCTTTCCTGCGATTTGAAAGACTCCGATCCGTTGGCAAAGCTAAGGTCCGCGCCAGAGCGTTCCAGAAGCGTTTTGGCAATGAAAAGGCCAAGCCCCATCCCTTCATAGCCCGGCCGTCGTGGGTCGCCAGTGCTCGCGCGGCGACGCATGAACGGATCGCCAATTCGGCCCAAGAGATGCGGCGGATATCCGCGCCCGTCATCCATGATCCGAATGGTGATGGTATTCTCGTCCCAGCTTGATTCGACCCAGACATTTTCGCGCGCAAAATCAACCGCGTTCTGGATAAGGTTGCGCAGCCCATGTATCACCTCTGGTCGGCGCAGGACGATAGGCGGAGCTGAAATATCGCCCTCACCGACCGCATGGTCAAAATGAATGTATTTGCCACGATCAATATGGGGCTCTGCCGCTTCTTCGACAAGCGCGGTCAGGGGGGTGGTCCGCAGATGCAGATCATCTTTGCCTGCCCGCCCCATCGAGCGCAGGATATCACGACAGCGGTCGGTCTGTTGCACGATCAAGAGCGCATCCTCGCGCAGGTCGGGACTATCAGATAACTCTTCTGCCAATTCGGTGCTGGCAAGCTTGATCGTCGCCAGCGGCGTGCCAAGCTCATGCGCGGCGGCGGCAACGACCCCGCCAAGGTCGGTCAGCTTTTGTTCGCGCGCCAGGGCCATTTGCGTGGCTTGCAAGGCATCCGACATGGCGTGCATTTCCTGCACGATCCAGCGTGAGTAGACGCCAAGAAAGATCACCGCGATGACAATTGCCACCCAATTGCCAAAGCGAAACACATCCGGCACCCGAAGGATAAACCCCTGTTCGGTGCGCAGCGGCAGGTAAAACTGCATCAGGACCGAGACGATCAGGATCGCCATCACCCCCAGAAACGCGGTTGACCGAGACGACAGCGCCGAGGCAGACACCGTGACCGGCCCGACGATCAGAATGGTAAACGGGTTGTTCAGCCCGCCGGTCAGATACAACAGCAACCCAAGTTGCAGCATATCGAACAATACGACCAAAAGCGTGTCCTGTTCGGACAGGCGTTTGTTTTCGGCAAAGACAAAGGCGGCCACAAGGTTGCTGACGATGGATACGCCGATCACGAGAAAACACAGGCCGATTTCCAGGTTAAGGTCATAAAATCGCTCGGCGATGATCAGGGCGCTCGCCTGACCGATTATCGCCCACCACCGCAAGAGCACAAGCGTGCGCAGGCGAATCCAGCTTCCGCTCTGGCGCGATTTGAAGGAGGCGGCGGTGTGATCAACCATATGTGCGATTGCGTCCCATTGCATGCAGGGAGGGGGATGTTAGAAAGTCTGAAAGTTGCACCCAACGCCCCCTAACGCAAGGAAATCCCGATGACCCGCTTGATTGCCATTACCGCCACGGCTGCCGTGATTCTGCTGCTTGGCGTAACCTATTACATGACGATGGCTGGCGGCGATGATGATCAGTTTGCACAATGCCGCGCCTCAAGCGTGGCGGGGGGCGCCGGACAGATCGGTGGTCCGTTTACGCTTGTGAGTGAAGACGGTGAGACGGTGACTGACAAAGAGGTAGTCGACCAGCCGACGCTGATATATTTCGGCTATACCTTCTGCCCTGATATTTGCCCGCTTGATGCCGCGCGCAATGCAGAGGCGGTGGATATTCTTGAAAGCCGGGGCAAAATCGTGAAACCGGTGTTTATCTCGATTGACCCCACGCGCGACACGCCCGAGGTGATGAAAGAATATACTGATTACCTGCACCCGCGCATGCTTGGGCTTACCGGCTCACCGGAACAGGTCAAGGCGGCGAGCAAGGCCTATCGCACATTTTATCAGGCCCAGAAGCCGACCGAGGGCGAGGAAGAATTCTACCTCGTGGACCATTCCACCATGTCATATCTGACTTTGCCGGAGCATGGCTTTGTCGAGTTTTTCCGCCGGGATTCCACCGCCGAACAAATGGCTGAACGCATTCAATGTTTTGTTGATGCAAGCTAGAGCGCTGCGTTTGTTTGACGCAGGCAAAAGCGCGGGCTAGAACCTTTCTAGGGATTGCGCGCAACAGGAGGAACGGGATGGCCGAGGACCAGCATAATATTGGTGAGGACAAAACGCTTCTGTTGTTGGATGACGATGAACCGTTTCTGAAACGTTTGGCCAAGGCCATGGAAAAGCGCGGCTTTGAAGTTGAAACCGCCGGGTCGGTCGTCGCCGGGCGCGCGATTGCCACCGCAAGACCGCCCGCCTATGCGGTCTGCGATCTGCGGCTTGAAGATGGCAATGGTCTTGATGTGGTCGAAATCATTCGCGAAAAGCGCCCCGATAGCCGGATCGTGGTTCTGACCGGCTATGGCGCGATCGCCACGGCGGTTGCCGCAGTCAAGATTGGCGCGACGGATTATCTTTCAAAACCGGCCGATGCTACGGATATCACCAACGCCTTGCTGGCCACCGGTGATACATTGCCGCCCCCCCCGGAGAACCCGATGAGCGCGGATCGCGTGCGGTGGGAACATATTCAGCGCGTTTATGAGCTTTGCGATCGCAATGTGAGCGAAACCGCCCGTCGCCTTAACATGCATCGTCGCACCCTTCAGCGCATCCTTGCCAAGCGCTCGCCACGGTAAATTAAACCGCAAAGCCGGTTGCGCTGGGCCAGACAAACGGGTTTTCTGACTTGGCAACAATTTGCGTTTTTGCCAGAGATTGTGCAGTAAAAAGATTGTATTAATTGCCCTGAGATAGTGTGCGGCGATGACAAACGTTTAACGGGGGCCGAAATCTTTGGGTATCTGGCAGTCATATCGAATGCGGCTGCGGCGTAAGCGGGCAAAATTGCGCGCCTATCGCAAGCATTTTTCGCTGACGCCGGTTGCCAACCGCACGGAAAGGATTCGCCCCGGTGATATCCTGTTGTTTTCTACACTGCGCGATGAACATATCCGCCTGCCGTATTTCCTGCGGTATTATCGAGATATGGGTGTGTCGCATTTCCTGATCGTCGACAACGACAGCACCGATGGCGGTGCCGAGTATCTGGCGCAACAGGATGACGTTTCGCTCTGGTCCACCAAATCAAGCTATAAGCGATCCCGCTTTGGGGTGGATTGGCTGAACTGGCTACAACAGAAATACGGCCATGATCACTGGACGCTTGTGGTCGATGCCGATGAATTCTTTGTTTATCCATTCTGCGATACGCGCCCGATCCGGGCCTTGACCGATTGGCTTGATACCAGTCAGGTCAAATCCTTTGGTGCGATGCTTCTGGACATGTACCCCAAGGGACGCATTGATGCGGTGCCCTATCAAACCGGGCAAAACCCGCTTGAAATCGCCGCCTGGTTTGATCCCGGCAACTATGTGATCGATAAAAACAAGTTTTACGGAAATCTCTGGATTCAGGGCGGGCCACGGGCGCGGGTGTTCTTTCCTGACGCCCCGAAGAAGGCCCCCGCGCTGAACAAGACGCCGCTGGTGAAATGGGACCGACGCTATGCCTATGAAAGCTCGACTCATATGCTTTTGCCGCGTGGGCTTAACCTGACCTATGATGAATGGGGTGGCGAAAAGGCGAGCGGAATTTTGCTTCATGCCAAGTTTCTTGACACCTTCACCGCCAAAGCCGCCGAGGAATTAACCCGCCGACAGCACTATTCGGCCAGTGTCGAATACAAGGCCTACGCAAGAACCGTGCAGGAAAACCCAGAGCTTTGGTGCAAATGGTCGGAAAAATATATAAACTGGCGTCAGCTGGAGATCCTTGGCCTAATGTCCAAGGGGAACTGGGCATGAGGGAAGGGCAGTAAATCATGGGTGTCGGGATCATCATGTTGGTCCATACCGCCTTTGGCCGTGCCGAACAGGTGGCGCGCCACTGGGCAGCGGCGGGCTGTCCGCTGGTGATCCATGTCGACAAGGCCGTCCCGCGCAAAACCTATGATGCCTTTGTAAACGCCCTCTCGGATATGCCGGATGTGCGGTTTGCAAGGCGGCATCGCTGTGAATGGGGCACCTGGGGGCTTGTGGCCGCGACACAGGACGCGGCCAAGATCATGCTCAATGACTTTGCCGAAGTCCGCCACGTCTATCTGGCCTCGGGGTCCTGCCTGCCGCTGCGCCCGGTGCAGGAGCTGATAGATTACCTTGCCAAACGCCCGCATACCGATTTCATCGAATCCGCCACCACCGCCGATGTGCCCTGGACAATGGGCGGACTTGATCAGGAACGCTTTACCCTGCGGTTCCCGTTCTCATGGCGTAACCAACGCTATCTGTTTGATAAATACGTCGCCCTTCAACGCGTGCTGCGATTCAAACGCAAGATTCCCAACGGCATTGTTCCCCATATGGGAAGCCAGTGGTGGTGTCTGACGCGTCAAACCCTGTCGGCCATTCTTCAGGATCCCGAGCGCGACACCTATGACCGTTATTTCAGCAAGGTCTGGATCCCCGATGAAAGTTATTTCCAGACACTTGTCCGGCAATATTCGCGCCAGATCGAAAGCCGCTCACTGACGCTTTCGAAGTTCGACTATCAGGGCAAGCCGCATATTTTCTATGATGACCACCTGCAACTTTTGCGCCGGTCGGATTGTTTTGTTGCGCGCAAGATCTGGCCGTTTGCCGATCGCCTTTATCAGGCATTTCTGACCGATCAGGCCGGCGCGATGAACCGGACCGAACCAAACCCCGGCAAGATCGACCGGATTTTCGCCAAGGCGGTTGAGCGGCGCACGCGCGGGCGCCCCGGTCTTTACATGCAAAGCCGGTTTCCGGTCGAGGGCCGTGAAAATGGCCTGACCTGTGCGCAATATTCGGTTTTTGAAGGATTTTCCGACCTCTTCGAGAATTTCGAACCGTGGTTGGCCAAGATGACTGGCATGCGGGTGCATGGGCATCTCTTTGCGCCAGAACGGGCCGTGTTTTCCGATGGGCAAACGGTGATGAATGGCGCGCTAAGCGATAGCGCCGCCCTGCGCGACTATAATCCGCGCGCGTTTCTGGCCAGCCTGATCTGGAACACCCGCGGCGAACGCCAGTGTTTTCAGTTCGGCCCGCGCGACAAGCAAAAGATCGAATGGGAAATCGCCAAAGACCCGAACGCTCAGATTTCGGTGATTTCCGGCGCCTGGGCCGTACCGCTTTTCAAATCCAACAGCAATTTCTCGGACATCCGGCGCGAGGCCGCGCTTTTGCAACAGGTCGAAAGCAAACATCTTGAGGTGCTGCGCTCGCAGTGGACCAAGGCGCGGGTGCGGATCTGGACCATGGCCGAATTTATCGAGGCCCCGATGGAGCCGCTGCAAACCATCATTGACGAAATCGGTCAGCAAAACCTGCGTGGCCTCGCCGAGGTGCCGCGCATGACCGATTTAAGCGGCTTTGGCCAGTTTTTGCAAAACCTCAAGAATCAGGGCATGCATCCCTATCTTATGGGCGATTTCCCGGTCGAGCACAGGCTGAACGAACCACAGCAGAACCAACGCAAACCTTATCTGGTGCGGTAAATATTGATGACAGCCCCGTTTGACTATTTCGTTGTGTTTGCAGAAATGCGCACTGGATCGAACTTTCTTGAAAGCAATCTGAACGCCTTTGACGGCATCGAATGCCATGGCGAGGCATTCAATCCGCACTTCATCGCTTATCCGAACAAGACCGAGGTTTTGGGCGTGACGCAGGCAATGCGCGATGGCGATCCGGGGCGGTTGATCGAGGCGATAAAAACCGGGTCCGAGGGCATTGGCGGCTTTCGGTTCTTTCATGATCACGATCCAAGGGTTCTGGATATCGTGCTTGATGATCCGCGCTGTGCCAAGATCGTGCTGACCCGCAACCCGGTCGATAGCTATGTCTCGTGGAAAATCGCCCAGGCCACCGGCCAGTGGAAGCTGACCAACGTCAAACGGCGCCGTGATAGCAAGATCGAGTTTGACGGCGTGGAATTTGAACGCCATGTCGGGCGGCTTCAGGACTTTCAGGTGTTCCTTCTGAACCGGCTTCAGCATAGTGGACAGACCGCGTTTTATGTGGCCTATGATGATCTTCAAAGCCTTGAGGTGATGAATGGTCTGGCACGCTATCTTGGCTGCGCGACGGTTCTGGATGCCCTTGACGATTCTCTGAAAAAGCAAAACCCCGGCGGGCTTGAAGATAAGGTTTCCAACTTTGACGAGATGGAACACGCGCTTGCGGGGTTGGACACTTTCAATCTGACGCGCACACCGAATTTCGAGCCGCGTCGCGGCGCCGCCGTGCCGGGATTTGTCAGCGCGGCAAAGGCGGCGCTGCTTTACATGCCGGTCCGCTCTGGCCCCGAGACCGAAGTACGTCACTGGCTTGCGGCGCTTGACGGTGTGCCGCCCGACACCTTGCCGACCAAGCTTAACCAAAGGGCGCTGCGGCAATGGATGCGGCGCAAGCCCGGACATCGCCGCTTTAGCGTTCTGCGCCATCCGGTGGCGCGCGCGCATGCCGCTTTCTGCGCCAAGATCTTGGTCAAGGGCCCCGGCTGTTATCGCGATATTCGCAAGACCTTGCGCAATTTTCATAAACTGCCGCTGCCAGGCGGCGAGTTGGAGGAAGACTATGACCGGCGCGCCCACCGCGAGGCTTTCGTCGCATTCCTGATCTTTCTAAAATCCAATCTTGCAGGGCAGACCGGCATTCGGGTCGATGCGCATTGGGCCACGCAGGCCTCGGTTCTGGAAGGAATGGCACAGTTTGGATCACCCGACATGGTGATCCGCGAAACCGAGATGAAAGGTTATCTTGCCGCCCTGGCGCGTCAGGTCGGTTATGCCAAGCCGCCGGTGCCACCCCAAGCGTTGACGGATACGCCATTCGATCTCTCAGAGATTTACGATGATGAAATCGAGGCCTTGGCGCGTGACGTCTATCAGCGCGATTATGTAACCTTTGGGTTTGGTCGCTGGGCCTGAGGGCGTCAGACCTTGGGATCAGGCGGCCTGAACCGCCTGCGCCTCAGTCAGAATCGTATAAAGCGTCGCCGGGTCGTTGTTTGCGCGCAATTTTGCGCAAAGCGATGCATCCCGCAGGGTGCGCGACACAAGCGCCAACGCCTTGAGATGCTCGACCCCGGCGTCAATCGGGGCAAAAAGCGCAAAGGCAAGATCAACCGGTTGGCGGTCGACGGAATCAAAGCCAATCGGCTTGTCCAGCACGACCAGAACACCGACCACCTGCTCAAGCCCCTCAAGGCGGGCATGCGGAAGGGCGACGCCATGGCCCACACCGGTGGGGCCAAGGCTTTCGCGATCCAAAAGTGCCTCAACAGCGGTGGAATGCGGAACCCCATAGGCGGCTTCTGCAATCGAACCCAACTCTTGCATGAGACGCTTTTTGCTGGTCACACCTGACAAGGCGCGCACGGCGTTAGGATCGAGGATCATAGGTATTTCCATTACTGTACTGCTCAAACAGGAGGTTTTTTACCGCCCATCGCCCTAATTTACGGGTCAACCCAGCCAATATTGCCATCTTCCCGGCGATATACGACGTTGACCGCTTTTTTGCCCTCGTTGCGAAAGACCAGAACCGGGGCGCCAGCAAGCTCCATTTGCATGACCGCTTCACCAACCGATAGCGATGGAATCTTGGTTTCCATCTCGGCGATGATGATCGGCTGCAGGCTATCAGGCTCTGATTCCGTTTCTTCACTATCTGAGGCGAGGATATAGGAGGAAGCACCAGAAAGTTCAACAGGCTGCGGGCGTTCCTTGTGGTGGTCCTTCAGGCGGCGTTTGTACCGGCGAAGTTGTTTGTCCATCTTTTCGGAACACGCATCAAACGCCGCGTAAATTTCATGCGCCTTGGCGTTGGCCTGTGCCGTCAGACCAGTGGACAGATGCACGGTCACTTCGCATTTGAATTCGCTGCCCGTTTTGGAAAAGAATACAGTCGCGTCGGTCGGCCGCCCGGTATATTTATCGACGACGGTTCCAAGGTGTTCTTTTACATACACCTGAAGAGCTTCACCGATGTCGATCTGCCGTCCGCTGATTTGGTAACGCATCTTGTCTCCTTTATTTGACAAACCTCGACTAGCACGGCGCGCCTGCGCAAAAGTTCAGTGCCAGTTCGGGATGCTGATATTCGACATATGTGAAATCTGTCCAAAAGCAGGCCCTTGTCGCGGGGGCCAGTCAAAGAACAGCGTAAGTTCAACACATGTCATAGCTCAATTGACGCGTTTTCTGGCCGTCTTGTCAATTCAAATTGAAAGGATCGCATGGTGTTTTGGGCGGCAAAAGGCCGGCGTTCAGGAAATCCGAAAATTGTCGCCGAGATAGACCCGGCGCACGTTTTCATTGGCAACCACATCCTGCGGGCTGCCGGACATCAGAACCTTGCCGTCATGCAGAATATAGGCACGATCGACGATCTCCAGCGTTTCGCGCACATTGTGATCGGTGATCAGAACACCGATGCCGCGTTTTTTCAGATCGGCCACCAGATGGCGGATATCACCAACCGAAATCGGATCGACCCCGGCAAAGGGTTCATCCAGCAAGAGATAACGCGGTTTCGCCGCCAGACAGCGCGCAATCTCGACCCGGCGGCGTTCACCGCCCGAAAGCGCAAGCGCGGGCGCGCGGCGCAAATGCTCGATCGAGAACTCCGACAACAGCTCTTCCAACCGCTCGCGCCGCTTGCGCCGATCGCTTTCTGAAATATCGAGGATCGCCATGATGTTATCTTCTACCGACAGGCCACGGAAAATCGACATTTCCTGTGGCAGATAGCCAATTCCAAGCTTGGCGCGGCGATACATCGGCAGGTTGGTGACATCACGGCCGTCGATAAAGATATGCCCGCCCTCTGGATATATAAGCCCGGCGATGGCGTAAAACGTCGTGGTCTTGCCCGACCCGTTCGGCCCCAAAAGCGCCACCACCTCACCCTGTTCAAGCGAGAGCGAGACATCGCGGATGACCACCCGCTTTTTATAGCTTTTGCGCAGGCACTCGATCCGCAATCCGGTATTTTCATGCGCCAGGGTCAGGTTGGGTGTGTTCATTCCTTGGCCTTTGGTTGAAGCAGGGTTTTAACCCGACCGCTGACCTGTGCGGTGCCTGCGGTCGTGTCCACGATCATGGTGTCGCCGGTGATGGCATTCTCGCCCTGCACCAAAAGAACATCACCCTGCATTTCGATCATCCCGGTGATGAGGTTGTAATCGGCGCGGGCGGCCTCTGCGGCATCGGCGCCGCTGACCACTGTCACGCCGCCGGTCGCCTCAAGGCTTTCGATCCCGGATTTATCACTGAGATAAATCACCAGAACCCTTGGCGCCGAAAGCCGCATTTCGCCCTGACCAATCACCACGCTGCCGGTAAAAATCGCAGTGTTGTCATTCTGATTAACGTTAAGATTATCTGAGGTCACCTCAACCGGCAGATCGCGATCCCGTTGAGTATTGCCAAACGCCACCTGTGCGCCCTGCGCCTCGGTCATCGAGGGCAGGCCCATGAAAAACAGCCCGATCACTAGTATCATAAGTCTCGCCACGTCGGTCATTCCTTGGCATTTCCGGGGTGGTATATCAGCTTGACGCCGCCCGTGAAAATCAATTCCGGTGCATTGCTCTTGTTATTGTTCTGCAAAAGCATGCGGTCGGCGGTGATGGCGCCGATCGACCCTCTTGCGCTAACCGGTCCCGGGCTCTCGGCATGGATCTCATCCAGCCGTGTATCCAGCCGGTCTGTCGCCACCACATAGCCGGTCGAGGTTGTGATTTCCACCCGGCCTTCAAGGCTGGCTGTCAGGCTATTGAGGTTCATTTGCGCGTGCTGGGAAGTGATATTGACAACCGCGCCCTCAAAAAGCGCCATCCGCGCCATGATATTTTCTACCAGGATCGTCTCGGGTTCGTCCCGCTTGGGGCGTGTGATATCGGCGGTGAACAGGATTTCGTCGCCTTGCTGCGTTACCCCGGAAAAGCTTGGCTTGGTCGCACCCTGATCCTGCGCACGCTGTTCAAGGTCAATCTGGGCTTCGGGCGCCGATTGCGACGGGTCGATGGTGCGCGAGATGAGAAACAACGTTGATAACAGCCCAAGTGCGGCCATCGGCAGGATGATCTTCATCCATGCAACGACCCGCGAATAGGTGTTATCTGTGGGCACCATCAGTGGGCAAAGATATCAATCTCGGGCCATCCGGCAAGATCAAGCCGCGCACGGGTCGGCAGGAAATCGAAACAGCTTTGCGCAAGGTCCATGCGCCCCTCGCGCTCAAGCCGCACATTCAGCGCCTCGCGCAGGCGGTGCAGATAAAGAACATCCGAAGCCGCATATTCAAGCTGCGCATTGCTTAGCTTGGCCGCGCCCCAATCCGAGGTTTGCTGTTGCTTCGAGATATCAACGCTCAGCAATTCCTGAAGCAGATACTTGAGGCCATGCCGATCCGTATAGGTGCGGATCAGCTTGCTGGCGATCTTGGTGCAATAGACCGGCGCCGCAAGCGCGCCGAAGGCGTTGTACATAGCCGCGATATCGAACCGGCCAAAATGGAACAGCTTGAGCACATCCGGGTTCTCCAGAAGGGCGGCAAGATTGGGGGCGCTGGTCTGGCCCTTGGCAACCTGCACCATATGGGCGTTGCCATCGCCACCGGACAATTGCACCACGCAAAGCCGGTCACGATGCGGCTGAAGCCCCATGGTTTCACAGTCGATTGCAACAACAGGTCCGAGGTTCAGCCCATCGGGCAGATCGTTCTGATAAAGATGGTTTGCCATTTTATGTCCTTGCGCCCGGATGAAAAAGCATGGGCAGATCGTAAGAATTAGCGTTGTGATTAAGCGTTTTGCGGCCCTGCCTCAACCCGGCATTTAGGCATGGCACAGGGGAAATTCCAGTAAACAGACCTCAAACCACCGCCAAAGGCGCTTGCGGTTGGCCGATTGCTCGGCCAGAAAGTGGGTCAGGATGACGAAGGAGTGCCCCCGTGACACATGCCAATCAAACCGCCGATCGCGCCGCCGATTACCTTGCGCGGCGCTTGTACGAGGCCGGGTGCCGCCATGCGTTCGGGATGCCGGGGGGCGAGGTTCTGACCGTGATGGATGCGCTGTCGCGTGCGGGTATAGAATGCGTTCTGGCGCGCCATGAGAATGCCGCCGCCTTCATGGCCGAAGGTGTGTGGCATCGCACCGGTGCGCCGGGCATTTTGATTGCGACGCTGGGGCCGGGGGTTCTCAACGGGGTCAATGCGATTGCCAATGCCCATCAAGACCGGGTGCCGCTTATCGTGCTGTCGGGCTGTGTCGATGCCGATGAGGCGCTGACATATACCCATCAGATCCTTGATCACGAGGCGGTTTTGCGCCCGATCACCAAGGCGACCTTTCGCCTGACCGCGCAGGGCGCCGATATCATCGCCGACAAGGCCATGGGCATCGCGCTTGAGGGGCGGCCCGGCCCGGTGCATATCGACGTGCCGATCAGCGTCGCCGACACCCGCGTGACCCTGCCGATCCTGCGTCGCCGCCCGATGGCCGAAGTGATGGTGCCCGCGCCGGGCGAGGCGCTGACTCGTGCGCGCGGTTGGCTGGCCGATGCAGAACGCCCGGTGATGATCGTCGGCCTTGATGCCATGAACGAGGGTGCCGGCCCCGATATTGCGACCCTGGCCGAACGATATGGCATTCCGGTGATCACCACCTACAAGGCCAAGGGTCTTATTGAGGAAACCCATGCCATGGCGATGGGGGGCGCGGGCCTGTCGCCGCTGGCCGATGGCATCATGGTGCCGCTGGTCGAGCGCGCCGATCTGATCCTCTGCGTTGGTTATGACCCGATCGAAATGCGCCCCGGCTGGCGCGAAATCTGGGACCCGGCCAAGGTGAATGTGATCGACATCGCGGCGGAGCCAAACCATCAGTACATGCACCAGGCGACGATGAATATCGTCGGCGATTGCGGCGCAAGCCTGCGCGCGCTTTGCGAGGGCGTTGCCCCGCGTGCCACATGGCCCGGCGGCGAACCGGCGGCGGTGCGCGCCGCTTTGGCCCATGCCTTTCCGCATGACGATGAATGGGGCGCGGCGGGCGTGATTGCCGAGGCGCGCGCGACCCTTCCCCCTGAAACGATTGCCACCTGTGACAGCGGCGCGCACCGCATTCTCTTGTCGCAAATGTGGACCTCTTACGCCCCGCAGGCGCTTTTGCAATCGACCGCGCTTTGCACCATGGGCTGTGCCGTGC
Organism: Roseovarius lutimaris; assembly: GCF_900115165.1. Lineage (GTDB taxonomy): Bacteria > Pseudomonadota > Alphaproteobacteria > Rhodobacterales > Rhodobacteraceae > Roseovarius > Roseovarius lutimaris. The sequence continues at coordinate 16,613 of NZ_FOVP01000002.1, read as the reverse complement.
CGCTGGCCATGGGCGCCAAGATCGCAGAGCCGGACCGCCCCGTCGTAAGCTTTTCCGGCGATGCCGGTTTCCTGATGGTCGCGGGCGAGCTTTCGACCGTGGCCGAGTTGAAACTGCCGGTGATTTTCGTGGTGTTTGTCGATGCAAGCCTGTCGCTGATCGAAAAGAAACAGCGCGAGCGCCAGATGGTCAATCTTGCGGTTGATTTCGGCCATCATGATTTTGCGGCCATTGGCCGGGCCTTTGGTGGCAATGGCGTGCGTGTTACATCGCGGGCCGAATTGCGCGCGGCACTGGAACAGGCGCAAACCGCTGATACCTTCACCGTGATCGCCGCCGAAATTGATCGCGGGTCTTATGATGGCCGAATTTAAGGAGACTCCCATGCCCGGACCGCTTGACGGCCTTGTCGTTCTCGACCTCAGCCGCATCCTTGCAGGACCAACCTGTACCCAGCTTATGGGCGATCTTGGCGCGGAGGTGATCAAGATCGAAAGCCCCGGCGGCGATGACACGCGCACGTGGGGCCCGCCCTTTGCGCTTGATCCGACAGGCAAGCCGACCGATCTTTCGGCCTATTTCATGTCCTCGAACCGCAACAAGAAATCCGTCGCGCTCGATCTCACCGATCCGGCGGCGCAAAAGGCGCTTCACGATCTTGCCGGGCGCGCCGATGTGGTGATCGAGAATTTCAAACCTGGCGGTCTAAAGAAATACGGACTTGATCATGACACGCTCTGTGCCGCCTATCCGGGGCTTGTTTATTGCTCGATCTCAGGGTTTGGCCAGACCGGTCCGAACCGTGACAAGCCCGGTTACGACCTTATGGCACAGGGGTTTGGCGGCATCATGAGCATCACCGGCGAGGCCGGTGAAGAGCCGATGAAGGTCGGCGTTGGCGTGGCCGATGTGGTCTGCGGGCTTTATGCGACGGTCGGTATCCTGTCGGCGCTACGCCATCGCGATGCCACCGGCGAGGGCCAACATATTGATATCGCGCTGGTCGATGCGACCATGTCCTGGCTGGTCAATCAGGGCCTCAATTATCTGACATCCGGCGTGGCCCCGACGCGGGCGGGCAATGCGCACCCCAATATCGTACCCTATCAGGTGTTCGAAACACGCGATGGCTATGTCATCGTCGCGGTCGGCAACGATAGCCAATTCGCTCGGTTCTGCGACTATCTGGGACAGGGCGACTGGGCCAGTGATCCGCGCTTTGCCACCAATACGGCCCGTCTGACGCATCGTGATCTTTTGGTTGGCCAGATCGCCGAGACGCTTGCCGGGCGCGACACCGATCATGTGATTGCGGGGCTCGAATTGCGCAAGGTGCCGGTCGGCCCGGTCAACACGATCGAGCAAGCCCTTGAATCCGATCAGGCACAGGCGCGCGATATGACCGTGACCCTCTCCGCGCCACAGACCGCCAAGGGCGAGGTGCGCCTGCTCGGCAACCCGCTTAAATTCTCGCGCACGCCAGTCAGTTACCGCAGTGCCCCACCCAGTCTTGGGGCCGACACAGAGGCAGTTCTGGCGCGGATCAAGAGCGGGCTGTAACCCGCCCTCTCGCCATAGTGATTTGCCGCACAGGGCCTGCGGCAGTAGCTATAGGCGCGAAAGAGGGGGCTATGATATGCAACGTTTTCTGAGCATCCTAGCGATTCTTGGCCTTGCGGCAGGGAGTGTACAGGCGCTTGAGCCGCGCGATGGCTGGGTGGTGCATGACACCGGCAAGTCCTACGGCGATCTTGTCGAGGCGCTGCGTGACGCTGTCAAAACCGCACCTATTGCAATCGTCACTCAGGCGAGCGCGTCGGATGGCGCGCGCGCTCAGGGTCACGAGATTCCGGGGAACCGGGTCTTTGGGCTTTATCGCAACGATTATGCCCGCCGGATGCTGGCCGCGAGTGTCGCATCGGGCATCGAAGCACCGATTCGCATTTATGTGACCGAAGACGCTGATGGCACCGCGAGCCTGAGTTACCGCACGCCAACGGCGGTCTTTACCCCCTATTTCGATGAGGGCGGCGACACTCTGCGCGATCTGGCCGCCGAATTGGACGGAGTTTTCGAAACTGTCGCAAAAGCCGCCATTGCAGAGTGATTTTCGGGCAAACTATCGCTGAAACCGCTCGCGTTGGGCGGGTTTGCGCCGATTTTGCAGCACCTTAAGCGTGAACCCCTGCCTGGTGTTCGTCACATTCGTTAAAGACTCGATAACGTATTGGTGAAGTGCCTCGCCGACGTGTTGCTGGCGTGTCAAATAGCTGGCTAGCTGATTAAGACGTTACTGCCGAAAGGATATCGGGCCATGCGCAATGATCAATTTGGGTACGAAATGACCGTATCATCGCCTGTCGCCGCCCAAGCGTGGGATAGGATGGTGCTGGCGTTTCTGGCCCATGCCGCGAGTACGCCTGAACATCTTGGCATGGTTCTGAAAGAGGCGCCTGATTTTGCCATGGCCCATGCGGTCAAGGGCATGTTCTTCCTGATGCTGGGGCGCCGAGAGCTTATGGAAACCGCGCAAGAAGCCTATTCTGCGGCTTTGGCGGGCGCCCAAAGGATCACGCCGAACGAGCGTGAAATGGGCTATGTACGCGGGCTTTGTGCATGGCTTGCGGGGCGACCAAGCGAGACCATCCACGAGATGGAAGCGATCCTTGCGCGCTGGCCCGAAGATGCGATGGCGATGAAGATCAGCCACGCCACCCGGTTTATCCTAGGGGATGGCAAGGGCATGCGCGCCTCGGTCGAAGCGGTTTTGCCGGCTTATGATGCCAAACATCCGGCGCGCGGCTATCTGTTTGGCTGTCACGCGTTCACCCTTGAGGAAACCGGCGAATATAGCCGCGCCGAAACCGCCGGGCGCCTTGGGCTGAGCCTGTCGCCGGATGATGCCTGGGGTCTGCATGCGATGGCGCATGTGTTTGACATGACCGGCAACGCGCGCGCGGGCCTGAGCTGGCTTGACGGGCGCGAACATGCCTGGGCGCATTGCAACAACTTTCGCTATCACGTGTGGTGGCACAAGGCCCTGATGCACCTTGATCAGGGCGAGATCGACGTGGTGTTCGACCTTTACGATACTGAAATCCGCAGCGATAGAACCGACGATTTCCGCGATATTTCCAATGGCAGCGCGCTTTTGATGCGGCTCGAACTTGAGGGCATCAATGTCGGCGACCGCTGGGAAGAGCTTGCCGATATATCCGAACGCCGCACCGAAGATGCCTGCCTTGTCTTTGCCGATCTGCACTACCTCATGGCGCTTATCGGGGGCGAGCGGACCGAAGCCGTCAAACGTATGATGGCGCGCCTGCAACGCGATGCCCGCACAACCACCGCCGATGAGATGAAAGCGCGCCTGGCAACACCCGGCCTATCGGCCGCAACAGGGCTTGAGGCCTTCGGGGAAGGGGATTACAAGACCGCGTTTCTTAACCTTGGACGGGCAAGACGATCCATGCAACTTGCTGGCGGCAGTCATGCACAACGAGACGTGTTCGAACGCCTGACAATCGATTCTGCGATTCGTGGCGGGTTCCTTGATGATGCAGAGGTCATTTTGCAGGAACGCCTGACACAGCGCGCTGGCCGACTGGATGCCTATGCCAGTGCCCGCTTCGATCTGATTGCCGAGTCCAAAGGTGACTGGAAACAGGCAGGCCGCCTTCCGGCCGAATAAGCGCTTATTTTCCACAAAAGGAGCCGACACCGCATGACGAGTGTTGCCGATCCGGCCATGACCAATAGCCGTCCAACCCAGGCCGTTGCCGCTCCCGTGGCGTCGACCCGCGATATCCGTCTGGATTTCTTTCGCGGGATCGCGATGTTCATCATCCTGTGTGCCCATACCCCGCGCAATTTCTTCACAAGCTGGATTCCGGCCCGCTGGGGCTTTTCCGACGCGACCGAGATTTTCGTGTTCTGCTCTGGCATGGCGTCGGCCATCGCCTTTGGGCGCACCTTTGACCGCGCGGGTTTGCCCTTGGGTACGATGCGCGTGGGGCACCGCGTCTGGCAGGTTTACTGGTCACATATCTGCATGTTTTTCGCCATCGCCACATTGTTGGCGGCGATTGATCATTTCGGCAATTTCGACAAGACCTATATCGGCTCGCTCAATCTTTGGAAGTTCTTTGATGATCCCGGCCCGGAACTGGTGGGGATATTCACCCTGACCTATGTGCCGAATTATTTCGACATTCTGCCGATGTATATGGTGATCCTGGCGATGATGCCGCTGATCATGGCCCTGAGCCGTGTAAACCTCTGGGCCGTGGCGGGGATCATCGCGCTGATCTGGCTTTTCGCGCAACGCTCGGTGCTAGAGGGGCTTGGGCTAAGCGATATGCACCTTGGTTTCCCGGCCGAGCCATGGTCGGATCGCAAGTGGTTCTTCAACCCCTTCGGCTGGCAGCTTATCTTTTTTACCGGATTTGCCTTCATGCGCGGTTGGATTCCGAAACCGCCGGTAAACCGGACGCTGATTATCGTGGCCGCAGTTGTGGTTGTTGCCAATATCCCGTTCTCCAACATCGGCATAAGAGAGTTTGGCTTTGACTGGGCGCGCAGCTGGCGGATCGACAATCGCGGGCTGTTCAACAAATCCGACTTTGGCATTCTGCGATATGCGCATTTCCTTGCGCTTGCCTATCTGTGCTGGGTCGCGGCCGGCGAAGGCGGTGCGCGCCTCAAGGTCGCGGGCGACGGCACGCTTGCGCGGCTCTGGCGCGGCCTTTTGGCAATGATCCTCAAGGTTGGCCAGCAATCACTTGCGGTCTTTGTCTTCTCGATGTTCTTCGCGCGCCTCTCGGGCTTTGTAATGGATCAGATCGGGCGCAATACCTGGAACATGACGCTGGCCAACTTCATCGGCTTTGGCGCGCTGATTGTGGTGGCCTATTCAGTGGCGTGGTTCAAATCCCACCCATGGAGGGTCGCGAAATGAATCGGCGTGACCTATTGAAATCCGTCGCGGCCTTCGCGCTAAGCCCTGCCCTGGCGCGCGCCGATGACGTGGCCACGACACCCTTTTCCAAAGAGGGGTTGGTTGATCTGGCCCGCGACATCGCGCGCAAACCCTATGCCAAACGCGCGACCGTGCCGCAGGCCTGGCGTGAAATGTCCTATGACGAATACCGCTCGATCTGGTTCAGAAGCCGCGACGCGATCTGGTCGGATACGGATTATCCGCTGCGCGTCGATCTGTTTCATCCGGGCCTGTATTTCCCCAACACGGTTGAGGTGAACCTTGTCGAGGATGGCCAGAGCCGCGTTTTGCCGTTCGATTTCAGCCTGTTTGACAAGACCGATACCGCGCCGGACCTGCCGCTTGACGGACATCTTGGCTATTCCGGGGTTCGTCTGCGCGCCGAGCTTGAAAAGCCGGGCATTTTTCAGGAATACGCGGTGTTTCAGGGCGCCAGCTATTTCCGGGTGATTGCGCGCGATCTGGTTTACGGGCTGTCGGCGCGCGGGCTTGCGGTGAACACCGCCGCCCCCGAGGGCGAGGAATTTCCCGACTTCACCCGGTTCTGGATCGAACGCCCCGCCATGGGCGCGACCACGCATAAGATCCATGCGTTGATGGAAAGCGCGTCGGTGACCGGCATCTATCATTTTGCCCTGCGTCCCAACGGCAAGGCGACCGATGTCGATGTAAGTTGCACGCTGTTCCCACGGGTCGAGCTAGGCAATATCGGGATTGCGCCGCTGACCTCGATGTTCTTTTTCGATGAAACCAACCGCAACCGGTTTGATGATTTCCGGCCTGCGGTCCATGACAGTGACGGGCTCAGCATCCTCAATGGCCGGGGAGAGATGATCTGGCGACCGTTGGCCAATCCGCGGGACGTGCAGATTTCAAGCTTTGTCGATGAAAATCCGCAGGGCTTTGGCCTTGCACAGCGCGAGCGGCGGTTTTCCGACTTTGCCGATCTTGAGGCGCTTTATCACAAGCGGCCCAGCCTCTGGATTACCCCCGGCGAAGATTGGGGCCGGGGTGCGATCACGCTTGTGGAAATCCCCACCGACAAAGAAATTTACGACAACATCGTCGCCTATTGGCGCCCGCGCGATCCGCTGGCGGCCGGAAGCGAGCACAGCTTTAGCTATCACATGACCTGGGTCGATCAGATCGAGACCAAAAAACCGGTATCGCAGGTTCTCAACACCCGGATCGGCAAGGGCTTTACCCACGGCGAGAAAAAGGTCGTGGCGATTGATTTTGCCCCGCATGAGGCGCTTCCCGATGACCTTGAGGATCTAGTGATCCACGCAAGCTCGAACCGGCTTGAGGTGTCCGAGGGGCTGGTTCAACGCAACCCGGATACCGGCGGCCCCCGGCTTGCGTTTTCGTTTCAACCCGGCGATGTCACGGCGGCGGAATTGCGCGCGCAACTGTTTTATCAGGGCCGGTCTGTGACCGAGGTGTGGTTATACCGATGGACCGCCTGACCGCCTTTCCAAGGTCGGCGCATATGCCGCCGCCAAGCCCGATGGCCCACCCGGTTCAGAGCCTGCGCCGTGCGCACCGCGACCCGCGCGCGCCCGGTTGGGTGCCGGTCGGGCGCATCTGGTTGCGGCGTGCGGCGGCTTTTTTGCCGGCCATCGCCACCACAGGGGCGCTTGGCTTGGCCTTTGCCGACTGGCTGTCGACCGGGGGCATGTGGTGGCTTGAATGGGTGCTTTTGGCGCTGGTGGTGGTGACGTTTTTCTGGATCGCTCTGGCGGTGGGCACCGCGATGCTTGGGCTGGCCTGTTTCGTGATGCGCAAGACCAAGGGCGCGCGAGGGCATCCGACGCCGATGAACGTTGCCCTTTTGGTGCCGATCTATAACGAAGACCCTGCCGAGGTGTTCGGCAATGCCTGCGCCATGGTGATGGCGTTGAATCACGCCAAAACCGCGCATAAATTCGACCTCTTTATCCTCAGCGACACCCAGGACGCCGCCATCGCCATGGCCGAACAGCGCGCCTTTGCCACGCTGCGCGCCGCGCTGCCGCCGGGGGCCGGGGTCTGGTATCGCAGGCGCGTTCAGAACACCGAGCGCAAGGTCGGCAATATTGCACAATGGCTGGAAAACTGGGGCGCTGCCTATGCCGCGATGGTGGTGCTGGATGCCGATAGCCTGATGAGCGCCGAGGCGTTGATTCGCCTCAGCGATGAAATGGCCGCCGACCCATCCGCAGGCCTTATTCAATCGGCCCCGCTTGTGGTCGGGTCGGATACCCTGTTTGGCCGGGTGCAGCAATTCTCGGCCTCGGTCTATGGCACCCTGCTTAGCGAAGGCCTCGCCGGTTGGACCGGTCCAGAGGGCAATTACTGGGGTCACAACGCGATTCTGCGCACCCGCGCCTTTGCCGATTGTGCCGGCCTGCCACGGATGCCGTCGCTTTGGGGTAAGGGAAATCTGATCCTGAGCCATGACTTTGTCGAGGCCGGGCTTTTGCGCCGGGCCGGTTGGGCGGTGCGCTTCATGCCCTCGATCGGCGGCAGCTATGAAGAGCCGCCCGCGACCCTGATTGATTATGCCCTGCGCGACCGCCGCTGGTGTCATGGCAACCTGCAACACCTTGGCCTTTTGGGCACGCGCGGTTTGCATGCGGTGTCGCGCTTTCACCTGCTGCATGGCGCCTTTAGCTATCTTTTGTCACCGGCCTGGTTTGGGCTTTTGGTGATCTGGGCGCTGTTGGGGAACGGACCCGATAGTGTGATCACCTATTTCTCGGCCGAAAACCCGCTCTATCCGATCTGGCCCGAGATGAGCCGCGTTAGCTCTGTTTTGATCCTGCTGTTCATGTACGGCATGTTGCTTGCGCCCAAGCTGATGGGGGCGGCGGCGCTTGGCCTTGCCGAGGTGCGGATCGCGCGGTTTGGCGGTGGGGTGCGGTTCGTGTTGTCGCTTGTGGCCGAGATCGCCCTGTCGATCCTGTTTGCCCCGATCATGATGGTGCAACAACTGGTGGCGGTTCTGCGCACGGTGATCGGCATCCGGCCAACATGGTCGCCGCAGGCCCGCAAGGGTGGTAGCTATGGCCCGCTAACGGTGCTCAAGTTCCATGCGGTTGAAACCCTGAGCGGGGCGTTGCTTGGGATTGGCATGCTGGCGGGGATGGTCTCGATCTGGCTTTTGCCGATCACGATAAGCCTTGTGTTGGCGGTGCCTTTGTCGATGATATCGGGCGTTCGACTTGGGTCACGACGCGGCTTGCGCCACGTGATGGCGACGCCGGAAATGCTGGAGATGCCGCCGATCCTGACTCTGGCGCGCTCGCATCGCATGCTGTTTCATGAGACAATCCAGACGCCTATCGCGGCGGAATAGGGTCGGTTTTGGGCGGTGCCCGACGCGGTCATTCAACCTGGGCAAACCTGCGATGAAGGGCGCTATCTCACTTGTCCGCGCGCTCCGCCAGTGTTTCCAATTGCCCCATGCGCCAAAGCTGTACCTCGCGCGCCAGCCGCAGCGTTGGTTTCACGCAGAAAAAGAAGGATCCGACAATGAAAAGCCAGATCGCTTCGGTCTCGTAGTCTGACCAGAGAAACAGAACCGACCCAACCAGAAAACAGATCGCCGCCATGAAATCCACGACTGTGTGTGCGATTTCATAAGCGGCATAAATCCTGCGAGTATCCGCGTTGCGCTCTCGGTTGCGATGGTCGAACAGGCCCATTGCGCCGCTCCCTTTGCCTCGGATATGGCCAAGGTAGACAGCCTATCCTGCACGCGCAACTCAGACCAGCCGATCCTTCGGTTCCTTGCCTGCAAAAAATGCGTCGAGGTTATCAAGCGCCCGGAACCCCATCGCGTCACGCGTGGCGCGTGTGGCGCTGCCGATATGGGGCAGCATGAAGATGTTGTCATGCGCCGCAAAGTCGGGGTTGCCGCCGGGTTCGACCTCAAAGCAATCAAGCCCTGCGGCGGCGACATGCCCGGAATTGAGGGCCTCAAGCAGGGCCGACTCGTCGATCAGGGCGCCGCGTGCGGTGTTGACGATCACGGCACCTACCGGCAGGCGCGCCAGGCGTTCGGCGTTCAGCAGCTTTCGGGTGTCCGGCGTCGCGGGACAATGCAGCGACAGGAAATCAGACACCTCAAGCAGGCTGTCAACATCGGCGTGAAAGATCGCCCCGGCCTCATCCTCGGGCGAGAGGCGCGAGCGGTTATGGTAATGGATTTCCATGTCAAACCCACGCGCCTTGCGCGCGAAGGCACGACCGACCCGGCCCATTCCGACAATCCCGATACGCGCGCCGGTTACCTGTTTTCCGACCATGAAGGACGGTGACCAGCTATCCCAGGCGCCGGTGCGTACAATCCTGTCGCCGGCGACCGCATGACGCGCAGCACCCAGCATCAAGAGCATGGCAATCTCGGCGGTGGCATCCGATAGAACATCCGGCGTGTTTGTCACCACAACGCCATGCGATTCAAGCGCGGGCAGGTCGCAATGATCGACCCCGACCGAATGATTGGCGACGATCTTCATGCGCGGATCAAGCTGTGCCACGACCTCGGCGCTGAAATGCTCGGAATGGCAAGGGATCATGCCCTCGACACGGGCGCTCATCGCGATGATATCCTCGGCGCTGCCGGGGGTGTCGTCCTCGTTCAGGATGACCTCGTAGTCGCGGCGCGCGCGGGCCAGTGTCGCATCCGAAAGGCGCCGCGGAATCCAGATAACAGGCTTGTCCGACATATCAGCTATTGTCCTTGCTGGAGGTTACGAAGTCATATGCCGCAAGGCCAGCCGTCAGAAGCGTCACGATCCAAAGGTCAATTTCGCCGATCTTGCTGGCGAGAATGTAAAGAAATCCCGCGAAAACCGCAAAGGCGAAGAGGGCAAGGAATCTGTTCATGTGTCTGTCCTTTCGTTAAGCGCCGGCCTCGGTCAGCCAGCCTTGAAACCAGTTTGCATTCCGTAAAAGCCGCCCGTCATTGCCGCGTGCGGCGACAAGCTGAATCCCCATCGGAAGCCCGTTTTCCGCAGTAAACGCGGGGATGGTGATCGCGGGCGTGCCCACGAATGTCCAAAGCCCGTTGAAGAGCGCGCTTCCGGTGAACTCAAGCCCCTCGGGCGCGGGGCCCATGGCGGCGGGGCAGATGATCGCGTCACAGCGATCGAAGATCTCGTCAAGCCCGGCATAAAGCACGTCACCCCAATCAAGTGCCGCAAGATAATCGCGCGCCAGAATGGCGTTGCCCTTACTCAGCGCCTCAAGCGTGAGGGGGCCAAGTTGCTCAGAGCCTTTGTTGCCATAGCTGTAATAATAGCGGGCCATCTCGGCAAAGTTCACCCGCTCGCGCAGCATGGCGGCATCGCCAAAGGGCGCGGGAAGATCAACCTCGAACATACGGTCGCCAAGGGCCTCGGCCAGTTCGGCAAAGGCGGCGTGAAGCTCGGGGTCGGCGTCGTCCCAGCCGGGCGGTTTGACGAAGGCAAAGATCGGCTTGATCGGTGGGTCCGACCTCGCGATCTCAAGCAGGGGCGGCGCCGGTTCGGGGCGGGTCGCCGGATCGGCCTCGTCATAGCCAAACAGCACCTGGGACAGAAGCGCGGCATCGGCCGGGGTGCGGGCAAAGACGCCGACCGTATCGAGGGTCGGCGATTGCATCAGAACGCCGGTGCGCGGGATCGCCCCAAAGCTGGGTTTGAACCCGGTGATCCCGCAGTAAGACGCCGGGCGAATGATCGACCCGCCGGTCTGTGTGCCAACCGCGAGGGGCACCATGCCGTCGGCCACCGCCGCCGCAGAACCCGAAGAGGAGCCACCAGGGCTGTGCGCAAGGTTATGCGGATTGCACGTCGGCCCGGCCTGCATGAAGGCCAGCTCGGTCGTGACCGTCTTGCCCATGATGATTGCGCCGGCCGTCTTGAGCTTTTCGACGATAGTGGCATCCCTGACCGGCACCCGGCCCTTGTCGAGAACACAGCCGTTTTCCGTCGGAATTTTCGCGGTGTCGATGATGTCCTTAAGCGCCACCGGCAAACCATGCAGCGGCCCGATGGCGCGCCCGGTCTGGCGGTGGATATCAAGTTGGCGCGCCTGATGGCGGGCAAATTCGGGATCAAACCATGCCCAGGCGTGTACTTCGGGTTCGCGGGCCTCGATCCGCGCAATCGAGGCCTCGACCACGTCCAGCGCGCTAAGCGCACCGGTCGCCAGACGCTCGCGAAGGGTGCAAGCGTCCAGCATCAGGATATCGGCCTTATTTGCCATACATCAGCTCCGGCAGATAAAAGACGATCTGCGGGAAGATGTACATCATCGCCATGGCTATGAAGACACAGAACAGGAAGGGCATGACGCCCGAAAAGATCTGCGTCAGCTTGATTTCCGGCGGCGCGATGCCCTTCAGATAATAGGCTGACATCGCCATTGGTGGCGTTAGGAAGCTGGTCTGAAGGTTAAGCGCGACCAGAATGCCGAAGAACAGCGGGTCAATCTGAAAGAACGCCAGCAACGGCAGGAAGATCGGCACGAAGATGATGATGATCTCGGACCATTCCAGCGGCCAGCCCAGAAGGAAGATAATCAGCTGCGCAAGCAACAGGAACATCAGCGGGCTAAGGTTCAGGCCCTGAACGAACTCTGAAATCAGATGCTCGCCGCCAAGATATGAAAACACGGCCGAGAAGGTGTAAGAGCCAACAAACAGCCAGCACACCATCGCGGTGGTCCGCACCGTCAGATAGACGCTTTCGCGCATCCGCTGCCAGGTCATCGCACGATAGACAAAGGCAAGGAAGATACCGCCCAATGCACCGATCGAGGCCGCCTCGCTTGGGGTGGCAAGACCAAACAGGATCGAGCCAAGCACAGCAAGGATAAGAAAGGCCAACGGCACAAGCGACGTCAGGATCATGATGAAAAGCTGCGACTTGGGAATGTCGGGCACTTCTTCTTTGGTCGGGCGCGGTGCGACCGACGGCTGAAGGATGGAGCGACCGATGACGTAGATGAGGTAAAGCGACACCAGCGTCAGACCGGGCAAGAGCGCCGCCGCATAAAGGCGGACAATCGACACGTTCGAGGCCGCCGCATAGACGATCAGCATGATCGACGGCGGGATAAGGATACCAAGCGTCCCGCCCGCACAGATAATGCCACTGGCGAACGACGGATCATACCGCGCCTTGAGCATCGCCGGCAGCGCCAGAAGACCCATCAGCGTGACAACCGCGCCCACGATGCCGGTTGCGGTGGCGAACAGGGCACAGGTGATAAGCGCCGCAACCCCCATCGAGCCGGGCATGTTCTTGGCGGCGATATTGAGCGTGGAAAACAGCCGGTCAACGATATTGGCGCGCTCGACGATATAGCCCATGAACAGGAACAGCGGAACGGCGGTCAGAACCTCATTCGACATGACCGTGAACGTCTGGTTCACGAACAAATCGAATATTCGGTTGTTGAATAACCCCTCTATCCAGAGGCTCGTTGAATCAAGCCAGCCGGTATCGTCGGCCATCCGGTCAAAGCTGCGCCACATCCGGCGCGCGTCGAAATAAGCGTAATAGCCAAAGCCAATGCCCATGGCCATCAGCGTAAAGGCAATCGGAAAGCCCAGAAACACGAAGATGATGAACAGGCCCAGCATCATCAGGGCGATTTGGGGATCGGTCATGGATGTGCATCCTTCTCGGCCTCAGAGGCCTTTTGCATCAGCAGGTCTTCGGTCTCAAAGACGTCTTCATCGGCGGGAAGCCATTCATTGGTGCGCATGCAGTGAATGCAGCGGCAAACCTGGGCGATACCTTGAATGAACAGCAAAAGACCGGCGACAACGATGACGGTCTTGAATTGATAGATCGGCACACCGGCAGGGCTGTTGACCGAAACTTCGCCGTAAGACCATGATCGTGCCGCGTATTTCCATCCAGCCAGAACCAGCGCGATAACGCCCGGAAAGAAAAAGATGATATAGAGCACGAAATCAATCTTTGCCTGATTGCGCGGCTGCCAAAGCCGATAAAGAAAATCGCCCCTTACATGCCCGCCCCGTGAAAGGGTATAGGCCCCACCCATCATGAACAGCGTGCCATACATGATGAAAGACACATCAAGTGCCCAGGCGGTCGGATTGTTAAAGATATAGCGGACGACAACCTCATATCCGGTGCCAACGGCCATCAGGATGATGAGCCAGGCAAAGGATTTGCCAAACCAGGCCGACAGGTTGTCGGCAAAACGTATGAAATTAATCACACGAGCCCCCTTTCAGTTGAAAAGTGGCCCCGGCGCGTTTGTCGCCGAGGCCTTGATCACGTCAGATTTTACTCTGAGATCACATTTTAAGCTTGCCGGGGAAGTAGTGATTAAACGCAAGCGTATAATCCGGCGAGTTCATAAGCTCATAATAGGTGACCTGCTCGACCCAGGCGCGCTGGCTGTCGAGAGTTTTCTTCATGAACGGATCTTCTTCAAGCTGCGGGATCAGTTTATCCCAGGCCTCAAGTTGACCGGCAAGGATGCTTTCCGAGGTGCGGTGCACATTCACGCCGGCCTCTTCCTGCAGCCATTTCAGGTCTGCCGAATAACGGCGCATCGCTTTTGCGGTGTTCGCGGTCGACGCCGCTTCAACGCCGTACTTCAGGATCGCCGCAAGATCGGGATCAAGATCTTCCATCGTGAGACGGTTGAAGAGGAATTCGAAGCTTTCCGACGCCTGGTGATAGGATGACAGATAGTAGTTTTTGGCGACGTCATGCGCGCCAAAGTCTTTATCTGACGACGGGTTGTTGAATTCGAACGCGTCGATCACGCCACGCTCCATCGCGGGAACGATTTCGCCGCCCGGAAGCTGTGCCACAGACATACCCATGGATTGCAGAAGATCAGCCGCCAGACCCACGGTACGGTATTTGAAGCCGTCCAGGTCTTCGACGGTGTTCACTTCGCCTTTGAACCAGCCAAAGGGCTGTGCGAACATCGGGAAGCCAAGATAGCCGTCAACGTCCATCCCGAGGATGTCTTGTGTCAGCTCGTCGTAAAGCGCCTTGCCGCCGCCTTCATAGAACCATGACAGCATCGTGGTTGCCGAGCCGCCGAAAACCGGGCCGGTGCCGAACAGCGACGCCGCTTTGTTTTTGCCGTACCAATAGACCGGCACCGAGTGCGCGATATCCAGAATACCATCGTTCACCGCGTCCAGAACCTGGAACGCCGCAACAACGGCACCTGCGGGCAGAACATCGATTTTCAAACGGCCGCCGGACATTGCTTCGACGCGATCGGCATAATCCTGTGCAAATTCTTGCCAGATGTTGCCCGCACCCCAGGATGTTTGCATTTTGAGAACGATCGGCGCTTGCGCCAATACGGCCGGAGCTGCCAGCGTGCCTGCTGCAGCGGTCCCGGCAAAGGCCGCGCGCTGCAGGAACGAGCGCCGGTCCAATTTTGCCTTGTCTGTCATGGTTTCCTCCCATTACGTTCACTTGCGATTAATCGCATTTTGATGGCGAGCCGATAGAACCGCAAAAGTCGATTCGACGTAAGGCGGATCGCCACGCCTGCGCGATGTTACTGGTTATGGGATCAAAGACAAGCATTCTGGTAAGAATGTTTGACCAACTGAGCTTATTTTTCGGGCACTTGGACTGTTTCACCTGTAAAATCACCCGAAATTCGCAGAAACTGCGAGCTCTTAAGGTGATTTCAGATGAGTCCAGATACATCCATGGGCGTATTGTTTTCAGCGATACAATCACGGCGCGCAGGTCATTTGATCCCGGCATTTTTGGTTGCCGGGTTTCGGCGGTGCTTGAACACCGATGCGGCGTTCAATAATGTTCGCGACAGTGTCCTTCAAACGGCGGGATCATGTAGTCGAACCCAACAGCCAGGGCCGCCCTTACCCGGTGTCAACACGCAGTGAAATAGAGGGTCTGATCGCCCGCGTTGGTTTGGGGGACCGACGGGCATTCTCGATGCTCTATGATGCAACCTCTGCGAAACTCTTTGGGGTTCGCCTTCGTATATTGAATAACCGCGCCGAAGCAGAAGACGCATTGCAAGAGGTCTTTGTCAGAATCTGGCAAAGATAAGACAACTATGCCGTCAATGGGTATAGTCCGATGACCTGGCTCATTACGCTTGCGCGCAACCTTGCGATTGATAAACTGAGCGCCCGCAAAGCAACTGCTGTCGATATCGACGAGGTCCAGGATCTTCGGGACGGTGGGCCAACCCCGCAGGGACGGGTCAGAGAGCTGAACGACCAATTCCGTAGCACAGGTCAGCGACTTTTCCTATGTGTCCACGTGGCAGGGCTTTATCTATGTGGCCTTCGTCATCGACACGTTCGCTGACCGCATCGTCGGATGGCGGGTCTCGCGGTCTGCCAAAACTGACTTTGTGCTGGATGTTCTGGAACAGGCCTTACATGATCGACGGCCAGTTCAGAAAGGCGGACTGATTCATCACTCGGACCGCAGCGGGCAATATTTATCCATTCCTACACAGAGCGTTTGGCCGAGGCTGGCATCGAACCGTCGGTGCCGCTATCGTTATCATGCTGCGCAGCCTGAAGATGCCCGGAATGGCGCAGGCTGTTGGCGATCTCATCGAACAGGGAGCGCCTGCATTCGATGCATCCGTCCCTATACTCTCGCAGTTGCTCAAGGCAGAGATGGCTGAACGAGAGGTGCGTTCAATCGCATACCACATGAAGGTCGCGCGCTTCCCAGCCTACAAGGATCTTTCCGGCTTTAGCTTCTCCGCCAGCGAGATCAATGAGGCTCTCGTACGCCAACTACAACGGTGTGAGTTCATGGACGCCGCTGAAAATGTGGTCTTAATCGGTGGGCCAGGCACGGGTAAAAGCCACGTTGCGACTGCTCTCGGCATCCAAGCCATAGAACATCACCGCAAACGCGTGCGCTTCTTCTCGACGGTCGAACTGGTCAACGCGCTGGAACAGGAAAAGGCCCTCGGCAAGGCTGGAAAGATCGCTGAGGCACTGGTGAAGACAGACATCGTGATCCTCGACGAGCTGGGCTACCTGCCGTTCAGCACATCAGGCGGTGCGCTGCTGTTCCACCTGCTGAGCCGATTCTATGGGCGTACCGGCGTCATCACCACCAACCTCAGCTTCAGCGAATGGGCAACGGTCTTTGGTGATGCCAAGATGACCACTGCGCTGCTCGATCGGCTCACCCACAGATGCCACATCCTCGAGACCGGCAATGACAGCTACCGCTTCAAAGCCAGCTCTGAGATTGCGAAACAGAAAAGGAAGGAGACACCACCATTGACCACATCATGACGAACAAAGCATAACGACTGAGCGGGTCAAATCTCGGTGACAACACCGGGTCATGTATGGATACCCCCGTTCGCGCAAGATGGTTTTTCGACATAGTGACGTGTGATCGGGTGCGGTCATGTATCAGGCCTGTTGTGCGGCAATCAAATGACCGCTGGCCGGTATGGAGCTGCGCGGCTTTGATGCAAAATCAGTTCTGCGGGCTCTTGGCCCATTGACCCGGATGCGTTTTCAAAACCGTCGTCACCGATCTTTTGTCCTTCCTGTCTATGACCTCCTCACACGCCGACTTCCACTACTGACTACTCGATACAATCAAGCTGCTGTCAGACG
>NZ_FOVP01000051.1 GCF_900115165.1 Roseovarius lutimaris | reverse complement strand
CGGGCCGACCATAGCGTTTCATCAATTTCCTGAGGAATTTCAACGCGGCCTTACGATCGCGCCGCTTTGAAACAAAGGCGTCCAGCACTTCGCCCTCGTGATCGACAGCGCGCCACATGTAGTGGGTCTCGCCATTGATTTTGACGAACACCTCGTCCAGATGCCATTGCCAGTTCGACCAGGCCCGCATTCGCTGAATTCGGCAGCGTCGGATTTCTGAGGCGAATTTCGGGCCAAACCTGTTCCACCAAAAGCGGACGGATTCATGGCTGACGTCTATGCCGCGTTCGTGGAGCAGGTCCTCAACGTTGCGCAGCGATAGCGGAAAACGCACGTACATCATGACCGCCAGGCGGATGATATCAGGGCTGGTTTTGAAGTACTTGAAAGGGTCACGTTTTTCCATGAGCGCAGCGTAGGGCAGCGGATAACCGATCTCAACTCAGGTTGCTCTGACACCGCCGTTGGATGCGATTCACAGCATTCCCAAGCGTTTTTTCTATGTGGGGTAGGTTCGCTTGGTCGCCATTTTATTTAGCGATATCAAGGGTGTGTGGCGGACCGAGGAGGATTCGAACCCCCGACCCCTTGATTCGTAGTCAAGTACTCTATCCAGCTGAGCTATCGGTCCGTTGAGGCCAGCAATTAGACCGTGGGGCAGGGGTTTGCAAGGGTGTTTTGACAGAAATTATCCCTCTTGGGAAAAATTTCCTTTGGGCAGGGTGACACAGAAGGTTGTGCCGGTTTCGTCGGTGCGTTCCAGCATCAGGTCGCCACCGTGGCCGCGCGTCAATTCGATCGCGATGCTCAGACCAAGCCCGGTGCCGCCCTTGGTAACACCGCCCTGAAACGGTTTGAAGAGATGCTCGCGTGCTTTGGGCGCTAGGCCGGGGCCGGTGTCAGAAATACGGATAATCCATTCCTTGTCGTCCTCAGAGGCCATGATGTTGATTTCACCGGGTTTACGAGAGTTTACAATTGCTTGCCTGGCGTTTCGGACAAGGTTTCCGATCACGCGATAAAGCTGTTCGGCGTCAGCGCGCAGGAACAGGCCATCGGGAATATCCTGGGAAAAGCTTATGTTGTTATCGCCGATCGACAGGCGTTCGCTGTCGATCACATCATCCACGATATCGGCAAGCCGAAAGCGGCCAAGCGTCGGGCCGGGTTCTTCGGCCTTGCCATAGGCCAGCGTCGCCTCGCACAGATGCACCGCACGGGTCAGCGAATTCACCAGCTTGGGCGCCATCCGTTTGACGCTTGGGTCTTCGCTCATCTCGATGCGGTCGGTAAAGAGTTGGGCACTGGTCAGGATATTGCGCAAATCATGGCTGACCTTGGCCACGGCGCCGCCCAACTGGGCGAGGTGTTCTTTTTGCTTGAGCGCGCCGGTCAACTGGGTTTGCAGCGATTGCAGGGTTTCTTCGGCCTCGCGCAGTTCGATGATACCGGCCGAGGGCTGAATGACGCGGCGCGCGTCCTCGGGGGCTTCGGCATAGGATTTCATATGTCCGACCACCCGTTTGATCGGTTTGACCAGAAATACCCGCACCGCCAGAAACAACAGCACGGCGGTAAAGATCGAAATCACCATCGACAGCAGCAGAATGCGCAGCCCATAGTCGATCATCGCCATGCGCAGTTGGTCGGTTTCAAGCGTGATCTCGATCAGCAGACCGCCCATGCGCACCGGCTGGCCGATGACCCGGATCACCTGGGTTTGCGGGGTCAGCATGCGTCTGGTCGCGTCGCGGATAAGCGTAAAGGCCGGAGCATCGCGCAAATCGAAGGTCTGCGCAATGGGGCCGGGCATCAGTGATGTC
This sequence comes from Roseovarius lutimaris, assembly GCF_900115165.1. Classification (GTDB taxonomy): domain Bacteria; phylum Pseudomonadota; class Alphaproteobacteria; order Rhodobacterales; family Rhodobacteraceae; genus Roseovarius; species Roseovarius lutimaris. The sequence goes on along the minus strand of NZ_FOVP01000051.1, from coordinate 6,647 downwards.
AGCACAAGCTGGCGCGCCTCATCGCGGCGCAGCACCACGTTGAACACCCCGGCATTGCGCAAAAGCTCTTCCTGAAGGTCGGGGGTGACCTCTTCATCGGCCAAAAGCACCAGGGATGCGATTTGCGCCCGTTCAAGCCGGGTTTGCAGGAAATCCTCGCGAAAGCGGGCGACAGAGGGGACAAAGATCATCACCTCTGCCAGCATCACAAAGACCGCTGTCAAAATCAGGAAACGCCCTGAAAGTGTGTTGAGCAACCCCCTGCCTCCTTGATGGCCGCCCTAGGGCAACCAGCCTTGTACAAACCGAACCACACGTTTCACCATAGGGCTATCAAACAGTTTTGGCGAGAAATAGGCCCCCGCCACGCGCTTGTTGATTTCACCAAGGGTGGGGTAGGGCGCCACCATATTGGCGACATGTTTCATCTTGAGGTTATTGGCCAGAATAAAGGCCCAGAGATTGATCAGCTCGCCCGCCTGCGCCCCGGCAATCGAGGCTCCGACCGGCCGACCGCGCACGACCATCACCTTGATAAGCCCCTCGGTCTTGCGTTCGGCAATGGCGCGATCGTTGTGGGAATAGGGAAAGCGCACCACCTCAAGGTTGCCGCCATGTTCCTTGCGCGCGCCCTCTTCGGTAAGGCCGACATGGGCCAGCTCGGGGTCGGTATAGGTCGCCCAGGGAATATGGCTTGTGCGTTCCTTGGCGGGCAGGCCAAGCAGCGCCGAGCGGATGATAAGCCCGGCGTGATAGCCCGCCATATGGGTGAATTGCAGCCCCCCGGCCACATCGCCGATGGCATAGACGCGGCGGTTGGTGCTGCGCATGCCCGCGTCAACCTTGATGCCGCGCCGGGTGGTTTCAATACCGGCCTTTTCGGTGTCGAGCTTGTCTATATTGGCCGCTCGTCCGACCGCCATCAGAAGATGGGTGCCCTTGAATACGCGGCCATCCTTGGCCTCGACCTCGATCGCGCCGAGCTTGCCGCGAATTTCCGCGGCCATGGCATCTTCGGCGATCTCGATGCCCTCGGCGGCGAAACGTTCCAGCACCACGGCGGCCATTTCCGGGTCGTCATTGCCAAGCGCCTTCATGCCTTCGATCACCGTCACCTCGCAGCCAAGCCGGCGATGCGCCTGTGCCATTTCCATGCCGATCGGCCCGCCGCCGATCACCAGTAGGTGCCCCGGCTTGTCGCGCAGCTCGAAAATCGTCTCGTTGGTCTCGTAGGGCACGTTCTCAAGCCCCGGAATCGGCGGCACCAGGGGCGATGATCCGGTGGCGATCACAATGCGCCGGGCGGTGATGACAAATTCGCCGGCCTGCACCTCTTTGGGGGAAATGAAACGCCCGTATTCGCGGATGACACGCACGCCCATGGCCTCGAACCGTTCCTGGCTATCGACCGGTTTGATCTGCTCGATGACATCGGCGACATGATCCTTGGCGGCGGCGTAATCGACCTTTGGGGTCACATCGGCGACGCCGTAAACGCTGGCATGCGATTGCGCATAGGCCGCCTTGCCGCTGGCAATCAGCGCCTTCGAGGGCACGCAGCCAAAGTTAAGGCAATCGCCGCCCATCTTGTGGGCCTCAAGCAGGATCACGCTTGCGCCCATCTGAACGGCGCCGGCCGCGACAGACAAGCCACCAGAGCCGGCCCCGATGATCAGGAGGTCGGTTTTCAATTTGGTCATGCTCAAATTCCTTTCTTGCCCCGCAGGGCCTTAATCACGATGGGCATCGCCGCAAGCGCGCACAGGCCCAGAATGGGGCCGATAATCTGTGGCTCCCAGAGTAGTGACAAATCCGGGCTGTCGCCGCGGTCAAACACCTCGCCAAGGCCGACACCGATCCAGGTAAAGACGATGGCACCGGGGATGATGCCCAAGACGGTGGTCAGGACAAAGTTGACGAATTTGACGCCGACAAGCGCCGGCAAAAGGTTGGCGACGAAAAACGGCACCGCAGGCACGAGGCGCATCAGGAACAGAACGCTGATCTCGTTTTCGTTTAGCCCGGCCTTGAGTTTCTTGAGCGTCCCGTCAGAGGTTTCGATCTTGGCGGCGAGGGCTTGGCCCAAGCCCCAGCGGGCGGCAAGAAAGATCGTGATCGCGCCAAGGCTTGCGGCGGTAACGTTGAAAGCGGTCCCAAGCACCAGCCCGAACAAAAAACCGCCCGTGACCGAGGCCACGGCCGCGCCGGGCAGAGAAAACGCCACGATGGCGAAATAAATGCCGATAAAGGCCAGCACCATCAGCCCAAAATTGGCATCGCGGAACGCCAGAAGCGTCTCACGGTGCTCGCGCAGCGTGTCAAAGGTAATATAGTCGCGCAAAGTGAAAAAGCCGATGACGGCGACCGTCAGGATGATCGCCAGCGGTGCATGCCGCATCAGCCTGCCCTTGGGTGTCTCTGGGGTGTCTTGCGAAGTTTTTTCCATTGTCCTGCCCGGTTTGATATGACTGCTCTTTACTTGCATAGCCGGACCCGCCACCGCCAGTGGCCTCACGCGGGGGTGATCAGGGGTGAATGTTGCCGTGGCGTCAATGGCACCCTTTGGCCTGATTGTAACACTGGCCGAGGGAATGTGTATGTTTTTGTTGCAAAAGCCGCCCTGTGGGTTTGACTTGCGAAAACCGGCCCTTTATAGACCGGGCTTCAGATAACACAGGGCTAGGCGCGATTCCTGAAACGCGGCACCTGACAAAGTCGGAGACGGAGCGATGAAACGCACCTTTCAACCCTCGAACCTGGTTCGCAAACGCCGCCACGGCTTTCGGGCGCGCATGGCAACCAAAGCCGGTCGCAAGATCCTGAATGCACGTCGCGCACGCGGCCGCAAGGAGCTGAGCGCGTAAGCGCCAGCCGTTGTAGAGAAAATGACACCGCCGGGCGCCCCTGACAGAGATGCAGGACCGATGCGCCCGGTGGTTTCGTCATGTCCTGTGCCCAAGATTCCCCCTGTGAGCGTTTTGCGCAAGCGTGCCGATTTTCTGGCCGCCGCCCGCGCCCGCCGACAGGGCACAGCCTCGATGATGGTGCAGGCTCGCAAGCGCGGCGAGGATGGGCTTGGCATGCGGGTTGGCTTTACCTGCTCCAAAAAGGTCGGCAATGCCGTGGCGCGCAATCGTGCCAAGCGTCGCCTACGCGCGGCCGCACATGAGGTTTTACCTGTAAGTGGTCGTATTGGTTGGGATTATGTCCTGATCGGGCGCAAGGATATCACCGCAGAGCGGCCCTTTGAGGCGCTCAAGGGCGATCTCATTCATGCGCTCAAAAAGCTGCACCCGGCGCCATGACCCCGCTGGCGCGCCTGTTGTCGCTGCCGATCCGGGCCTATCGGCTGATCCTGTCGCCCTGGGTCGGCTATCACTGCCGGTATCATCCGACCTGTAGCCAATACGCCCTTGAGGCGCTTGAAAAGCACGGCGGTTTGCGCGGTGGCTGGCTCGCGGCCAAGCGCATCGCGCGCTGCAATCCCTGGGGCCAATGCGGCCTTGATCCGGTGCCAGAGCGCAGGCGCAATGACCGCGACGCCTAGGCCCGCGCGCCGCGCGCGTGAAAGATAAAGCCCAGCAGATTGAGCAGAACTTGCGCCGCCAAAATGGTGGTAGAGCCGCTTTGGTCATAATCCGGCGCCACTTCGACAAGGTCGATGCCGACGATGTCATAGCGACTTGCAACCTCTTGCAGGATTTCAAGCACATCGTAATACAGGAACCCGCCATGGCTTGGCGTGCCGGTGCCCGGCGCGATCGAGGGGCAAAAGGCATCAATTTCGATGGTGATATAAATCCGCGCGCCTTTCGGAATACGCGCGGCGGTGGCCTCGGGGCCGAGCGCGCGCACCGGGGCGCCACTGGGTGCCGAAATCAAACGGTGCGCCGAGCACCGCCACATCGGCGTCAATCGCCGACCAATCGCCGACATAGGGGCGCTTGCCAAAGGTTGAGATCCCCACGAACGGCAGGTCAAGCCTGCCGCCTTCATACCCATGATCCGCCATGCGATCCCCCGTTGTTTTGTGCGTTTGCGCGAAGGTGGCGGGAAATGTCGCGGGCGGCAAGGCACGAATCGCCCTTTTCCCTGCCGCCGATCCGTGAAATAGGGAAGCGCCAAACGAGATATCCATGGAGAACCGTAATGGAGATTCGCGAGGCTTTAACCTTTGATGATGTTCTGCTGGTGCCTGCGGCATCAAGTGTGTTGCCTAACACGGCAGATACGCGCACCCATGTGACGCGCTCGATCAGCCTGAATATCCCGCTTCTCAGTTCGGCGATGGATACGGTCACCGAGAGCCGGATGGCGATCTGCATGGCGCAGCTTGGCGGCATGGGCGTGATCCATCGCAACCTTGACGTCGAAGAACAGGCCAATCAGGTGCGCCGCGTGAAACGCTTTGAGAGCGGTATCGTCTACAGCCCGATCACCCTCACCCCGGATCAGACGCTGGCCGATGCCAAGGCGCTTCAGGAGCGTTATAACGTCACCGGATTCCCGGTGGTGGATGAAAAGGGACGGGTGCTTGGCATCGTGACCAACCGCGATATGCGCTTCGCCGAAGATGACAGAACCCCGGTGCGCGTGATGATGACAAGCGAGAACCTTGCCATCCTGCAAGAACCCGCGGACCGCGAACAGGCCAAATCCCTGATGAAAGAGCGCCGGATCGAAAAGCTTCTTGTGACCGATGGCAAAGGCAAGCTGACCGGATTGCTGACCCTGCGCGATACTGAACAGGCGGTGCTTAACCCGACCGCCTGCAAGGATGACCTTGGACGGTTGCGTGTGGCGGCGGCCACGACGGTGGGCGATGCCGGGTTCGAGCGCTCGCAGGCGCTTGTGGATGCGGGCGTGGACATGATCGTGATCGACACGGCGCATGGTCATTCCGAGGGTGTGGCGATTGCGGTTGAGCGCGCCAAGAAGCTCTCGAACGAGGTTCAGGTGGTGGCCGGCAATGTCGCCACCGCCGAGGCCACGCGCGCCCTGATCGGGGCGGGCGCCGATGCGGTCAAGGTCGGGATCGGTCCGGGCAGCATTTGCACCACGCGGATGGTGGCCGGCGTTGGCGTGCCACAGTTGACCGCGATCATGGACAGCACGCGCGCGGCCGGCGATATCCCGGTGATTGCCGATGGCGGCATCAAGTTTTCCGGCGATTTCGCCAAGGCGATTGCCGCCGGTGCCTCCTGTGCCATGGTCGGCAGCATGCTTGGCGGCACCGATGAGGCGCCCGGCGAGGTGATCCTGTATCAGGGGCGTACCTTCAAGGCCTATCGTGGAATGGGCAGCCTTGGGGCGATGGCGCGCGGCTCGGCCGACCGCTATTTCCAAAAGGATGCCGCTAGCGACAAACTGGTGCCCGAAGGAATTGAGGGGCAGGTGCCCTACAAAGGCGCGGCTGGCCATGTGATCCATCAGCTTGTCGGCGGTCTGCGGGCGGCGATGGGCTATACCGGTTGTGCCACGATTGAGAATATGCGCAGCGATTGCACCTTCGTGCGCATCACCGGTGCGGGCCTCAAGGAAAGCCATGTGCATGATGTTCAGATCACGCGCGAAAGCCCGAATTACAGGGTCGGATAAGTCAATGAACAAGGCGCTCAGGGGTTTTCCCTGGGTGCCTTTGCATCTGAATTATCCGGACGTAGCGAGGGTTTTCGCCGTAACCTCCCCACTGCGAACCTGATCAGGTGATCATATCGGCGCAACCTGCTGGTACAATGTACCGCTCCCAAGAGTCGGCGGTTGCCGAAGGCAGGTCCCAACTTTCAAAATGTTTCGGAGATATCTTCGAACCGCTGTTCAGGCGGCGGATCACACCACTGTTTGTGTGTTATCGAAGGCTTCAAAGCGGCGAGGGTCAGACTTGGCGTTGATTGATCTGGTCGACGTCGGATGAACAGGCGGTGATGACCGGGAGGGATGCCTTCAGCACCAGGGTACAGGCGTTGATCGAGGAGTTGAAAGGCCAGGCTCAAAATTGTCGGCGCATCGGGTTCGGGCCGAAATAGGAAAGGCCGGACCCGGCGCAGTTGGAACCGGCGCTGGAGGATCTCGAAACCGCCATTGACGAGACCCAGGAACCGATCCTAGCCAACGCGACCGATCCGCAGGCGCAACCGGTCGTGGTTGAGTATTTATAGAACGGTGAATGCCCGGGGCTTGCACAAGGGCCGTGAGGGCGGTGAATGCGACGCCCTGCGCGGCCGCGACGATTTTCGAATGCTCAAGGTTGGGAAATCGCATTGCCAGCGGTCTGACCGCAACAACACAAAGAAAAGATAATACGTGACCTCACTTTTTATGATGGAACGTTGAGAGGTCCTTGCCCCCACTCGATCCCATCCTCGGATTCCGGCGACTGCGCCCTGTCGCGCACAAAGAAATCGGCCGGTCGCTGAATTGGCGACCGGCCGGGTCTTGCAAGATCAGGATGCAGGGTAGGTGTTTACCCTAAAGCACCAGGTCCTCATAGGGGGCGTCATCCCAATCATCGCCGCCCGTTGCGTTGCCGCTCCGGCTTCCGGATGCACGAATGGTCATCAAGGACATCAAATCCTCTACCGACGCGCCATCATCGCTTTCGTCTTCGGCAAAAGGTACGAATTTCGGCAAACTCGAATGCTCTGCCG
>NZ_FOVP01000028.1 GCF_900115165.1 Roseovarius lutimaris | reverse complement strand
CGCACCCAGCGGTTCAGCGCGATGCTGTCGCACTACGTCATCGGGGATCGATATGGCCGCCCCGGCAAGGGTAACGACAAAGGCAAGGTCGAAGGCCTGGTCGGCTACGGACGGCGCAACTTCATGGTGCCGATGCCCCGCTTTGCCGATTGGAGCGCGTTCAACGACTATCTGGAAGAACAATGCTGCAAACGGCAGACTGACATCCTGCGGGGCCACAAGATCAGCATCGGTGACCGGCTGGAAGCGGATTTGGCGGCAATGCGTACCCTGCCAGCCGCGCCCTTTGAGGCTTGCGATCTGCAAAGTGGCCAGGTCACGTCGACATCTATGGTGCGCTATCGCGGCAATGATTACTCAGTGCCCGTGGCCTTCGGTCACCGTGAGGTCTGGATCAAGGGCTTTGTGGGTCGTGTAGTGATCGGCTGCGCGGCTGAGATCATCGCAGACCATCCCCGCTCTTATGACACCGGTGACATGGTGTTTGATCCCCTGCATTACCTGGCGCTGATCGAGCGCAAGATCATGTCCTTTGATCAGGCTGCCCCATTGCAAAACTGGGAGCTGCCTGACGCCTTCGCCACGCTCCAGCGGTTGTTGGAGGCCCGGCAGGGCAAAGCAGGCAAGCGAGAGTACGTGCAGGTGTTACGCCTTCTGGAACGCTTCGAACTGGATGTGCTGCACGCGGCCATCAAAGACGCACTGCGGATGGGCGCAATCAGCTTCGACGCCATCAAACATCCGTTGTTGTGCCGGGTGGAACGACGCCCGCCGCGGCTGGATCTGGATGTTTATCCGTTCCTGCCCAGAACCGACATCGCCACAACCTCCGCCGCATCCTACATGAGCCTGCTGGCGGGAGGGGAGGCATGACAGATGCACCAGAGCTGTTGCTGGCTCATCACCTCAAGACCTTGCGCCTGCCCACCTTCTTGCGTGAGCATGACAAGCAGGCCCGTATCTGTGCCGTCGAGGGCGTAGACCATGTGCGCTACCTGGCCCGGCTGGCCGAACTGGAATTGATCGACCGGGAACGGCGCATGGTTGAGCGCCGGATCAAGTCTGCAAAGTTCTCGGCCGTCAAAAGCCTCGATAGCTTCGACTTCAAAGCCATCCCTTCGCTGAACAAGATGATGGTGCTGGAACTGGCCCGCTGTGAGTGGATTGAACGCAAGGAAAATGTCATCATGCCGGAGGCATGTCTTCGACATGACGCTCTCGAACCTTCCGGAACAGGCAAAACCCATGTTGCGCTTGGGCTGGGCCTTGCGGCTTGTCAAAAGGGGCTACAGGTGGCCTTTGTAACAGCGGCAGCATTGGTCAACGAACTGATGGAAGCGCGTGACGAGAAGCGCCTGTTGCTCCGTCAGCGGCAACTGGCCAAGGTGCAGTTGCTGATTATCGATGAACTGGGCTTTGTGCCGCTCAGCAAAACCGGGGCGGAGCTGCTATTCGAACTGATCTCGCAGCGCTATGAGCGCGGCTCAACTCTCATCACAAGCAATTTGCCGTTCGAAGAATGGACGGAAACCTTCGGCACAGAACGGCTGACCGGTGCGCTACTGGACCGGCTGACCCACCACGTCAACATCCTGGAAATGAACGGCGAAAGCTATCGTCTCAACCAAAGCCGCGCCCGCCTCGCCGCCGCCGGAAAATAGTCCTCACAGAATTGGCCTGACGGCCAATGCGCCTTGGAACGTGCCTGCTATTTGAGGGCCGCACGCTCCAAGGCGCACACCCCAAACTGGCCTACTTTTGCTCCGCCCCAGTGGCAGAATTTTGCGCCGCCGTTGACAGAGATGGTGTTTGACGCGCATGACAAGGCGTTTGCGTTGTTCGGCGAACGCTTCAACGCGTGACTGTATCTGAAACCCGCATGGACCGGGCCAGATACACAGAGTTCATGACACTCCCACGCTCAGACGTAACGGACGCGATGGGCAAGATACGGCCAGATCATCACCAATTCTCGGGAAGGTCTAAAGCGTTCTCTAAAGCATCCAGAAAACTATCTATTACCGCCAGGGTTTCTGACATATCATTTTGAGCCAGATTTCTAGCCAATGCGAGGTCTATCTGATTTTCGGCTTCTGACGCCCGCTGTCCGATCTCGTTGAAACCGATGGTCGCAGCAACACCCGCTATTTTATGTGCCTCGCTTTGCAACATCTTAAGAGACGCTGATCGCTTATCGGTGCAGGAAAGCTGACATTTCAGATGCTCCAGTTGCAGCACGCGGTCTTCAAGTGTGGCGACAAAACGGCTGCGCACCGAAGCAATTGTCTTTGCCATGGCGTCGGACGTGTCATTGGGTTGCGTCTGCATATCTGTTCACCGGTCAACCGACCGCCGCGAACGCCGTTCTCGACGGCTTGATCCGGTGGGTCGATTTCATCGCTTTCAGCAACAGGTCTGAAACGTCGCCAGAGAATATTCCAACATGTTCCTGATTTCCAACATCGACTCTGACATTCATTGGCTCGCCATTGTCATAGGCCAGCTCCATATCCTCAATCGTATGGTTGATAATTGAGTGCAGGTCATCAACCTGCAAATTATTGAGTCTTGGGACGACCGCAACGAAACTGCCATTGCCAAAATACGCCAGGAGAAAATTCACGGACCGCAGGTTATTGGAAATCGCCTCGGCGACATCGGTGAGAGTATAGTAAAACTCCGTTGGGCTCGCACTGTAGTAAAGTTTGTCTATGTTCTCTATCTGGAACCCGATCGCACCGATGCCAAAATGCCGGAGCCGCGAAAGCTGCAAGATGTAATTCTGTAGCACCAGAGAGCTTACAACGCCTGTGACATCCCTGATTTCGACAGCCGACGAAAGATCGAAGGTAAAGATACTCTGGGTGGCCTCTTTCATGGCTTCGACGGCAAAGGTTTCTTCAAGAACCGACTGTTGTTCAGCGACCAGCATGCTGGCGATGCGAATGCGCGTGCTTAGCTCGGTCACATCAAACGGTTTGGTGACATAGTCGGTTGCGCCTGCATTGAACGCCGCATCAATGTGCTTCTTGTCCCGAAGCGATGTCAACATGACGATCGGCGTCCGGTGATACTGGGGATTGCTGCGAATGCGCCGACACAATTCGATGCCGTCGATACCTGGCATCTGGATATCAAGCAGAAAACAATCGAAAGGTCGCCTGGAAACATCAATCGCCTCAAGGGCCGTTTCCCCAGAGTCAGCAAACTCTAGATCGGTATAGCCCATATTACGTAGGGCTCCGTCCAGAAGCTCCAGAATCAAGTCGCTGTCATCGACTGCAAGAATTCTCATTAGCGTGGTCCTTCGCGCCTTGAGTGTCGCACGGGCGCCTTGATGTGAGGGATATACCCCACCAGCACCCATAGGTTGATTTCAAATACCAGTATCACTCGAGACTTTGACGACATTGTGGCAAACCCAGAAACAATTCTGGGACGGCCGATTACCGCGTGCTTTCTGGGTCGAGTGCTGATTTTTTATTGCCTTGCATGGCTTTGAAAAGGCGGCTCGCCTCACCGTCGATCGCGGGTAGTATTTGGTCAGAACTTGATCCCAATTTGCGTATTTCATTCCGAAAAAGTTTCAATGCGCCCGCGATGTCCATGATCCGCCGGTTGGACAGCGATTTCACATCAAGTGTTGCCTTGCGCATCTGTTGGTTGTCGTAGTTGCAAAGGCACTTGGCCAATTTGTCGCGCACTCTCAATTGAAGCAATTGGGTAACAACCGGGCTTCGCACAATGACAACGCAAATGAATTTGCCGTATCCGACATATGCAAAATGTAGTCCGCGATTTGGCGTGGTTCTGGAAATGATATTGGCCACCATGTGGATCAATCCCATGATTTCGGTGCGGGCCAAACCCGCCGTAAGGGTCTCGAAATCGCGAATTCTGATCGAAAACAGGCTCATCGCAAAGTTGCCTGGCCCCATCTTCAGAAGCTTGTTTTCCAATTCGAAATAGTCACGCATCGATTTCACGTTGGAAAAAGTGATGCGCGAGCTCAATTCAAATTCGTCAAAAGACGTCTCAAGACTGACAAGCGCCTCAAGTGCATCGAATGTCAGCGTTTCGCTGTCAATGACGTCAACAAGCATGAAGGCCATTCTTATACGCGCCTCGACTTCGGCCGCGTTAAGGGGTTTGTTCAGAAAATCCGTTGCGCCGGCATCGAATGCAGCCTGCATGGTTTTCTTGGCATCAGAAGACGTCAGCATGATAATCGGGGCGCGACGACAACCGGCCCTCGCACGGATTTTTGCGCATAGCTCAATGCCATCAGTGCCCGGCATTTGAATATCGAGAAGGAAACAGTCGAAGGCTGCTTCTTCTGCGTTGTCGACTAGCTTCAGCGCCTGCGCTGCTGATGTTGCGCGAACAACATCCGCGAACCCGCGTTCCGCCAGGCTGCCTTCGAGCAGATCGAGAAACATGGGTTCGTCATCAACAATCAGAATTCGCATAGGTTGTGTCTCCCCGAGGTGTCTTACATATTCCCATACATCTTGTGATTGAATTTAGAATGTTTTATGCTTGAAATGTGTTAATTTAGAGACATGTTAGACAATACTCACACCGCAGCACTTATCCATTACGTGATTTACTATGCAACTTCCGGCCATTACTCTTAAGCACTTGCATCATGATTGTGGCTGGTAGGCCAAGACAGCCAGCACAGGTATAGTGAATGTTCAAAAGCATACGACAGGCGACTTCCAAGAACATTTACTCTGTTGGTTTTTTCACTATTGCATTGGCAACTGTCCTGGGGGCTGTCGTTTATGGGACCGGCCATTATCGGGCCCACCTTCGTGAGCTGCAAGAAGACACAAGACACTATGCAGATCATGTAGAACACCTAATCAGAACCGAACTGACAGATAAGGAATTTCTGGCGCGCGGGCTGGCGGTTGCTCTGGAGGTGTCGGGCGAGTTGACGCAGAATGAGTTTTCGAAAATTGTTACGAACCTCGAGTCGCTGGCTCCCTACATCATAAATGTAGCTCTCGTGGTGGATTACAGCCTCGAAATGGTGCATCCGCTGGAAGAAAACGCCAGCCTGCTGGGGCGTGATCTCAGCAATTTCCCCGAGCAGCGCGACGCAATTACACGCGCTCTGGAGAGCGGTCAGCCGACTCTCGATGGCCCCGTGCAACTGCTTCAGGGTATCTCCGGTTTCATTCTGCGGGTGCCTGTTGACCTTTCCGGGGGCGCCCTGGCCGGGTCACGCGATGATGCCGTCCTATCAGTCGTTCTGGACGCGGACCGACTGTTTTTGGAAGCCGGATTATCCAATCGCAGCAGCGAGTACGACCTGTCTATCCATGCGATTGATGAAACCGGGCACGCGATCTCGCTGGTTTACGGCACCGAAAAAACATCATCAAAAACGACGGTCACGGCAGACTTGAAAATTCCTGGCGGTCTGTGGAGGATCGGCGTCACCCCGAAACCGGGTCGGGCTGCTGGCTATGCGTTCCCGTTCCTGCCACTTCTCATCATCTTTTCTATCGGTGGGTTTGCCGCTTTTGTTGTGTCGGATGCGAAGAAAGAGGCTGCGGCGCGAAAAGTTCTGCAATCCCGATTGACGACGGCGATCGAAAGCCTGAATGACGCTTTCGTTTTGTATGACGCCGATGACCGACTTGTGCTTTGCAACAAGCGCTATCTTGAAATCTATCGAGAGAGTGCTGCGGCGATGGTGCCGGGAACCCCGTTCGAGGACATCCTGCGTTACGGTCTGAAGAACGGACAATATGCCGAGGCCATCGGGCGCGAAGACGAATGGCTTGCCGAACGGCTTGCAGCGCACGCGCGTTCCGATAGCGTTTTGGAACAGAAATTGGAAAATGGCCGTATTTTGCGGATCGTGGAACGCAAAACCCAGGATGGTGGGCGGGTCGGACTGCGCATTGATATCACCGAACAGATCGAAAGTCGCCATCGCGCGGAGCAAGCCGAGCAGCGGCTGCGGGATGCAATTGAAGCTCTTCCCGCCGGCTTCTGGTTGCTCGATAAAGACAATAAACTCGTCATGTACAACCAATTCTATCTCGACCTCTATGAGGCGAGTGCACCGGCGGTCAAGATCGGCGCCACGTCCGAGGAAATCCTGCGATATGGCCTCGAAAATGGGGAATATCCGGAGGCTGTCGGTCGCGAGGAAGAATGGCTACAGGGGTTGTATGAAAACCTTGCAAGTAAAAATTACGATTGGGAATATCCACTCAAGAACGGGCGTTGGATCAAGTCAATCAAACGATCCACAAGTGACGGTGGTCGGGTTGGCATCCGGGTTGATGTCACCGCCGAGAAGACGCAACAGATTGAACTCGAAAAGAAAAACGCAGAGCTTTCTGATGCGCTGATCCAGCGGGATGAAGCCTATAAACGCTTTTACGACATCGCCGAGATAAGCACCGATTGGTTTTGGGAACAGGACAAGGATTTTCGCTTCACGTATTTGTCAGAGGGCTTCGACAAGCAAACCGATGGATTGAGCAGGCTACTTATGGGCAAAACCCGCAAGGAATGCTTTGGGAAAAATATCTCAACCGTTGAAAGTGCCGATTGGGACGCGCTGGAAACCAAAATGGCGGCGCACCAACCGTTTGGAAATTTCGTCTACCGTGTCGAAAACCCGGCTGGGGGCAATCGATGGTTTCGTATTTCCGGCACACCGATATTTGATAAAGACGGAGAATTCGACGGGTATCGCGGTGTCGGGACCGATGTATCGGTTTTGCATCAGGCCTTGCAGAATGCCGAGCGCGCCAATCAATCGAAGACCGATTTCCTGAATACCTTCAGCCATGAACTTCGGACACCTCTGACGATTATCCTTGGGTACATGGCCTTCCTGAAAGATCCCGATCAGTTGCCATCATTCAAAACATTGAAAGAGAACGTGCAAAGTCCGATCGGGGATATCGGCAAAGCCCGAAATTCGCTGGAAAGCGCGACGAATGATATCGTCAAATTCGCCAAAAAATCAGATGACGCAGGCAGACATCTACTCGAATTGATCAACGACATCCTCGACATGTCAAAAATTGAAAGCGGGTCGATGGACATGCACCTTAAAGATATCCCGCTCAAAACGTTTCTGAGGTCCTTCGCGGAAAAATTTGAAACTGAGGCCAGAAAAAAAGGCCTGTACCTGTATTGCTATTCAGACGACTGCACCATTCGCGCAGACGAGATCCGCCTGAAGCAAATCCTGTTCAACTTGCTTGGGAATGCCCTGAAATTTACTGATAAAGGGTCGCTCACACTGCGGGCCAAGGCGCGCGATGGTGAGGCGCATATTAGTGTCGAGGATACCGGATGTGGAATCGCCGAAGATATGCAAGAGGCCGTCTTTGAATCATTCCGGCAAGCGGATGGAGCAGGATACAGGGCGGCCGCAGGCACAGGCCTCGGTTTGACCATCTCGCGACAGCTGGCTGCCTTGCAGGGCGGTCGCATCGGTCTGAAAAGTACGCCAGGCGCAGGCAGCACATTCACGCTCTGCCTACCTCTGAGCACTTCGGACAGCGCAAAAGCAGACGACGCAAAATCGCGGGATGCAGTCTGAATTGCAGCAGCCGGCCTGAACGCCGGGCGCCACATTTTTTTCGTCTTTTCACCCCAGCCATAACACCTTTACGCGTGATGGTAAATCCAAGGCAAGGCGATTGGCCTTGCCGGGTTTTAGTAATCAGCCGTGTTGCAGGGACGAGTGTGTAATGAAAAGCAAAAAAAATATTCTGACTGGCAGTATTTGCGCGATCATGTCGGCGATCATCATTGTGGCATTGGCATCTCGCGTGAAGTTTGGACAATTGGAGAGCCTTTCTCCGGTTGTTATTATTCAGGTTACCATCTGGCTCTTGATGATCGCTCTGGTCATGACTGCGTGGCGACGCGGAATCGAATCCGGTGAGTTGCGCGACAGGCTATTGCGCGGACGTGAGCTTGAACTTGCCTTTCAAGAACAAGCTCTTAACGCGCATTCGATTGTAAGCACCACCGACCCTCAGGGGCGCATCATCAAGGTGAACAAGAAATTCAGTGATGTGGTCGGAGTAAATGAATCCGCTCTGCTCGGTCGCAAGGAAACCTACCTTTACGACAGCGCCCGCACCGATGTATTCGACGACATCATCAGAACCACAAAAGCCGGGGAAATCTGGAAAGGCGAAACAGAATTCAAGCGAAATGACGGCCATATCATCCTGACGGAATGTACGGTTGTTCCGCTCATGAACAGGGCCGGGCAACACGATAGAAACATTTTCATCAGAACAGATGTGACCCAAGCCAGGTTAGCAAAGGAAGAGCGGCAACTTATCCAGTGCCTCAAGCTGCTTCCAGACGATGTTTTCATGTTCGACGCGGAAACTCTCGCAGTCGTTTACATGAACGCTTCGGCCGCACGTCGCACAGGTTGGAAAAACGATGGCTGGAAATCCCGCCGCTTTCAGGACGTTGTCCAACAGCCCATTGAAGGGGGGTTACAGAAAAACATAGACATACTCAAAGCGGATCAACTGGCCATTTGGCGGTTCGAAACCGATATCAACGGCTGCCAGGTTGAAGTGTGTATGGAGGCGATGAGAACACCCGATGGCCGGTTCCGTCTGATCGCCACAGCACGCGACATTACCGACCGCAAGACTGTCGAAAAGAAACGCAACGAACTCGTTTCAATCATCAGCCATGAGCTAAGAACGCCGCTGACGTCGATTAAAGGCGCGTTGCGACTGGTAACCGGAGGAGCAGCCGGGCAGATCGAAGACAAGGTTAAATTGATGTTGGATATCGCCGCAAATAACAGCGACCGGCTGTTGTCATTGGTTGACGATATTCTGGATCTTGACAAGATTGATGCCGGAGACATGGAATTCTCAAAGGAGGAAATCAACGCCAGTGACCTTGTGCACGAGGCGCTTGAAACCTACCGCTATTATGGCGCGGAGATGGGTGTCGAGTTCGTTGCTACAAAATCGGACCAGGATTGCACCTTGATCGGTGACCGAAAGCGTCTGATGCAGGTCATGGCGAATTTGATGTCAAACGCTGCCAAATTCAGCCATCCCGGAGACACGGTCGAGCTAGGCATATCGACTAGCGACACCCATGTCCGTATTTCGGTGAAGGATCAGGGGGCGGGTATCTCTGACGAGGATTTGCCCAAGGTCTTCGCCCGTTTCGGTCAAACCAACAGTGCCGTCAACAGCGGCGCCGGGAAGTTGCGCGGAACCGGCCTAGGCCTGAGCATCGCCAAGGCCATCGTTCAACAGCACAATGGCCGGATCGATTTGAAGTCGACCCTTGGAAAGGGGACAACCTTCTTTTTCGAGCTGCCGACCAAGGACGGGTCGAAGGATACATCGCATCGTCCGGCATCCGGTTATGTGCAAGACGCCGCCTGATGAATTGTAAGATGTTCTGCCGTCATGTGGTCTGGCAAGGCTGTATGTTACCTTAACGTCGTCCGTTTGCTCATAATACGGGCGGATTCGGTTGCACGCGGAATGGAAAGTGAACCGCCTGTACATTTTTGCCTCATGATCAATCGGATATTGAAGTCGGCGCTATAAGCTCTAGGTATCAGAACATATGGGGTGTAACTATAATGGGAAAAACACCTCACGGTTGAAAGGGATGACGATGATCAGACTGGCAGGATTGAAAACGCTGGCGCTGATTTTGGGCTTGGTCCCCGGAACTGTCATGGCATCGGACATTCTTACGATATCCGGAAACGAAGCCTCGGAAAGCTACAGCTTCGAGGATCTCGCGGCACTGCCGCAGGAAAAGGTGTTGACGGACAATTTTTATGTAGATGAGGTGACAGAGTTTTCAGGGCCTCTCCTGCGTGACCTGTTGGACCCCTTCGGCGTTACCCGCGATGACACTCTGAAAATGACTGCGGTCAACGACTTTTCGGTCGAGATACCGGTTGACGATATTCTTGATTACGATGTGATTCTGGCCTTGCGAAGAAACGGTGAGACCATGTCGATACGCGGCAAGGGGCCAATCTGGGTGATATATCCGATGGATGACCATCCCGAACTCGTCGCTCCCCAGTACAATGATCGCCTGATCTGGCAACTGACCGGCATCAAGATTGAATGACGAAAGGCCGCCGCAAAATCAGACAGGGCATGGCGGGCGCAGTTCTTCTAAGCGTCGCCGTCGCCGTTGCCGGGCTGATGATGTTGAGCCAGAGCATTTCAGAGATGCGCCTTAGCGATCGCGACAAGCCGCTCTGGATTGCCAACCAGATGCAATTCGAGATGCTGAGGTTTGATGCCGCAGCGCAAGACTATGCTCTCGGACGCGAAACCTACGAGGGTCTTACACAAAGGCTCAATATTCTCTGGAGTCGCCTGAGCACTTTTGAAGAGGGCTACGTGGCCGATGTTCTGGAAAGCCGCGGCATAGACCTCTCGGTCATAAGAGATATTCGAAATTGGCTCGAAACCCTCGACGAGACCGTCTTTGCACAGGATGTGCCTCCGGCCACGGCGGAAAGTCGGCGTGAGATGGCCGCGATCTTGCGGGATCAGATGAGTTCGTTCAAGACAGACCTCCAGAAATTGTCTCTGAGCGTCGTGAAATCGGAAACTCAGGAGCAGACGCAGTTTAAAGACGCCTTGCTTACCCTGTCGAACCGGGTAACGCTTCTCGGCGTTGTCGCCATGGCAGCGCTTGGACTATTCGGCCTGTTCCTTTGGATTGATGGCGCCCGTAGCCGCAAATTGGCGGAGAAAATGGAGGTTCTGGCGAACCATGCAGGCGCCTCCTTGCGTGCCAAAGACAGTTTCGTAACCGTGGTGAGTCACGAATTACGCACGCCTCTGACGTCGATTTACGGTAGCATTGAGTTGATCAAGGCGGCAAAGAATTCCGATCTGTCGCCGACTAATGAAAAGCTGATTTCAATTGCGCATCGCAACTGCGAAAGGCTGATTACATTGGTCAACGACATCCTGGATATCGATAAGCTGGACGCCAACCTCGTTATCCTCGACAACAAATGTTTCAATCTCTCACAGACTGTACAGGATGCCGTTCGCGACAATGAAAACTATGCCACAGGATTGCAGGTTGGGCTGAGCCTGCGCGTGATTGATACGGAGCTTTATGTAGAGGGAGATGAGGTGCGGATCGCACAGGTCCTGAGCAATCTGATTTCGAATGCCAGCAAGTTCTCACCGGCGGGGAGCACGGTCGAGGTCATCGCCTACCAAAACGGTCCCCGCGCACGTGTTGAAGTCCGCGACGAAGGGCAGGGAATCCCCGAAGAGGAGCACGAGCGGATCTTCGAGCGGTTTCACCAAGGTTCCCAGGTCACCAGCACGACATACAAGGGAACCGGCCTAGGCCTGAGCATCGCCAAGGCCATCGTTGAACAGCACAATGGCCGGATCGATTTGAAGTCGACCCCTGGAAAGGGGACAACCTTCTTTTTCGAGCTGCCGATCAAGGACGAGTCGAAGGATACATCGCATCGTCCGGCCTCCTGTGATGTGCGAGACGTGGCCTGATCCGCGTCCCGCTACATCGCCGGACTTTGGCTCGCGGGCGTTTGTGTCGTCGACGGATACCGATCCAGCCCTAACGGGCCGGTATAAAGTTATTTACGTCCGGTAGGTTAAGCTGTCCACCTCTTCCAAATCTCTCGGACACTCTCAGGCAGCAGAATTGGATCGAACGGCTTGGTGATCACATCTGCGGCGCCTAGCTCAATAAGCGCCTGAATATTGTTTTTTGCCGCCTTTGCGGTCATGAATATAACGGGCTTTTTTTCGAATCCTTCGAACTCACTTAACCGCTTAAACGTTTCTTCCCCATCCATACCGGGCATCATCACGTCCAAAAGGATCAGGTCTGGATCATAGCCTGGAGCGACAGATAGGGCGTCTTCGCCCGAAACGCATTGCATCACCTCAAAACCACCCACGCCTTCGAGAGACATTCTCGCGATTTCCTGGATGTCCAGTTCATCTTCAACATGAAGAATTTTCTTCAGTTCTCTCATCAAAATATTCCGTTTACCACATCAAAGATGAGCTAGCATTATTTCGCACGTGAGCCAAATAAAAATGAGCTATGCCCCGGTCGTTACTCGATCATCCAAGCCGTTGCCCTTTCTCACAGTTGCTGTGCTGGCCAAGGTGCCCCCGGTCAGGGTCGGATTTTCCGCGCGTACCTGTCACAGGATACGGCGCCTCAGGAATGCCGAGATGACTTCGCCCATAATCACCAGCGCGATGATGGCGAGCAGGATGGTGGCGACTTCGGGCCAGTTGAACGTGTCGATGGCGCCTTGCAGGATAATGCCGATGCCGCCCGCGCCCACAAGGCCGAGCACGGTGGATTCGCGCAGGTTGATATCCCAACGCAGAATCGTGACCGCCCAGAAGGTCGGCATGACCTGGGGGATGATGGCATAGACGATAACCTTGAAGCGTGAGGCCCCCGTGGCCTCCAATGCTTCGACAGGGCGCGTGTCGATTTCCTCGAT
The DNA here is from genome assembly GCF_900115165.1 of Roseovarius lutimaris. GTDB lineage: Bacteria > Pseudomonadota > Alphaproteobacteria > Rhodobacterales > Rhodobacteraceae > Roseovarius > Roseovarius lutimaris. Next base: position 13,932 of record NZ_FOVP01000028.1, on the reverse strand, counting down.
CGCTTCGCCGAGCAATTTGCCGATGAACCCGATCGAGCGGAACATGATCGCGATGATACCGGCGACGATGCCAGGGCCGAAGATGGCGACGAAAAGCAGCGCCCAGATGATCGTGTTCACCGACCGCGACGTCACCAGGATCAACCGCCCCAGCCAGAGCGTCGCGCGGTTGGGTGTGGTGTTCTGCGCAGAGATATAGGCCACCGGCAGCGACAGCAGCACGGCGAAGGCCGTCGCGAAGGTCGCGATGTTCACCGTGTCCCACAGCACTTTGAGGATCGTATCGAGGTTGCTCGGATCCGGCGGATACATCCGCCCGAAAAGGTCGCCAATCTGTTCTGGCGCGCCCCAGACCCAATCCCAGACCACCCTGATCGAAGACAGCGCCCAGATGATGGCAAGCGCACAGCCCGCGAGGGTGCCCCAGCGAGTCAGTTTTTGTCTCAAGGTGAACCGGGTCCAGTCGTCACGGCCAAACTGTTCGGAAATTGAGGTCATTGGATACGCTTCCGGATAACGCCGCTGACCGCCTCGGAGAACAGGATCACGGCGACGATGACGATGGTGATGGCAAGCGCGAAATCATAATCATAGCGCCCGAAGGCATTGGCGAGGGTGGCACCGATCCCGCCTGCCCCGACGATACCGACCACGGCCGAGGCGCGCAGGTTTGAATCGAGCTGATAGATGGCCAAACCGATCTGGCGCGGCATGATCTGTGGGAAGATCGCGTAAAACAGCGTCGAGAAATACGGCGCACCAGCGGCGCGTACCGCCTCGACCTGACCAAAGTCGATCTCTTCGATCCTCTCGGCCAGCATCTTGGCAACGAAGCCGATGGAATAGATGATCAGCGTCAGCACCCCGGCGAAGGGGCCAAAGCCGACCGCCTTGACGAACAGGATCGCGACGATCACCGGATGAAAGCTGCGCGCGATGATGATGATTGCGCGCCCCATGTAAAAGATCGGCAGCGGTGCAACGTTGCGGGCCGACATAAAGGCGATGGGGATCGACAACAGCACCCCGCCCGCCGTCGACAGCACCGCGATCTTGAGACTTTCAAGGAAACCGTCGATCAGCAGACCGCTGCGTTCAAAGCTGGGCGGGAAGGCGCCGCCAAAGATACGCCCGGCGCGTCCGATGCCTTCGGCGACGCGGTTCCAGTCGATGGGCATGGTCAGACCCACCCAGCCAAAATAGCCGATCAGGCCAAGGTAGACCGCCCACCGCAACACAGGATTGGCGATGAAGGGCGGCTTCACCCAGGTGTCGCGCGGCGCGCTCATGAGGCTTTGACCCTGTCACCGCCACGGTCGGCGTGCGGGCTGCCGGCATAGATTTCTTCCATTGCGGCCTCGTCCAGCTTATCGGGCTTGTCGTCAAAGATGATGCGGCCATAGCGCATCCCGACGATACGGTCAGTATATTCCTTGGCCTCGGTCACGTTGTGGATATTGATGACAACCGGAAGCTTCAGCTCTCCGGCCAAATCGCGCAGAAGGCCCATGATCTGCTCGGAGGTCTTGGGATCAAGCGAGGCTGTCGGTTCATCCGCCAGCAGGATCTCGGGCTGTTGCATCAGCGCACGCACGACACCGACCCGCTGGCGTTCGCCCCCCGAAAGCTGATCGGCGCGGGTGTTGGCGTATTGCGCGATGCCAACCCGCTCCATCAGCTCAAAGGCGCGGCGAATGTCAGCCTTGGGATAGCGCCGCGTGATCGCGGCCCAGGTCGAGATATAACCCAACCGCCCGGACTGGACATTCTCCATCACGGTCAGCCGGTCGACAAGGTTGAAGCCCTGAAACACCATGCCGATCTTGCGTCGCGCCTCGCGCAGGTTCTTGCCGCGCAATGCGGTCAGTTCGGTGCCGTTCAGTACGATGCTGCCCGACGTCGGCTTGACCAGTTGGTTGATGCAGCGCAGCAGCGTGCTTTTGCCGGCACCGGACGAGCCGATGATCGACACGACACTTTCGCCTTCGATGGTCAAATCAAGGTTCTTGAGGACAGGCTCGCCAGTGCCGTAGCGCTTGACGAGATCAGTGATTTTCAGCATGAAAACGCTTTCTTTGCGGGGCCGCCCAAAACGGCCGACCCCGACGGGATGATGTCACTCGGCGGCAAGCCCCTGTGGCGTGTATTCAACGCCGTTGGCCTTCTGGATCTGGCGGATGACGGCCCATTGATCCTTGTAGGTGATCGGGATGAACTTGCTGACACCGGTGAATTCCTCACCCAGTGCCGTGCCTGCGAAATCGAAGCTAAAGAAGGCTTCCTTGATCTTTTCCTTTAGCTCGGGCGCGAGATCATGCGCCATGCCGTATGAGGTTGTCGGGAAGGGATCGCTTTCCCAGACGATGCGGACGCCTTCAGGATCGTAAAGACCGCGCTCGGCCATGCGATCCACCACTTCCGACGCCACCGGGGCAGCATCATAATCGCCTGCGACAACGCCCAGCATCGACTGATCATGGCTGCCGGAATAGCTGACTTCGTAATCCTGATCCGGGGTGACGCCCAGATCGGGGAACAGCGCGCGCGGCGCCAGGTTGCCCGAGTTGGAGGTCGGCGAGGTATGCGCGATGCGCTTGCCTGCAAGGTCGGCCATTTCCTTGATGTCGCTGTCGGCCTGGGTATAGACCTGCAGTTTATAGCCGAACTGACCGTCATCAGCACCCATGATGGCAAAGGGAACATTGCCCGCAAGGTTCACGGCATAGGGCGTCGGCCCGGTGGAGAACCCCGCGATATGCAGGCGGCCAGAACGCATCGCCTCGACCTCGGCCGAGTTGGATTGCACTGCAAAGAACTGGACCTTCTTGCCGGTCACCGCTGCGAGATGCTCGATGAACGGGTTCCAGATGTCCGCGTAGATCGCCGGGTCCTCGACCGGCGTATAGGCAAAGACCAGCGTGGACGGATCCTGCAATTTGCTTGCATCCGTCGGCGCATCGGCCACGAGATCGCCATCTTCGTCACAATACATCGCGTCGAGCGCACCGCGGTTTGAACAATCGGCCTGCGCGAACGCGCTACCGGCCGCAAGGGCAAGGGCCGTTAGAAGACCGGCACTCAAAATCGTTTCCTTGGACATGTTTTTTCTCCTCCCTGTTGCCCCCCCCATCAGACTGCGGCGGAGTCGTCGGAGATACGATCACCAAACCCTAAGATTTGCAACATCGTTCTGTGACATAGCGATTGTCATGCAGATCGTCCCCATGTGGGGACGTGCCCTATCATCCAGTGCAGGTGGCTGGCAGTTACTGGCGCGTCACGATATCGAAGAAAGCGGCGACAAGCCTTTAGGCATTTTCTTCCACGAAACAGGTTTTCACCAGAGACGGATTGCTGAACTGCCAAATCGTACTGATACGATCATGGGTGCAGTCTCGGTGAAGTGGTCAATGCTTACTGTTGAACGAACACCTGCGGAATCCGCCAACTGGCCTCTCTCATCCGCACGCCAGGATGACCTGATTACCGACGCGACATCACACCCGTTACATCTTAAGGATTGGGGCAAGGGAAATTGCACATAACACCAGGCAACACGTCTCTGGGCCCATTGAAAACGAGCTGTCCAAGCCTGAATTCCGTTCCATCTACCGTTGCGACGGTTATAGACAACCGTCAGCGTAGAGATGATTGCAGACGGGGATATAGATGAAAACTGTTTTCTTTGGGCCAGTTCCATCCGAATGGGGTGGAAGGAAAGCGGGTGGCGTGGCCAGTTACAATCGCTCCCTGGCCACCGCGCTGGCGGATTACAGCAGCGCGGTGTCAAGTTGCACGCTCGTACCGACCCAGGATCAAGAGCCACCGCACCACCTTCCCAAAGGTATCACAATCAACCCGAAAGCCATGAGCGCAAAGCGCGGCGACAATATCAACTCATTTCTTGAGGATGCCGATGTCGCGGTTTTCCACCATCTGATGAATCCCGCAGTTCAAGCCTTTCTTCTGAATGATGTCGGCCCTTCATCCATATGCATCGTTCATTCATGGACAGCCTATTACAAAGACACGTCATTGGCCGAAGAGATGCAGCGCCGCATGGACGCGATGGACGCGCTTGTGTTTCCGTCTCTCCATTGCATCGACGAGGGCCGACGTCTCGGCTTTTCGATCCCCGCAAAAGCTTCTGTCGTCTATGGTGCCGTAAAGCCTATCGGCCAGCCCCCGTGCCAGAATGCGACTGAAAGACGTGGTGTCCTGTTCGCGGGGCAATTGCTGCCGGTGAAGCAACCGCATCTTTTGATCCGTGCCGCAAGTCTCCTGCCCGAAGACATCACGATTTCGGTGGCGGGGGATGGCCCCTTGATGGGCGAGCTCAAAACTCTCATCCGCCAAGAGCTGCCTCTGGGTAAAGTCGAATTGCTGGGCGAGCTTCCGCACGATGATCTGACCGCGCGAATGTCCGGCGCTGCCGTCCTTTGCGTGCCCAGCACACGCGAATCCTTCGGACTCGTTTATATCGAGGCACTCAGTTCTGGCACACCGATCGTCGGCTTTGCACCAAGTGTCGAAGAAATCTCGGATCGCGTCGGTCGACAGGTTGGTGTCGGTTTTTCCGGCGACTGCGCCGATGAACTGGCCGCCGCTTTGCAGAAATCTCTTCAGATGGATTGGGATCATGATGCGATAGCTCGGATAACCAGCGCCAGCTTTTCACCGGGTCAGATGGCAAACGACTTCGACAGGGTGCTCAATGATCTTTGATCTCTTTTGCAGCCTGTCTCAATCGGGTCAAGCAACCTTGAAAATCGTCCTCACTTACCTGTAGTGGCGGATTGGGGCAAAAGACGAGCCTGTCAAGCGCGCTGATATCGAGCCCTTTGACATCCGATGGTCTTGCCTTGGCGGCGAGAGCCTCGAATGTCGTGCTTCCAGACACGCCGGCCACCTGGAAAAGGAAGGACCAGGCGCATTTTTCCGCATGGGTTGAGATGAAGGAATTGATCTGCCGCATCACCTCTGCGCAGGTATCATCTAGGCTGGAATTCTTCCTGGATGTTGTTTTCGGCGGTATGGCAAGGGGTAGGAAGCGGTCATAGAAACGCTCTACCATATTACTATCGTAGTTCTGTGAGATGACTTCCGCACGAAAACGGCTCTCAAGACGGGCCAGAAGAGCCGCATGATCCGTCAGAAATTGGATCTGTTCCAGCCCGGCGAATTCGTCGAAGGTCAAGGACGTACAATAGAACTCCAATAGGTTCGACGATTGATTGATGATGGCCTGCTTATAGTATGATCGTGCCCATTGCGCCGGGTCTCGAAGGAAGACCAGTAGCTTCAACTCTCCGATCTCTTGCAGTGCGCCAGAGAATTCCATTATGGTTTGTGGCTCGAACTGCAAGAGTTCGTTGGAGATGCTTTCCGTACTCAGAATGATAGTGCGCGCGCTTCGGGGTAGCCTCTGTAGGTCGGTCGCCGGGTCTGCTTGTTGCTTGCGCAATGCGCGCAGCACCCATTGGTGCTTGGGGTCATGCGGCGCATTGATCGCCGTGTCGTAGTAATAGCTATGTTCAAGCAGACGGTGCCGGTCGGTGTAGAGCGTATTTTGAAGAGAGGTGGTGCCGGTTTTTGGCAAACCAACGTGAAGGATTATGTCGCGCGTCATTTGATCGGCCACAGCCTCCTGTCTATGTATTCGCCGCTTGAGGCTGAAATGCTTCTAACATGCATTGATGGCGACCGCCACTTCCCCTAGACTAATTTACGCGCATATACCCCATCCCGGTTTGTGCAAATCGGTCGACTTCTACATTGACATTTTTGGGAATACCTAAAGCCGGTTCCGGCCTCTAGAACAGGATAGGAGACCATGAGCTACGACATTTTCAAGTACTGGTCCACGAGAGAAAAACCCAACAATCCCAAAAGCTTCATCGAAGACCGTCTTTGCTTTGATATCAACTTCATTGGAACGTATGCCGCCGGCCAAGGCCCTGTTTTCGAATTAGGCCCCGGAATTGGGCGAACCTTCGGAGCCTATGACAGAGGCCGCGAGGTCCAGACACTTGATGTCACCGACCGATATTGTGGCGAACTGCAACAGGCGGCGGCCAAGCAGGGTGTGGTGCTGAAATCCGCCTATATCGCCGATCTGTCCAAACCGTTTCCATTTGAGGATGACGCATTCGATTGCGGCGTCGCCTTTCAGGTATTCCTGCATCAGCCGCCTGCCGTTTTCGAGCTGGCTTTCTCGGAAATGGCGCGCATCTGCAAATCGCTCGTCTTCAACGCCGGAATTCACGCCAACAGCCCCGCGGCCGTCAAGGCTAAGAATGATCACGTCTTCGCGCACGATTATCTGGCAGCGGCCGAACGCAACCGGTTGGCATTTTCGAGGCTCGCCGTTCGCGACATGCATATTTATGCAGTCACCGAACGTGTCTAATTCACTGACCGAACGGGATATGCCAGCATCCCGGTGGCACCGGTCAAACGATCCAATAGGCGTTTTGACCCGCCCTGCATTTTACATGTCCTGCGTCACGCCGGCGGCTTGCAGTTCCTCGGCGCTAAGATGATCGCGCAGCGCCAGAGCCAGGCCCTGTAACCCTGGCCCGTAGCGGCGCCAGCGGGCGATTGCGCTATGGTAAATCGGTTGGCGAACCTGGGCAACCGAGGCGGTGTTTACCTGATGGGTTGAGGCCGTGTGATCGAGAATATCGTCGCTCCATTCAAGGCCGACAAAATCCAGAATACTGCGCATCTGACCTTCGGGGTCGGCAACGACATCTTCGTAGTTCACCTCGCGCACACGGTCCGGCAACAGGGCCACCCAATGTTTGGCCATCAGGTCAAACTGGTTATAGACCGAGGCCAGATTGCCAAAATCCGATGAAAACGGCTGGTTCTGGCCAAAATGCTGCATGTAGTTGGAAAACAGGCAATCCATCGGGTGGCGACGCATGATCAGAAATCTGGCGCGCGGCAAGGCCATCGCCATCAACCCGATATAGAGGTAATTGCCGGGCAGCTTATCTGACACATATTCAGCCTTCAGCCCCTCAGCGTGCAGGTAGGCGATGTAATCTTCGCCCAGACGGGCAAAATCATCTGTGCTCAGCTCAGAGGCATCCTTTTCCCGTTCCAATACCGCACGTATGGAAGCGTTGCGCGCCAGAGCCCTGTTGACCCCGTTCAGTTCCCCTCCGGCCTGCACATCGGCGTGGCGCGAGAACATCTGGTCCATCAACGTTGTGCCCGACCGGGGCATGCCGCAAATGAAGATCGGTGCCACGTCAGACAGGCCGCCCCCACCGCAACGCGCCATAAACTCCGGTGTCGTCAGTTCACGCATGCGTTCGCTACGTTCGATATTTCCTTTGGCATCAAACGGGTGAAGGTCGGCGTTGATCTTGTTGCCAGCATTGAAATGCTCAATCGCGGCGGGATAATCGCCCAGATCGTCAAACGCCTTGCCCAGGGCGAAATGGATCGAGACCTGCTGCTCGGGTTGCAAATTATCCAGACGCTTGGCGTATTGGGTCAGCAGTTCCAACTCGGGGCTACCGGTTTTGGTTTTGCGCATATGCACCAGACGGGCCAGCGCCGTGATTCCGACAGGGGGTTGTGCCGCGATCTTTAACAGCGCGTCGGCGGCTTCTTCCAACCGCCCCGATGCGCCAAGCGTGCTACCCAGGTGCAGCCAGGCTTCGGCGGCTGAGGGGGCCAATTCGATCGCGCGGCGGGCATGATGTTCGGCCGCATCGTGGCGCTCGATACGAAACAGCGCGGCGGCCAGATCAATATGGGCCGCTACCGATTTGGGGTCGATGGACAGCGCCTTGTAAGACACGTCAATTGCCTGCTGAAACCGATGGGTGCGCATATAGGCCTTGGCCAGATTGGTGTGCACATCCAGAATCTGCCCATCAAGCTCCAGCGCCTTTTCCAGATGTTCGATAGCGCGGCCATATTTTTCCTTCAGCACCAGCGCAGCGCCCAGATTGGCCTGGGCCAGCGCATAATTCGGCGCCATTTCAACCGCGCCTTGGAACTTTTCAATGGCCGCGTCCAGATCACCACCCTGGGCCAGAATCGCCCCGTAATCGACCCAGGCCATCACATCGGCACTCTCGTGGCTGACCACCTGCTCCAGCAGGGCCAGACCCTCTTTGCGCTGTCCGGCAAGGATCAGGTTCAGACCCTTGTAATGCATCAGGCGCGGGTGGCCTTCGTAGGTTTGCAACAGCCGGTCAATCATCTCGCCGGCGGGGCCATGGCGGCCTGCGGCCTGATGCTGGGCGATGCGCTTGACATCGGCATTCAAGGCCTCAAGTTCGGCGCTTTTGGTTTGAGAGACAGATGTGGCCATGGGGTACACCTTGAATGAAATATCACGTCACAACATGTAGACACGAAAACGGCCAAAGCTGTAAGGGCTCTGGCCGTAAAACTTTGCCTGCTAGGAAAGGGGCCTGCCCTTAGGCCACTTCGGCGATAGGCGTGTGCGTCGCGGCAAGTTCATCTGCGCGGGCACTCAGACGGTCAATGACCTGCGTTGGCACCAGCCGTCTGGACGACACGCGCGGCATGTCCATGGCGGCAATCATAGGCGCCTTGGCACGATCACCGGCGTTGACAAAATTGTCGGCAAAAGTGCCCCCGTCCAGATAGGTCTCAGCGGCGCAGCCCTCGGCCAGGATCAACTCGTGGGCCTCGGTTTCCACGTGGTAATAGGTGAAGCCGTCAAGCGGCATCTTGGGAACCATATAGATCGAACGGCCATTCACCAGCGTGCTGGCGTTATAGAGGATGCCATCAATCGCAATCGCGTGGTCAGGCGAAACATAAAGATCCTGCGCCGGTACGTTTTGCGCAATGGACCCTGCGGTCAGGCAAATCGGGTTGACCTTGGCGGGATGCGTCAGGCGGGTTTGAACCGGCTGAATGCCCACCCATTTCACGGCGGTTTCACCACCATCGGCGGTCAGCACCATGTCACCGGGGCGCAGATCCTGCACGGCCACGTTGCCATTCGGCGTGGCGATGCCGGTGTCCTCAAGATAGCAGACAATGCTGGCGTTCAGGCTATCTATCATGATGAAGTTGCCCGAGCCGGTCGGGGTAAAGCGGACACCGGAAAACGAGGATGTGGTGCCAAACTTGAGCACTTGGCCGCCCGCAACATTGTTAAATTCCACGTTGTTGGCCGTATTGTCGGCATCCACAAAGGTAACGTTCCAAGCACCCGAAAAAAAAGCAGGCGCGATGGTCATCGTAATGCTACCGGCAGTCCCGCCAAATCTGTCACTCGCAGTGCCCCCGTTGATCGCAAGCGTGAATGGGGCATTTCCCGACGAATCCGTGATCGAGATAAGGCCGTCGTTCCCTGCGTCATCCGGATTATAGTTGATCGCGTTGAATCCGGGATTTCCAGTGGTGCTGAGGGTAAAATTAATCCCATCATCGGTAAATGGGACAGAAACGTTAGACCCCTGATTGTTCAAGTCGTCTACGCCGTCATTGAATTGAAAAAGTGGCATGTTCAAAACTCCTAAGCGATCTATCTCGCGTAAATGTACAATCACGAAGATGTTAACACTTTTCCAGCGCGATTCCATCTATTAAAACTGCCGTCGGCAAAAAATGTCAGATCAGCTTTGGCTGTTGAAAGGGTTTGACCTTTTGACCGCCACCCGCCACCCTTTGGTGAGCGAGATATTACCGAAAGCCAGATCAAAAAATGACCGAAATTTCCCTGCTGACGCCGCAAGATTTTGAACCGCTGATCGGGCAGGCCTTTGTTGTTTCAAGTGACTTTGGCCAAGTGACGCTGACATTGGATAATATCAAACACGGATCAGAGGCCACGCTACGCGACAGCCCCGTGGAAATCGAAGGACGTGTCCTGCCGCCCCGGCGGGCGTTTTCGCTGACCCTCGAAGGCCCGCGTGAGCCGCTGCTTGAAGCACAAATTTACAGAATGCAGATGCCGGGGATCGGGGGTGTTGAGTTGTTCGTGTCGCCATTTCGCCAAGATGCAGACTGCACGCTTTACGAAATAGGGTTCAGCTAAAGCTACAGCACCAAAATCAAAGCCCTGTCAGATTTCGCGCGGGCCGGTTGCCGGGGTCCATTCCATCGCGATATGGCTGTTCATATCCCCGACCGGCACAAACCCATGGCGCTGATACAGGGTAATGGCGGGGCTGTTTTTCTGTACACTTAGACGCACCGGAACCTTGCCGCCATGGGCCTCGTTCATCAGGGCGCGCAGGATATCGGTGCCAATGCCACGCCGCTGCCAGGCCGGAGCCAGCGTAAATTCAATAATCCGCAGGCAATCATCCTGTCGTTCTACGTAGAGCCGCCCGATGGCAGTATCCCCCATCTGGATGACGGTAAATGACGCGCCCGGAAAGCTCATCTTGTAAGACATGTCCTGCGCCTTGAACTGGCGGGATATGAAATCCTGCCAATCCGCATCGGTCCAATTGGCGGCCTTGCGTTCCCATGCCCGTGTGCTGGCATAAAGACCCAGAAGGAAATCGTGATCGGTGTCCTTTACGGGGCGAAAGGACACCTGCGGCAGGGGCGTGTTCGCTTGCATCTATAAGGTCTCGGAAAGTGTCAGTGAAAAAGGCAGGGCCGCTGGTGGGTAACACCGGCGGCCCTGTTGTTTTAGTTTCGGAATATCAGTTCAGAACGACCTCGATATAGTTTCCCCCATTGCGCCGGGGGGCAGCGGACAGATACAGGTCCGCCGCTCCGATCCGGGGATGTGACACGCGGTAGGTGCCATAGCCATCGGCCACAAGCGGGGCCATGTCCGGGCTTTCAAACAGCGCGGTCACGCCCTCGCGGCGCGGCAACCCCCCTGGGCGGGCTGCGCCCGAGGCATGAGATTCAACCGCAACCAGTTTGAGCACCAGATTACCGTGCTCCGGGCTGCTGACGCGAAACCGGTCCCCGACATGGGTTGCCAGTTCTTCGGCGGTTGTGGAATGCCAGCGCGCGGGCAGGCAGGCGTTGCCCCCCTCGGTCGCACAGTCCGCCGCCGCCGCAGGGCTGCGCGCCAGGGCCATTCCCGGCAAGGCGCCAAGCCCGGCAAGGGCCGCCTGACCGACCAGGACGGTGCGCCGAGATATTTGGTTCAATATGCTCATAAGCCTTTCCTTTCCTTGGTTGACGATTCAGCTGCGCGACGGGAAAATACCCACCAGAGCAATTTGGTAATTCATCACCAGGAATGGCTGCATGTTTTCGTGCGGCAGGTTGCCCCCCATATTATTGGACACCACCGCAGCCGGGTTCATTGGAATATCATCGGCTGCGATTTGTGCGCGAAAGGTGTCAGTCGAGCTGGCGAGCATGTTGTTGGTTGGATCAGAAAGGTTACCACCGCGTGCTTCGGCATACTGTCTGGGGTTGTGGTTGTGTGACGGCATTTCAGATACGTTCAATGTTACGGATTCCACGCCGCCTCGTGCGCCTTGCCGATGGTCAGACAGGCCCGGTCCGCGCCCAAAATGCATCGCAACACGCCCGCGCAAATCGGGCAAGGCAAACGTTGTACGGCCATCGCCGCCGTAAATTGTTCCCAACAGCGAAAATAACGCAGAGTTTTGTGAAATAGGCAGCAGCTGCCCATTGCATAGCGCCCAACCGCGGGCCGCAAAATTCCAACCAACCAATTTTACTTCGCCTAGAAATGGTTCCGACATTTTATCTATCCTTTTGGCGTTTAAAACACTTAAAATAGTACCTTGTAGAAGGCTTGTCTGTAAAGCAATGATCTCTGCAAGTTCCAACTCGCCGATCAACAATATGCGCCAAAGGGCACGGCATAAGACCTTGGCAATAAAGCCACCCCCGTGATAGGGAAGCCATAAACGCCTTGGATATCAATGCAGTGCTTGGCGGGCGATACTCTGCACCCTGAACAGGTTGGATCGCTGACTAAAGGGAATACCTCCATGGCCACAAATGCATCGGCAGCCTCGGGCCCTTGGGCTGACAGGTTGCAAGTCGCTTTGGCACACCTGGTCGCCGGGAAAGAACAGGTTGCCTGCGACATGCTGGAGGCTCTGGCAAGCGCTCATCCAGAAACGGTGAAATGCCAGATCGAAGTGGCCACGGCGCTGCGCAAGGCCGGGCGCAGAGCTGCGGCGCTAAAGTGTATGCGCCGTGCCTATGCAAGCTATCCCGCAGGGTCCAGAGTGCAGCGGGAATATCTAAAGGACCTTCTGGAGCTGGGCCATCAGGCAGATGCCTTGGCGATGCTAGAGGATACGCCTGACGACCAGACGGATGATGCCGTTTTTGGGCAGCGCGCAGCGATCCTGAACCGGCACCAGATGCATGACGCCGCATGGACGCAAGCACAAAAGGCCTTGGCCCGCAATCCTGCCGACCTGCCTGCGCGGCTGATCGAGATCAATTATCTGACACGTCAGGGCGATGCCGCGCAGGCCTTTGCCAAGGCCCGCCAGTTGGCCGAAGAATTCCCCGATACGCCCATGGCCCTGATCAAGGCGGCGGCGCTGGCCAACACAATGGGGCAGACCGATACAGCCTTGGCATTGGCGCAACGCGCGCAGGCTCTGGCACCCGACAACCCTCAGCCCCTGCGGATCAGGGCTACGGCATTGCTGGCCGCCGACCACCTGAGCGAGGCCCTTGAGGTTCTGAAAGATGCAACGGGTCGCTTTCCTGACCACCCGACCTTGTGGGCACAAAAAGCCAGATTATGCCTGCGTCTTGGCGATACTTCACAGGCGCTGATCGACACCAAAAAAGCACGCGCCCTGACGCCAGATGCCTTCCAACTCAAGCTTTTGGAGGCCCAGTGCCTTGTCTCGCTGAACCGTCATGACGACGCGCGGGCATTTCTGGAGCGGTGTGTGGCAGACCCCGATGCCACCCATGATCTATATGCCCGCCTGAGTGATCTGGCTGATAAGGCGCAGGATGCAGATGTCGCAGCGGATTTTCTGCGCAAGGGGCTTGCGCGGTTCCCGGGCAACCCCGGCCTGCTGGAAATGCTGGTGCGAAAACTGGCTCTGAAAGGTGTCGCACTTGATGATGCGGATCTTGCCTGTGTCATGGGGCCTGTGATGGAACGCGAGAAACTGGTCTTGCTTGAGGCAGGCCTGTTATTGCACCGATATGAATTTGACCGCGCCTTGCAGGTGCTGCGTCAAAATTTTCCACCGCAAGGGCGTGACCCCTCAGAGGCGATTTTGGTGGCCCGCGCTTTGGCAGGGCTGAACCGCAATGATCTGGCGTGCCGGTATATCCGGCGGTGTTTTCACGTCTGGCCCGACAATCGGGCCATTGCCGCCCAGTTGGAGTTGATCTTTCGCAATAGCGCCCGATCCGCCGAGGCGATCGCTTTGCTGGCGGATGTGTCTTTTACCAATCCCGCGGAACAGGCTTTGCATGACCTGAACATGTCCAATCTCTATTGCCACGTCGGGCTGACCGAGACGGCACTTGCCCGTTACATGGCCACGCGGGACCATCTGCTGCGCACGAGGTTTCGAAGCCATGCTCTGATACGTACCCTGATTGCCGACGGCGATGTGGAAAATACCTGTCTGCTGATCGGCGATCTGCGCCGCACCAATACGAGCGCCATGCGCCATTCCCAAAATACATTGCAGGACCAATTGATCACCGAGTTTGAGATCGAGATACAGGCGAATGGCGGCAAGGCCATGCGCCCCATTCCCCCTGACGATACCAATGAATTCGCGGCCCTTGTCCGGGAAAGCCCCCGATCACACCTGTCGACGATGCGGTTGATTGCACACTGGCAGCGCCAATCGCCCGGGCTGTACGATACACAAGCGGCAAGGGGGGCGGGCATACCGAGCCGGATCATTCAATACTGGAACACCCCGGATGTCCCCGAGGGGATCCAGGCCATGATCGCCAGTTGGGCCAATGTTTCCGGCTTCCAGCACA
>NZ_FOVP01000039.1 GCF_900115165.1 Roseovarius lutimaris | reverse complement strand
AAATCTTTCGCCAGTGGGCTCGAACCAGTGGCGCTTCACTGGCTCATCGCACAATCCGCTGGCGGCCATCCTCCAGCTGCTCTTCAGCAAAACTGGCGACGAACGCATCAGCTTCGGCTTTCAGCGCTTCCGCCAACATCCGGCGCGCGCCTTCACGGGCAAGCTCTGTCAGCGGATCCAAGATCGTTTCTGATTGGCGAAAAGGCAGGATAGTCGTATCTTCATTCATGGCGTATCGCTCCTCGTGAGGTTCTGGCTGGCTTGATCACCTGCCACGATACGCCGCCCTTCAAATCACGCCATCACCCAAATTCCCGCATAGCTCCCTTGCGCACCCCGTAGACCTGATAATTCTCATCCCAGACACGTTTGATCTCCCGGCGCAGCTCTGTATCCCGCTGATACCGGGCAGAAGCTTTGGCCGGATCAGCGAGGCATGCCAGACGGTGGTAGTAAGTTGACGGTGCGATCGGCAGCACCCTGCAGATCGACTCGACACCGTAAACAGCCCTTTGATCGTCAATGAAGCCGATCATCGCTTGAGTGGGCGGTCGAGTTCCGCCTGCGCAAAATAAGCTGATGCCTTGCGGAGAATTTCATTCGCTTGGCGCAGCTCACGGTTTTCCCGTTCCAGCGTCTTGATACGATCACGCTCTTCGGTTGTCACTCCGTCGCGCATGCCGCTGTCCTTCTCAGCCTGCTTGACCCATCCGCTCAAGGTTTGGGGAATACAGCCGATCTTGGGTGCAATGGCCGCGATCGCGCCCGCCTGCGTTTCGTAGGAGCCTTGATGCTCGAACACCATTCGGACCGCGCGAGCGCGGACCTCAGGAGAGTAGCGATTTGCCATTTTGCTTTTTGTCATAACCATCATCCTTACTTAAGTTGATGGTCTCCGACAAACTCGGGGCGATTCAAACAAGCTCTTTTGGGGGACTTTCCGAAGGCCGTGGAGGATGCAATCCTGAACAGTAACGAAGCTCAGCAAAAGCAAATGATCAAGCTTTTGTCGATGTCCGAAAAGCTCAGCGAGTTCCAAAATGCTATCTTAGACATGTTTCAAAACGATGCCATCAGGTAGCGCCGAAAGGCCACAACTCGCACCGAGTAAGTCTGATGGCTTTCTGGTCCCTTGCGGTGACAAGAACAACAAGTGGGCTACCGTGATCCAGCCGGAGATTGGCTGTTGCCAATGAAGAAGGTGCGTAGGTCACTTGAAACCATGGTTAGCTACGTAGACTAACCATTTAGATCACACCTCATAATTGCGCCCCCGATCAAAGCAGGTCACGATGAACGCTTGCTTGGCTCTGCGTAAATCTTATTCAAGAAAGTGAACAAAAATGTCCCTGCCCGAAACATATCTTCAGATGATTTCCACTGTTAGCACGGATGGTGAACTCCAAATGCGCCTTGTTGAAAAGAAAATGCCCACGCCCGGTCCGGACGAGGTATTGGTGCGCATTGAAGCGGCCCCGATCAACCCGTCAGATCAAGGTGTGATGTTTGGCTGGTCGTCCATGGACAAGGCTACATCTACAGGCACAGGCGCTGACACAGTCCTAAAGGCACCAGTGTCAAAACACGGCATGCAGGTGATGAAAGCCCGTGTTGGTCAAGACCTTCCCATTGGCAACGAAGGCAGTGGTACTGTTGTTGCTGCTGGTGAGAACGCCCAAGAGCTTATGGGCAAAGTGGTTGGCCTCATGGGCGGCGAAATGTATGCGCAATACCGCGTCGTCAAAGCGACGATGTGTTTACCCCTTGGGTCAGAGCATACAGCCAAGGATGGTGCCGCCTGTTTCGTTAATCCGCTCACGGCGTCGTCCATGGTAGAAGTCATGCGGCTTGAGGGGCACACCGCGCTTGTCCATACAGCAGCGGCCTCGAATTTGGGCCAGATGTTGAACCGCATCTGTCAGGCTGATGACGTACAGCTGGTCAATATCGTGCGCTCTACAACGCAGGAAAAACTGCTGCGCGATATGGGTGCTCAGTATGTCGTTGATAGCTCCAAAGGCAGCTTTATGGCTGATCTAACGGATGCCATACACGAAACTGGTGCGACTTTAGCCTTTGATGCGACGGGCGGCGGACGGCTGGCTTCCGATATCCTCAGCGCAATGGAAGCAGCGGCTGCACGGACACCGGGAGCTTACAGCATCTATGGTTCCGTGAAGCACAAACAGGTCTATCTCTATGGTGGTTTAGACACCTCCGAGACGACCCTGACACGCGGATATGGTATGGCGTGGGGCGTTGGCGGATGGCTACTGCCCAATTTCCTTGCCCGTGTCGGTCAAGAGGTCGCCGGGCGTATGCGCACGCGCGTGGTTCAGGAGTTAACGACTACCTTTGCAAATGACTACTCAGACGAGATTTCGCTTGCCGATGCGCTGCAGGCTGGCGTCGTGGCACGCTATAATGCCAAAAAGACGGGTGCAAAGTTCCTCATCAATCCGCAGCTTCCAATGTAACGCGATTGCTGGATAAGTTGCCAACATCCGCTCCGACACTTCAGTGTGTTGGGGCGTGATTTGCGCCCAGTTTTCCTTGGGCAGACAAAACAAGCTTTCGCTGAGACTCGGGCTGGCTTATTTCACATCCAAACTGTGCCGCTAAAAATTACGTCTTAAGGTTTGGCCGCAATGTCGAAGCCGCGCAACATTGTTAACATTGCGCGGCGACGTTGGGCGAGACCGGGTGGCGTTCACTTGGAAATACGCAGCACTGGCGCGCATCATAGCAACGGCCGGAAAATGTGATACAATTTGAAGCTATGACAGTCGGCTTTGACCTTATTTATCTCTTAAAATCCAAGACTTAGCTGCATTTTAGCTCGCTAAAATGGTGCCCGGGGGCGGAATCGAACCACCGACACGAGGATTTTCAATCCACTGCTCTACCCCTGAGCTACCCGGGCACCGGGAACGCGTGAGCGTTCGGGTGTTGGCGTTCTAGGCGAGGCTAAGCGGGGTGTCCAGAGGCTTTGATTAAAAAATCAATGTGGTTTTTGAGGTTCTTGCGAGATCGCCTCGATTGCCTCTTCGATATCCTCGGGATCGGTCGAGGGAACGGCGTAGTCGCCAGAAAACCATTTGCCAAGATCGACATCCGCACAGCGTTTGGAACAGAACGGGCGATACTTGGACACCGTCGCTTTCTTACAAATCGGACAAGCCATCACAGCACCTCGCTGAGCGGCAGCCGGTCGCGCTTGCGCTGCAATTCAAAATGGCCAAGAGGGGTCCAGCCGACAAGGGTGGTTTCCACAGAATCGTGGCGAAAGGCGGCGCGCAGGGAGGTTTCGAACTGGCGACGGTCCTTTTTCGGCATCGGCGCAAGATCAAGGGTGATCTGCCCGCCAAGACCGCGCAGGCGCAACTGGCGGGGCAGGTCGCGGGCGGTGGCAAGGTTGGCCTTGAGACCCGCGGCAAGGCTGGCATCGCCGCCGGTATTCACGTCAACGGCGACAAGGGCGCGGGTCGGCTCGATGAAATAGGACGCACCGCCCGGCAGGGGCGCCTGCGGGTCGCGCAGGGCCTCGATATGATCGAGTACGCCGTGCTCGGCAAAACAGCCCTCGGCGGTGACCACCTCGGCCGGGGCGGTCCAGTCGCGCCAGGCCAGCACATGCGGCCCGTCGCCCTCGGTCAGCTTTTCGGCCCCCTCACCGGTGGCATCGGCCAGAACCGCCGCCGCCAGATCAAGCATGGCGCGAATATCCTCGGCGATCTCGGCGGCATCGGCCCCCTCGCAGGACGAGCGCAGGATAAGCCCCATATCGCTATCGACCATCTCGGCGTGCGCGATTTCCAGAAGCGAGTCGCGGATCGCCTCATCCTTGATCGCGCGCGAAATATTAAGGCCGGGGGCCGAAGGCGTGATGATCGCATAGCGGCTTTTGAACAATAGCTTCGAGGTCACTGGCAGGGCCTTGCCCGGCTCGGCGTAGCCCGTGACCTGCACCAGAATCGGCTGACCGGGCGCCAAACCCTTGATCTGGCGCAGAAAGGCCGATCCATCCGGCGTGCGCAGGAACATGCCGCCCTGCCCCTTTACCGGCCGGTCGGCAATCGCGCGATAGATCGCTCCGGGGCGCGGATGCTCCGAATCAATCAAAAGATCGTTCAGGCGGCCATCGACCAGAAGGGCGGCGGCCTCAAACCCGTTCACGTGATCAAGAGCAATGGTGCGGCCCTTCATGGCAGATCCTTATATAACGGATAGCCGGCCGCGCGCAGAAGACCGGCAGTTTCACAAATCGGCAATCCGACAACGGCGCTAAAAGAGCCCTGAATCCAAGGGATTAGCGCGCCAGCCGGGCCTTGAATGCCATAGCCGCCCGCCTTGCCCTGCCAGTCGTTGGTGGCAAGATAGGCGTTCAGCTCTTCATCGGAAATCTGTTTGAATTTAACGGTTGTGACAACATCGCGTTCCCAGACCCGTTCGCCGTGACGCACCGCGACGGCGGTGATCACCCGGTGGCGCCGCCCGGAAAGCATCAACAGAAACTCGGCCGCCTCGCCCGCCGTTTCCGGCTTGCCGAGGATTCGGCGGCCAAGCGCCACCGTGGTATCGGCCGAGAGCACGATTTCGCCCTCATCTGCCCTGACCGCCAGAGCCTTTTCGCGCGCCATGCGTATGCAATACGGGCGCGGCAATTCGGATGTCCGTGGGGTTTCATCAATGTCAGGCGGGCGGATATCAGCCGCCACAACCCCGATCTGCGCCAACAGATCCCGGCGGCGCGGGCTACCCGATCCGAGGATCAAACGCATGCAATATCAATCGCTTACTTAAAGCGATAGTTGATCCGACCCTTGGTCAGATCATAGGGGGTCATTTCCACCTGAACCTTGTCGCCGGCCAGAACGCGGATTCGGTTCTTGCGCATCTTGCCTGCCGTATGAGCGATGATGGTATGGCCGTTTTCCAGCTCGACCAGGAATGTCGCATTCGGCAGGAGTTCCTTTACGACACCGGGAAATTCGAGCAGTTCTTCCTTGGCCATGGTATCTCCATTATTTTCATCCGCCCATTCGCGGACAGCCGCCTAAATGGCGCTATTTCCGGCTTTTTTCAAGGCTATAATCACGATATTCGTTGATATGTGATCGCCATATCGCGGCCCGCCTGTTCGGACCAGTGTTTGCGATTCAGAACAACCCCATCGGCGCGCACATGGGCAACGCGGCCAAGGTCAACCTCGGCCAGGGTCCAGCCGGGGGTGTTGAGTGTGCCCTCGGCAATGACGCCGGTCGGCGGAAAGCCGGTATCGGGGGGGCCGAAAACGCCGCCCATGCCGGTATTTTCATCCACCGCAGGCGACCATGCGGCATCCCCCACGGTTGACGCCATCACCGTGACGCATTGGGCTTCAAGCGCGCGGGCCATCGCCCCGATCCGCACCCGCGAATAACCTGCCAATGCTTCGGTGCAGGAAGGCACAAGGATCAGGTCGGCATCGCTCAACCCACGGCCTAGCAAGGGAAATTCGGAATCGTAACAGATCAGGATGCCGATCTTGCCAAGGCTGGTGTCGAAAACCTTCAACGGCCCGCCGGGCACCACATCCCAGATGTCGCGCTCGAACCGGGTCATGATCTGTTTGTCCTGCGCGCCGCGCCCGCCGGTGGGCGAAAACAGCCGCGCGCGATTGACCGGGCGCGCGCCAATTTCGGCATCAAACACCGGCGCCGAGGCCGCCAGAATATGCAGCCCATAGCGCGTCGCCAGATCGGCGTGAAGATCATCGGCATCGCCAATCAACCCCGACACCGCATGCAAGGATCGTTCAAGATCGCCCGCCACCTCTGGCCCGGCCAGCATGGCAAGCTCCATCGCGCCATATTCCGGGAAAACCGCCAGATCCGCGCTTTGCGTGGCCGCATCCGCCACCCAAGAGGTGATCTTGGCGGCGTAATCGGCCCATGTGGTCAGGGGATCAAGCGGATAGGCGGCGGTGGCGATTTTCATGGTGATCTCCGGGCAGCAGGCAAAAAGACATTCACCTTGCTCGATACAGGTTCAGGCCCGCACAGTCGAGCAGGTCACCCGGCCCGATGGCCCTAAAAGTCGCGCAACAGTGATCCGTATCCCGCGATCCGGTCGCGGACACCGGCCCGGCGCAAGACATCCCACATCATCGCCTGATTTGACGAAATCACCCGCTTGCCAAGTTTTTGCTCCAACGCCTCCAGCACATCGATCGAGCGCAGCGCGCCGCAGCTTATGAACAGGGCATCGGCATCGGGGCAATCCACGCGGGCGGCAAAATCTGCTATGAAATCGGGGCGCAGCCGGATCATGTCGCTGTCTTTCTCAAGGTTCAGCCCTTGAATATTGACGATCTCAAAGCCCGCCGCCGTCATATAATCGGCCTCGCGCCGGTTGATTTCGTCAAGGTAGGGCGTGGCCACCGCGATTCGGCGCGCCCCGATGGCGCGCAGGGCGCCCATCACCCCGGTGATCAGGGATGTCGGCATGGCTTTCGGCGCGCCTTTGCGCAGCTCGGCGAACACCCGGTCTTCGCCAATCACAAGGCTGCCCGAGGTGCAGGCGTAACAGATCACATCAAGGCTTCCGTCCGGCAGGATATTTGCCGCCGCCTGCGCCAGATCATCGGCCTGCGCACGCAGGCTTTCGACAGTGATCGAATCCGGGATCGGCGCGCGGGTGAAATGAAGCCCAACACCGGGCGGGCAAAGTGTAAACATGTCATCCTCGATGGTCTGTTCGGTCGAGAGCAACACAAACCCGATTTTCGCGCGCCCGTGACGGCCCGCGTCAAAGGCGGTGCTCATGTCCGGCGCCTCGCCATGCTGTATACACATAAAAGACATAACCTCATATAACGCGCAATTATTCCGTATTGACGTGATATATGTACACAGCTTACCCAATGACAGCAAGCACCGTGACCAGCAGATGATTCGACACACAGCCCCGTAACAGGAGACCCGTAATGCTTGAAGAAGCCAAAATTCGCACCCAGGCCCTTCAGGCCCGCATGAAGGATGAAGGCATTCAAAAAGCGGTGTTCACCGACGAAAGCTCGATCGCATATCTCGCCGGCTTCTGGGGGTATCTCGGGATCGAATTTGGCCGCCCGACCCTGCTTGTGGTCGATGCCGATGATGCGCCGGTGGTGATCACCCCGCTGATGGAATCCGAAATGGTCGCGGCGATGACCTGGGTCGAGGATGTCCGCACTTGGGAGGATATGGGCCAACGCACCTGGGGCCGCGCCCTTGCAGGCGCCCTTGGCGAAAAACCCGCCGCGATCTATATCGAGCGCAACACCATCCCGGCGATTGTGCGCAACCACCTTGACGACACCTATCCCAGTGTACCGCTCAGGGATATCTCGCCCATATTAGGTGCGATGCGCACCGTCAAATCCCCGTTTGAAATTGGCGTGATGAAAGAGGCCGGGCAAATCGCCGGGGCGATGATGGCCGCCGCCCACGATAGCCTACGCGAAGGCGCGCCGGAATATGACTCCGCCCTTGCGGTGATCGAGGCCGGATCGCGCAAGGCGGCGACCTTTCTCACCGCCAAGGGATGGGATCGGTTCGTCTCGCCGATGATCCACAACCTGCAAATCCTGCAGAGCGGCGCCGATGCCTCGATGGTGCATCGCCGCGCCAGCGTCAAAGCCTATGAGAAATTCGACCCGGTCTATTTCTGCTTTTGCAACATGGCGCAGTTCAAGCAATACAAGCTTGGGTTCGACCGGATGTTCCATATCGGCGAGGTCAAGGACAAGGACCGCGAGGTGCAACAAGCCGCGATTGACGCCCAACAAGCCGCGATTGCCGCGATCCGCCCCGGTGTGATCGCCGAAGACGTCGCCGCCGCCGCCAACGCCGTTTACCAAGAGCGCGGCTTTCAGACCGGCTATCGCACCGGGCGCTCTATCGGGGTGGCTTACCTCGAAGCACCGGAACTCAAGACAGGCGACAAGACCGTTCTGCGCGCGGGCATGACCTTTGCGGTCGATGGCGGGATTTCGGTCGATGGCGTGACCGCCGGGCGGATTGGCGATTCAATCGTCGTGACCGAGACCGGGTTTGACTATATCACCGACTATCCGCGTGAAATCCTGCTGAGCAAGGGGTAAACCATGGCCGGTGCCACCCTTCGCGTTGCCGTTGCCCAATGCACGGCCGGTCTTGACGGGGCCGAGGCCCGCCTTGCCTGGCTGTCAGACACTCTGCAGGCACGCGGCGCCGCGCCGCTTGATCTCATTGTTCTGCCCGAGCTGTTTCAATGCGGCTATAACATCGGTGATCGTCTGGCGGCGCGCGCCGAAGCCGCGGATGGCACCTTTGCCCGCGCCATCGCGGATCTCGCCAAAACCCATGGCACCGCCATTCTTTATGGCTATGCCGAGCGGCAGGGCGATCAGCTTTACAACGCCGCGCACTGCATTGACCGGAGCGGCGAAAGCATCGGCCATCACCGCAAGCTATTGCTGCCGCCGGGGTTCGAGGGCGATCATTTCACCTCTGGCACCGGTTGTGAGCTGTTCGAGCTTGGCGGTTTCACGATCGGACTACTGATCTGTTATGATGTCGAATTCCCCGAGAACCCGCGCCATGTGGCGCTCGCCGGGGCCGATATCGTGGCGGTGCCGACCGCCCTTGGCGCGGGCTGGGGTGTTGTCTCGGAAAAGGTTGTACCAAGCCGTGCCTTCGAAAACGGCGTTTACCTCTGTTACGCCAATTACTGCGGCTCAGAGAACGGGGCGGACTATTTCGGCGGAAGCTGTCTGATTGGCCCCGATGGTCAAGACCTTGCCCGCGCCGCGAGTGACCCGGCGCTGATCGAGGCGACGTTTGCCAAATCCGCCGTCTCGGCGGCGCAGGCCCGCCTGCCCTATCTCAGCGACCGGCGTCGCCTGCCATGGGTAAGCTGATCGCTTGCGCGGTTTTCTTCAAGAACATGTCGCATCTTCGAAAAGCTCTAGCCGCCACAGATCGCCTGAAGCCGCAACCAATCCTGATCGCTCAGGAGGGGCGGTGGTGGCGGCGGCACGGCAAAGGGGTCGGCCTCGATCAGAGGTAGGACTGTTTCACCCGTGATATCAACCGCATAGGCATAGGGCGTGGCACGCACCGCCCAAGCGCGAAACCCGGCCAAAAGCGTTTCGGGATCAAGCGGATCGGGCGGATCGGTCAACAGTGCCTCGGCATGGGCGCGCAAGGCCTCTTCGGGCAAGACACCGGTTGTGAGCAGGCGCAGGCTGGCCGATACCCCGCCCTGCGCCAGAAGCCGATCGAGCGGATCGCGCTTCTCGGCGCGCAGATAGGCGGCCACGATATGACCTGCCACAACATCAGGTTCCTCGTAATCCTCGACCAGCGCCGCATTGATCAGCACCGCCCCGCCCGGCAAGCGCAGCGCGCCCGCAACGCCACCGCGCACCACCATGAATCGCGTCGCGTCGCCCTGCGGCGCGGGCAGGCGCCCGGCCAGTTCTGATAGCGCCGTCGCGCCGCCGGGTCCGCGACAGGCAGGGCCGGTGACCTTTTGCAGATGCCCCAGAAGGGCCTGTCCGATCTCGGCGCGTTTGACGGCCGGCACCACGGCCAGTGCATGATGTCGCGCCGCCCCCGGCAGCCAGAACACCGCCAGCGCCATCACTGCCGCGAGGCTGGTGAGAAACCCGACAAAGCGCAGCCGTCCAGGGCGCGGCCGCTGGCGCGAGATGGCCGCACGCAGCTTGTCGATGGCCTCGATCATGTCGGATTCATCCGCCGAAACCTCAAGGGTTTCACCGGGATCGCCATCGGGATGATAAATCGCCGGATGCGCGCCCGGATTGCTGCGCGCGATGGCCGCCAGCGACCAATGCGCCAAAACCCGGTCGCGGGTGTCGGTGATGGTCAGGGTCGCCTCGCCCACCGATATGATCACATCAATGCGCTGCGCCTCGGGCGTCGCCCGCCAGAGGGCTTGCGCCTCAAGACGCTGGTATTTGCTGAGTGCTGTCACTGTCATCCGGGGGCTGCCCTGCCTCTTTGCGCTGAGAGTAGCACGAGGCGCGCGGCGCGGGCAATCAGGCTTGGTCATGCATTCGATAAAGGCGCGACGGCGTGGCGGTGCGGGCCGGGTATGAGTATTTATGGAAAGATGAAAGGGCTTAAGCGGAGGATGCGATCAGAGCCTGCGGGCGATCTGGCGCAATTCGAACTTCTGGATTTTGCCGGTCGAGGTTTTGGGCAGGTCCTGAAACACCACCGTCTTGGGGGTCTTGAACCCGGCAAGACGGTCGCGGGCAAAGGCAATCAGCTCGCTCTCGCTGGCCTCGGCACCGTCTTTCAGCTCGACAAAGGCGCAGGGCGTTTCGCCCCATTTGTCATCGGGTTTGGCCACCACCGCACAAAGCAGCACGGCCGGGTGGCGCATCAGCACGCCTTCGACCTCGACCGAGCTTATGTTTTCGCCGCCAGAAATGATGATATCCTTGGCCCGGTCCGCGATCTGAAGATAGCCATCGGGATGCTGCACCGCGATATCGCCCGAGTGAAAATAGCCGCCGCGAAAGGCCTCTGCCGTGGCCTCGGGGTTTTTCAGATAGCCCTTCATTACCGAATTGCCGCGGATCATGATCTCGCCCTGGGCGGTGCCATCCATCGGGATCTGGGTCATGGTGTCGCCGTCCATCGCGGTGATGTCTTCCATCATCGGCATCAGGATGCCGGTGCGCGCCTTGATGGCATAGCGTTCGTCCTCGGGCAGGTCGTTCCAGCCCTTTTGCCAGAGGCATTCGGTGACATGACCATAGGTTTCGGTCAGCCCGTAAACCTGCGTCACGCTAAAGCCAAGCGGCTCGATCGCGGCCAGCGTGGCGGCGGGCGGCGGCGCGCCGGCGGTGAACACATCGACGATATGGTCAAAGCTGCGCCGATCCTCGGGCTTGGCATTGACGATGGTATTGAGAACAATCGGCGCCGCGCCGAGATGGGTGACCCCCTCATCGGCAATCGCGTCATAGATTGCGCGCGCAGTTATATCGCGACAACACACAACCGTGCCGCCCAGCATTGGCATCAACCAGGTGTGGTTCCAGTTATTGCAGTGAAACAGCGGTACAATCGTCAGGTAGCGCGGATAGCGCGGCAAATCCCAGCTTACGACCGTGCCCATCGTCATCAGATACGCGCCCCGATGGTGACAGACCACGCCCTTGGGTCGCCCGGTCGTGCCAGAGGTATAATTGAGCGCAAGGCTTTCCCATTCATCGTCCGGCATGATCCAGTCAAAGTCAGGATCGCCCGAGGCCAACAGCGCCTCATACTCCATGTAGTGGCCACCGCCATGCACGCCGGCCTGATCATCGGCAACCTCGATCACCTGCGGAGCCGGGCCATCCATGATCTCGATCGCCTCTGCCAGAGAGGGCAGGAATTGCGGATCACAGAGCACCGCGCGCGCCCCGCCATGATCAAGGATATAGGCGATTGTATCGGGTTCGAGCCGGGTGTTGATCGTGTTGAGAACTGCGCCACAGGCGGGCACACCAAAATGCGCCTCGGCATGGGCCGGGATATTGGGCAGGATCGTCGCCACCACATCGCCCGGTGCGATGCCAAGCTTGACCAGACCAGAGGCCAGCCGCGTGCAGCGGTCGTAATATTCGCCGTAGGTCTTGCGAAATCCGCGATAGGCCAGCGCCTCGCGGTCCGCGAACACATGCGCGGCACGCCGCAGATGCGACAGCGGCGTCAGCGGCACGAAATTCGCCGCCGTCCGGTCAAGACCGGTCTCATCCTTCATCCAGCCCATCGCGCCCTCCCTGATTCCCTGCGTCATGAGTTGGGAAAGGATATTGATTTTGCGCGCCCATTCAAATGCGAATCACGCGCGCATCGGTATGATGTGAGCCAAGCGAAACAGGCCCGGGCAGGACACCCCGTTGAAACAGGCGTTGGGATGCCGCCCGAA
This sequence comes from Roseovarius lutimaris, assembly GCF_900115165.1. Lineage (GTDB taxonomy): Bacteria > Pseudomonadota > Alphaproteobacteria > Rhodobacterales > Rhodobacteraceae > Roseovarius > Roseovarius lutimaris. Next base: position 5,225 of record NZ_FOVP01000039.1, on the reverse strand, counting down.
GGCCGAGAAAACCATGGCGAGCACTCATGTCGCGCAAATTCCGCAGCCCGGCGATTGGCCTGTTTCCAAAGCGCCGGATCGCTTGACGGGGCGTGTTTGCAATCGACGATCCCGACAAAATGCCGGAATGAAGGCTATCTAACACCAAGAACAACCTATCCTTCAGGGTCTTGGCGGCATTTCAACAAGGTAAAGGAGAGTTGGTGCGGGCGGTGGGCATCTAATCCCTATATCTTGATGCACCACGGAATACCGAATCCCCTGTAAAATAGAGCGATTTAGACATTTCCCTATTCCATAGCACTTCACAACACCCCATAGTATACCATATGTTGTGGGGGATTGAGAGGGGGATAGAAAATGGGCCGTGCCATAAATCGTCTGAGTGCATCCGGGGTAAAGACCGCCAGCGTCGGCAAACATGCGGACGGCGGCGGGCTTTGGCTGGTCAAGCGCGAGGATGGCGGCGCGCAATGGGTGTTGCGGGTGACGGTGCATGGCAGGCGGCGCGAAATGGGCCTGGGGGCCTATCCTGACCGCTCATTGAAAGAGGCGCGCGAGGTGGCCGACACATGGCGGGCCGTGGCGCGGCAAGGTCTGGACCCGATTAAGGAACGCGAACGCCAGCGGCGCGAGGCGGCGCGCAATATCCACATGTTGGCCGATATCGCGCTGGACGCTTTCGAGAGCCGCAAGGCCGAACTGAAAGGCGACGGCAAGGCGGGGCGTTGGTTTTCACCGCTTGAACTGCATGTCCTGCCAAAGCTGGGCCGCGTGCCCGTGGCCGATATCGACCAAAAGGATATCCGCGACACCTTGGCCCCGATCTGGCACACGAAAGCCGCTACCGCTGAAAAGGCGATGAGCCGTCTTACCATCGTTCTGCGTCACGCGGCGGCGCTGGGCCTAGAAGTTGACCTGCAAGCGACCGAAAAGGCAAAGGCGCTGCTAGGCCGACAGCGCCACACTGTGACCAACGTTCCATCCCTCCCTTGGCAAGATGTGCCAGCCTTCTATCAGTCTCTCGGCGGCAGCATCACAGAATTGGCCTTGCGCCTGCTCATTCTGACGGGCGCGCGGTCTGGCCCGCTGCGCAATATCCATGTGGAACAGATTGACGGTGACGTCTGGACCATCCCCGCCGATGATATGAAAGGCCGCAAAGGTGCTACCAAAGAATTCCGCGTTCCCCTTTCAGCCGAGGCCCAGCGCGTGATTGCAGAGGCCCGCAAGTTTGCCCGTGACGGGTTCTTGTTTCCCGGTGCCAAGCGAGGCGTCATTTCCGATATGACCATGACCGCCCTGATGGATCGGCGCGGCATGAAAGAGCGCCCCCACGGGTTTCGCACATCCCTGCGGGTATGGCTGGCAGAGGCGACGAACGCGCCGCATGACGTGGCCGAAATGTGCATTAGCCATATGGTCGGGTCTAAGACGGTGCAAGCCTACAAGCGGACGGATTTTCTGGAGCAACGGCGGGCGCTGATGGAGCGGTGGAGCGAAGCGGTTTCTAAAAAGAATAGCGCAAGCAGAATATTTCAAATGGCGCGTTAATGTGTGAAGCATCCATAAAAACAATGGCTCGCATAGTCGAAAGACACATGCCCTCTGCACGCGGTCCAGTGAATTCGATACCTGAGTGGACTAGAGCGACGTTCTACGCGAACGACCTCTTAAGTAGTGCCAATGCAGGTTTTAAATGGTTGCCAGTCAGTGCCGATGAGGAAAATTTGGACACCTTAAGAAAGGCGCTGGCGGAGGCTCTAAGAGCAGTCTTTCGAATGAGGCCAGAGACGATTAGAAACCTTCGAGGGTCATTGGAACCTGATAGCGAACTTATCACTTGCCAGCGAGAGTTGGTTGATTTCCTTTCAGAAGCGCATGAAAAAATAGACAATGCCCATCGGTATCATAAGAAGCTTGCCAAAGCGTCTCCTAATCGAAATTACCAAGTTATCTCAATAGCGAGTGAGTGCCGTAATGCTTGGGGCGAAGAGCAGTGGCATATCGAAAACGGTGAGTGGGGCGAAGGGCCAGATCACGAACACTTCGTGGAGAACTTCGCTCCGAAGAGCCAGAACCACTACCACCCCGGGCCATTTGGAAGATTTATGGAAGATGTATTTGAGTGTCTCGACGTTCGCACATCGCAAGGAAACGTGGTGTCCGCCGCAAGTGCTCTCGAGATGTTACAAACATTTGAGCGTCAGACAACGCGCTCATAAATGACCCGTCCCTTCTGACCTATATCAACATTTCATGACCTATCTTGGGCTTTGTACAAGCACCAATGGAGCATGATATGCGTTACCTTTCCTTCCCTGACCTGCAAGCAAAGATTGGCGGTCGCAGCCGTTCATCCGTCTATCGTGACATTGAGGCGGGCCGCTTGCCCCAGCCGATCAAATTCGGCGCGCGCCTCTATTGGGTCGAGGCCGATATAGACGCGGCCTTGGCCGAGGCCCGGAACTGAAAACACCCCCGCACTTGCGGAAACCGCAGGCGCTGGGGGTGTAGTAGTGACTTCGAACACCACAACCATATTCCCGGCGTGCTGCACTTTCAAACAGAAAGGCACCACCCAATGACCCAGGACAATTTTTACTCCAGCGATTCACAGGTTTTCTGGACCTGCAAGGCTTTGCTGGATCTGCGCACGATCAGCCACAAGACCGAAATTCGCGAGGTTCGCGGCTGGAGGCTGGGCGCGATTATCCACCGCCTGCGCCGCCACTACGGCTGGCCGATCCTTGTCGAATATCGCGGGCCGCAGAACGTCGCCTATTATTCATTGAAAGCAGGGATAGACCGGGCCACGCTGCGCTTTCCCAGATCGGCGCGCGCGCTGGGCAATAGCGGGGCCGCACAATGACCGCCGCGCGTATCCGCCGCCTGCGCCGCCGCTATGGCCTGACAGAAACCCAAGCCCGCCTCATCGCGGTGCTGCACTATGGGGCCGCAGATGATTGACCCGCACACACGCCTGACCCGCCGCAATGGCAAATGGCACATCATGGCCCGCAAGGGCGCTGCGGGGGCCGCAGAGGCGGCTTGGGTATCGCTTGGCGGTTGTCCCTGCCAAGTGACCGCCATTCGCGTATGGCTGGCCTGCCTGACGATGGACAAACGCTAATGGCTGGCAAGATATACAAACGGCAAAAAACGGGGGTTGGGCGGTTTGTCCAACTTCCCGAATGGGTGCAGGCGTCGGAGGCATGGGCAACCCTGCCCCCCGGCCCCCGCGCGCTCTACATCGAATTGAAACGCCGCTTTAACGGCACGAACAACGGCGCAATCTATCTCAGCCATAGGGACGCGGCGGCGGCGTTGAACGTGCATCGCAACACGGTCGGCCCGTGGTTCAATGCGCTGGAGGAACGCGGGTTCATATTCATGACCCAAGGCCCGCACTTGGGGCCGTCCGGGATCGGGCGCGCATCGGTCTGGGGGCTGGCAGAGGAAGCCACGCCAGACGGTCGGCCCGCGCGCAAAACGTTCATGAAATTCAAAACCCCCGCACAAAAACCGTGCATGACCGTCACAAAAAACAGGACGCATGTTGGAAAATATGGAGGTTGAAGGCGTGAACTGTCCTGTTTTCTGTGACGCAAAACCCAAAATCGGGCGCAACGGCGTCACAAAAAACAGGACATATCTACATCTAGCCATAGGCAGGACGTTCAAGGGGCAACGGGTTAACGCCGGAAGCGGGGGGGTATCGCAAAGTCTGGGCAGCGTCGAACAGGACCGCTGAGGATAGAAAAATTTATGCGCGGGCAAAATGAAGGCAAAAAAGTTGAGCGGGTTTCATTAGGGCGCGACCGATCAAAACCGCAACTTACCAAATGATTTCGGAAAATATCAGGAGGCACCACATGGGCGGATATGGCTCAGGACGAACAGGCTACAAACAAAAGGCAGAGAATTGCCGCTCTTTGGATGTGAACCGCCTTCACCGGCAAGGCTGCCTGTGCCCCGGTTGGCGCGGCAACTGGATCTGGTCATGCGATGGCGAGGAAGTGTCGCGGATAGGGTGCCGGGCAGAGCAAGGTCATTTCGTGCTGGATTACAAGCTGCGCCAATATGGCGGCGAGTGGGAACCAATAAGCCAAACCATCCGCATCACCCGCACAGATTGCCACTACGGCAACCAGCGCCCCTATTTCATTTGCCCCGGCGTGGTCAGTGGTCGGCATTGCGGGCGGCGCGTCGGCAAGCTGTTCATGGGCGGGCGGTATTTCCTTTGCCGCCATTGCTATAACATCGGTTACGCCAGCCAATCAGAGGCCCGCTATGACCGCATGTTGCGGCGTGCAAACAAGCTGCGAACTGCGCTGGGCGGCGAACCGGGAACCGGATACTGCATAGCGCCCAGGCCCAAGGGCATGTGGCAACGGACCTACCAGCGCAAACGGTTTGAAATTGAGTGGTGCGAGAGCCAAGCAAACCAAGCATTTCTAAGCAAATATAGCTACCTTCTCAGCGAGGATGAGGTCGAGATGTATTTCGGAAGGTGAGGCCCGCAACATGTTGGGAAAACGGCAGGCAGGCTACAACCGGCATAAGCCGCATTTGGCGTTTGAAAATCTGGCACCTCTGGAAATTGCAGGGGAATCAAACTGGACAATCTCGCCGCGTAAGGCCATCAATTCAAACCGAATACCTCTACGCAGCGTAGAGGAAACTTGGGGTTCAGGTCTGAGGTTGATTGATGCTTAGAATTTTATCTGTTGCGCTGGTCGCTATCACCGTCATCTTTTCAGGCATAACGGCACGCGCCGCAGATTTCGAAAAGGGTTTGGATGCAGCTCGCGCGGGGGATTACGGCACAGCCTTGAGGGAGTGGGAGCCTCTGGCCGAGCAAGGCGATGCCTCCGCCCAGTACAATCTTGGCCTAATATATGCCAACGGCTTGGGCGTGCCGAAAGATGACGTTGAAGCTGTACGGTGGTATCGCCTCGCAGCCGAGCAGGGCAATGCCTCCGCCCAGTTCAACCTCGGCGTCAGGTATAACAAAGGCGGGGGTGTGCCGATAGATGACGTTGAAGCTGTACAGTGGTATCGCCTCGCATCCGAGCAAGGCCATGCCGACGCTCAGTACAAACTCGGCATCATGTATGCCTACGGCTTGGGCGTGCCGAAAGATGACGTTGAAGCTGTACAGTGGTATCGCCTCGCAGCCGAGCAAGGCCATGCCGACGCTCAGTACAACCTCGGCATCATGT
>NZ_FOVP01000027.1:2500-30846 GCF_900115165.1 Roseovarius lutimaris | reverse complement strand
TTACACCTTTGACGCCACCGGCAACGTCGGCGTGATGCGCACGGCGCTTGAGGCGGCGCATAAGGGCTGGGGCGAAAGCATCGTGATCGGGGTGGCGCCTGCGGGGGCCGAGATCTCGACCCGCCCGTTCCAGCTTGTGACCGGGCGAAGCTGGCGCGGCACCGCGTTTGGCGGCGCGCGCGGGCGCACCGATGTGCCCAAAATCGTCGATTGGTACATGGACGGCAAGATCGAGATCGACCCGATGATCACCCACACCCTTGCCCTCGACGATATCAACAAGGGCTTCGAGATGATGCACGCAGGCGAATCCATCCGCAGCGTGGTGGTCTACTGAGCGGGGCGTGGGCAACAGGAGGCGGACCGCGCACTAGGAAGAAAGGAAACCTGAGCGCCAGGGACGGAGGAAACCCCAAGCGACAGGCTGGCAAGGTCGCATAACAGCGTCCGGCAAGACAGATTAAACCGATAAATCTACGACCCAGGGAGGAAGTTATGAAGAGAATACTTTTGATGTCAGCGGCGATGGTTGTTGGCCTGTCGGCCACCGCAAGCGCGAATGAGGCGCTACAGGGGTTGATCGACGACCCCAAGCAATGGGCGATCCAGACCGGCGATTACGAGAACACGCGCTATTCCGAATTGGATCAGATCACCAAGGATAACGTCGGCGATCTTCAGGTCGCATGGACCTTTTCAACCGGCGTTCTGCGCGGGCATGAAGGCTCGCCCCTTGTGATTGGCGATATGATGTATGTCCACACGCCGTTCCCCAATATCGTCTATGCGCTGAATCTTGCGGAAGACGGCAAGATCATGTGGAAATACGAGCCCAAGCAAGACCCAAACGTGATCCCGGTGATGTGCTGTGACACGGTCTATCGCGGCACTGCCTATGCGGATGACACGATCTTTCTGCATCAGGCCGACACGACGCTGGTGGCGCTCGATGCCAAGACCGGTGAAGTGAAATGGTCGGTCGTGAATGGTGATCCGTCGATTGGCGAAACCAACACCGCCACGGTTCTGCCGGTCAAGGACAAGGTCATTGTCGGCATTTCGGGGGGTGAATTCGGCATTCGTGGTCATGTGACCGCCTATGACATGAAAACCGGCGAGCGTGTTTGGCGCGCCTATTCGATGGGCCCGGACAGCGACACCCTGATGGATCCCGAGAACACCACCCATCTGGGCAAACCGGTTGGCGCGGAGTCGGGCACCAACACCTGGGAAGGTGATCAGTGGAAGATCGGCGGCGGTTCGACCTGGGGCTGGTATTCCTATGATGCCGAGCTTGACCTGTTTTATTACGGCACCGGCAACCCTTCGACCTGGAACCCGGCACAGCGCCCGGGCGACAACCGCTGGTCGATGACCATCATGGCGCGCAACCCCGATACCGGCGTCGCCAAATGGCTCTATCAGATGACCCCGCATGACGAGTGGGATTATGATGGCGTCAACGAGATGATCCTGACCGATCAGGAAGTGGATGGGAAAATGCGCAAGCTTTTGACTCACCCTGACCGCAACGGCCTTGCCTATACAATGGATCGTGAAACCGGCGAGCTTCTGGTGGCCGAGAAGTTTGACCCAGAGGTCAACTGGACCACAGGCGTTGATATGGACCCGGATTCGGACACCTATGGTCGTCCGGCTGTGGTGGCGGCATATTCCACCGAGCAGAACGGCGAAGACGTCAACTCGACCGGAATCTGCCCTGCGGCCCTGGGCACCAAGGACCAGCAACCCTCGGCCTATAGCCCGAAAACCGGGTTGTTCTATATCCCGACAAACCACGTTTGTATGGATTACGAACCCTTCCGCGTCAGCTATACCGCCGGTCAGCCCTATGTTGGGGCGACCCTTGCGATGTACCCGGCCCCCGGAAGCCATGGTGGCATGGGCAACTTCATTGCCTGGGACAATATCGAAGGCAAGATCAAGTGGTCGATCCCCGAGCAGTTCTCGGTCTGGTCGGGTGCCCTGGCCACGGCGGGCGATGTGGTCTTTTACGGCACGCTTGAGGGCTATCTGAAGGCGATTGATGCCAGCACCGGTGACGAGCTTTACAGCTTCAAGACACCCTCGGGTGTTATCGGCAACGTGATGACCTACGAGCATGCAGGCAAGCAATATATCGGTATCCTGTCGGGTATCGGTGGCTGGGCCGGGATCGGCCTTGCGGCTGGCCTGACCGATCCGAATGCGGGTCTGGGTGCCGTGGGCGGCTATGCGGCCCTGTCGGATTACACGGCTCTGGGTGGTCAGCTGACCGTGTTTGCCCTGCCGAACTAACCCGATCTGTCTGATCAAGGACAGACCTCTCGGCGCGGCACCTTTCCCGGTGTCGCGCCGAGGCCCCGATACCCAAAGGAGCAGAGAATGTTGACCAACCGCCGCCTTTTGTCCGCAGGCTTTGTCGGCCTGCTGGCGTTTGTTGCCGCACCGGGCCTCGCAGAGACCCTGCCATCGCGCGACGATCCTGCCATTGCCGCCGCCTATGAGGAAGGCGGGCGGTATTTCACCGAAGATGATATTCCCACGTTCAACGTGGCCGAAGATGGCACGGTCGGCTGGCCCACTTTTTCGGGGTTTCGCCGCTATCACGCCGAATGCCACGTCTGCCACGGGCCGGATGGCGAAGGATCAACCTATGCCCCGGCGCTCAAGACGTCCGCGCTGACCATGGATTATTACGATTTCATCGGCGTTGTCGCCGAGGGGCGCCAAAAGGTAAACGCCTCTCAGAATTCGGTGATGCCGAGCTTTGGCACCAACCCCAATGTGATGTGTTATCTCGATGACATCTATGTCTATCTCAAGGCGCGCGGCACCGAGGCCGTGGCCCGTGGCCGCCCTGCCAAGAAAGAGCCGAAATCCGATCTGATCCGGGAGGATGAAGATGCCTGCATGGGCTAGGATTGCGGTGATTGCCCTCGCGCTGCTGCCGGCGGCGGCAGCGGCGCAGATGGCCGAGCTTGTCTCGAAAACCACGTTTCGGGTGTGTGCCGATCCCTCGAATGACCCGATGTCGTCGCAGGATGGAACCGGGTTTGAAAACAAGATTGCCGATCTTCTTGCGGCCAGGCTTGAAAAACCTGTGGAATATACCTGGTTTCCGATGTCGACTGGATTTGTCCGCCGCACCCTGCGGGCCAATGAATGCGATGTGATCATCGGCTTTGCGCAAGGCCATGAGATGGTGCAGAACACCAACCATTACATGACCTCGGCCTATACGATTGTCCTTCCCAAAGACAGCCCGCTGGCGGATGTGACGACCATTTCCGATCCACGTCTCAAGGGCAAGGTGCTTGGCATTATCGCCGGAAGCCCGCCGGGCACGCATATGGCGCGCCAGGGTCTTATGGCCAAGGCGCGGCCCTATCAGCTTTTTGTCGATCGCCGCTATGCCTCGCCGGCCTCTGATATGCTGGTCGATCTTGAGGCGGGCGAGATTGACGCCGCCATCCTTTGGGGGCCGATCAGCGGGCCATTGGTCAAACGCGAGCACCCCGATCTCAAGGTCGTGCCGCTGATCCATGAGACCGACCCGCCGCGCCTGTTTTATCGCATCACCATGGGCGTGCGCCTTGGCGAGGATCAGTGGAAACGACAGCTCAATTCCCTGTTGCGGCGCAATCAGGGCGAGATCGACCAGATATTGACAGAGGCTGGCGTGCCGCTTCTCAACAATATGGGAACGGGGCTAAAGGAGGGCACCCAATGATCGTTCGCGGCCGTGCTATCGTTGCGGCCCTCACGCTGTGCGCTAGTCTGGCGCAGGCGCAGGGCGTGCCAGAGCCAGAGGGCCTTCGCGGCCCGCCTTACCGCGCCGCCGTGCCCGCCACCCTGAGCGGGGCAACGGTCGTGGATGACGATGCGGCCTATAAGCTTTGGCAAGATGGCGAGGTTGCGTTCATCGACGTATTGCCGCGCGCGCCCAAGCCCGAGAACCTGCCCAAGGGCACGATCTGGCGCGAAAAGCCGCGACAGTCTATCCCCGGCGCGATCTGGTTGCCCAATACCGGGTACGATCAGATTGCCGAAGAAACCACGCGGTATCTGCGCCGCGGGTTGGAACAGGCCACCGCAGGCGACCCGGCCCATCCGGTTTTGATATTCTGCCTGATGGATTGCTGGATGTCGTGGAATGTTGCCAAGCGCGCGATCGAGATGGGCTATGAGACGGTCTATTGGTATCCCGATGGCACCGATGGCTGGGACATGGAGGATCACCCGCTGGAGCGGCTTGATCCCTTGCCCGACGATTAACGTTCAATAGGCGGCAAGGCCGGTGCGGGCGCGGGTCACTTTGCCGTCGGTATCGTGCAAGGTGACCTCTGCCATGCTTGTGCCCTCGGGGACAGACACACGCAGGCGCGGGTTTTCCGAAAGCGAAATGCTTCCGCTCATGCTCAGGTAGGGCGCATTGTCGAGGGCGATTTCAACCGCGCCCACCACCCGCAGCGGAATATAAAGCAGCGTGATCTGATCCATTTGCAGGCCGGAATGGCTCGGATGGCTGATATCCACATCAAGCGCGCCAACCTTGCCCGCAAGGGCAGCGATGCGGGTGTTGACGCTTTCGCTCGGCGCGTCCAGCGCGGGCAAAAACGTCAGTTCCATGTCGCCAAGGGTGGCAAGCGCCGCGACCGGGTCGGTGCCCGGCGGTGCGGCGCAAGCGCCTTGACCGGAGGTCTTGAGATACCCCTCTGCCACATGCCGCTCGCCCGCATCGGTCAGCGCCACAAGGTGTAGCGGCGTCTGGCCATTGATCCGTGTGGTCAGGCGAAAGCCAAACGCGGCCTGCGGCTGTGCCAGCGTGAAATCGGCGGCCACGGGGGCGGGGTTTTCGTCAATCACAAGCGTTACGGCGATGATCCTCTGGCCCGTCGGCGCGATGATTTGCCCGCCAAGCACCGTGCGCGCATCGTCACTGGTGCGGTAGGGGGCCTCAAGGGTGACATGCGCGCTTTGGCTGATTACCGAGTCATCGCCATAAAGCGCGCCGCGGATATCATCCCATGCCGATTGCGCGGATGCGAAACCGGAGCCAAGCAAAAGCGCGATCACAGCAAGATAAATCGGTTTCATGTCATCCCTCCACAAAGAAATGCGTCTTGAAAATATAGTGCATGCCACGCTGCCAGGAGTCGTCTGTATTGGAGCGGATATCGACGGCGCGGGCACGTACCACCTCGCCAGTTGCCACATCGCGCATCACGAGGTTCATCGACAGGATCAGGTTCGAGACTTTCTGCACCTCACCGACAACCACGTAATCCGCATCCAGTTTGGCAGCGATACGAAGCTCGCAGCCATAGCAATCGGCCGGGTTCTTGATCGGCGCAAGATCGGGCGCGACCGGGGCAAGGTCAAGCATGGCAAAGCCCTCGGTCTCAAACCGCTCCTGTACCAGGTCCTGAAGCATGACAAGACGCGCGGTTTCATCCGCGCGTACCGGATTATAGGCGCCTTCGGTCGAGGTATCTATGAAGGTGAGGCCAAGAAAGGCCAGGCTGGCGCCATCCCGCAACGCCACCAGCCCCTGGGCCATGGCGGCACCAGAGGGCAGCATCATGGCCAGCAGGCCAAGGACAAGTCGCGTTTTCATGTCCCCAGTCTAGGTGCCGGGCCGGGCGCGCAACAGAGGACTTTGGTCGTAGATTGCGGGGCTTGGATGTTAACGGTGATCGGGTGTCAGAAACCCTTCCAACAGGGCCGGATCAAGCGGCTTTGTCATCACCTCAAGCCCGGTTGCGCGGCAATGCGCGCGCACTTTTTCGCTGAGATGGCCGGTGATGATGCGCGCGGGCACGGTGCCATAGCGCGTGGTGATCTGCGCGATGACATCAGGGCCGGTGACCCCATCATCAAGCTCGTAATCCACCAGCATCGCATCGGGGCGGATATCAAGATCATCGAGCTGCGCCATGGCGACCGCAAGGTCAGGTGCATCAATCACATCCGCGCCCCAGCCATGCAGCAAAAGCGTGATCGCCTGTCGCAGGTCAGGATCGTTTTCCACCAACAGAACGATCTGGCCATCAAGCGTCGGGCGGCCTCTTTGATGCCCCGGTATGTCAAGCGCGCCCGCCGCGCGGGCGTTGTGAAGCAGCGGCACGGTCACGGTAAACACCGATCCACAGCCAAGATCGGAACGAAGCTCCAGCGGGTGCCCCAAAAGCGCACAGGCGCGATCAACAATGGCAAGGCCAAGCCCCATGCCCTCGGCGGCGCTGACATGGGCATCGAGGCGGTGAAATTCCTGAAAGATCTTGTCCTGATCGCCGGGCGCAATGCCGGGGCCGGTGTCGCGCACTTCTAGGCGCAGGGTGCGGCCACGACGCCGTGCGCCGACCAGAACCTTGCCCGAGGGCGTATAACGAATGGCGTTGGCAATCAGGTTTTGCAGGATGCGCCGGATATAGCTTGCGTCGGTTTCCACGATTCCGCCGCAGGGTACAAACCGCAACTCAAGCCCCTTGAGCGCGGCATGCGGGGCGAATTCATCCTGAAGCTGATCCAGAATACGCCCCAGCGGCACATGGGTCACATCGACCTCGACATGACCGGATTCAAGCCGCGAGATGTCAAGCAACGCGTCGATGATGTCCTCGACGCTGGTCAGCGCGCGCTGTGCCTTGTCCATCAGGGCGAGGTGATCGGCGCGTGTCAGCTCTTCCTGGATCGAAGCGAGATAAAGCCGCGCGGCCGACAAGGGCTGGCGCAGGTCATGGCTTGCGGCGGCCACAAAGCGCGATTTCGAGGCATTGGCGCGCTCGGCATCCCCAAGCGCATCCTCAAGCTCAAGCGTGCGTTCCAGAACCCGTTGTTCCAGCCGCTCATTGGCCTGGGCAAGCGCGCGCGCCGCGGCGCGTTCGGCGGTCACGTCGGAAAAGCTTATGACAAAGCCCTGATCGGGCATCTGGCGGGCGAACACCTCAAGCGTCTTGCGCGCGCCGCTGCGCATGTAAAACCTGAGCGGCGCGCGCCGGTCCGTGCTGGCAACCCATGTGGCGATATCGTCCGGCGTCAGGATGCCTTCGATCTGAAAATCGCTGCCGATCCGGCGCAGGATCACGTCAAACTGAATGCCAACCCGGAAATGCGCGAGCGGGATCGACAGCATCCCGCCGGCATTCTGGTTCCAGCCGCGCAATTGCCCGGCACGGTCGAAAATACAGACACCCTGATCAATATGCTCAAGCGTGGCGCGCACAAGCTGGGCCTGATCATCCAGCATCTTGCCGCGTTCGCGCCGCTCAAGGCGGATGATATCGGTGATATCGGTCTGAAGGATCACAGTCTGCCCGTCGCGGGTGCGGTGCTCGCTGACCTGAACCCAGCAATCGCCGGTCAGGTTGAGGTTGAACATCACGTGCTTTTCCTGATGAAGCTGCAAGCGCCGCGCCGCCCATTCGCGGCTTGTCTGCGCGTCTGGCAGTTCGAGAAAGCGGCTTTCGCTGGCGTGGCGAACGTAGCTTGCAAAATTCAGGCCCGGACGCAAACGCGCCACCAGATCGGGCATATACATGCCAAAGCGGCTGTTGTTCATCACCAGATGGCCGTCGCTGTCAAACAGGGCAAAGCCCTCTTGCAGGGTCTCGATGGCATTGGCGAGATCCGACCGGGCGCGCTCTGCCTGACGGATCGCGGTGGCCAGTTGCGCGTTGGAATCGTTAAGCAGGTTGAGCGCCCGTTCAAGATCGCGGGTGCGGTCGCCGATCTGATCCTCAAGCATGACCGCGCGTTCGAAATGCGCATAGGCGACGCCGCCATCGTCGGTGGTTTGCTCCACCCGGCGCATCAGCACCTCGATGATTTTCATCAGCTTGCGGTTCTGACGCTCAAGCGGGTCAGAGGGATCAATCAGGGCGTGGGTCATGGCCGATGCCCCGGTCGGGATGATAAATGGCGACGCCGGTCATGGTCTGGTTCACGTGCAACCCGTTGATCTGTTCGCCATAGGTGGAAAAGCCGACAACCTTGTGTGCGGCAAGAATCCGCGAAATTTTGGGCGCGATCTGGCGTTGCGCCACCTCGGTGCGGCGCAGGATACAGTCACAGGCCAGCACCGTGAGCGGTTCATGCTCGCTGGCCAAAGCCTCAAGTTCACGCTGTAAATGGGCGCCCATGTCTTGGGATTGTGCGAGGGTTAGAACCACCCCCTCGTCGATGGCAGAAAAGAACTGCAGGTCGCCGTTGTCTTCGATCCGCTGGATGGAGCGCACATGATGCTGGCCGCCGATCCGCACCACCATCGGATTGGCCGCAAAGGTCGAGGCATTGAGCGCCTCAAGCGGGCGGCCCAGAACGCGGGCATATTCCTCGGCGGCGACCTCGGCGTTGATGCGGTGCACGATGCGCCGCGCCGGGTCGGCATCGGTGACGACCATGCGTCGGTCGGTGGGCTGAAAATGATCCAGCCGGAACACCCGCACCGGGCAATCGGTGCGCATGAGGCACACCACCGCCGCATTGCGCAGCGTGACCCCGTCACAGGCCACCAGCGTTTCTCCATAGCGCTCGCCATCCGCCGCCGAGCCACCAAACAGCGGCATCGGCCCAAGACCCGAGGCAAGCGCCGAGACAAGCTCGTCCTCCTTGAGCGACAGGCCATCGACCGCGAGAAAGGCAAATTCATTTGGCATCACCTCGCCCGCCTGAGTGTTGAGCCAGGCCCGCGCGCGCACCGATTGCGAGACGCAGGCGCTGCTGTCAAAGTCACTCAGCGGGGTGATCACCTGCATGACGGCATGAAAATGCGCAGCGGCAAAGCCGACGGCGACGATCATCCCCTCGGCATAGCCCGCAGTGCCGATTTCGCCGGCCGTGGTGCAGCCGACACAGCGGCTATCGGGAAAGTGGCGCGGGGCCTCGGCCATCAGGGTTTCAAAATCCGCCTCGGGTGTGACGAAGAACAACACAAGCGCCATCTGCGTATTACCAAAGGCCCCGGCGAGTGTTGCAAGCGCGTCGGGGTCGCGATGATGCACTTCGGCGCGCGCGACGATGCGGCTGTCACAAAGATCGGCGGCATTGATCGGGGTCGCGTCCATGTCGTCTCCTGCGGGCGGGCGAGCCCTACCAAAAGGTTAGTCCGGCTAGTCGGTTTCGCGCAAGACGTTAGAGAAGCTGGCCATTTGCGCGATCAGCACGGCTTGGGTGCGGGTCTGCACGCCAAGCTTGCGCATGATCGCGGTGACATGGGTTTTCACGGTGGTTTCCGCAATCGAAAGCTCATAGGCGATCTGTTTGTTCAGCCGCCCTTCGCAGATCAGTAGCAGGATGCGCGATTGTTGCCGGGTCAAAAGCGCAAGCCGTTCAACCGCCTCGCTCTGGTCATTGACGGGCTGTTCGGGGGTCTTGGTCAGAACCACGCCTTCGGGCAGGAACACCTCCCCCGCGCCGATGGTTTCAAAGGCGGCGCGAAACACCGGGCGTTGGCTATGCTTGGGCACAAAGCCCGCCGCGCCGGCATGGATCGTGGAGCAGACCATGCGGCTTTCCGACATCGAGGATACCACGACAATCGGCACATTTCCGGCCACGGCCTTGAGCCGCATAAGACCGTCAAGCCCGGTCACATCCGGCAGGTTCAGATCAAGCACGATGATCTCTGGCGGGCCGTTCTGCGCGATATGCTCCATTGCCGCGTCAAGGCTTTCGGCGGTGTCGATACGGGCGATGCCCGCCACCGACTTGAGGGTCATCGACAGAGCGTCACAAAACAGCGGGTGATCATCAACGATAAGGGCCGTGCGAAAATGCCCCGCCGCAGCCTTGGCGGGGGGCTGGTTCTGTATCTGCGGGCGCGCCTCGTTCGGGTCCATGACGATATCCTAGCAAATGGGTCTTGTGGGGCATACTGACACCAAGGTCTGAGGCATGCGTTACCCTTTGCGCCGCAAAAGCCCGCGCCCCGGATCATACCCCCAAAGCGCCAGCACCATGAAGCCCATCGTGGCAAGCATTGTCCAGAGCAGAGCCATGCCGTTGAATTGTCCATAAAGCGCAAAGCGGATCAGCTCGACCGTATGGGTGAACGGGTTCACCGCGCAGATATCGCGCAGCAGCGCCGAGCTTTCGGCCATCCGCCAGAGCGGGTAAAGCGCGCTCGACATGAAGAACATCGGAAAGATCACGAAGTTCATCACCCCTGCAAAATTTTCCAATTGTCGGATAAGCGACGAGAGCGCGACCCCAAGCGCGCCAAGCATCACCCCCCCGAGCACCAGCGCCGGCAAGGCGTAAACATAGCCCATCGGCGGTATGGTAATCCCCATCGCCGCCGCAATCCCGAGGAAGGCATAGCATTGCAAAACCGACACCACCGTGCCCGCCAGAATCTTGCAGAGCAAAAGCCACCAGCGCGGCAGCGGACTTGTCAGCAAAAGCCGCATCGAGCCCATCTCGCGGTCATAGACAAGGCTAAGCGAGGATTGCATGCCGTTGAACAAGAGGATCATCCCGCAGAGGCCCGGCACGATATAGGTCTCATAGGTGATATAGGTCTGATAGGGCGGGATGATCGACAGGCCAAGCGCGGCGCGAAACCCGGCGGCAAACACCACCAGCCAGATCAGCGGGCGGACCAGTGCCGAAATGAACCGCGAGCGTTGTTGCGCAAAGCGCAGCGCCTCGCGGGCGGTGATGGCCCAAAGCGCAATCAACAGCGGCTTCATGTGCTGGCCCCGGTCAGATCCAGAAACCGGTCGGTCAGGGATTGATCGCCGATGATCTCGCGCGCAATGCCATCGGCGCGCACCTCGCCACGGTGCAGGATCACAAGCCGGTCATCGGGCCAGACTTCGTCGGTCAAGTGCGTCGCCCAAAGCGCGGTCAGCCCGTCCTCGGCGCACAAGCCATGCACATGCGCGGTGATCGCGCGCCGCGCCTCGGCGTCTAGCCCGACGGTGGGTTCGTCCAAGAGCAAAACTGCCGGGCGATGCACGAGGGCGCGGGCGATCTCGGTGCGGCGACGATGACCGCCATTGAGGTCGCGGGCGATTTCATCGGCGCGCTCTGCCATGTCCATCCGCTCAAGCGCCGTGTCGATGCGGTGTTCGGCCTCGCGCCCGGCAAGGCCATGCAGCGCCGCGAAATAGCGCAGGTTGCGCCGCACGCTCAGGTCAAGATCAAGGGTGGGTTGCTGAAACACCACGCCGATGCGCGCCAAGGCCTGACGTGGGGCGCGCGCCATGTCGTGGCCCATCACCGTCACCTGACCCTCGGAGGTGGTGAACAGCCGGGTCATGAGGGCAAACAGCGTCGATTTTCCGGCCCCGTTCGGCCCCAAAAGCGCACAGAACGCGCCCTGCGTGACCGCGAATGACACATCGTTCAGCGCGCGCCTGGCGCCATAGGAAAACCCAAGCCCAGAGACCTCCAGTCCCGCTACGTCTTGCCCCGTCATGCCAATCCTTCCCGCGTGGTTGGTGCCATCATAGGCCGGGGCATGCGATTACTGTATCCTTATCTCAAGCCTCTGGCTCTCGCCGGTCGTGCCGGGGATTAGTATATGATAGCGACCGGGCTTGATCGCGATAAAGGAAAATTCCGCCGTGCCGGCATCGTCAAACTCGAAACTGTCGATTGCCATGGGCCGCACTTCGATATCGTTAATCACGATCTCGTCCATCCAAATCGCGCGAAAGAAATCGGGCCCGCTCAGGCCGATTTCGGCGGTGCCATCGGCGGTGATTTCCATCTCGTAATAGGCGCCCGATTCAAGGATCACCGGCCCCTCGCCCAAAGGTTTGCCAGAGCTGAGCGTGACCTTAATCGTGTCGCCCCGGTTGCACTTGGCCAGAAGCCCGGAAAAGGCAAGGTTATCGCAAAGCGGCGCGGCCAGGGCCGGGCCCGAGAAAAGCGCCAGAGTGGCGGCTGTCAGAAGCGTTCGCATGATGGTCCTTTCGTTGTTGGGTTAGTCGGAAACGACCACAACGCCCCAGGGCTGTTGGCCGACTTGCACCGATTTCACCACCTTCTCGGCCGCCACATCAATGATCGAGACATCGTTGGAATTGCCGTTGGTGGTATACAAAAACGCCTCATCCGCATCAAAGGCAAGCTGCCAGACGCGCTGACCGACAAGCAGGTATTTCTCGACCTCGAAGGTTTCGCCATTGATCAGCGCGACCCGGTTTGACGGTCCGAGGGCGACGAAAATCTTCTTGCCATCCGAGGTCACGCGCACCCCGACGGGTTGCAGAAGTTCGGGTGCGATACCGGGCACGGCAAAGCTGATCTTGTGCTCGATCTCGCCGCCATCGGGGTTGATCACGCTGACTGTGCCGCCGATTTCGGCGCTGACAAACAGGTGTTTGCCGTCGGCACTATATTGGGCAAAGCGCGGGCGTTGATCGACGAGGGTGTTTTGCACGATCTCGAATGTTTCGGTGTCGATGAAATGCGCCATATTCGTGGTTTCAGAGGTGTTGACCACGTATTTGCCATCCGGCGAAATACCCATGCCTTCGGGCTCTACCCCAACCGGGATTTCGGCCAGAATGGTATGGGTTTCGGTATCGGTGACGGTGACAAGATTGTCGTCTTCATTGGCGATATAAAGCGGGTTGCCCGACGGATGGAGCACGAACAATTCCGGGTCAGGGCCAGAGGGCAGGGTATAAAGCTCGTCGTAGGTGGCGGTGTCAAACACCCGCACCACGTCATCATCCGAGGCGCAGACATAGAGCTTTTTGCCATCCGGGCTTGCGGTGATGCCGCGCGGGCGGTTGCCAGCGGAAAATTCCTTGAGAACCTCCCAGGTTTCGCTGTCGAGAACGGTGACGGTATTGCCGCGCTCATTGCTGACGAACACCTTGCCCGCAAGGGCCGGCGTGGTGAGCAGCGTGGCAAGGGCCGTGGCAAAGGCAAGGCGGCGCATGTCGGTTCTCCTATTTGGTAAAGGCGGTGCAGGCGCTTTCGGGCTGATCCAGCCCCATCGTATCAAGCAACGAGCGTTGGTGCAGAAACCCCTCTTGCGGCGACACACTCAGGGTGATGCGGCCATCGGCGAGAAGAATCGGCTGGCGCAGCTGGCCGTTCCAGGGCCGGAAGGTAAGCTTTTGGCCCTTGAACGCCGCCAGCTCGAATTTGTCGCTCAGCGCGTAGGCCCGGATCGCGGCGGGATCGGCCCCGCCGGTGCGTGTCACCGTCTCGCCCAGCACCCGAAGGGCAAGCCAGGCGTTGTAATCCTCGGGGCGCATATAGCGGTTGCTCAGCGTCTCGAACCGGTGCTGAAACTGCGTCGCGCCCCAGGCCTCTAGCGCGGGGTGCCAGCTGAGCGGGCGCAGCCCGGCAGAGCCGACAATGAGCGCGGGCGACCATGTGTGATAGGGCAGATAGGTGGCAAACACGTCCGCCTCATCCGCCGTCACGATGACCTCTGCCCCGTCAAGCGGTTGGGTGAAAAGCGGCAATTGCCGCTGGACCTGAACATGGCCGCTATCGGTGCGCCGCGCGCCGCCGGTATCGGTGAATTCCAACGCGTCGGTGATGCGCGCGCCAAATTTCGCCGCCGAGGCGCGATAGCTGTCGGCAAGTGCGCGATCTTCGGGGTGCGAGCCGTGGATAAGCGCCCATTTCGGCCATTTCTTCCAGATAAGGAATTGCGCCACCGCATCGGTCTTCATCTTGCGCGAGGGCACCACGTGCAGGATATTGCCGCGGCATTGATCGTTGCGCAGAGCGGTGTCGGGGGCGAGCGTGTTGAAGATCACCGTATCGGGCGCGGCCGCATCGGCGATTGCCAAAAGCTCTGGCATGCGGGCCTGAACCGCGAAAAACCGGAGGCCCTTGGCCTGCAACGCCTCAAACGTGGCAAGCGCGGTTTCGGGCGGGCTTGCGGCGGTTTCAAGCGCATAGGTCTGGCCCATGAAGCGCCCGGTCGTCTGATTGTCCTCGGTCGCCAGGAGGCCACCGGCAAAGCCAAGATCATCCGGGCGCAGATCAAGCCGCGAGACCGGCAAGAGCGTGGGGTAATCCACCCGCAGGATGGCCGCCGTCACCTCGACCGCCAAGGCGGGGCGGGCAAGGGCGCCAAGAGCGAAAAGGATCGCAACAAGCCAACGCATCATACGCGCGGCAGCCTTGCGCAACGGCGGGTGTCGGCAATTGTCATATACACGTTCCCTTTGACTTGTGATCGCCTATTACGGGTATCTTAACAAAGGTTTTGTGCCTGTCCGCACCTTTCCGGCCCATGGCTGGGGGACACCAGTTCTGATCTAGTTTTTACAAATTTAATCAAAGGGTTGAGTGGTATCATACTTTGGTCGCAGGGCGTCGATAGCGCCGCATAGAAAAACGGCCCCGCGCAGGCTATGCGCCGGGCCGGAGTGGTCATCGCGATGACGCATTTCAGGCAGGTTTGAACAAATCGGCGTAGTCGGCCCGCAGGATGTTTTTCTGAACCTTGCCCATGGTGTTGCGCGGCAATTCATCCAGCATGATAAGTTTGCGCGGATGCTTGAACCGCGCCAGCGAGGTCGCGGCCGCCTCGGCAATCGCGTCAAGATCGGGTGTTTCGCCCTTCTGCGCCACAAGGAACCCCACAACGGTTTCGCCGAAATCGGGGTGCGGCACGCCGACCACGGCGCTTTCAAGAACGCCGGGCTGTTCATCCAGCAGCAGTTCGATTTCCTTGGGATAGATGTTATAGCCGCCCGAGATGATCAGATCCTTGTCGCGCCCGACAATATGCACATAGCCCTGATCGTCGATCCGCCCCAGATCGCCAGTGATGAAAAACCCGTCGCTGCGCAATTCCTCGGCGGTCTTCTCGGGCATGTTCCAATAGCCTTTGAACACATTCGGGCCGCGCACCTCGATCAGGCCGATCTCGCCCTGCGGCAGGGTCTTGCCAGTGTCGGGATCGGTGATCTTGAGGTCGACCCCCGGCAGAGGAAAGCCGACCGTACCGGCGCGGCGCTCGCCGACGTAAGGGTTCGAGGTGCTCATGTTGGTTTCGGTCATGCCATAGCGCTCAAGGATGCGGTGGCCGGTGCGCTCTTCAAACGCCACATGGGTTTCGGCCAGAAGCGGCGCGCTCCCCGAGATGAAAAGCCGCATATGCCCGGTCAGGGCGCGATCAAAGCGCGGGTCATCCAGAAGCCGGGTGTAAAACGTCGGTACGCCCATCATGCTTGTGGCGCGGGGCAGGGCTTCAATCACCTTGTCCTGATCAAACTTCGGCAGGAAGATCATCGAGGCCCCGACCAGCAGGATCACGTTTGTCGCCACAAAAAGCCCATGGGTGTGAAAGATCGGCAGCGCATGCAACAGCACGTCTTTCTCGGTGAAGCCCCAATAATCGACCAGCACCTCGGCATTTGACAACAGGTTGGTCTGGGTCAGCATCGCGCCTTTCGAGCGCCCGGTCGTGCCCGAGGTATAAAGAAACGCGGCCAGATCATCGGCGCTGCGCGGCGTGGTCTCAAAGTTCTCGGGTTTATCGCGGGCGGTCTCGGGCAGGCTTCCGCTGCCATCGGCGTTAAGCGTCATCAACTGCGCCCCGGCGGATTTGGCTATGGGGGCAAGTGCGTCTGCCTTGGCGCTATCGCACAGCAACAGGCGCGCGCCGCTATCGGTCACGAAATACGCAAGCTCATCCGCCGTATAGCCGGTGTTGAGCGGCAAAAATACGATGCCCGCCTGCACGCAGGCCGCATAGACCGCGAGCGCCTGCGGTGATTTTTCCACCTGCGCCGCAAGCCGGTCACCGGGCGCGAGGCCTGCGTCGCGAAAGCTATGGGCGTATTGCGCGGTCAGTCGCAGGAAGGCATCATAGCTTAATGCGCTGCCATCCGCGAGGTACAAAAACGGCGCGGTTTGGCCAGCATGGCGACCAAAAAGCATGTCATAAAGGGGGTTGGCCATGGCGATCTTCCTTGTTTCAGTCTTTGGTGGCCCGGGCGGCGCTTAGGGCGGTCACTTCGGGCGAGGCGGCGATTTGCGCCGCATTGGCAAAACGTTCGTGGTTTTGCGAAATCAGCGCCAGATCGTAAAGGTAATTCACCATCATGCCCCCCGATTGGGCAAGGCCATTGGGCGACAGATCGGCACCGGCGTGAATGGCATGCACCGAGGCGCCATTGCCCAGGTGAAACCGCGCAACCGGGTCAAACGGGCCACCCTCGGGGCGTTTGGCGTTGAGCAGGTAATCGGCGGTGATCTGGCGGCGCTCTTCGGGATCGTCGGGCAGGGCGGTGTCGGTATTCGCCAGCCACTTGGTCAGCGCCGGGATCGGCGAGAGCGTCACGAAGGTCTTGAGGTTGGGAAGCTCCTGCGAGAGGTCCGCCGCCACCTGTTTGATCAAGGAGTTGCCAAAGGAAATCCCGGCAAGCCCGGGCTGACAGTTCGAGATCGAATAGAACACCGCGGTGTCGGCCTTGTCCGCGGTGATCGTGGCGCGGGTGTCGGCCAGCAGATCATGGATCGCCCCCGGTGTGCCGCTGGTCAGGGCGACCTCGACGAAAATAAGCGGCTCGTCCGGCATCGAAGGGTGAAAGAAGCCGAAACACCGCCGGTCCGCAGGTTGCAGGCGCAGGCGCAGATCATCCCAGCTGTCGATGGCATGAACCGCCTCATAGGCGATGATCTTTTCCAGGATATCGGCCGGGCTGGTCCAGTTGATCGGGCGCAGCACCAGAAAGCCGCGATTGAACCACGACGAAAACAGGTGCCGGAGATCAAGATCCACCACCGAAAGCGCCGGTTTGTCCCGCGCCAGCCGGAGCAGGTCGCGCCGCATCGCCACAAGCTGGGCGGTGGCGCCGGGCACCTGATTGAGACGGCGCGCCAACTCCTGACGTGGCGGCTCTGCCGCGGCCAGAAACGCCCGATAGGTGTGCCGGTCCGGGTTGGCCTCAAAGGCATCAAGCGCGTCGCGCACGACGTCGGGGTCAACGCCAAGATCGTCGGTCAGGAAGGTGAAAAACCCAAGCTTCGCCGCGTCATCCATGCCAGTATAACGATCCAGGATAAGCCGGGCGAGCGTCATGCCCGAAACCTCGCCCGAGCTGCCAAGCAGGTCGCGCGCGAGGTCCTGGATGCTTCGGTTCTGCTGATCGGGCTCTGTCGCGCCGCGATAGCGCCGCTCGAAAACCGTCGCAAGAAGGTCGGCCAGCACACTCATACGGCGGTTCCCATCACAACATCAGGCAACCATGTCGCCAGCCCCGGGAACAGGCAAAGCAGGATGATCGCAAGGATCATGCAGGCCACAAACGGTAGCGAGCCAAGCAGGATCGTCTTGAGCTTGATATCGGGGGCGATGCCGTTGATCACATAGAGGTTAAGGCCGACGGGTGGCGAGATAAGGCCGATTTCCATGTTGATCGTCAGAACCACGGCAAACCAGATCGGATCGAAACCGGCGGTCAGGATGATCGGCAACAGGATCGGCGCCGCCATCAGGATCACCGCAACCGGCGGCAGGAAAAAGCCAGCGACCAGAAGGAACAGGTTGATCGCCCCCATCAGAACCCAACGGTTTACATCCAGCGTGCCAATCCATTCGGCAATCGACTGGGTGATGAACAGGCTTGAGAGCATGTAGGAAAACACACCGGCGGCGGCGATGATGAAAAGGATCATCACGCTTTCACGGGTGCTGTCGCGCAGCACAACCCAGATCGCCGTGGGGCTCCACATCTTGTAGATGATGATCGCCATCAACAGGCAGAGAAGCGCGCCAATTGCGGCGGTCTCGGACGGGGTCGCGATGCCACCATAAAGCGCATAAAGCACGCCGAGGATGATCACCAGAAACGGCAGGACGCGAGGCAGAATCTCAAATCGCTCGGTCCAGGAATAGCCCTGTCCGCCAAGCAGGTTGATATTGCCCGACTTCCATGTCGAATAAAGCGACCAGGCCATGAACAGACCCACAAGCATCAGCCCCGGAATGACCCCGGCCAGAAACAGTCGCCCGATCGAGGTTTCGGTGGCGATGCCGTAAACGATCATCGTGACCGAGGGCGGAATAAGGATGCCAAGGGTGCCGCCTGCCGCGATAGAACCGGCCGCAACGCCATCGGGATAGCCACGCTTGCGCATCTCGGGGATGCCCATCTTGCCAATCGCCGCACAGGTGGCGGGCGATGAGCCCGACATCGCCGCGAAAAGCGCGCAGGCCCCGAGGTTCGAGATCACAAGCCCCCCCGGCACCCGCGTCAGCCAGCGTTCGAGCGCTTCGTAAAGGTCGGCCCCCGCCCGCGTCGAGGCGATGGACGAGCCCATGATGATGAACATCGGGATCGATAGAAGGGCAAAGTTATCAAGCTTGCCGAACAGGATTTCCGGCATCAGTTCCAGCGAGCGCATCCCGTCGAACGCGATCAGAAAGCCCGCCGAGACGATCAAGAGGCCAATGGCCACCGAGACGCCCGAGAACAGCACGAAGATTGTCATGAGGGCGACAAGCCCCCCGAGTACGAGCGGGTCCATGATTCAGAGATCCCCAGATACGCGGGCCGCGAGACCCTCTTGTTCAATTCCAAAGGGTGCATCAATGCGCATGACGACCGCATAAAGGTCAGCGATCAGTTGCAGCAGCAAAAGGCCAAGGCCGACCGGCAGAGCCATGTAAGGCTTCCACAGGGCCACGCTCCAGACGGTGTCGGATTTCCAACCGCGCGCATAGGCGACATGCCAGAATTCATACCCGTACCAGAGCATCACCGCGATGATCAGCGCCGAAATACCAAGCGTTATCACCGCCAGAACGCGGCGCGCGCCCATCGGAAGGGCAATCGGAATGAGATCAACGTTCACATGCCCGCGCAAACGTTGCACATAGGGCAGACCCACAAGAGTGGCAGCGATCATCAGGTAAATTACCGCTTCGGTCTGCCAGATCGTCGAGCCATTCAGGACGAAACGGATGAAGATCATCTGACAGGTGATAAGCACCGCCAGCGTGATCATGCCCGCCGACACCCAACCGGCAAAGGTTGAAATGGCTGCAACGATTTTGAGAAAGAGGCTGTTGCCGGTGTTTGCCACACCGGAAATGGATTGGCCCGACATCGGCCCTCCTTTCGGGATAAGTCTTGGGGGCAGGGCGCCGCGCAATGGGGCGCCCTGCAATCAGGTCAGATCACTCGACGGCGAGCGCCATATCCAGAAGCGCCTGCCCGTCCGGCACGCTTTCGACAAAGGCCTTGTAAGAGGTTTCCGTGGCAATTGCGCGCCAGGCGGCGAAATCCTCGTCACTCATCTGTGCGATCTCGACGCCCGCCTTCTTGAAGACTTCAACCGAGTTGGCGTCTTCTTTCTTGGCTTCGTCGAGATAGAAGGCTTCGGCCTTTTCGGCACCGGCCAAAAGCGCGGCTTGCTGTGCCTCGGTCAGCCCCTCAAAGGTGGATTTGTTCATCAACAGCGGCTGATACATGAACCACAGGGCAACGTCGCCCGCAGGGGTATAGCACTGGACCTGCTCGTAAATCCGGTAGGACACGAAGGATGACGACGACGTATTGGCCGCATCCAGAACGCCGGTTTGCATGGCGTTGTAGATTTCCGAGCTTGCCATCGACGCGATCGACGCACCGGCACCGGCCAGCATCTGTTCGAACGCCTTGCCCGCGGCACGGGTTTGCAGGCCCTTGATGTCATCGGGCTTGGTGATGCATTTCTCTTTGCCGGCAAAGCCACCGGCCAGATAGCCATGCACCAGCACCATCACGTCATCCTCGGCCATCTTGGCCTCAAGCGCCTCCATGAAGGGGCTGCTGGACAGGCGTGCGGCGTGGTCGTGGTTCTTCACCAGACCGGGCATCAGCGTCAGGTTATAGGACGGCTGTTGGCCACCCGCATAGCTGAGCGGCAGAACGGCCATGTCAAGCTGACCACGGCTCAGGGGTGTGTATTGCTCGCGCGGTTTGAACAGTGATTTCGAGCCGAAGATCTTGATTTCAAGATTGACGTCGGCGGCAGCGACTTCATCGGCAACGATCTGGGCCACCTTGTGGCGCACGTCGCTGTTGGACCACTGATGCGACAGGCGCAGATCGGTGGCATTTGCGGCGCCGCCAAGCAGCATCATCCCGGCAGCAACGGCTGCCGTGAACATAGATTTTTTCATGTCTTCCTCCCATTTTGTCCGGGCAAGATGACCCGAACACGTCCGCTCAGTGTTTTTGGTTTCGAATTCAGAGTCAAGTTTTTTGTATACAATATTTTCAGCCTTGCGCACAATCAAACCGGCGGCTAGGTTTTTTGGCATGGAACTTCGTCGGGCGGACAAAATCGCGGATGCGCTGGAAGAGCTGGTTTTTACCGGCGGCTTTCACGATGGCGACCGGCTTGACGAGTTGCGCCTGGCGACGCAATTCAACGTGTCGCGCACCCCGATCCGTGAAGCCTTGCAACGGCTGGTCGCCTCTGGCCTGGCAGAGCAGATCCCGCGCCGTGGCGTCTTTGTGCGCCAGCCGGGGCCGGTTGAATTGATGGAAATGTTCGAAACCATGGCCGAGATCGAGGGCGTCTGCGGGCGTCTGGCGGCAATGCGGATATCGGATGCGGCACTGGAAGAGCTGGACAATGTCAACGCCTCTTGCTGTGCGGCGGTCGAGGGCGGCGATACCGATGGGTATTACCGCGAAAACGAGCGGTTTCACCATGTTATCTATCATCAGGCCGGCAATGGCTTTCTCGAACATGAGGCGCTGCGCCTGCATCGGCGGCTCAAGCCATTTCGCCGGTTGCAATTGCGCTGGCGCGGGCGGTTGTCACAATCCATGGCCGAACATGAGGCGATTGTCGAGGCGCTCCGCGCCGGCGATTCCGCGCGCGCCGCAGAGGCGCTGCGGAACCATGTGGCGATTCAGGGCGAGAAGTTTCATCTTTTGATGTCCAGCTTGCGCAGCGCCGCAGAGTAACCACATAGGACCAATCTGGCGAAAGCTGTGGCCCGACGGGCCTTGCACACCGCTGGACAGTCGACGCGCGCATGGGTAGGACAGCGAAATGGCCAAGGTAAAGGACAATCCGAACTACAAGGTGATCGCCGAGAACCGGCGGGCGCGCTATGACTATGCCATCGAGAACGATATCGAATGCGGCATTATCCTCGAAGGCTCCGAGGTCAAATCCCTGCGTCAGAACGGCGGCAATATCGCCGAAAGCTATGCCATGGTTGAGAATGGCGAGCTTTGGTTGGTGAATTCCTATATCGCGCCCTACCTTCAGGCCAAGACCTTTGGCCATGAAGAAAAGCGCCGTCGCAAGCTTTTGGTGTCGCGCAAGGAATTGGCGCGGCTCTGGAACGAGACACAGCGCAAGGGCATGACGCTTGTCCCGCTGGTGATGTATTTCAACCATCGCGGGCTGGTGAAAATGAAGATTGGCATCGCCAAGGGCAAGAAGAACCACGACAAGCGCGCCACCGAGGCCAAGCGCGACTGGAGCCGTCAGAAACAACGCCTGTTGCGCCACGGAGAGTAAGCGGCGGTTTTCCCCCAAGGAAACGGACTATGGAACTTTTGCTAGGTTTGATGGGCGGCGCGATTGGCGGCAATGTCGCGGGCGGGGTGATGAAACACGCCGGGCTTGGCTTTATCGGCAATTCGATGGCCGGAATCGTCGGCGGCGGTCTTGGTGGTCAGGCTCTGGCGATGCTGGACGCGGGCGGTGCCGGTTCGATTGCGGGCGGCGGTGATATCGGCGCCATCCTGGGCGCAGTTGCCTCGGGCGGCGCAGGCGGTGCCGTGCTGATGATCATTCTTGGTCTGATCAGGAAAATGTTGGTCAGGTAAGCGGCAAATAGAGGCCGGACAGGCGGGGCCCGGTCTTGCCCTTTTGGCCCTCAGACTGTAGGCAAGTCAGGTCTGAAACGGGGGGCCCCATGGCACATGATGATCCTAAAACCGTTGTTTCCACCGACTGGCTTGCCAGCCATCTGAAAGATCCGGATTTGCGGGTTCTGGATGGCACGATGTTCATGGCCGCGGAAGGGCGCGACGCAAAGGCGGAATACGACGCTGCACATATTCCCGGCGCGCGCTTTTTCGACATTGATGACATCAGCGACAGCCGCTCTGAACTGCCGCATATGGCGCCACCGGTCGAGAAATTCATGTCAAAGCTGCGCGCCATGGGCGTGGGTGACGGGCATCAGGTGGTGGTCTATGACGCCAAGGGCCTGTTCTCCGCCGCGCGGGTGTGGTGGCTGTTTCGCCTCATGGGCCAGGACAACATCGCCGTCCTTGATGGCGGGTTTCCCAAATGGCAGGCCGAGGGCCGGGAGATCGAAGACCTGCCGCCGATTGTCCGCGACCGCCACATGACGGTGCGCCGCCAGAACCAGATGGTCAAGGATGTGACGCAGGTGGCGGCGGCGGCCAAGCTTGGCGATTACGAGATCCTTGATGCCCGATCCGCAGGCCGATTTCGGGGTGAGGCGCCCGAGCCGCGCCCCGGTTTGCGCGGCGGCCATATTCCGGGCTCGAAAAACGTGCCCTATACCGATTTGTTGAATGACGACCTGACGATGAAACCCCGCGAGGCACAGCGCGCCGTGTTCAAAGCGGCGGGCGTTGATATGTCCAAGCCGGTGATCACCACCTGCGGCACCGGTGTGACGGCGGCGATCATCAGTCTGGCGCTTGAGCGGATCGGCAAGACTGACCACGCGCTTTATGACGGATCATGGACGGAATGGGGCGCTTTCCCGACTGTTCCCGTCGCCACAGGAGAGACCTGATGTTCAGCAATCTTAAAGAAAAACCCGCCGACAAAATCCTGGCCCTCGCCCAGGCATTTCGCGAGGACCCGCGCGACACCAAGATTGATCTTGGTGTCGGCGTTTACAAAGATGCGCAGGGCAAGACCCCGATCATGCGCGCGATCAAGGCCGCCGAGCAACAATGGTGGAGTCAGGAAGAGACCAAGGCCTATACCGGGCTTGCCGGTGATCCGGGCTTTTCCGACGTGATGATCGACCTGGTGCTTGGCGATGCGGTAACCCGCGATCAGGTCGCCGCCGTGGCCACCCCCGGCGGCACCGGCGCGGTGCGTCAGGCGTTTGATCTTGTGCGTATGGGCAACCCGCAAGCGCGGGTGTTCGTGTCTGATCCGACATGGCCCAACCACCTTAGCATTCTGGCCTATCTTGGGGTTGAAACGGTGATGTATCGCTATTTCGACGCTGAGACCGGCGGCGTCGATTTCGAGGGCATGATGGCAGGCCTTCAGGACCTGCGCGCCGGTGATGTGGTGCTCTTGCACGGCTGCTGTCACAACCCGACGGGCGCCAACCTGAACCTGAGCCAATGGCAAGAGGTGATCGACCTTCTGAACCGCAAGGGTGCGGTTCCGATGATCGACATCGCCTATCAGGGCTTTGGTGACGGGCTTGACGCGGATGCCAAGGCGACCCGGCTTGTGGTCAAAAACTGTCCCGAGGTGCTGATCGCGGCAAGCTGTTCCAAGAACTTCGGCATCTACCGCGAACGCACCGGCATTCTGATGGCGGTGGCGCAGGATCGCGGGATGCAAAAGGTGGCGCAGGGCAATCTGGCCTATCTCAACCGCCAGAATTATTCCTTTCCGCCCGATCACGGCGCGCGGCTTGTAACCATGGTGCTAAGCGATGACGCCCTGCGCGCCGATTGGCAATCAGAGCTGGAAGACGTCCGCCTTGGCATGCTGCGCCTGCGTGAGGGTCTTGCGAATGAGCTTCGCCGTTTGTCGGGATCTGACCGCTTTGGGTTCATCGCCCAGCATCGCGGCATGTTCTCGCGCCTTGGCGCAACGCCTGAACAGGTTGAAACAATGCGCAAGGATCATGGGATTTACATGATTGGCGACAGCCGGATCAATGTTGCCGGTCTGAATGAGCGAACCGTGCCGATCCTTGCCCGCGCGATGATCGACGCGGGCATTTAAATCAGGTAACGGCGCGCCAGGGATCAGGCGCGCCGTCATGGCGATTATTCCGGCAAGATCACTGCATCAATCACATGGATGACGCCATTGCTCGCCTCGATATCGGCAGCGGTAACATTGGCACCGTTCACCATGACGCCACCTTCGGTCATGATGGTCACATCGCTGCCCTGAACGGTGGTCGCGCTCATGCCATTGCTAAGGTCGCCCGACATCACCTTACCCGGCACCACATGATAGGTCAGGATCGCCGCAAGCTTGTCCTTGTTCTCGGGCTTGAGCAGGGTTTCAACCGTGCCCTCGGGCAGGGCCGCAAAGGCCGCGTTGGTCGGGGCAAAGACGGTGAACGGGCCATCGCCCTTGAGAGTCTCGACCAGATCGGCGGCCTGCACGGCGGCGACCAACGTCGAGAAATCTTCATTCCCGGCGGCAATAGCGACGATATCCTTGCTGTGGCCATCGGCAAAGGCGGGGCCAGCCATGAGAGCGGCGGCAGTCAGGGCAAGGTAAGTTCTGCGGAACATAAGAGTATCTCCTGTTTTAACGTCAGTTGTGAGGATGCCGGATCGGGCATCATGAACAGGGCTACGGGGCCAGATCGCGATTGGATCACCGGGGATTTTTGCCGATGCGATTTGACGAAACCGTTACGTGGGCTAAGCGCGCGAGTTTTGTAACATCAAGTCACGTTTTTGTACTGAGGTGGGAATTCTCCTGCGCTTTAGCAGGCAATTCAGGCGGTTTTCCCGCCGTTCTCGAGGTTTGCGGGCCAATGTCCCGCTACCGGACATTTCTAGCCTCTGCGCCCTCTCGTGAGCATGGTTTAGCGGCTTGTTTGATGACCGCGAAAGGCGCAGGTTGCGCCGCGACGGCCCCAAAGTGGTGTGGGTCAATGGGTATGGAGTTTTCGATGATTTACGTGATGCAGATCCTACAGGTTCTCGCACTCTTGTTTGTTCTCGTGCTGGGCGCGCTCGTCCTGATGGCGATGCTGTTTTATGTGCTGGACAAGACCCAGCCCGGCGATGCGATCCGGCGCAACTATCCGGTGATCGGGCGCTTTCGCGGGTTGTTTACCAAGCTGGGTGAATTCTTTCGCCAGTATTTCTTTGCCATGGACCGCGAGGAAATGCCGTTCAACCGCGCTCAGCGCGATTGGGTTAAGCACGCCACCAAGGGCAAGGGCAACACCATCGCCTTTGGTTCGACCCGCAACCTTGGAGTGCCGGGCACGCCGATTTTCGTACCGGCCGTGTTTCCGCCACTGGATGAGCAGGTTACTGTGACCGCGCCGATGCTGATCGGGCCAACAGCAGCCATTCCTTACAGCGCAAAGTCATTTTTCAATATCTCTGGCATGAGCTATGGTGCGATTTCGCGCCCTGCGGTCGAGGCGCTTAGCCGGGGCGCGGCAAGGGCAGGAGTCTGGCTGAACACCGGCGAAGGCGGGCTTTCACCGTTTCACCTGACGGGGGGCTGTGACCTAGTCTATCAGATCGGCACCGCCAAATACGGCGTGCGCGACGAAGACGGCAACCTGAGCGACGAAAAGCTGCGCAAGATGTCGGAAAACCCGCATATCAAGATGTTCGAACTCAAGCTTGCTCAGGGCGCCAAGCCCGGCAAGGGCGGAATCCTGCCCGGTGAAAAGGTCAGCGCCGAAATCGCCGAAATCCGCGGTATCAGACTTGGGCAGGATAGTATCTCGCCCAATCGCCACGCCGATATCAACGATTACGGCGAACTCCTGGATGTGATCTGTCATATCCGCAAGGTCACGGGGCGGCCGATCGGGTTCAAGACTGTGATCGGCTCATCCGAGTCTTGGGAGCCGCTGTTCCAGATGATCAATGAACGCGGCCCTGAATGCGCCCCGGATTTCATCACCATTGATGGTGGCGAAGGCGGCACCGGCGCGGCGCCGATGCCGTTGATGGATCTCGTTGGCATGCCCATTCGCGATGCCTTGCCGCGCATGGTCGACCTGCGCGACCGCTATGGCCTAAAAGAGCGGATCAGGATGATCGCCAGCGGCAAGCTTATCAATCCCGGAGATGTTGCCTGGGCGATCTGTGCGGGAGCTGACTTTGTGACCTCGGCGCGGGGCTTCATGTTTAGCCTTGGCTGTATTCAGGCGCTCAAATGCAATCGCAATACCTGCCCGACCGGCATCACCACCCATGACAAGCGTCTTCAGGCCGGTCTTGTGATCGAGGATAAATATGTGAAGGTCGCCCATTACGCCAAATCGGTGATCAAAGAGGTTGAGATGATCGCGCATTCTGTTGGTGTGAGCGAACCACGCCTGATGCGGCGGCGGCATGTGCGCCTTGTGCAGGCCGATGGCACCTCTGTCGCGTTCAACAAAATCCGCCCAAGTTACAACGCGGACTCGGTTTCGTGATCGCGGTTCATGCGTAGAATTCTGGCGATAGGCACATATCCCTCTATATATAGGTGGAACCCAATAGGAGAGATGCATGGCCTATCGCTGGAAAAACACCCTGTCCGATCGCGACGTGACGCCCGAGGCGGCGTTTCTGAACCGACGTCAGTTGATGGCGGGGGCGGCGGCCGGGATCGGGCTTGCCGGTGTCGGCCTTCCGGCGGGCGCGCAGGAATTGGAGGCCAATAGCTGGGAAGAAATCACCGGCTATAACAACTATTACGAGTTTGGCACCGACAAGGCCGATCCGGCGCGCTATGCCGAAGCTCTCACCACCACCCCTTGGAGCGTCGAGATCGACGGGCTTGTCGATCGCCCCGGTGCCTATGGCTTTGATCAGATCATGGACAAGATGACGATCGAAGAGCGGCTCTATCGGTTCCGCTGTGTCGAGGCCTGGTCGATGGTCGTGCCCTGGAACGGGTTCGAGGTTGCCGATCTTCTGGCCCTGGCGGGGGTTCAGGCCGATGCCAGATATATCGCATTCGAAACCGCCTTGCGCCCCGATGAAATGCTCGGCGTGAAATATCCGGTTCTGGACTGGCCCTATGTCGAAGGGCTGCGCCTTGATGAGGCGATGCACCCGCTGACCATCATGGCCACGGGCATTTATGGCCGCGATATCCCCAATCAGAACGGCGCGCCGCTGCGTCTTGTGGTGCCGTGGAAGTATGGTTTTAAATCCATCAAGTCGGTGGTGCGGATCACCGCCACCAGGGACGAGCCGCCAACCTCCTGGAACAAGGCCAATGCACGCGAATACGGCTTTTACAGTAATGTGAACCCCGAGGTGGATCACCCGCGCTGGTCACAGGCCACAGAGCGGGCAATTGGCGGCGGGTTGTTTGCCAAGCGCAAGCCGACGCAGATGTTCAATGGCTACGGCGAAGAGGTGGCATCGCTTTACGCCGGGATGGACCTTCGGAAGAGCTTCTGACAATGGCCCGCATGATGACATGGCTGGGCGGTTTCGGTGCCGGATTTACCGCGCTTTGTTGCTTTACCGGCATCTTACCATTTCTTCTGGGGGCGGTCCTGCGCCCAAAGCCCGGCGATTGCTGTGTCTATTGTTCATATGCTGATGTGGCCTGCCCGCCGGTCCAACAGGGGGATCGCTGTTGCGGATGACGGGGCTTGTCGATCAAATCAACAGCTTTGCCCGGCGGATGCCGACCTGGGCCGTCTACCTGCTCCTTGGCGCGCCATCTGTCTGGCTGTTCTATCGTGGCCTGACCGGCGGCCTCGGGATTGAGCCGATCAAGGCGCTTGAACATGAACTGGGCGGGATTGCATTACAGCTTTTGATCGCTGGTCTTTGTATCACCCCGCTGCGGCGGCTTCTTGGGGTAAACCTTATCAAGTTCCGCCGCGCCCTTGGTCTTTTGACCTTTTACTATGTCTGCCTGCATCTGCTGGTCTGGCTGGTGCTGGATGTGCAGATCCCCGCGCAGATATGGGCCGACATCGTCAAGCGCCCCTATGTGACCATCGGCTTTTCCGCCTTCTTGTTGCTTGTGCCGCTGGCGGCGACCTCCAACAATTGGTCGGTGCGCAAGCTGGGGTCGAAATGGCGGCAGCTTCACAAGCTGACCTATCTGGCGGCGATTCTGGGGGCGGTTCACTTCATATGGCTGGTGAAGGGCTTTCAGATTGAACCGCTGGTGTATCTGGCGGTGATTCTCGGCCTGCTGGCGCTTCGGCTGCGCCCGGCGCGTAGAAAACAGGCAGCTTGAGGCGCGATTGCCCCGGTCGGGGCGCCCTGTGACTCGCAAAATGACCGGATCGGCAAAGGTTTTGCCGAGATCGACTCGGCCGAATGCCCGGATCACGGCGATTCCTATCCCTCAAATCCGCCTGAGTCGCCCCAAGTTCCCTGTTCTCAGGAGGGCGGCCAAGCACCTCTTGGGGATAACCCTGTGGATAACGCAAGATGTGGGGTAGGGGCGTCATGATATGCGCTAACAATATTGCGTACGGGCCGTATTATTCATGC
>NZ_FOVP01000026.1 GCF_900115165.1 Roseovarius lutimaris | reverse complement strand
CCACGGTCGTCTCAAACAAATGGCGCAACAGTTCGCTCTCGCGAAACCGCCCATGCCGGTTCTTGGAAAATGTCGAGTGATCAGGCACGCGGTCACTCAGATCAAGACGGCAGAACCAGCGATATGCCAGGTTGAGATGAACCTCCTCACACAGGCGGCGTTCGGACCGGATGCCAAAGCAGTAGCCCACCAAAAGCATGCGGATCAGTAACTCTGGATCGATGGAAGGACGGCCCGTGTGGCTATAAAACTCAGCCAGATACTGGCGGATGCCGCTCAGATCGACAAACCGATCAATCGAACGAAGCAAGTGATTTTGCGGGATGTGATCCTCCAGCGAGAACCCATAAAACAGCGCCGCCTGTGCTTCCTGCCTCGGTCCCAACATCGCAAAAATCCCCCAATCAATATGGGAATTGAATCAGTGAATGGGCACCCGATCAAGGAAGAGTTTTTCAACACAATACGCCCAACTCTGACATTCGCTTGTTGCACCAAGCCGGTTAACAGCCGCGTAGCGGCCCGGCCATCGTCAGCCCCTCCCTTGGGCTGGCGATTTGGCTAATGCAGGCGCAACAATTGTTCTGGGAATGTATTTTGCCAGCATAAAGCGCTCTGCAATCTACGTCGGCTCACCAACCCAGGGGCTGACGTTGTCCTAACGTGGCTAGTATTCGCATTGTCCGCACTGCCGCCCTTGCCCAAACAGGCATCACCCGAAGGCCCACCGCGACGGGCGCGCCTCACTCAGCAGCCCCCGCAACGCATAAAAGCGCCGCAAGATCGCAAATCACAAGCCCCCTGCCCTGACGCATGACAATACCGGCCTGCTCCCACTCGCGGATCTGGCGGTTGACGCTTTCGCGTGTCAGCCCGACAAGATCGCCAAGATCGGATTGCGAAAACTTCTCGGAGAGGCGCCGCCGCCCATCCGGCATCGGCTCGCCCCATTTTTCCGCCAGATGCAGCAACAACCGCGCCAATCGCGCCTGCCCGTCGGCCAGCACATGCGCGGTATACATCGCCGAGGTCTCTCGCAGGCGACGGCACAGCGTCTCGATCACGCCAAGGGCGGCCTCGGGGTTGTCCCTCAGCAGCGCAGCAATCTGTGCCCGCGTCAACACCAGGCCCTGCACCCGCGTCGCCGCCACCACATCGGCGCTGCGCGGCATGCCGTCAAGCGCGGCCAGCTCACCCACCATGTCGCCCGCCCCAAGATGGGTCAGGATCGAGCGGCGGCCATCGATTGAGGTGCGACTGATCTCGACCCGGCCCTTGGTGATCAGCATCATCGTGCTGTCTTTATCACCAGTGCCATAGATCGTGCGCCCCGAAGCGAATTCGATAGCGCGGCCATGGCGTTCAAGCAGGATGCGAAACCCGGTATCCTCGGTCAGATCGGTCGCCAGCGTCAAAGGCATATTCAAAAAAATCCCGCTTTTCTCACGACTTCTGTGAGGTGCATCACAGCGCAGCGCGCCAGAACCTGCAACAGTTGATTTGCGTCTTATGTATCAGGGTGTCCCAAGCCCTTTTTATCATCCCAAACTTTGCCCATGGATATTGGGACGCACCGGTTCAATGAGACCCTGATCGCACTTCCCGACAGGCGCTTCAAATCGGTAAAGCTGTCTGGCCCGGCGTTTGTGAGTACTCCGCGCCAGGCAGCTCACAATTTAGCTAGTGATTGAAGTCGTGTAACAGGCCCCGGGTGGAAACATCCGGGGCTTATTTCATCTGTCATAGCGACGTCTTACTTTGCCAGGCCGATGCCCTGCAATGCAGTCTTGATTTCATCAAGAATGGCCGGATCGTCAATCGTGGCGGGCATCTTGTACTCGGCCCCATCCGCAATCTTCACCATGATCGCGCGCAGGATCTTGCCAGAGCGCGTCTTGGGCAAACGGTCCACAACCACCGCAAGCTTGAACGCCGCCACCGGCCCGATCTGATCGCGCACAAGCGCGACGATTTCCTTGACCACCTCGGCCTCGGGGCGATTGACGCCCTTGTTGAGACAAAGAAATCCGACCGGCGCCTGCCCCTTGAGGGTGTCGCTTACGCCAATCACGGCGCATTCGGCGACATCGGGGTGAGAGGCAAGCACCTCTTCCATGGCGCCGGTTGACAGGCGGTGACCGGCCACGTTGATCACGTCATCGGTGCGTGCCATGATCCAGAGATAGCCATCCTCGTCCTTCATGCCCGCATCGCCGGTCTCGTAATAGCCGGGAAAGGTGTTGAGATAGGATTTGCGAAACCGGTCCTCGGCGTTCCACAGGGTGGGGAGGGTGCCCGGCGGCAACGGAAGCTTGACCGCAATCGCGCCCAATTCGCCCGCAGGCAGTTCGTGCCCGCCGTCATCCAGGATGTGAATATCATACCCCGGCATCGGAACGGTGGGAGAGCCGATCTTGACCGGCATCGCCTCAATCCCGACCGGGTTACCGGCGATGGTATAGCCGGTTTCGGTTTGCCACCAGTGGTCATAAACCGGCTTGCCGGTCAGCGCCTGCGTCCATTCGATGGTATCGGGATCGGCCCGTTCACCGGCAAGGTAGATGGCGTTCAACCCGCTGAGGTCGTATTTCTTGAGGTACTCGCCCTTGGGGTCTTCGCGCTTGACCGCGCGAAAGGCGGTGGGGGCGGTGAAGAAGCTCTTGACCTTATGTTCTTGGATCACCCGCCAGAAGGTGCCCGCATCCGGCGTGCCGATCGGCTTGCCCTCGAACACGATGGTGGTGTTGCCGCTGATAAGCGGGCCATAGCAGATATAGGAATGCCCCACGACCCAGCCCACATCGGACGCCGCCCAGAACACATCGCCGGGGTCGACGTTATAGATGTTTTTCATGGTCCAGTTCAGCGCAACAAGATGCCCTGCCGTCGGGCGCACCACGCCCTTGGGCGCGCCGGTGGTGCCCGACGTATAGAGGATATAGGCCGGATGATCGCCTGACACCGGCACGCATTCGGCAGGCTCGACACCCGCCTGAAACCCGTGCCAGTCAAAATCGCGATCAGGGATAAGCGCCGCGACTTCCTGTTCGCGCTGAAAGATCACGGTAAACTCGGGCTTGTGTGTGGCCTGTTCAATCGCACTGTCCAGAAGTGGCTTGTAATGCACCACGCGCCCTGGCTCCAACCCGCAAGAGGCGGCGATAATCGCCTTGGGCGTGGCATCGTCGATCCGCACCGCCAGTTCATGCGCGGCAAAGCCGCCAAACACAACCGAATGAATCGCCCCGAGACGGGCGCAGGCCAGCATCGCCTCAAGCGCCTCGGGCACCATCGGCATATAGATGATGACGCGGTCACCCTTTTCAACGCCCTTGGCGCGCAGCGCGCCGGCAAGGCTGGCAACGCGGGTTTGCAATTCGGCGTAGCTTATCTTGTGCTTGGTGTCGGTGATCGGGCTGTCATAGATGATCGCGGTGCGCGCGCCATTGCCGGCCTCGACATGGCGGTCGACGGCGTTGTAACAGGTGTTGACCTGTGCATCCTTGAACCACTCGTACAAAGGGGCGTTGTCGTCGAAGAGCGCCTTGCTGGGCTTTTCGACCCAGTCAATCGCCTCAGCCGCCTTCATCCAGAACGCGTCAGGGTCTTGCTTCCAGCCGTCGTAAAGCTCTTTGTATCCCATGGTATCCTCCTCCGATCCGATGAATATGTGTTACGGACCGCTTGCCCTTGCGGCAAGCATCTTGCGCAAGAGCGTGGCAGATTACCGCATAGAATTTGCAGAAATACGCGAAAAAGGTCTGCAAATTTTTGCAAACCCTTCTCTTCTATGCGGATCAAGGGCTGCTTCGGCATTATTTGCAAATCTGCAAATAAATATCGTGCAAACCCGACAGATCGCTACCCGTAATGCGCCACCGGCGTGCCCGCAATGGCGGCCATGTTCAAAAGCCCCCGCGCGGTAATGGATGGGTTGACGATATGCACCCGGTTGCCCATGCCCATCAGGATCGGCCCGACCTCTAGCCCGGCCGCCTTCATCTTGAGGATATTGCGCACCCCGGAGGCCGAATCCGAGTTCGAGAAAATCAACACGTTTGCCGCGCCCTGCATCCGGTTACCCGGCAAGAGCCGCTCGCGCAGCTCGGCATCGAGGGCCGCATCGGCATTCATCTCCCCCTCATATATGAAGTCGCGCGGCGCGCGATCCAGCAATTCGATCGCGGCGCGCAGACGCTTGCCGGAATCGCTCTCCTGATTGCCGAATTGCGATTGCGAACAGAACGCGATTTTCGGCTCGATCCCGAAGCGGCGCACATGGCGGGCCGCGCCAATCGCGGTCTCGGCCAGGTTTTCCGGTGTCGGGAAAACCCTGACATGGGTGTCGGCGATGAACAACGGCCCATCCCGAAGGATCATCATCGAGAGCGCGCCATGCGGGGTATAGTCATCATTGCCAAGCACCTGGTTCACATAATTCAGATGCCAGTGGTATTCACCAAAGGTGCCGCAAATCATGCTATCAGCCTCGCCGCGATGCACCATCACCGCGCCGATGGCGGTGGTATTGGTGCGCATGATCGCCTTGGCCAGATCGGGGGTGACCCCGCGCCGTTTCATGATCTCGTAATAGCTTTGCCAATAGTCCCGATAGCGCGGGTCGTCTTCGGGGTTCACCACATTGAAATCGCGCCCAGGGCGGATATCAAGGCCCATCCGCTCGCAGCGCTGGTCGATCACCGAGGGGCGGCCGATCAGAATGGGGTGTTCTGTGGTCTCTTCCAGAATGGCCTGTGCGGCGCGCAGCACGCGCTCGTCCTCCCCCTCGGTAAAGACGATCTTGCGCGATGCGGTCGCGGCGGCCTCGAACACCGGGCGCATGAGCAAGGCGGATTTGAACACGCTCGCGTCAAGCCTTTCCTTGTAGGTCTTGAGATCGGCAATCGGCTTGGTCGCAACACCGCTTTCCATCGCCGCACGCGCCACCGCAGTGGACACGATGCCCGACAGGCGCGGATCAAACGGTTTCGGGATCAGGTAATCGACGCCAAAGGTCATCTGCTCGCCCTGATAGGCGGCGGCGGCCTCGGCGCTTGTGCTGGCGCGGGCCAGATCGGCGATCCCCTGCACACAGGCAACCTGCATTGCGTCGTTGATCTCGGTGGCCCCCGCATCAAGCGCGCCGCGAAAGATGAACGGAAAACACAGCACGTTGTTGACCTGATTTGGAAAATCGCTGCGCCCGGTGGCGATGATCGCATCCGGCACCGCCTCGCGGGCAAGATCGGGCATGATCTCGGGGTTGGGATTGGCCAGAGCAAACACGATCGGATGCGCTGACATTTTCTTGACCATCTCGGGTTTGAGGATATCAGGCCCGGACAACCCAAGGAACAAATCCGCCCCGTCGATCACCTGATCGAGGGTGCGCAGCGTGCTATCCTGGGCAAACGCGGCCTTTTCGGGGTTCATTTCAACCTCTCGCCCCTTGTAGACCAGACCGTGAATATCACAGAGCCAGACATTTTCGCGCTTCACCCCCAGCTTGAGCAGCATGTTGAGACAGGCAATGCCGGCTGCCCCGCCGCCGGTCGAGACCACCTTGATCTCTTCAAATTTCTTCTTTGCCACGACAAGCGCGTTGGTTGCGGCGGCGCCGACGACGATGGCGGTGCCGTGCTGATCGTCGTGAAACACCGGGATGTTCATCCGCTCGCGGCAAATTCGTTCAACGATAAAACAATCGGGCGCCTTGATGTCTTCGAGGTTGATCGCGCCAAAGGTCGGTTCCAGCGCGCAGACGATCTCGGCAAGTTTTTCGGGGTCGTTTTCGTTCAGCTCGATATCGAAACAGTCGATATTGGCGAATTTCTTGAACAGGACCGCCTTGCCCTCCATCACCGGCTTTGACGCCAGGGCGCCAATGTTTCCAAGGCCCAGAACGGCTGTTCCATTGGTGACCACCCCGACAAGATTGCCGCGCGTGGTATAGCGGGCTGCGGTGGCCGGATCGGCCTTTATCTCAAGACAGGCCTCGGCCACGCCGGGGGAATAGGCCCGTGCCAGATCGCGACCATTGGCCATCGGCTTGGTCGCATGGATCTCTAGCTTGCCCGGTTTGGGGAATTCGTGGTAATCCAGCGCCGCCTGACGCGCAGTATCCTTGTGGCTGTCGGTCATGATATCCCCTCGCTTCAACAAAGTAGTTTAACATTAAACTACCCCTCCGGAACGCTCAATACCACGGCGCGCCGATTTTTCAAGTCTCAGCTTGCACCCGCAACCGTCCGCGCGCAATGGCCTTCACCGTCGCGTAGCATTGCCACGTCAACGTTGCCCTTGGCGCCGATTTCTGGAATGACAGATCAAACCCAATGGCCGCGCAGCCCCAAAGGACAGCCCATGACCCAGCATCTGACCATCGTCGATCATCCCCTCGTGCAACACAAGCTGACCCTGATGCGGGAAAAAGAGACCTCGACGGCGGTCTTTCGACAGCTTCTGCGCGAGATAAGCCAGCTTTTGGCCTATGAGGTCACCCGTGAGCTTCCGATGACACCGCGTGAGATCGAAACCCCGCTTCAGAAAATGGATGCCCCGGTGCTTGCCGGGCGCAAGCTTGCTCTGATTTCGATCCTGCGCGCGGGCAACGGATTGCTTGACGGCATGCTTGAACTTATTCCGTCGGCGCGGGTCGGCTTTGTCGGGCTGTATCGGGATGAAGAGACCCTTCAACCGGTCAAATACTACTTCAAAGTTCCAGAGAATTTGGCCGAACGCCTTGTGATCGTGGTCGATCCGATGCTTGCCACCGGCAATTCCTCTGCCGCAGCGGTACAGATGCTCAAAGACGCTGGCGCCACGAACATTCGGTTCCTGTGTCTTCTCGCCGCCCCCGAGGGCGTCGCCCGCATGAAAGAGGCGCACCCCGATGTCCCGGTCGTGACCGCCTCTTTAGATGAACGCCTGAACGAAAAGGGCTATATCCTGCCGGGACTAGGGGATGCGGGTGACCGAATGTTTGGCACAAGATAAGCTATAAACTGTTTACTAAACAGCGCGAATAAGGCAATCTGCCCTCAACTGTATCCGGGGGGCAAAATGAACCTGTCGAGACTTTCCTTGATCGCCATCGCCGCCGCCCTGTTTGGGGGGGCTCAAGTCAACGCACAATCGCTGCGCAACGCGCCGACACCTGCCGAATTCCCGGCCAGCTCTTATCAGGGTCGGCAATATGTGGATAGCAAGGGCTGTGTCTTCATTCGGGCCGGGGTTGGCGCGAAT
The DNA here is from genome assembly GCF_900115165.1 of Roseovarius lutimaris. Lineage (GTDB taxonomy): Bacteria > Pseudomonadota > Alphaproteobacteria > Rhodobacterales > Rhodobacteraceae > Roseovarius > Roseovarius lutimaris. The sequence continues at coordinate 23,663 of NZ_FOVP01000026.1, read as the reverse complement.
GTGACATGGGTGCCGCGCGTCACGCGGGATCGCAAGGCGCTTTGCGGCTTTCAGCCAAGCATTGCCAAGGCCGCGCCGCCTGCGGTGCCGGCCGCCAAACCGGCCACGGCAAAGGTCGCGGCCACCGCGCCCGCCCCGGCCAGGCCTGTACAGGTTGTGGCCAAGCCCACCCCCAAAGCCACGCCGCCACGGGTCGTGAAACGCACCGCCGTTGCGGCCCCCACGCCCGCGCCAAAGGCCCTGCGCCGCACGGTCAAACCCGCACCCGCACCGACGGTTGCGCGGGTCCCGGCCCGCAAAGCCCCCGCCCCCAAGGCCACACCACGCAAAGCACGCGCCAAAATCATCGCGCCGCCCGATCCTTCGCGCACCGCCTGCGCCGGAACGACCGGCGTTTCGGCGGCCTATATGGTGCAGCACAAAGGCTCGCCTGTGCGCTGTGGCCCGCAAGCCACCCCGCATGTGACCTATGTCAATCGCACGGCAACGCCCGCAGTTCAGCCCAGGATCGTTCACCGGACCAGCGCCGCGCGCACCACAGGCCAGGCCGGGCGGGCGACCCGCGTCGCCCCCGCCCGCATCTATGCGCGCCAGAAAAGCAGTGCCGAGGGCACCTTTGTGCCCGAGGGGTACAAACCAGTGTGGGAAGATGATCGCCTGAACCTCAAGCGCGCCCATCAGACCTATGCCGGCATGGACCAGATGCAGGTGATGTGGACCAATACCGTGCCGCGCCGCCTGATTGATCGCCGTTCGGGGCGGGACGTGATCCACAATTACCCCGGCCTCCAGCCGCCATACACCAGTTTTGAGCAACAGCGCGCCGCCGGTGTGACCGTCTCGACCCAAGGCCGTGTTGTGCCCGATCCGGTCACGGTGCGCCAGGCCGCAGCAGTCAAACCAGCGGCGAAAACGGCCCCGCGCGCGACCGTCTCGACCCGCTCGGCCCCGAAACAAGGCGCCCGCGCGGCAAGCCACCGTTATGCACAGGCTGGAATTTTCGCCGACGCGAGCCAAGGCAAGGCCGCCGCACAAAAGATCGCGCGCTCCGGGCTTCCGGCGCGGCGCGGCACGCTCAATCGCAATGGCAGGGCTCTGACGCTGGTGCTGGCCGGGCCGTTCAAGACCCAGGCACAGCTTGACGCTGGTGTCAGGAAACTTGGCGGCATGGGCTTTGGCAACGTTGTGCTGCGCAAGTAAGCGAACGGGGTGGCGGGTCCAGGGCATGTTGCGTTCATTCAAATTCCCGCAACACGCTCTGACTTATTGATTTCGCATGTTCGAGAAGCTCAAAACCGGTTCCTACTTTTGAGCAACATGCGCTAGTCCCGCCGCCCGATCAGCCGGGCCATATCGAGCATCCGGCACGAAAACCCCCATTCATTGTCATACCAGCCAAACACCCGCAGCAACCCGCCCACCGAAACCGAGGTTTGCGGCCCGCTCAGGATGATCGATTCCGGTCGCCCGCGCAGGTCGGACGAGACCAGCGGCTGTTCGGTCCAGCCAAGATAGCCATGGGCCTCGGCCGCCTCTTTCAGGCAGGTGTTCACCATCTCCTCACTCACCTCGGCGCGGGTTTGCACTGTCAGGTCGATGCAGGACACGCTGGCGGTCGGCACACGGATCGCGCGCGCCTCGATCCGGCCCTTCATCGCGGGCAGAACAAGATCGGTCTGGTGCTGCGCACTGGTGGTGGTGGGCACCATCGAGAGGGCGGCGGCGCGGCTCCGCTCGGGGGCGGCGCGCGGCTTGTCCACGGTCGGCTGGCTGCCGGTATAGCAATGCACGGTGGTCATATGGCCGCTCACGACGCCAAAACTCTGATCCAGAATCTTGAGCAGCGGCGCGAGCGCGTTGGTGGTGCAGGATGCGTTCGAAATGATCCGGTGATCGCCAAGCGCCGTCTCGTTGGCGCCCATCACCAGTGTGATATCGGCCTCGGCCGAAGGCCCGGATACCAGCACCGCCCCGGCCCCTGCGGCAAGGCCGCGTTCGGCAATCGCCCGCCGCCCGCCCATGCCGGTGCATTCCAGCACAAGATCGACACCGCCCAAGTCAAGCGAACGCAGATCGGATTCACTGTGAAACGGGATATTGCGGCCATCCACAATCAATGCCTGTTCCGCGGTGCCGACCTGCCCCGGCCAGGGGCCAAACACGCTATCATACTGAAACAGATAGGCACAGGTTGCCAGCGGCTCGATCTCGTTGATCAATACAAGCTCGATATCCGCCGCGTCCCGCATCAGGATGCGCAACAGCGTGCGCCCGATCCGGCCAAAACCGTTGATCGCAATGCGAATGGGTCTACGTGACATGGGGGCCTCCGACGTGACAGGTCAATAAAGCTGACATTGTGACGTGGCGCGCCGATTGACCAGTGCTGAAACACAATTTGATCAAAAAGAGACCGCTCAGAGCCGTGTTTTGCTTGGGGGCCGGTCAAAGATCTCAGACCGAGGCGAGGACCGCATCGTTGGGCGCAAAGACCGCCCCCCCCTCAAGCGCCATCGTCAGGCGCCGTGCCTCGTTCAGCGGCAGCACGCTATAGGGTGGCCCTTCCTCCTGTCCCAGAGCATAATCCAGCAAGTCCCGCGAGGACGGGCACAGGAACATAAGGCCATGTTCCGCGAACACCACTTGATCCTCGTCGAAATGCAAAACAGTCACCTCGGCATCCGGGGCGGGCGGCACGCGTGACACACCATTGCCCCCCTCCAGCGCCGCAGCAGGCAAGAGGGCAAATGGATCGCCCCAGATCGTCTCGGCCATATCGCTTTCAAGCATGACCGCCTGATGCGGCATGATGGTCAGCGCACCACGATTACCCAAGGCCCCCGAGGCCAGTTCAATCGGCCAAAACCGTTGCGGGCAGGCGTGGCTACCGGTCCAGAGCGGCTTGCGGCTGACATTGCTGAGCGGTTGAAGCCCGTTGTCAAAGGTCAGAACGTGATCGCCTTTGGTCAGCGCCTCGACCGTGCGCCAGCCATTGGCCGTGGCGACCCGCGTGCCAGATACCAGGCCGGTCATTACACCATCAGGGTCTTGCGCCCTCCCAGTCGGCGCTGTTCCCCAGATCGGTTTTCCCGTTTTTGAGCCAATCCAACTCAGCATCATCCGTCCCATGTTGATTTCAACAGCGCCTTGGCAGCAGGCAGGTTCATCCTTGCGTCAATCTACTAACTTTCCATTATCATGACCCGGTTTAGTCCGAAAAAAGGCAGGATCATGGCATCGTTGCCCATAAGGCGACAGCGCGATGACACATTTGAAATTGGTTAACGAAACCCGGGTAATCTCACGGAAAGGTGCTAAAACGCATAACCGAACTGGTCGATATCCCCGGCCGAGAGCCGCGCCAGACAGGCGGCGTCAGAATCGCTGTAATAGCTGCGGTAATCGGTGCTGCCGCGCGTCGATCGATTGGCCCGTGGCAGATCAAGTGTAAAGCCAAGATGGTCCCAAAGCGGGGCGGCATCCTCTTCGAGGTGCTCAAGCCGGATATAGCAGGTGCAATAATGCGCCCCGTCCGAGGCCGTCATGTAAGACCGCGCCGGGCTGGCCGACCACGCCTTTTGCGTCAATGGCGCGTTCAGGAAATCGCTGAATTCAACGCTCTGGGCAAGGCGCACCGCAGGATGGTCGAACGATTGCCCGCACAGCCAGTGATAATAGCTGACCATGCGATCCCACGGGTTGCGCACAAGGGTAAAGGTAAAAGCCTCGCGAATCATGCTTAACGGCACAAGCCCGTCGATATCCGCCAGCGTCGCATGTTTCCACAATCGCCCTGTCGCAGCTGCGCCCCTGAGCCGGCCGGCGCGGCGTTTCGCCTTGGGGGTGTCGCCGATCAGGATATCATCGGCCATCGCCCGCCCCTCAAGCGCAAGCGCCATAGATGTGCCGCCGGTCTTGGGGATGTGCACAAAGATGAAACCGCGCCCGGATGAGATGATCATGCCCCTACCCTACCCGCTTGCCGCGCGGCTGAAAGCCCCCATATAACGCTGAGGTAAATCGAGGGTGAAACCATGATGGGATATCTGCGTACTGCGGTGTTGATGGCGGCGATGACCGCGCTTTTTCTTGGAATTGGCGCGCTCCTGGGCGGCGTCGGGGGCGCAATGATCGCGCTTATGATCGCGCTTGCGATGAATGCCTATACCTGGTGGAATTCGGACCGCGCGGTGTTGCGCATGCATGATGCGCGCGCGGCAAGCGGCCCCGAGGGCAAGGCGCTTGAACGGTTGGTGCATGACATGGCCGATCGCGCAGGCATGCCACGCCCAAAGGTCTATATCCTGCAAAATGATCAGCCCAACGCCTTTGCCACAGGGCGCAACCCTGAAAACGCCGCCGTGGCCGCCACCACCGGCCTTTTGACCCGGCTGAGCGAGCCCGAGATTGCCGCCGTCATGGCCCATGAGCTTGCCCATATCCGCAACCATGACACCACCATCATGACCATCACCGCCACCTTTGCCGGGGCCATTTCCATGCTGGCGAACTTCGCGCTGTTCTTTGGCAATAACCGCAACAACCCTCTTGGTATCATCGGCACACTGGCGCTCATGATACTGGCCCCGCTGGCGGCCGGCCTTGTACAGATGGCGATCAGCCGCAGCCGCGAATACGAGGCCGACCGCATCGGCGCCGAGATCTGCGGCAATCCGCTCTGGCTGGCCTCGGCGCTTGAACGCATCTCGGGGCTGGCGGCACGTATTGATAACGAGAGCGCCGAGCGCAACCCCGCCACGGCGCATATGTTCATCGTCAACCCGCTGCATGCCCATGCCCGCGACCGGCTGTTTTCAACCCACCCGGATCCCGCCAACCGTATCCGTGCCCTGCGCGAGATGGCCGGGGCGCAGGGGCAAAGTGGCGCGACCGGCCCTTGGGGATAACATATGGCGCAAACCCGCACGCCATTGCACACCAACCCAGATTTCACGTAAACAAGGCGCGATCTCAAACCAAAAGGCGCGCCGATGCCCGATGCACATCCCTTCATGTCCTCCTTTCACAACGTCGAAGAGGGCTGGATTGATTTCAACGGTCACATGAACATGGGCTATTACACGGTGCTGTTCGATCGCTGCGCGGATGAGGCCTTTGCCGAAATGGGCTTTGGCCCGGATTATGTCAAGACGCGCGGCCACAGCACCTTTTCCGCCGAATTTCACATCCGCTACCTGCGCGAGATCAAACTTGGGGACCGGGTGCAAAGCACGTTTCGCCTGCTTGATCACGACGATAAACGCTTTCACAGCTTTCAGGAGCTTTACCATCAGGACGGCTGGCTTGCCGCCACCGGCGAAGGCATGACCCTGCATGTCGACCTCTCGGGCCCGCGCGTCGCACCGATGCCCGACGATATCCTGACCCGCGTGCGCGCCATGGCCGGGACCCACGCAACCTTGCCGGTGCCAGAGGGCGTGGGCCACAAAATCGGCATCCGCCGCAAAGCGTAGGGTGGGTGAAACCCACGCGCTCTCCCCTTCACGCTCCAAACACGCAAAGGTTAATGCGGCCCATGCCCCAAGCCCTCTCGACGCGGGGCGCGCGCATGCGCTAGGCTCTGAGTGCGACACCATGATCCTTGCAAGGCGGGGCCGGCCGAAATGATCCAACTGCTTCTCCGCCGTCTGGCGCTTGGCTTTGTCACCGTCTGGCTTGTCTCGGTGATCATCTTTCTCGGGGTCGAGGCGCTTCCCGGTGATGCCTGCACCGCCGTTCTTGAACGCGACGCCCATGGTGAGGCTCTGGCGAAATGCCGGGTCGATATGGGCCTCAATGCCCCCGCCCTGGCGCGCTATGTCGATTGGGCCGGTGCCGCCCTTACGGGCGACTTCGGGGTCTCGGCCAATGGTCAGGACAGCATCAGCCAGATCGTCGGTTACCGCGTGCGCAATTCGTTGTTGCTGGCAGCAGGCGCGCTAAGTGTTGGAATTCCCTTGTCGCTTCTATTGGGCGTCGTGGCCGGTCTCTGGCGCGATACCTGGGTTGATATCCTGTTTTCCGCCGGCGCAATCTTTGCCATGACCATCCCCGAATTCGTTGCAGCGACCATCCTGATCCTGATCTTTGCGATCTGGCTTGGCTGGGTGCCCGCCATTGTCTTGACCCCCGCCGACGCGCCCCCCTTGGATTTCTTCCCTGAATTCGTGCTGGCGGCGGTGGTTCTGACCATGATCATGATCGCCCATATCATGCGCATGGTGCGCTCTTCGGTGATTGAGGTGATGGCCAGCGATTACATTCAGATGGCAACCCTCAAAGGCGTGCCCTACTGGCAGATCGTGTTTCGCCACGCCCTGCCCAACGCCCTCTTGCCTGCCATCAACGTGATCGCGCTTACCGTGGCCTGGCTATTGGGCGGCGTCGTGGTGGTTGAGGTCGTGTTCAATTATCCGGGCCTTGGACGGCTGTTGATTGATGCCATTTCCGACCGTGACCTTCCGGTGGTGCAGGCGATCACTATGATCGTCGCGGCCACCTATGTGGGCGTCAACCTTGTCGCAGATATCCTTGGCCTTGTGCTTAACCCGCGCCTGCGCAGCCATCACATGAGCCGCGGATGAGCGCGCCCGCAGCCCCCCCGATGCGGCGCTCGCGTCTTTGGGACACGCTGCGCGATATGGCGGCACGGCCCTCGGGGGCCATTGGGCTGATGCTTGTGGTGTTGCACCTGGTGATGGCCCTGATCAGCCCCTGGATCGCGCCCTATGATTACAGGGAAATGAACTCTGCGGTGATCCTTGGCGGCCCCACGGCAGAGCATCTTTTGGGCACCGATCACCTTGGCCGCGATGTCTTTTCCCGTGTTCTTCTGGGCGGGCGCGAGGCGCTTGTGGTCACCGGTATCGCCACCCCGATTGCCATGCTCTGGGGCGGCATGCTCGGGGTTCTGCTTGGCCTGCGCGGCGGTTGGGTCGACGAGGCCCTGATGCGCCTGGTCGATGCCTTTCTGGCGCTGCCCGGTATCCTGCCGCTCCTGGTGCTGATCACCGTCTTTGGCAGCGGTAACGAGGTGCTCACGCCAACGCTCGCCTTCTTCTTTGGCATTCCCGTGATCCGCGTGGCCCGCGCCGCCGCCCATGAGGTGGTCGCGCGCGATTTCATCTCGGCGGCCCGCGCGCGCGGTCACAGCCCGCTGAGTATCGTGCGCCGCGAGATTTTGCCAAATGTCACCGATACGCTTTTGGTCGAGGGCGCGATGCGCTGGTCCTGGATGCTGCTTGGCTTTTCCGCGCTGTCCTTTCTTGGCTTTGGCGTGGCGCCGCCCATGCCCGATTGGGGGCTGATGATCTCGGATGCGCGGGTCTATATGTCGCTTGCGCCCTGGGGTGTTCTGGGGCCGGTGATTGCCCTGTCCTCGCTTATCATCGGGATCAACCTGAGCGCCGATGCCCTGGCCAAGACACTTGGCCTTGATCAGGGCCGAAAGGCGGTGGTCTAGGATGGCCAACCCGCCGCTGATTGATATCCAGGGCCTCAGTATCGGGTTTCTCGGTCGCTCTGGCGCGATGCTGCCGGTGTTGCACGCCATCGACCTTCGGGTGTGTCGCGGCGAAAGCATCGGCATCGTCGGCGAAAGCGGCTCTGGCAAGAGCACACTGGCGCTTGCGGCGATGGGATATCTCAAACATGGACTAAAAAAAATATCGGGCGAAGTGATCTATAACGGCGCCGATATGTTCGCGCGCAGCACTGGCGAGCTTGCCAGGATACGCGGCGGGCAGCTTGGCCTGATCCCGCAGAACTCGGGACAGGCGCTGACCCCGACCCTGCGCATCGGCCGCCAGTTGCACGAGGCGCTCCGCCTGCATTGCGCCCTGCCCGACGGGGGCCATGAGGCCCGCGCCATCGACCTTTTGACCCAGGTGCGCCTGCCCGATCCGGCGGTGATCCTGCGCCGCTATCCGCATGAATTGTCAGGCGGCCAACAACAACGCGTGGCCATCGCCATGGCCCTGGCGGGCGAGCCTGACGCGCTTTTGCTGGACGAGCCGACCACCGGCCTTGATGTGACCACACAGGCGCATATCCTTGAGTTGCTGCGCGATTTGGCCCGTACGCGCAACATGGCGATGGTTTACGTAAGCCACGATCTGGGCGTCATCGCACGGGTGTGCGACCGGGTTCAGGTGCTTTATGCCGGCGAAACCGTTCTTGAGGGACCGGTGCAGGCGGTGCTGAAAACTCCGGCCCATCCCTATGCGCGGGGCCTTCTGGCCTCGATCCCGCGGCTTGGCGACCGCAGCCTGCCGCGCGCTCTGGAGGGGCGCCCGCCCGCGCCCGGCAGTGACAGAACCGGCTGTGCCTTTGCGCCGCGCTGCGCGCTTGCCACGGATCAGTGCCGGACCATACGCCCCCCGATGGTGACCGGCGAGGCCGGGCAGGAAACCCGCTGTTTTTACCCCGAGCAAACCACACGCATAGACATGACCGGGAGCGGCGCACCGTTAAGCTGCTGCATGGCCGATAACCCGGCGGCCCTGTCCCTCAACCGGGTCGCGATCCGCTATGACCGCCCCGGCGCCCTGGCACGGTTCTTGCCCGCGCGCCCCCGGCCCCCGGCCACGGTGGATGATATCACCCTGACCATCACCCAGGGCGAAACCCTGGGTTTGGTCGGGGAATCCGGCAGCGGCAAGTCGACCATCCTCAAGACCATCGCGGGCCTCTTGCCCCCGGCCGAAGGCACGATCACCCTTGGCGATGGCACCGCCCTCACCCCGCGCGTCGAACAGCGCCGCCCGGAGCAGCTTCGCCGCATTCAGATGGTGTTCCAGAACCCCGACGAAAGCCTCAACCCGCGCCAGACCGTGGCCGATATCCTCGGTCAGCCGCTGCGGCTCTACTTTGGCCTCAAGGGGGCCGAGCGGCACCAACGCGCCGCCGCGCTTCTGGAAACCGTCCGCCTTGGCGCGCATTACCTTGATCGCCGCCCCGGACAGCTCTCTGGCGGCGAAAAACAGCGCGTCGCTATCGCCCGTGCCTTTGCCGCCACCCCCGACATCGTGCTCTGCGATGAAATCACCTCAGCGCTTGATGTCTCGGTTCAGGCGGCGGTGCTTGAGCTTCTCAATGACCTCAAGGCGCGCCATCAGACGACGTTCATCTTTGTCAGCCACGACCTGACCGTCGTGCGCGCCCTGTCGGATCGCGTGGCGGTGCTCTATCAGGGGCGCCTGTGCGAAATCGGTGCTTCGGCGGCGGTCTACGCCGCGCCATCGCATCCCTATACCGAGGTGCTGCTCAATGCGGTGCTTGAACCCGATCCCGATCATGCCCCGAGATTGCTGGCTGAAGACGCCACGGACCTTTCACCGCCCGCGCGTGGCTGTCCGTTTCAGCGGCGCTGCCCCGTCAAATGCGGCAGCATCTGCGACACCGACATACCGCCCTGGCAAAAGGCTGCGGACGGCCACGCCATCCGCTGTCACATCCCGCTCAAAGATCTGGCCAAAACCGGCCCTGCATGACATGGCCCATAGGCTTCTTCTTGGTAAAAATACTCAAAATCCGACAGCAGCCAAATCAAAGACACCGCACACGAAAAAAAGGGCCCCGCCATCGCTGGCAGGGCCCTTTCGCTGTGTCAGACCACCGTTATTATTCGTCGCGGCTTTCTGGCGTTTCCACCAGGTTGTCGAATTCGTCACCGCCAACGACATCATCTTCCACCACCGGCGCGGCAAGAGCGGCCGCAGCGGCAGCCTCTTCCTGACGGGCCTCGATCACGACGCTGTCGCGTGCGGTGGCGATGCGGCGCATCTCCTGGGTGGCGCCACCGGTGCCCGCCGGGATTAGGCGACCAACAATGACGTTCTCCTTGAGACCGACTAGTTTGTCACGCTTGCCCTGAACCGATGCCTCGGTCAGCACGCGGGTGGTTTCCTGGAACGACGCCGCAGAGATGAAGCTGCGGGTTTGCAGGCTGGCCTTGGTGATCCCAAGAAGGATCGGCTCGCCCTGTGCCGGGCGCCCGCCCTTCGAGATCGCCTTGTCGTTGGCTTCGTCAAACTCGGCCTTATCGACATGCTCGCCCTTCAGAAGCGTGGTATCGCCGCTGTCCTGGATTTCCCATTTCTGCAACATCTGGCGCACGATGACTTCGATGTGCTTGTCGTTGATCTTCACGCCTTGCAGGCGATAGACCTCTTGCACCTCGTCGATCATATAGTTCGCCAGCGCCTCGACACCCATGATCCCAAGGATGTCATGCGGCGCGGGGTTGCCGTCCATGATGTAATCACCCTTCTGGACAAAATCACCTTCCTGAACCGGAATGTGCTTGCCCTTGGGCACCATGTATTCCACCGGCTCCATGGTCTCGTCCGCAGGTTCGATGGTGATGCGACGTTTGTTCTTATAGTCGCGACCATAGCGGACATAGCCGTCGATTTCCGCGATGATGGCGTGATCCTTGGGGCGACGCGCCTCAAAGAGTTCGGCCACACGCGGCAGACCACCGGTGATGTCCTTGGTTTTGCCACCTTCACGCGGGATTCGCGCGATCACGTCACCGGCTTGCACCTCCTGGCCTTCTTCGACCGCGAGAATGGCATCGACCGACATCGGGTAGGTCACCGGGTTACCCGCATCGTTGCGCATCGGCTCGCCATCGGCACCGATGATAAACACCTCAGGCTTGAGCTCGTTGCCCTTGGGGGCCGCGCGCCAGTCGGTCACGATCTTCTGGGTCATGCCGGTCGCATCATCGGTCACATCACGCACGGCGACGCCGCTGACGAGATCGACAAACTTCGCGGTCCCGGATTTCTCGGCCAGGATCGGCAGGGTGTAGGGGTCCCATTCGAACAGTTTCTGACCACGGACAACCTTGCCGCCCTCTTCGACGAACAGGCGCGTCCCGTAGCCAACCTTGTGGCTGGCCAGTTCAACACCCTTCTCGCCGATGATCCGCAACTTCATGTTCCGGCCCATCACGAGGGTTTCACCGTTCGAGTTGACCAGAGTCTGAGGCTGATCATAGGTGATCGTACCCTCCTGGCTGGCTTCCAGGAACGACTGTTGGCCGCCCTGGGCAACGCCGCCGATGTGGAAGGTCCGCATCGTAAGCTGTGTGCCCGGCTCACCGATCGACTGGGCCGCGATGATGCCCACGGCCTCGCCGATATTGACCATCGTACCACGCGCAAGGTCGCGACCATAGCACATGGCGCAAACGCCATCCTCGGCCTCACAGGTTAGCGGCGAGCGCAGACGCACGGTTTGCACCGCAGCCTCTTCAAGCATGTCGGCCATGCGTTCGTCGATAAGCTGACCGGTGGCGATCAAAACCGCATCGCTGATCGGGTCAACGATATCCTCGGCCGCGACACGGCCCAGCACACGTTCGGCCAGCGAGGCCACGATCTCACCGTCATTGACAGCCGCTTCAACCGTCACCGCGCGCTCGGTTCCGCAATCATGCTGACGCACGATACAGTCTTGCGCAACGTCCACCAGACGACGCGTCAGATAGCCCGAGTTGGCCGTTTTCAGAGCCGTGTCAGACAGACCCTTGCGCGCGCCGTGGGTCGAGTTGAAGTATTCAAGAACGGTCAGACCTTCCTTGAAGTTCGAGATGATCGGTGTCTCGATGATATCGCCGTTCGGCTTGGCCATCAGGCCACGCATACCGCCAAGCTGTTTCATCTGCGTCACCGAGCCACGCGCACCAGAGTGCGCCATCATATAGACCGAGTTCGGCTCCATCACGGCGCCGTTTTCGTCTGTGCGCTCGGCCGAGATCGAGCCCATCATCGCATCGGTGACCTGATCGTTACATTTCGACCAGGCATCGACAACTTTGTTGTACTTCTCGCCCTGGGTGATCAGACCGTCCATATACTGCTGCTCGAAGCCTTTTACCTGACCACGGGTTTCCTCGACGATGGTCCATTTGGTATCGGGGATCACCATGTCGTCCTTGCCAAAGGAAATCCCGGCCTTGAACGCTTCGCGGAACCCGAGTGTCATGATCTGATCGCAGAAAATGACACTCTCTTTCTGGCCACAATACCGGTACACGGTGTCAATGACCTGCTGCACTTCTTTCTTGCGCAACAGGCGGTTCACAAGGCTGAACGGCGCCTTGGCGTTTTGCGGCAAAAGCGCGCCAAGACGCACACGGCCCGGCGTGGTCTCGACGCGAATGATCACCTCGTTGCCCTCGGCATCAATCTGCGGAACACGCGCGGTGACGCGCGAGTGCAGGTGCACTTCGCCGGAATCCAGCGCATGCTGAACCTCTTCGATTGACGAAAATACCATACCCTCACCCTTCATGCCTTCGCGCATCAGCGTGACATAATAAAGGCCAAGGATCATATCCTGAGAGGGAACGATGATCGGCGCGCCGTTGGCGGGCGACAGAACGTTGTTGGTCGACATCATCAAGACGCGCGCTTCAAGCTGGGCTTCCAGCGAGAGAGGCACGTGAACCGCCATCTGGTCACCGTCAAAGTCGGCGTTGAAAGCGGCACAGACCAGCGGGTGAAGCTGAATCGCCTTACCCTCGATCAGAACCGGCTCGAACGCCTGAATGCCAAGACGGTGCAAGGTCGGCGCCCGGTTGAGCATCACCGGATGCTCGCGGATCACCTCATCGAGAATATCCCAAACCTCGGGACGTTCCTTTTCAACAAGCTTTTTGGCCTGCTTGACGGTCGAACTGAGGCCCTTGGCCTCAAGCCGCGAATAGATGAACGGCTTGAACAATTCGAGCGCCATCTTCTTGGGCAGGCCGCATTGATGCAGCTTGAGCTCGGGACCGGTCACAATGACTGAGCGACCAGAAAAGTCGACGCGCTTGCCCAAAAGGTTCTGGCGGAAACGGCCCTGTTTGCCCTTGAGCATATCCGAGAGCGATTTCAGCGGGCGCTTGTTGGCGCCGGTGATCACCCGGCCACGACGACCGTTGTCAAACAGAGCATCGACAGATTCCTGCAACATCCGCTTTTCGTTGCGCACGATGATGTCGGGCGCACGCAGCTCGATCAGCCGCTTGAGGCGGTTGTTGCGGTTGATCACCCGGCGGTAAAGATCGTTGAGGTCAGACGTGGCGAAACGCCCCCCGTCCAGCGGCACCAGCGGGCGCAGCTCTGGCGGAATGACCGGAATGACCGTCATCACCATCCATTCCGGGCGGTTGCCGGATTCAAGGAAGGATTCCACGACTTTCAGACGCTTGATGATCTTCTTGGGCTTCAGCTCGCCCGTGGCCTCTTTCAGGTCCGCGCGCAGACGCTCGGCCTCGGCCTCAAGGTCGATGTTCTGAAGCATTTCACGGATCGCTTCGGCGCCGATATTGGCGGTGAAGGCGTCCATGCCATAGGCATCCTGAGCATCCATGAACTCTTCTTCGCTCAGCATCTGACCATAGGTAAGGTCGGTCAGGCCGGGCTCGATGACGACATAGTTCTCAAAATAAAGCACACGCTCAAGATCGCGCAGGGTCATGTCGAGCATGAGACCGATCCGCGACGGCAGCGATTTCAGAAACCAGATATGGGCGCAGGGCGCGGCCAGTTCGATATGGCCCATACGCTCGCGGCGCACCTTTTGAAGCGTCACCTCGACACCGCATTTTTCGCAGACAACGCCGCGATATTTCATGCGCTTGTATTTGCCGCAGAGGCATTCGTAATCCTTGATCGGGCCAAAGATGCGCGCGCAGAACAGGCCATCACGCTCGGGCTTGAAGGTCCGATAGTTGATGGTTTCCGGCTTTTTGATCTCGCCATAAGACCAGCTCAGAATACGCTCCGGGCTGGCAAGGCTGACCTTGATTTCATCGAACACCTTGGTCGGTGCCACCGGGTTGAACGGGTTGTTTGTCAGTTCCTGGTTCATTTTCAAATCCTTAGAGGCTGGCGGTGAAGGGAGGGGCAACGCCGTTTTCTTGAAAAGAAAACGGACCGGACCCTTTAAAAGGGTCCGGCGCGTGGCGCTTACTCATCTTCCTCCGCATCCAGGAGTTCCATGTTGAGGCCAAGGCCCCGGACCTCTTTGACCAGAACGTTGAACGATTCCGGGATACCGGCCTCGAAATTGTCCTCGCCCTTGACGATCGATTCATAGACCTTGGTACGGCCTGCCACGTCATCCGACTTCACGGTCAGCATTTCCTGCAGGGTATAGGCGGCGCCATAAGCTTCCAGAGCCCAGACCTCCATTTCCCCGAAACGCTGGCCACCGAACTGCGCTTTGCCGCCCAACGGTTGTTGGGTGACAAGGCTGTAGGGCCCTGTCGAACGCGCGTGGATCTTGTCATCGACCAGGTGATGCAGCTTGAGCAGATATTTGATGCCCACCGTGACCGGACGCGCAAACTGCTCACCCGAGCGGCCATCAAACAGCACCGACTGACCACTTTCGTCAAAGCCCGCGCGTTTCAGCGCATCGTTCACGTCATGCTCTTTGGCGCCGTCGAACACCGGCGTTGCAATCGGCACACCGCGTGTCACGGTGCCGGCGGCATCCACCAGGGTCTTTTCGTCCATCTCGGCAATGCCTTCGTCATAGACATCGTCGCCATAGGCGATCCGCATCGCGTCGCGCACCGGGGTCATGTCGCCAGAGCGGCGATATTCCTGAAGCGACTCGTCGATTTTCAGACCAAGCGAACGCGCCGCCCAGCCCATATGACACTCAAGGATCTGACCCACGTTCATCCGGCTGGGAACGCCGAGCGGGTTAAGACAGATATCCACCGTCGTGCCATCCGCAAGGAACGGCATGTCCTCGATCGGGATCACCTTGGACACAACACCTTTGTTGCCGTGCCGACCGGCCATCTTGTCGCCCGGCTGAAGCTTGCGCTTCACCGCGATGAAGACCTTGACCATCTTCATCACACCCGGCGGAAGATCGTCGCCCCGGCGTACCTTTTCGACCTTGTCCTCGAACCGCGCGTCCAGCGTGCGCTTTTGCGCCTCATACTGTTCGTGCAGCGCCTCGACAATCTGGGCGTCTTTCTCGTCTTTCAGCGCCAGCTGCCACCACTGACCCCTGGTCAGCATCGCCAGCAGATCCTCGGTGATGTCCGAGTTGGCCTTGACCCCCTTGGGGCCTTTGACCGCCACTTTGCCAAGCACCAGCGACTTGAGACGGGCATAGATGTTGCGATCAAGAATCGCCAGCTCGTCGTCACGGTCACGCGCCAGACGTTCGACTTCTTCACGCTCGATCTGAAGCGCGCGTTCGTCTTTTTCCACACCATGGCGGTTAAAGACGCGCACCTCGACGACCGTGCCGAAATCGCCCGGCTTGACGCGCAGGCTTGTGTCACGCACATCCGAGGCCTTTTCGCCAAAGATCGCCCGTAGCAACTTTTCTTCCGGTGTCATCGGCGATTCACCTTTGGGGGTGATCTTACCGACAAGGATATCGCCCGGCTCCACATCGGCGCCGATATAAACGATGCCGGCCTCGTCGAGGTTGCGCAGCGCTTCTTCACCGACGTTGGGAATGTCGCGGGTGATTTCTTCCGGCCCAAGCTTGGTATCGCGTGCGGCCACTTCGAATTCTTCGATATGGATCGAGGTGAACACGTCATCGCGCACGATGCGTTCCGAGATCAGGATCGAATCTTCGTAGTTGTAACCGTTCCACGGCATGAAGGCGGTGATCACGTTCTTGCCAAGCGCCAGCTCGCCCATATCGGTACAGGGACCATCGGCGATCACTTCGCCTTTGGTCACCAGATCGCCCACCTTCACCAGCGGTTGCTGGTTGATGCAGGAGTTCTGGTTCGAACGCTGGAATTTGCGCATCCGGTAGATATCAACGCCCGGATCGCCGATTTCGAGATCGGAGGTGGCCCGGATCACGATCCGCTGTGCATCGACCTGGTCGATGACACCGCCGCGACGCGCCATGATGGCCGCGCCTGAATCGCGCGCAACCACACCCTCAATCCCGGTGCCCACAAGCGGGGCCTCGGCACGCAGGGTCGGAACCGCCTGACGTTGCATGTTCGAGCCCATGAGGGCGCGGTTGGCGTCATCATTTTCCAGGAACGGAATAAGCGAGGCCGCAACCGAGACCAACTGTTTCGGGCTGACGTCGATAAGGTCAACGCTTTCGCGCGGCGCGAGCATGTATTCGCCCGACTGACGCGTGCTGACCAGATCGTTGACGAATTTGCCGCCTTCATCGAGGTTGGCGTTGGCCTGCGCCACGGTGTGGCGCATTTCCTCGGTGGCGGACATGTACTGCACATCATCCGTCACCTGGCCGTCAACCACCTTGCGATAAGGCGTTTCGATAAAGCCGTACTTGTTGACCCGCGCAAAGGTGGCAAGGCTGTTGATCAGACCGATGTTCGGGCCTTCCGGCGTCTCAATCGGGCACATCCGCCCATAGTGGGTCGGGTGCACGTCGCGCACCTCAAAGCCCGCGCGTTCGCGTGTAAGACCACCCGGCCCAAGCGCCGAAAGACGGCGTTTGTGGGTGACTTCCGAAAGCGGGTTGGTCTGGTCCATGAACTGCGACAGCTGGCTTGAGCCGAAGAATTCACGCACTGCGGCTGCGGCCGGCTTGGCGTTGATCAGGTCCTGCGGCATCACCGTATCGATCTCGACCGACGACATCCGCTCTTTGATCGCGCGCTCCATCCGCAGAAGGCCGACGCGATACTGGTTCTCCATCAATTCGCCAACCGAGCGCACCCGGCGGTTGCCAAGGTGGTCGATATCGTCGATGTCGCCGCGCCCGTCGCGCAGTTCGACCAGCGCCTTGATGCAGGCCACGATATCGTCGCGGTCTAGCGTGCGCTGTGTGTCGGGCTTGTCGAGCGCGAGGCGCATGTTCATCTTGACCCGACCAACGGCCGAAAGGTCATAGCGCTCGGAGTCAAAGAACAGCGTTTCAAACAACGCCGCCGAGGCCTCTTCGGTGGGCGGCTCGCCCGGACGCATCACCCGGTAGATATCCATGAGCGCGCTTGAGCGGTTCATGTTCTTGTCGGCGGCCATGGTGTTGCGGATGTAGGGACCAACGTTGATGTTGTCGATATCCAGCACCGGGATATCGGTCACGCCCGCATCCAGCAATTCCTGAAGGCTGCCGCCGGTCACTTCGCCCTCTTTGTCGTATTCAAGCGTAAGCTCATCGCCCGCCTCGACATAGATGGCGCCGGTTTCCTCGTTGATGATGTCACGCGCCACGAACTTGCCGACGATATGCTCGAACGGCACCAGAAGCTCGGTGACATTACCCTCGTCGATCAGTTTCTTGACCGCGCGCGGGGTGACTTTCTTGCCTGCTTCGGCAATCACTTCGCCGGATTCGGCATCGACAAGATCATAGGTCGGGCGGGTGCCGCGCACACGCTCGGGAAAGAACTTGGTGACCCAGCCCTTTTTCTTCTTCAGCTTGAAATCGACGGTATCGTAATAGGCGTCCATGATCGCCTCTTGGTCAAGACCAAGCGCGTAAAGCAGCGTCGTCACCGGCAGTTTGCGGCGACGGTCGATGCGCGAAAAGACGATATCCTTGGCGTCAAACTCAAAGTCGAGCCAGGAGCCGCGATAGGGAATGATCCGGCAGGTGAACAACAGTTTGCCCGACGAATGGGTCTTGCCCTTGTCGTGATCAAAGAACACGCCCGGGCTGCGATGCATCTGAGAGACAATCACCCGCTCGGTGCCGTTCACGACAAAGGTGCCGTTCGGCGTCATCAGGGGCATATCGCCCATGAACACGTCTTGTTCCTTGATATCCTTGACGGATTTCGCGCCGGTATCTTCGTCCACATCAAACACGATCAGCCGCAGTTTGACCTTCAGCGGGGCGCTGTAGGTCATGTCACGCTGCATGCATTCCTCAACGTCATATTTCGGCTTTTCAAGATCGTAGCTTACGAACTCCAGCACGCTGGTTTCGTTGAAATCCTTGATCGGAAAGACCGACTGGAAAACGCCTTTGATCCCCTCGCCGTCCATCGGCAGGGGCTCATCGCCTGATTTCAAAAACAGATCATACGAGGATTTCTGAACCTCGATGAGGTTCGGCATTTCAAGCACTTCACGGATCTTGCCGTAATATTTGCGCAAACGTTTCTGGCCGAGGTAGGTCTGAGCCATGGTCGAAGTCACCTTTCATTTCTCACCGGTCGCGCGCGCTGTCGGGCTCCAGCACCGCGGCCATACGAGAGGGCCTGGTTTGATCCATTCACGGCCATCGTCCCAAGACGGCCTCCCGATCATATAAACCTTGCCTTAGAAAAGCCCCGAGCATCGCAGGGCCTCTCTGAGACAGGTTTGGCCGGGCCCGGAATACCGGACCCAGCCTTGATAACGCTCCGGGTTGCCCCGGCGACGATTACTTCAGTTCGACTTCGGCGCCAGCTGCTTCCAGCTTGCCCTTGATCTCTTCTGCTTCGTCTTTCGAGACTTGCTCTTTGACGGCTTTGCCGCCTGCTTCCACCAGATCCTTGGCTTCTTTCAGACCAAGACCGGTGATCGAGCGAACCTCTTTGATGACGTTGATCTTCGACGCGCCGGCCGATTTCAGGATCACGTCAAATTCGGTTTGCTCTTCAGCAGACGCGCCAGCATCGCCAGCCGGGCCGGCCATCATGACCGCGCCACCGGCTGCGGGCTCAATGCCGTACTCGTCTTTGAGGATGGTTTTCAGTTCTTGTGCTTCGAGAAGCGTCAGACCAACGATCTCTTCTGCAAGTTTTTTCAGATCAGCCATTTGTGACTCTTTCCGTTTTCTAGATGTGTTCCAACGTTGGGTAATCAACCCCTACGCGGATATTACAGTTACCTTACGCGGCTTCGGCCTTCTCTTCGACGGTCGAAAGAATGCTCGCGATATTCGAAGCAGGTGCGCCAATGGCCCCCGCGATGTTCGAAGCAGGTGCGCCGATCATGCCAGCAATCGTCGCGATAAGTTCATCGCGCGACGGCAGTTTCGACGTGGCTTCAACACCAGCACGGTCCAGAGCGTTCTCACCCATTGCCCCGCCAAGGATCTCAAACTTTTTGTTATCTTTGGCGAAGTCCTCGGCCACCTTGGCTGCTGCCACGGGGTCCTCGGAGAAGGTTAGAACGGTCATACCCGAGAGGTAGTCAGCAATGCTTGCGCACGGCTTGCCCTCAAGGGCGATTTTGGCGAGCCTGTTCTTTGCTACACGAACTGATGCCTCTGCCGCACGGGCGCGGGCACGCAGATCTTGCATTTCGGCAACTGTAAGACCCGTGTAGTGGGCAACCACTACAACGCCAGAGCTTTCAAAGATCTGGCCGAGTTCCTCGACCACTTTCTCTTTCTGGGCTCTATCCACAGTTTCACTCCAAATTTGGGGGTCTCCCCCCGGCTCATTTTTGCCGCCCCGAAGGACAGCGTTCGGGTCCAAAACACGGGTCCCAAGGCCAAAATCACCCGAAGGCGGCTGCCCTCGTTTGAAATCTTATCTCGTTCCCCATCTCAGGAAGGAATTATGAACCGCGGCTGCGGCAACCCTCCGTCTCGGACAGGACAGGGCCAAAAACAGGGCCCTGCCATTCGCCCCCGGATCACAGACCCGGGTGCAAATTCTTATTCAACAACCGCGCTGTTGACGTCGACGGACACGCCTGCACCCATCGTCGAAGAAATCGAGATCTTCTTGACATAGGTGCCTTTCGCGCCGGCCGGACGGGCCTTTTGCACGGCCACAACAAAGGCGCGAACGTTCTCGGCAAGCTTGCCTTCGTCAAACGAGGCTTTGCCGATACCGGCATGCACAACCCCGGCCTTTTCAGCCTTGAACTGAACTTCGCCGCCTTTGGCGTTTTTCACGGCCTGCGCCACATCCATGGTCACCGTACCCACCTTGGGGTTCGGCATCAGGTTGCGGGGCCCAAGCACCTTACCCAGACGGCCCACGACGGGCATCATGTCGGGGGTAGCAATACAGCGGTCAAAGTCGATCTTGCCGCCTTGCACAATTTCCATCAGGTCTTCGGCACCAACGATATCGGCACCGGCGGCCTGCGCTTCTTCGGCCTTGGGGCCACGGGCGAACACGGCGACGCGAACGTTTTTGCCGGTGCCGTTGGGCAAACCGACAACGCCGCGGACCATCTGATCGGCGTGACGCGGATCAACACCGAGGTTCATCGAGATTTCAACGGTTTCGTCGAATTTCGCGGTTGCATTCCCCTTGACCAGGGCAACGGCGTCTTCAACGCTCAGGTTGTCCTTGCCAGCGAAAGCTTCACGAACGGCGCGGGTACGTTTTCCAAGTTTTGCCATCTTACTTCACCTCGATGCCCATGGAACGCGCAGAGCCGAGGATGATTTTCATCGCGGCTTCGACGTCGTTCGCGTTCAGGTCTTTCCACTTCGCTTCAGCGATTTCCTTGACCTGCTTGGTCGAGACATAACCGGCGGTGGCACGGCCAGGGGTTTTCGACCCCGACGGCAGCTTGGCGGCTTTTTTAAGATAGTAGGACGCGGGCGGCGTCTTGATTTCCATCTCGAACGATTTGTCCTGATAATAGGAAATCACGGTCGGACAGGGGGCACCGGGCTCAAGGTCTGCGGTCTTGGCGTTGAACGCCTTGCAGAATTCCATGATGTTGATGCCGCGCTGACCGAGCGCAGGGCCCACGGGCGGGCTTGGGTTAGCTTGCCCGGCTTTCACCTGCAGCTTCATCTTGCCAACGAGTTTCTTGGCCATCTGGCCTCTCCTTTGTTTCCAACACCGTCAGGGCGCGCCCCTCGGGTTCTTCGTTGTGTGGTCCGGTCCGGATGCCGCGGCAGCCTCGCCTCCCACCTCTCACATCATCAGGCCTGTTTCGTGACCTGTGTGAATTCCAGCTCGACCGGGGTTTCCCGGCCAAAGATCGACACCGACACCTTGAGGCGCTGGTTGTCTTCGTCCACTTCCTCGACCATGCCGTCGAAATCCTCGAACGGCCCGTCGTTGACCTTGACCTTTTCGCCGATCTCGAAATGGATCAGGGTGCGCGGGCTGTCTTCGCCCTCTTGCACGCGGTTCAGGATCGCGTTCACCTCGGCATCGCGCATCGGCATCGGGCGCCCCTGCGGGCCAAGAAACCCGGTGACGCGGTTGATCGAGTTGATCAGGTGATAGCCCGCGTCAGACATTTCCATGCGCACCAGAACATAGCCCGGCATAAAGCGACGCTCGGCGGTCACTTTCTTGCCACGGCGAATCTCGATCACCTCTTCGGTGGGCACAAGCACCTCTTCGATCTCATCCTCAAGACCGCTCTCGACGACAGATGTTCTGATTTGCTCGGCGATCTTCTTTTCGAAATTCGAAAGAACACTGACCGAGTACCACCGCTTTGCCATCTTCGACCTATGCCTTTTATTCTGACCGGCATTTCGCCGGAAATCTGTATTCTCTCAGGCGTTCAACCTGCACTTTCCGGAACAAAAATCGGCGCGCAACCCGAATCGCCGCGCGCCATCTCCAGAAGTGTGCCGTCAACTACCTTTGATTGTCCGCAATTTCAAGGGTCCGTCCGCGATTTTATGCCGCCCTAGCCAAACATGTTCAGCACGGCCTGAAGACCACCGCGAATGGTCAGATCGACCAGCGCGAAAAAGATCGCCGTGACCGTGGCCATGATAAAGACCATGACCGTGGTCAGCAGAACCTCGCGGCGTGTGGGCCAAATCACCTTGGCCACTTCCGAGCGGACCTGTTGAATAAACTGAAGCGGATTCGTGCGTGCCATCTGCGCTGTCTTCTCTGATATACCTGTTGAGCGCGACATACGCGGGCTGGCGCATGAATTCAAGGGCAGAAGGGCCGTCGCCCCCCTGCCCTTGGCACAGGTCTTGAACGGACCGCTTTACTGCGGCTCGGGGTTGATCCGGTCAAACGGATCGGGACGGTGCTCAAACGGGTCGGGTTCCGGCTCCCGGCGCAGGGTCAGCGGCGGCCAGTCACGCAGAATTCTCCAGGATTTGGGAGCCGCGTCGAGCGCCTTGTCACGCAGGTCTTTCATCCGCTCCAGCCCAAACACCGCCGCGCCAAGAACCACAAGCCAGAAGCCGACAAACAGAATTGCCAACACAAACATCGGCCACACCCATACCACGGCAAAGGCCGCCAGCCAGAACGCATGGCGCGGCTTGGGTCGCAAGGCTTTGAGACGCGCAACCCGGTCACCGAGGCGCGCCGGTTTGCCAGGCTCGGCTGTCGCCTTTTTGGCTTTTTTGGGGCCACGCTTGGGACGCGCAACAAGATGTGATGCAAGGCCCTCGGGTGCCAGATCAGGCAAACTCCGGCGACTTGTGGCGCGGCGGTCTTCGCTCAGGATCTCGCGGATCGTCGCCATGGCATTTTCAACCGCCTCTTCCGTAGACGCAGCATCAGCAGGCGCGTGGCCTTCAAATTCGGATCCAACATGCGGTAAATACGATTGCGGGTTAGCGCCCCCCGGCGATTGCGTTGTCATAGCAGCTTTCTCTCACTCTTCCACGCCCCCACGCGGATCGCTCGTGCTTTCGTCAGAAAGGACACAAGTCGATTAAAGGTCATGATGCGGCACAATTGAGGCAAAAAGATGGCGGACCTGCGGCGGAACCAAGACGTTCCAATTTTAGTCACTTTTTTGTCAAAATTGTATTAGGCGTGTCCGGCTGTTCATCACGCCACCGACCGTGATTGCCTGGCAATCCTTGCAGGTCGGACCTATCCCCGACACCGCCGATATCTGCCGGTTCGAACAGACGCCTGTCGGCCCCGTCGCGCGGGGTCACACACGCCAGACACCTGCACAGCTTCACCGGTCTGAAAGGAAATGGCAGGGGCATGGAGACTCGAACTCCAGACCTACGGTTTTGGAGACCGTCGCTCTACCAACTGAGCTATACCCCTATCACTGCGCCGGATTAAGCCACCTTTGACCAGGAATCAAGCGCTGTTGCTCTATTTCTCCACGCTGAATCAGAAATTTTTCCAACGCCCTGCGATGCGCCTTTCACCTCAGGCCGTCAGGCGGGCGGCCGAGCGCGAGCTTTGCACAAACCCACGGTCAAAAAGCTGGCTGATTTTAGTGTCGCTCAGCCCGACAACATCACCAGGCACCTCTTGAGCCTGCGGGGCTTACATTAAAAAAGGGCGCCATCACTGGCGCCCTCTCAGAATTCCGTAGGGTGGGTGAAACCCACGTTCTGCGTGCTTACTCGATGATCTTTGAGACGACGCCGGCGCCGACGGTACGACCGCCTTCGCGGATGGCGAAGCGGAGGCCGTCTTCCATGGCGATCGGGGCGATCAGTTCGACGGTGAACTTCAGGTTGTCACCGGGCATGACCATCTCGGTGCCCTCGGGCAGCTCGACGGTGCCGGTCACATCCGTGGTCCGGAAGTAGAACTGCGGGCGATAGTTCGCGAAGAACGGCGTGTGACGGCCACCCTCATCCTTGGTCAGGATATAGGCTTCGGCTTCGAACTTGGTGTGCGGGTTGACCGACTTCGGCTTGCACAGAACCTGGCCACGCTCAACACCCTCACGGTCGATCCCGCGCAGCAGAACGCCAACGTTGTCGCCAGCCTCACCACGATCCAGCAGCTTGCGGAACATTTCAACGCCGGTACAGGTGGTTTTCTTGGTGTCGCGGATGCCGACGATTTCAAGCTCGTCGCCGACGTTGACAACGCCACGCTC
>NZ_FOVP01000062.1 GCF_900115165.1 Roseovarius lutimaris | reverse complement strand
TGTTCCATGGATGCTTCCTCCTATCAGTGATGTGACCCACATCACCTTGGCACATTGCGATGCCGTCGGGAGGGGGTATCCACCCCATCAGGTCTGGGCGACATTCAACAATCTCTATTTCGAAGGCTGTGTCGATGACATCGGGAACACTCGAATGGGCAAACGGCGGCGCATGCGATGGTCTCCGCACGGAGTGCATCGCGTCGCCGTCACACGGGCCGCAGTCCTTGCCGGCAGGCTGACCGTCGCAAAGATGGCCGCTTGATCACCAAGTCTCACCCCCTCCCAGTTGAAAGCCCGACAATCGCTTGATGGATGCGGTTTTTGAGGTGACAGGGATAGGGTGGAAAAGGGAGAATTCTGCCACCCGGCTCCGCCTTCTCTCAATTCGTCAGGTGGCTTATAAGTTCTTCGGTCGCCCCGGTATCATAGCGATCGGGCAAACGGTGTTGAATCGTAGTAGAAAAATTCAATGCTTCTTGCGCGAAATTCGTGATAATTCGTTTGCTTTGTGTCGGTCCTGCACCCAGTGCATATCCCATACTGAGTGGATCGAATGGCATCCCGGAATTGTGTTGAGGCAATTCCTCCGCAATGGGCCAAATCGCTGACATCATTTGCGCCATTGCGAGCTCAACGGCGTCGTGATCTTGGGTACGGTAGCCAAGATCAAGCGTACTGAGCGCAATCCAGTAATGCAGATTTCCGAGCCACGAAGGAAGCAGCGCCTCAATCGACTCGATTTGATTTGGGTGGCCGATGTATGCCGTTGGATTGGTCGGAATATTGTATGAGGGATAGTCCGCGTGCGTCGGCGGCAGGTCCCAAGCGTTTGTTTTGCCCCCAAAGGCCTCATGTTTTGCTTCAAATGTTGCGCGGAAAAAATTGAAATGATCGTCTTCGCCCTCATCCATGATGCGGATGAGCTCTTCTCTCCATTCCGCAACTTCATCGCTGGTGATCGGGGAGTCGGATCTGCTTGCAACCTCGGCCAGCATATCCAGAATGCTGCGATAAAGGCTTCCGATGTGATTGGGCTTACGAATGCCATGATGTTCGCCAATCACATTATTGATGAATGCCTTGTCTTCATCCGTTTCAGCAAGCGAGACGTCGAAAACTTCTGAAGGTGCTTCGACATACACATATTTCGCCAAGGCCGACTTGCTGAGTCGTTCCAACTCGAAAGTGAACGGGTAGATATCAGGTTCATACGGGAAATCCTGACGATCCAGATGAGGGCAACTGCCAAGTGCCACAAGCAACCTATTGACGGCGGCCAGGTGCTGCATTTCCTGAATGGCAACACCAATCATGTTGTCAGCGGTTGCAGAGCCGTAACCGGCAAGATCACGGTATGGCTCGCGCAAAGAAAATGCGCAGAAGAGATACTGAAGCATCAGTGCGTGTTCGATTTCTGCCGCTTCACGAAGCAGTCGCAGAAGCTCCAAATACGGATCAACGAAGTCACGAACGATAGCCCCGGAAGCATGCAAGTTGGGGGTATCCGTCTTCGTATTGCGCAGTGTTCCCTTACGCACCGAAGCAGGTGGTGGAGCCGGTTTGCTCTCCTCAGCTTGCGCCGGGTTCTGAAACATCGCGATTGCAACTGGTGCGGCAATTCCTTGGGCCATCGAGAGCTTTAGAAAGGCGCGCCGATCACGATCTGCAACTGAATCGGTTGCCCGCGCTTTGCGCCTCGGATGAAACAGGCTAGAAAATTCTTTGTTCATAATCTTACTACCTATCTAATGCGTGTCGTTGGTTAAATTCAACGTTTCGATTTCAATAAGCGTATCGTATATTAATACATAAAACAGGCGATGTGTCAATTGGCGTTGAAGTTTGGATCTGACTCAAAGTCGGCGTTGCTGCACGAACAGGAGCTGTTCTGGTAGTTGAGGAATTTGCCTTTGATCGGCTGTCACGGTTCCCTTGATTTTTGGGCGCAGGCATAAAAATACTGAAGAAAATCAATTTTTGGCTGTGCCTTTAATTAGGCGATTGTATGTTTGATAAACTCGGATTGCGAAGCTGTTCTGCAAGCCACTAAGTCTTGTTCACCCAGTCGTCTTGTTCCGAATTGTCCGGCTTCTTACCAGCTTTAGCTATTTTCTTGAGCCTGGCATCAAAGCGGGCGTCGTCGTCGCACTCCAAGGCGCGCGCAGCTTCTTTGAGGTTTTATGGTAAGCGGTGCGCTGACCTTGCAGTTACCGGCCGTGTTGCACAGATCAACTGCAACTCAGAACGCGCCCTACCTGAGACGGACTTCAGGCGGTGCGTTCGAAATGCGGGCGGCCAAGTCCGGTCATCCGGTTCAGAACTCGGAC
>NZ_FOVP01000023.1 GCF_900115165.1 Roseovarius lutimaris | reverse complement strand
TCCAGAGCGCCAATCCCTGTCTGGATCTGCCGTTCAGGGCCAAATCCGTGCCGCACAATCCGCTGGCGGCCATCCTCCAGCTGCTCTTCAGCAAAACTGGCGACAAACGCATCAGCTTCGGCTTTCAGCGCTTCCGCCAACATCCGGCGCGCGCCTTCACGGGCAAGCTCTGTCAGCGGATCCAAGATCGTTTCTGATTGGCGAAAAGGCAGGATAGTTGTATCTTCATTCATGGCGTATCGCTCCTCGTGAGGTTCTGGCTGGCTTGATCACCTGCCACGATACGCCGCCCTTCAAATCACGCCATCACCCAAATTCCCGCATAGCTCTGAGTTCGCTGCCACCTAGCTCGATGTCTGAAAGGTTGCATTTCGTGACCTGCATGCTAACGCCAGAGCCAGCGAAAATGGTCATGACACCAAATGGCGGAGCGATAGATATCAACCAACCAATGCAATACGAAAACCAGACTGTGTTGGAAGAGCCCGTCGAAAAATGAGTTCCGCTAATGGCAGAGAATTCGTTCTTCATTTGGCACGCTAGTTAAGAGTGCATGCCTCAAAAACTCTCGCTCCTTTGGTGCTTTGGAAACATTTTGCCAAAACCGAACCCAGTCTGGCTTCGTCTTTGCCAGCGCACGTTTGCGACGCCGCATGCCAGTATGACAAAATGCTGCACAGGCCGACCAGCGCGTTTATATTGGGGCTCGTTTCCTGTGACGGGTTTCTTTGATAGCATAGAGAACATCCAAAGCGGGCCGCGGCGTCGAGAACAGCTTTTGCTGCGCTTTCCATTGAATCGTGGGATCCGAATTCCTGCGACCAATTGGGTTCGGTAACCTTTTGACTGGCAGAATAAAGCTTGGAAAAACTCAATCGCTTGTCGATCCGGTCCAGGAGAAACTCCCGCCGCTTCGCTTCGTCCAATTCAAGGGCTTGAACGATGTCTTCCATCGTGACGGTGATGGCCTCGGGTGCCACGTATCGGCGGCTCAGAAAGGGAACCACGGCAAGATCGACGCTGCCTTCACCTGGGTTGTGCAGTATTGCCGGGGCTTCGTCATCATCCATGCTTCGTTTGCATGCGACCATGGGTTCATGGACCAGACCGAGATGTTGCTGAACAGCCCTAGCCATATCGGCCGGACCATCGCGTCCGAACCACCCGGCGACCAGACGGGCAAAGGTTTCCGCGTCGCTCGGCGTAATGACAGCTGCTGCCGTAAGAACTGGCAGAAATGCGTCCTTGATGGAAACGAAGGTTCTGTCGTCAAGCAGGGTTTGCAAGCTGAAATCGATATCCTCTCCCTTGATTTTCGCCCTTAGCAATTGGTTGAAGAGATCGAGAGAAGCTGTATTCGGGGGCCAGGGCGGCACCGTGGTCCAGCCCAGATCGATCAGGGCGCGAACCGCACTGAAGTCGCGCTGGTCAAAAAGCCGCTCGGCCGCCGACTTGAAGGCCCCGGGTAGATGAGCGATTTCCCGGTTAAGTGTCTCTTTCAGCTCTTCCCGCTTTTTCGTCACCTCTTGCTGAATTTCTTTGAAATACACCCGCAGCGTTTCCGCACCCTCGAAATTGATTTCATCGTCATTGACTTCCTGACGCAGCATGGCCGCGTTTTCCTGGTTTTCCGCAGACAGATACCCGCCCAGCTCTGCCAGGGATCGCTCGAGCGCATCCAGATCGGTCACCAGGCGCTTCTTCTCGTTCCGCACGGTCTGCACGAGTTTTCGCAAAAGATGCCCGGCCTCTTCGCTGTCCATATTCGATGGCGGATGGTCCAGCATTCGCTTGCAGCGCATGTAGCGGAATTCGGCAAGCTGCGCTTCAAAGCATTCGTCGATTGGCAATGGCGTCTGCGGCCATTCTTGCGAAAGGAGTGCCTGCATGAATTTGACCCAGTTCACCGTTCCCTCGCTGAAAACGGAGCTGTCGAATGCCGTCGGGTAGCGCCAATAGGAGGATTCGTCAGCAAGGGGCGCGTCTCGTCCCACCAGGACGCTCAACCGGGAATGCAATACCCGCTGCAGGCAGACAGCGTTGGTTTGCGCTTTCGGGTCGAACGCATCGAGCCAGGCAATTGCCACTGAATACAATTCCCCGTCTGTGGGCGACTGGCCTTCCTCTGCGGTTTCCATCCAGCTGCGCGCCCATTGCCAGGATTCAGCTAGAAGCAGCGTCCAGTCATTCGCCATGGCATTGCGCCGCCTGCCCACAAGTTCCGGGTCCGGTCTTCGGGCGCGGTTGGCGGCGTCGAACTGTAGAACCTTTTCCCGCCCGGTTTCGGTGGCCGCGCCCTTGCTGCGCAGGGCACTGGCAGGATTCTTAACCGACGCCCGCAAAATCCGGTCGAAAGCGGCTGCCTTTTGGCGTTGTGTCAAACTGGTGTTGCTCAGTGTGCCGCGAAGCTTGAAGAATTCCGAAGCCTCGTCTTCCCAGAAAGCAAGGTCGCGTATATGCGCGGCGCTACCTGTGCCGTAATCCTTTCGGGTGATCCGCGCAAAGAGCTTGGCGAGCTTTTCGTAGTCTTCCTGCCGCGTATCCGTTTCCGCGGTTCTTGCCTTGTCCGCCAGTTTCGCAAAGTCGGGCAAATCGTTTTCTCCCGCCCGCGCGCGCTTGGTCAGAACCTTCAGGATCGCATCCAGGCCGGTTGGCGTTTCATCAGATCGGTCTTGGATCGTTTCGGCAGAAGCCTGGACAAGCGCGTTGGTGACCCAGGTCGGCTTTTTCAGCCAAGCGAGAACCATAAGCGCAGACATTTCCTTTTGCCGTGCGTGCGCCAGATAATCCGCGGGTTTCTGTGGGAACGAGTTGCCTTCTTCTTTCAGGTACCTGATGACCGCTTCGCGCAGGGGCGGCAGGTGCATTGGGTGGTCATTTTCGGCGTAGTCCGCGAAACCGGCCAACGCGGCAAGATCGCCTTCCGCCTCGGCCTTTCGGAACAGCGATCGCAAGGCGGCGTTGCCTTCGGGTGTTTCCGGTCCAGGGGCCCGGGCCAGCCGTTTGGCTATCGCCCGCTGGAACTGCGGGTCGGCGATCGCATCGGCGATTTCCTGAAGCGTCGCGGCATCGAAGCCGTCCGCTTCGCCGGCCAGCACCGAAACGCCAATATCAGAGCAGTGCCGGTCACGTGTTTCTTCGTTCCACCGTAGATAGAGTTTGCGGCCCTTGGTGCTTGTCGTTGTGGGCGTATTAGGTGTCTCGGAAAGCACGATTTCAAGGCCGGGCACATGGGCGGCAACTTGTTGAGTAGCGGACGCAGCGTGGCCTTGCCCGCGCAACAGAATGGCAACGTGAAGCGTCGATCCTTGGGCTGCGCTGCCTCGCCTATGCCCGACGATGCCACCCGACGCGATGAGGGTCTCCTCGGGGGTCACAACAAAGGACAACCCGGTCGTGCTGTTCAGTTCGTGCTGTGTTGGATAGAACAGCTTCAAGCGTCCGCCAGACATTTCGGCGAGTTTCTCGAGCTGGTTCAGGTGGGATTGGTATTGTCGTTCATCTGCTTTGGTCGAATCCATCATGACAAGGTTCACCCGGTTCTGAGGCGAGTGTTCCAGGAACGATGAAAGAGCGTCTGGGAACATCGGGTCAATTGTAGGGTGAAACTCGAAAAACTCGGGACGATTGCGCAGTCGTTGCGGTCCTACCGAGATACAAACGGTGACGGTGCTGTCGATTTCGGCGGACAAGATCAGGTTTCGTGCCGTCATGAAGATGTCGGCATCAAAGATCGGCCGCGCGACCAGCGGGCCGGAGCGTCTGAACTCCGAGAGTCTCTCAAGCGCGGCCCCAAGGCTTTCGGAGTAGAGTTTTTGCGTTTGAACCTGCGCCAGGAGACTTGATTCATCGTCAAGCGACACTGTGGTGCCTTCTCCTGCCACCGCGCCGTTGTCGACCGAGAGGGTTTCGGCCAGCTCGTCTGAGATTGCCTGCAAAAGGTCGAGTCTTTTCTGGACCGGTGACACGGTTTTTCGACGCACCGGCCCATCGCCCAAAAGGCGACCCATGGCAAAGGTGGCGCTCAAACGATCGGCCGTCGCACGGGCCAAAGGATGGTAACCCGGGCGATCAGACCCTGGTTGCGGTTCGACCAGGAGACCCGTTGCCTGATCGACCGTATCACCCAGGAGAGACGCGCTTGCCAATAGCAGCCATTGATCGTCGAGCATGGCCAGTGACGCCCCTGTATGCTTGGCCCGGTTGCCCGTTCCGAAATGCCAGAACCGTCTGGTGGTCATTGCGCTGGCGCCGGAAGAACTGGCATCGATTGGCCGGCTGACCGTGTCGATTATCCGACGTGCGCGATCCTTGCGGTTTGAAGCCTGGGTATCTTCCCTGTGGCCGAACGCCACCCATTGAAGAAAGGCTTGCTGAATTCTCGGCTGTGATCCGGACAAGCCTGAAACCAGCGATTTCAGGAGATCGTTCTTTTGGGGATGTTCCAACTGGAAGGTCGAACGGGAGGCCAGGATCAGCCGCTTTCCTTTCCCCTTGAGAAGGGATGTGAACCTGTTGGTGACAGCACCCTTGGGGATATAGGTCACTTTCACGGGGGCGTTTTCGTGCTCACGCTCGATCGAGATGAGTTCGTCCAGCCCGGCCTTGGCGGATGCCCAAACGGTTTTGAACTCGTCCGGGAAACGCATCGGGTCTTCGGCGATCACGGCCAATCGCGCCTGTTGCCTGCGCAGCTTCGACATCGGATCGCGGGCCTCGGACAGTTGGCTTCCCGTGCGACTGGCCTTGCGAACAAGGTTGGCGTACAACATCTCGCCGGGCGCTGCAGGTTCCTTGGGAAGGTATTCACCGATTTTTTCGAGGACCGAGTTGAGATGGGCGTTCTGCGCCGATGGCGTGAACACCAACTGATCATCCAGGGCCCGCCTAACCCTGAAATACCCGCGAAAATAGGCCACGTTGTCCAGGGTCAGCGTGTGGTTGGGCGTGTCGGGCGCAAGCTTGGAATTCGACCACGTTTCACGGGCTTCGCGAAACGCCGGAACGGTATTCAATGCGCGAAGGAGTTCGTGTTCGGGCAGGGTTTCAAAGCCGTTCAGCGGAAACGGGTACGGGTTGAAGGGGTCATCTGGGTTCGTTGGCAGGACAGAGTAGTCGATCCTGGGTTCTTCGGCATCGATACTGAACGGATTTATCACCTGCCCCTGTAAAAGGTCGAATCCCAACCGGAACTTGATCGGCTCACTCGGGGCGCCCAGATTCTGAAAATCGTTGTCTTGATGCTGCTTTGCGCGATCGTCCAGGATGATACGACTGGGCGATCGCGTCATCTGCACCAGGGCCCGACGCCACAATCCATTCAGCAGGTTGGCTGTCGCGAGTTTTCCCAGATGCAGTGCATCATCGAAGGCGCGGATGCTTACGCCTTCGGGCTCATGTGCGGCGATGAAACCGAGCATTGCTCTTTCGATCTCGCTCGGGGTGTCGTCGCCGAAAGGGTACACCTGTACGTCAAACGGAATATAGGGCAGGCAGACAAAGATTGCTTCAGTCATTGTTCCATCACTTTGCCGGCCGGGATGATCTGTCCGACATCGTGGATGCTTGCGATCATCTTGCCCCAAAACCCGTGTGTCGTTCGGATCTGGTCCATCATGTCGCGTCGGGGATCCCCGGCCGGATAGTAGGAGTTATGGGTTTCTGCCCATGCCCGAACCCATTTGTCCAACAACTGGAAATGGTCCAGGTTGCCGACAATGACGATCTGGGTTCGCGCCCTGGACAGCATCACGTTTATGCGCTCTGGCTCGATCAGAAAGCCGAAATTGCGCCGCAAGGCGCGTTCCCAGTCAAAGGGGCTGGCATCTCTTGGGTCCGGTTGATCGCCGGCAACTTCGCTGGCGCGCACCAGAGAAACCACAACCAGTTCCGCTTCGGAACCCTGTGACGCGTCGATCGAGGTGACGATTTGGTCCAGGCGATGTCTGATTCGGGTTTCCCGGCCGTTTACGACGCGTCCGCCGATTTCAACGGCGCAGTTGTCACGCAGCTGTTCCCGGATTGCCTCCAACTGCCTGCGATAAGGGGACAGGAACAGGGCGCGTTCTCGCAGCGCGTTGTCTTTTCGGTCGTCCATGTCCAACCCGGCCCGTTCAATCAGGCGGGCAATCACTTTCGCTTCGCCGAGGTTGTACAGCTGTTTGTTCCCGTCGTCGCGTTCGACGAATTCGCCCTTTTCTGTATCGCTGGTGTCGATCCAGGTGATTGCCTTGTCGGCCACACCGATACGTTGCAGTTTCAAGGGCGGCGGGTGCTGGGTCTCGTCCCAGACCCCGTTCTTGATCTCATTGTCATAGAAGGTCTGGCTGACAAGTCTGCCAATGTCTTCGTGCGACCGGAATTGGATATCCAGCGTGTCGATGACCTTGTCATTCTCTTTCTTCCATCTCCCGTCCTTTTTCAGCGCCTTTCGTTGCTCGAACATGCGTTTGAATGGGCTGAACCACTCCATTTTTCTTTCCAGATCCCTGCTCATTTCCGAAAAGGAAATGTCTTCAGCCCCGGTCGAAAGTCTTTCTTCTTCGTTGGTTTTGCGCGCCATCTTCGCAAGTGAAATGAGTTTCTGGGCTTCAAAGGCGGGCAGCTGCTTGTGGTCGCCGATGAGAATCTGGCGCGGTGCCTGGACCAATGGGATCATCAGGTCAGAGGCACTGGCTTTTGCTGCTTCTTCGACAATCGCCACATCGAAGGAAAACCTGGGGTCGCCGTCCCTGCGAACCTTGGTCAGATGGCGGCGTGAAGCCGAAGTGGTGCAAAAAACAAGAGACACGCTGGCGCGAAGACGCTGGTCGATTTCCGAAAAGGCCGTGGCCTTTAGTCCGGCAATCCTTTGCCATGCAACGCCGACTGCGTCGATGTCTGCCGACTGTGCCGAGAGCCAGGCGTTGTTGCTCATCTCGTTTGCGCGGCGGAAAACGACGTCGTCCAGATCATATTCGCGTGCCTTGGGAGACAAACGCTCAGGTCTGTGCACGGGCACGACCCTGGCGATCACGGGGGGGTTTTCCTCTTCCTCCAGTCTCTTGACGACTTTCTCCAGAACCACATCGACAGCTGCATGTGATTGAGACGTGATCAGTAGCCGGGACAGCGGGGCAAGCTCGAGGCTAAGCCTCACATATGCTTCCAGGGCCGTCGTCTTGCCGGTTCCGGGTGGGCCCTGCAGTGCGAAAAACGGCTCGGCATTGAGCATGTTCTCGACGATTTCAGCTGAACGCCCCTGAGGCAGGTCATTCTTCAAACGATCTTTGAGAACGCGCGAAATGATCATCCGCGGGTGCGGTGCGGCCAGTTGCGGGAACAGTCTTTCTGACAGGAGCACGTCTCTGGTGACCGCGGATTTTGTGTTCCGTTCACCGCGAAGCTTCATCGCATCGGAGAACACCATCTTTCCACACCCGAAAAGGCGTGGGTGGGATTTAACGATAAGGCGCCCGTGGCCGAGCGTGGAGATCGTCAGGGGGATCCTGGTACCGCTTTTCTTGTCTTTGGTCTCGTCGAACTCGGGGATGAAATAGGCTTGGCCGGAAGTGTCGCCGTCGCCTTCGAGCCAGGTTTCGATCGTTCTCGAGAAAAACGCCTGCTGCGAGGGTGCCCCAGAATCGCGAAAAACCAAGTTCAGGTATCGATCATTCTCCCGTTCACGAGAAAATTGGGTTGCATTGAGATCCAAGGTAACTTCGCCGTGGTCGCGGGATATGACCTCGACGGGAAAGCTGAGTTCTTCGATCGTGGCTTGAACTGTGTTGGCGAATGTCCAGGACGCATGGGCTTTGGAACGTTCATTGATGACATCCGACTGTCGGTTTGCAGCCTGCACCATGGGCGTCCATGGCTTGAAAGAACCAGCGCTCCGACGGCTTTTCAGGTCTTTGAATTCCTCTTCGCTTTCGCCCAGAATCTTGACCCGGGTGTTCGGAAAGCGCACGTTGTTTCGGGCCAACAATACCTCGCCAAAGGCGCTGCGACGCACAAAACGACGCACGGAAAGGGCCCAGTCGAAGGTGGCGGGCTCGCGGCCGCGCGGCTTGTCCCGGAAAAAGGTGCAGAAGGCCGCAAGCGATTTGCCCAGCACCACGATGTTTGCGTCCTTTTCTTTGCCTGTCTGGTGCCTTTCGTGGACAAAGCGGCTGTAGCCGTCAGCGTCAAATACGATATGGGTTGCCGAGCTGAAATGGGTTGTGACCAGGTCACGGGCCCAGTCCTTTGCATCCCCGGAATTAGGGTCCGATACCGAAGGGATCAGGTGGGATTTTTGAAGTTCGCGCGCCGTGTCCGCCTCGTGGAACGTGATCAGAAACTCTTTCTTTTCGTCGATGCGTGCTTGCGCTTGCAGTGCGGCCTGAAGGTCGCTCAATACGCGCGCAAATCTTCGCGACGACGGTCGTTTTCTGGCGTCGCTCGCCAGGCCCTCGATCAGGATTGATCGCAAATCGAAGGGCAATGCGTCATTCTCCGAGATATCCTGGCGATACTGTTCCAGCAGTGCCTCGAACTCATGCAGTTGCTCTTCGGGCTTCGTTGCATCGAGCAGTCTTGCAAGGTTGTTGTCGTTCGGGCGACCGTGCGACATCAGGCTGAAGACCATCGCCAGGCCAAACACATCGGACATCGCCAGCGGAACAGTGTTTGGAACCGCCGGGTCGGTCTCGGCATTCGACCAAAATTCCGGCGGGCTGCAAACGCGGTCAAGGCGCGCGCGCATTACCTCGGACATTCCCTCTGCCAAATGTTCATCCAACGGCAAGGTGACATCACCGAACGAATGGATGTACTGGGCGAACTCGAAACCGGTCAGAAGGAACTTTTGCATCCTTGTGCCGGTGGCATCGTCAACTGCGTCGTCCTTCAGGATATTGGACAGGATAAGCCGGCGGTGAAAGATCCCGAGAGTGTGCAGTTTGTCGAGTGCCTGAGCTAGGGGCAAAAGCTCATCGATCAACTTCATTATCGGTGCGTTTTCCGCTTCGCTTTGGAAAGCGGCGGCGAGCTTTTGCGGCGGCAGGATGTCATCATCCGTCAATGCCGTGCCGTTGACGCGCATCAAGATGAACCCGACCTCTTCCTCTCCGAGGTCGATCATGTCGAGGCGTCCCCCGGTATCAAATCGAGGCAACCCGGGTTGTTTCTGATCGGACAGTTGCCGAAGCAGGAACAGCTCCACTTCAAGAAGATCACCGGAGCCCTTTGGAAGGTTGGGGAACACCTTGATCATGAACTTTTCCTTGGCAACCTCGTGCGCCATATCCTCCATTGGTTTCTCGCGCTCGAGGTGGAAAATGTAGTGGCGGTCACGAACCACGCAGCGTTCGTTCTTTCGATCCAAAGTCGCGTTCAACGCAACGCCTGCCTCGCTCTGGCAGAATTCCCTATGAATGGCCTTGCGCAGCCTTTGGCGCGTAGGATCACTGCTTTTCGCGTCCTCGGCTTCTTCACGTTCCAGTTTTCTTGCCAACTCGTCCAGATCGGCGGCTTTGGCTTCCAGAGCATTCAGGTCGGTTGCCTGGTAGAAAAAAGCCGACAACCGGCCAGGTGACGTTTCAGGAGTGCTGGTCCAGCCGTGGTCTTCAGCAAGGAAGGCCTTTTTCGGCGGTAAAGGTGCTTTGCGTTTCCCTCTGTCCCGCTTCAACTCTTGCAGAATCTGGACCAGATCGCGCACATGCACGGCCTGGTCTGCCGTATGTGGTGTCCTTTTGATTTCGCCGAGAATGGTGTTTTCGAACTCCGGGTCATCCGATAAATCCAGGAACAGATCCTGTTTCAAATCATCGTAGTCCTGGTCTGTTCCCATGGTCGAGAACCGGTCCAGCGCCATGCGAATAACGGCGATATTGCCACTGGCATCCTTGATCAGTTTCCGGCAGACCTTTTTCTTGAAGGTGGCTCCGCCCAAGGCATCTTGCACGAACGCGACATCGTTTTTGTCCAGAAGGCGAAACCGGTGCTCAACCGCTTGACTGAGCCCAGAAACCAAAAAGCGTTCCTTCAGGCTTCGAAGCGACAAGATGGATGTTGTCAGAATGTCAAATGCAGGTGCTGCCCCCTGAGAATGAGCCTTGAGCCTGTCGAGCAGTGGCAGGCGAGCTTCGGATGTGACCAACAACGTGTCGATCCCGTCGAGCAAGACCAGCGGACGCGTGCCCTGTGCGGCAAGGGTGTGCGCAGCTGCCTCCAGGCAGACCCAGGCCATCGTGACCTGGTCGCCGATCCTTTCCTGCTCAAAAAGCCGTTCCGCTTCTGCAACTTCGATGCCATGTTCTGTCAAGGCGCGCTGAAGAACGGTTTGAAAGATCGTACCCGGGGTATTCTCGGACGTCTGCGCAAAATCAAGGAGCAGAATAGCGCGGTTTCCGGCCGTCCGGCTGGCAAGCCACCGGCAGAACGTGCTTTTCCCTTGGCCGGGCGGAGCCGACAGATGGGACCAGCCAAAAGGTTCTGCGACCTCGGTTTCCAGGTTCAGCCAATCCGGATGCGGTTGCACGTCAATTGCCATTCAACTGAAGCCCTGTTCTTGAGGTGAAAAAACGCGCACAACACGCAACCCCCAATCCGTTCCCCGGTCCTGTTCCTGCACCGTCCAGTGGCTGTTGCGCGTACATCGCCCTGGTGGGTATTTGTGTGATCCGCCGACAAGTTGCCAGGCCGCCTTCGGCCGTCTTGCGATTTGCCGCAGATTGCCCACCAGATCGATCAACCCCGTTTGCGAAGCCCTGGAGCTTTTGCCATGTAGCGGGTCGTCATAGGCGGCGGGGCTGTCACGCTTGCCGGTGATCTTGTCCGGTTGTCCGGCTTCCCGCGTCGTCAACTCGTCATAGAGCGTGCGGTCCATGACTTCATATTGCCCACCCGTGCGAAGCGACAGCCATTTCACATAATCCTTGGCCTGCTGCAAAGATCCGACACACCACGCATTGGTGCGACCGCTGGTCAAAGGGACGCGACGGGTCCGGTCATACTGCGACCATTCCCACTCATCCTGGCGCACGCACGTGACGGCAACCGCCAGCCGTCCGTCGCGCCACGCCTCTACCTGATCGGAACGGGTTGGTGCAGAGGTGTCCTGAAGGGGCGGCAACATAACCAGTTCGGGCGCATAGGCGCGCTCGCTCATCCGTCGCCCCGGTTCGGGGTGGGGCACGAAATCGGGGAGCAGCGGAATCCGGTCCAGTTCTTCGACAACATGTGCCGCCCAGTCTTCAGCCGCCAGTAGCTGACAGCGGTCGATCAGAGCAAAATCGAAACGCGCCCCCTTGATCCGGGCGCCGTGAAAGGTGCTGCCCGCCAAATCGGCCCCGGTGAAATCGGTGCCGCGCCAAGATTGACCATCGAAACACACATTGGCCAGCCATTCGTGGCGAAACAGGGTCGAAAGGATATCCCGGTCCTTGCCCAGAACCTCGACGACGTCATTGCTTTCGGCCGCCGCGATCAAATCTTGCAACTCTTGGCGCTCCTTGGGCGAAAGAGGAGGGCGCCTGGGCCAATTGTCAGGTCGACGCTGATCGGTCACTTATCTTCCGCCTCATGGATGTATCGCCCTTCGTAGAGCGGGATGGGATTCGGCAAGTCTTCTTTTGCATTGATGCTCAGACCAGTGAAGCGATCGTGTTTGCTCAGGATGTCTCTGATTCGAGCCAGAGGGAAGTCTGGAGGCGCGTTGGAGCCAGTCTGAGGCTTTCCCACGATTCGACGGTTTGGTACCGAGACCGTATAGTCGATGACGTAGCCCGCATTTTCGCTCGCAGTTGCGCGCAGGATTGTGCAGGGGTCGGTCTCGAACACCTGACCATCAGATATGCCGCTGTTGTTCGTGTAAGTTACGACAACGCAACGCATCGTCGTGTCAGACTTGTGCCGAACCATGGCTTTGCCGCCTTCGACGGTGTTGAAAGTATCGTTGTCCACATGCTCTAGGGCGTCGAGATCAGTGGACGTTGCCACCATCTCAAACCCGGTAAAGGCCAACTCGTCCCAGTTATCATGCAGGGTCGCCTCGAGATTGATGTTATTGTTACCGGTCATGGTCAGGGAAAACTCGGTACTGCCGTTGATCAGACAGAACTCTTCTTTCGTCTCCGCGCGCGCGTTGGTCGACTTAGCGGGCGTCTTTGAAGCGGCATTCTGCTCTTCCGAGGTTTTGTCATCTTTCGGCTTCTTGTACTGCCTCAACACGACCAATTGGTGCCCATTCAGTACTTGGACTCCAGCTCGCAGCTTCTCGTCATCATTGAATACACGGTCACACCAGCGGTCGAAGAAGTCGTCAAAGCTCTCGCCCCAACTGTTCGTTCCAGCTGCGTGCGTGCCAGCAAA
The DNA here is from genome assembly GCF_900115165.1 of Roseovarius lutimaris. GTDB lineage: Bacteria > Pseudomonadota > Alphaproteobacteria > Rhodobacterales > Rhodobacteraceae > Roseovarius > Roseovarius lutimaris. The sequence continues at coordinate 39,993 of NZ_FOVP01000023.1, read as the reverse complement.
GGCTTGCCACAACTTGCAGGCGAGACTGTTTTCCGCCGAGCCTCCGCCCTCTTTTGCCCATTGGTCAAAACTCTCGGGATTGAAGGCCAATTCCTTCAGCCAGTTGTCACTAGAGTTGTCGCCAATAACCGTGAGAGGTTGAGGCGGGCAAAACCCAAAGGCGACTGCAATTCGGTAGAGGAAATTCGCGGGAACTTCCAAAACCTCATCCAAACCTGTGCCGACGCCGCCTTTCAGGTATGTGTTCCAAACCTGGTATTCGTTGTAATAGGCACTGGGCAGATGTTTTTTTAGAGGCATTCCCAGTAGACATGTCACGGCCCTTTTGTTGAAGATATCCTTTTCGATGTTCTTTTCGGGTTTCAGTTTTTCAATCAAACCTGCAAAGCCCGCTTTCAACGCATCGGCGTCAGTCAACGCATTCTCTGGTTCTGTTTCGCCGTCGGCTTTGGCGATGTTGAAAAAGTTCTGGAACCGTTGGGGAAGATTACAGTCGGCGAACTTATCATTCTCGTGTTTCGCGTTGCCTCTTTTGATGCGCACGCGAGAAACGCTTACAGGGTCCGGACCTTGCAATTGCGCAACGAATGCCATCAGGAAAACCTTACGCCAAAACGCCTCTACAGGACGCTTGTGCATGGGGTAATCTAAGTGTTTTTCATCAATCGAAACCAATCCCGCATCTCCTTGGCGTCAGCTTTTCCGGGATGACTCGGGTATGTCAACAGGCTCATCGGAAGTATTTCGCAACCGGACGACAACACGGACTGCTTGCGGTGGGGTGGGCGCCGTCGCCGTGATCTCGCGTTCAAGACGGTCGGCGAGAAAAAGGCCATCGCGGACATCCTTGTTACATCCGGATCGGGCGCCTGTGACTTTTCCCGCGAACGGCGCGGATTCCCATGAGAAAACCCCGAGAGCAGTTTCTCTCTTGAGAATCAGCACATGCTTTCCATGGAAAAATCACGAAAAAACAAAAATTTGCATGTGAATGACGCGCCGCCAGATTGACCTCATCAAACCATAGATGAGGAGGCATTCATGCTTGTATTCAACGTAAAATCGCCGGCCATTTCGGAGCTGTCCGAAATGGCGGCCCGATCGCCGCAGATGGATTTCTCGCAATCGCTCTTGCACGCCTATTGCGATCTCATTCCGGCCGTCCGCCTGGCCCGCCAGATCCCGCCGCAGCCGAAAGGCCCGAAGCAGGAGGGCCCGCGCGATGCGTGATCACCACGAGATTCTGATCAAGGAGGCCATGGCCTGCGGTGCAACCCAGGTTGCGCTGCTGACGCGGCGCAAGCGGCACCCGCAACTGGTCGGGCTGGGCCCCGATGGCCACCGCTTCCGGCTCATCGTGACGAAGACGCCCTCGGACTGGCGCTCGGTGCTGAACGAACGCGCACGCCTGCGCCGCATCCTACGGCTCGGGCGTTGATCCTGGCTGGAAAGGGGGCAAGGACATGACTGATAAGCCAGACAACAAGACGATGCGCAAGGAGATCGACGACCTGGCCAGGGAAATGGCGCGGGCCGACGCCGATCTCGAGCTCTTTCTGAAACGCCGTTCGCTCGATCCGGTGGCCTATTACCTGCGCCGCCGTGCCAAGTGGGACGGCAAAGTCGGGCTGGGGTGGAAACCGAAGGGCGTGCGTTTGCCGCCGATGGCGTTGCCCTCGATCCCTTCGCCGGTGCGCCTGGGCTTGGCGTTGAGCAAGCCGCTGGGGCGTCTGGCCGGCGCGCTTTTGCCCGGCACCTGGACGCGGCGCGGTCTGGTGCGGGGCACGGCGCTGGCGCTGGTGCCGGTGTCGGCGGTCGCGTGGCACGTGTCGAACGGCTACATCGAGACCGCCAAGCGCAACCTGCGCTGTTCCGAGGTGGTGGCCATGCGTGCCGAGGATGGCACGATCCTCGATGCCTGGCCCGCTCATGGTACCGATGAATGTGGCGAGCACCGGTCGCATCTGACCATTCCGATCCCGGCCGGGCGAGATCGCACGATGGTGGTCGAGATGGTCGGAACCATCGAGGGCGCCTGGCGCGTCAAGGACACGATCCTGGCCCAGGATCCCAAAGGGGTGGTGCGCAAGCTGGCCTCGATGGTGGGTCTTTTGGGCGATCGGGGTATGACCGGGCCGCTGCAATCGACCTTCGAGACCTTGGCCGGGGTGCCCGGTGGCGCACGATGGTATCAGAAGCCGGTGCTGATGTTGGCGGGGATGCGTTATGCCCATGCCCACCTGCCCGATGATCTGACGCGCGAAGCGTTCATTGCCAACCATATGCCGTTGGTCAAGAACGCGGGGTATCCCAAGGCCGGGCTCTTTGGCGCGCAGCAGCTTTTCGGGGGGATGCCGCAGGGGCTTCTGGAGCAGTGCCGTTTTGCCCGCGCCGCGGGGTTCAGCGTTGATCTGCAACGCGCAGGCCGCCCGATTAGCCCGAATGCCGCCCGCAGCTGGACCGCCAATCTGGGTCCTTCGACCGTGCGCTGCATCAAGTTGCACGGCCGCAACGCCGCCGAGATCGCGGCGGCGATGACGGAATTGCGTCGCCTGTGCGGCGGGTTGGACATCTGCGAGCATCCGCCGTCGATCGATGCCGGCCTGCCGAAGGCGGCCCGGGATCGCGAACAGGCGCGGATCGACGCCTTGCGGCTGCCGGTGGCGCGCGCCTTCACGCCGCTGGCCCGGCCCCTCGGCGGTGGCGAGATCAATCCGGGGCTTTTGCAGAGAGACGCCTGGAAACTGGCCGGTGCGCCGAGCAGCGGCGAGGTGTTGGACACCAGCATCTATGCCCGGGCGCAGGCCAGTCTGAACCAGCGCATGGCCAAGCTTTTGCACGAAGGCGAACACCTTTTGCCAAAGGGCAGCTGCTTTACCGGACGCTGCGGGCATCGCATCGATCACGCTGTTGTTGTGGTGGAACATGGGGCGGGTGGCCCCAAAATCCGCGCCGTCCACATGAACCGCCGCGGTGCCATTACCGGGACGGTCCGGCGCGACAGCGGCAATGGCGGCTATTCCGCCGAGAAGCCGCGGTTCGGACTGGCCTCGACCAACAAGGCGATGCTGGCCCTTGTGGCTGCCGAGAATGAAGTGAGCCGGCTGTGTTCGGCCCCCAATGGCGGTTCGACCTGCGTCGGCGGTCATTGGATTCCGCTGGAAACGGCATTGGGGAAATCGGTGAGTCCGCCCTTTGAGTGGCTGGTTCACCAGTATCCGCAGTCGACCAAGGCGCTGCTGAACGGGTTGCATATCCGCGGCGGCACCGTGGTCTCGCCGGCCTTTGATGCCGCATATGGGATCGGGCGCCAGTCGGCGCCGGCCGACATGATCACCTATTTCGACGCCTTGATGAATGGTGCATCCCCGGGCCTTTCGGTTCTCGGCCAGCCGCTGCTTGAGCCGGTCGACCTGGATGCCCTGGGCTTTGATGCCACGACACGCGCGGCAGCGCGGGAATTGCTCGGGGCACCGTTGCGGGCCGAAGGCACGCTGGCAGCCGCAAACCAGATGCTGCGTGCCCTCGGGGTCCACCCCGAGCTGGCAAAGTCGGGCACCCACACCGAGAAGGGACGCAACCTGGTGCGCACCTCGACGGTTTCCAGCCGCCTGCCCGACGGGCGGGTGTTCACCAGCTTTGTCTTCGCCTCGGTCACCGACAACAGCCAGTCTCTGGGCGATGCCCTGGGTCACTGGGCCATGGCCCCCTGGCACGCCGCCGCGGTCACTGCGGCAATGGCCTCGAACGGAACCTGACTCACAGTTTGATATTAAGGAGAAAACAAGTGTCCATGAGTAAACTCAACCTGTTGCCGATCATCGGCTTCAACACCCTGAGCGGCAGTATTGCCGGTTTCGGGCTGAAGCTTTCGACCCAGGACATCAGCATGGTGCGGGCGGCGCTGGATGCGCTTCCGCAGGGTGGGCTTTTGCCGTCACCCGATACCATGCACCTGCTGGCCTGTTTGCTGATCGGCGGTCTGATCCAGTTCGTCATCACCTGGGCGTGGTCTCAGTCCTTCCGCTTCGGTATCGGGCTGGTTGCGCTGACCTTCCTGGTTATCGGCGGCACGGCCAGCGTGACCTCGGCTTTCCTGTCGGCCACGACGCTGGTGTTCGGCTGGCACGAGCAGACGCTGACCCAGCAGATGCAACGTGAGGCGGTCGCACCTGTCGTCCAGGCGCTTGAGGTCGTGTCTGGCAGGTTCACCGACCTTTCGAGCGGTGTCAGCAGCCTTTCGCGTGAAGCGGACGGGTTGAAATACACCGAAGAAACCCGGGGGGGCACCTGTGAAGGGGACAAGCCGATTGCCCGGCCCGGGCCGCGGTCGCGGATGCGCGATCGCCATGCCGGTTTGCTGCGTACTGCCGCCGACGATGCCGTGGCGGTGTCCGAGAAGGCGGAAGATCTGATGGTCGACCTGTATTCGGCCAAGCCCGAAGCCGTGGATGAGATCTACCGCGGGGCGGTTCGGATGGCGCGGACTTCCGAGATCGGGCGCATCCGCGCCACGCTGGCGAAAATCCGTGACGAGTTGACGAACGGGTTTGTGGAACCTGGCAAGGCCACGCGGTATACTTGTCCGACCCCTGCTTTCCTGGCTCAGGTCACGGCGGCCGAGGCGCTTTTGGCCCAGGCGATCGAAATTCCGAAGACGCCGCCCCTGGTCGAAGACGCCCGCATTGATGCCGCTCTTGAGGTGCTTGTGATGAGCGCTGCCGCCCGGATCGGCCTGACCGAGGGCGAGGAGCTTGATGGGCTCGGCTTTGGCTTCCTGATCGGGGCGCTTCTTGTCGAGATTTTGCAGATCGGCCTGATCGTCAACCGCGAAGGCGCGTTGCGTCGCAATGGGCAGTTGGCCGACCGGTTCGAGGAGTTCTGGAAGGCGCCGCGCCGATTGCCGCCGCGGATCGCGGCAATGTCCCGCGAGATGATGTCGGCCCTGTTGACCCAGGTGCTGTATGTGCGCGGCCGGCCCTACTTCGTCACGGCCACGCCGCCGAGCCTGTCCGATCAGCGGGTCATCGAGTTCTTCGAGCTGGACGCTCCGAACCAAGCGCATCGCGAAGTGCCTCTGTCCCGGCTCAAGCCCGAATGGGTGCACACCCGGCCCGATCTGGCGCAGTCCGACTTGTGCCAGCTCTATCCTCTGCCCAACCGCTGGCGGAGTTGGCTGCGCCGCGCGGTTCGCGACACCGGGATGCCCGCTGGTTCGTGACGCGCAGGATCCAGTTCGTGAAACAGCAGGATGCGGCGGTTTCAAGCGACTGTCGCATCCCCTAAGAAGCTTGGAACCGAAGTACTGGGCTCTCACCCGGCATTTGCTGCGTTTGGTCTGAAAGGCGGTTTTCGGGAAATCGTCGCAACTTTGCAAACTCCGCTTCCTGCGCATTGCTGACCTTGGTGCATGGCGAGGCAAGAGCTACCGCGCAGGCAGGGGTGTGAATGTCGGCTTTTCACAATACGAACCAATGATCGTGCATATGCAGAGAATTTCTGCAAACCGCCCATCTGCCAGAACCTACACATTGATATGACGTATAGCGCTGGCAGTATGAGGGGTTTCTCAACTCCTGATGGTTTATCCCAAAAAAATTGCAGAAAATGTTTCGTCGTTGCGCCATTCGGCCCATATTACTCGGGAAAGCCGAAATCATCGAGAAGAACAGCTGACGAAAGGAGCCACGACAGACCCCGCCACCTTCTGATCTGCGCGCCCTCATCGTGAGGCGCGAGACTCAGCGGTTGGCGATGACATGAACCTCCGAATTCCATGACCGCCGGGACGAAACCTGGCATTTTCTTACCAACCGGAGGCAAAATGTATCACAAGAAAATCATCCCGAATGCCAGCGTCCAAATCATTGATGTCGGCGAAATAGCGCTTCGAGCGTTTCTGTCGACCCACGACGAGGCGCTCGGCCATGCGGCCGACTTGCTCGCGGATCGGCGCGGGGCCAGGCTCATCAATGCGATCCGCGACAGCCTCAACCAGCCGGGGCCGCTGACGCGCCGCCTTCGCCGCCTGCTTCTCGACCTGCGTAGTCTATTGTTTCTCGACCATGCCTATGACGAATATTGGGATGATGCCGAATGCTTTGTGACGCTGGATCCCGACGATCCGATCGTACCCGAGCTTTGTCGGCTTGCCGACGGTCTCGATAACGCATTGCGCGGTGCTGAGTGATCTCCACGTCAGATGACCGCGCGGCCTGACGCACTCCCCACACCGCCGTGCACACTGTGTCGGGGTGTGGCACCAGCGGTTTACCTAAAAAATCTCGACCGATCTGGGTTTTTTTCTTCGTGTTCGAGAAAAACGACCAATGTTCTCGTTACCAGCACCCTACCAGCCCGCGAAACCAGGCAAAGGAGCCAACCACTCGCGATCTCTTCCCCACGATGCACGGACCATGACGCCGATGAAACCGGCACCACCAGCACCGGTCTTGCATGAAAAGGAGAACATGCTGCTCATCACCACCAATCTGGACACAAATCAGGCCCATTATGACGCGGCTGCAGCAACAGAGGCACATCTGCGCCGCCAGGCGCAGGCCTCTGTGATCTGCTCGATGCACTCGATGCACTCGATGCACTCGATGACCCGAGCCAATTCGAGGCGTTCTGCAACCTGCACCGCGACTTCGTCAGCCGTTCCCGGATGTCGGTTTTGTAGGGCCCGCGCTTCGCGATATCCACCGCGTTCTGGTGGAGCAGGCGCCATCATTGCCCGACCGCATCAGCCTCGAGCGAAATATTCCGGCGTCTGATATGATCTGGCGGCATGGCGCCCGGGTGAGCGAACCGCTCGCGCGGCTCTGCACCGCGCGATGATTACCGAAACAGGCCGCGCCCCAACCGGGCGCGGTGGCACATGCGACAGGACATCTGTGACGTCAGTCTCCGAATTCTGTTAGAAATTCGGGGTAAACACCGCCAATCTCTGGGTCGAGCGGCGCTCTATCAATCTCGACCATAAGATCGCATAGGTCACAACCATTTGGCCGAGAGAACAATCCAACCTCACCACCCCAGCGGCGCAGGAGGCGTTCATCTTTCTCGGTCACGATATCGAAAACACCCCTGCCAACCGCCACGCGTGCCGCCCTTATTCCGGCGGCCATTCGCGACACGACGCCCTAAACGCTTTTGCGCGGATCGAGAATGCATTGCGCAGGTCACGTTTTCTGTAGAACACCAATCACTTCAATAGCGAAGGGCGGCGCGAGCCGCCCTTTGTCGTTTCTGCAAGGTGTTATCATCAATTGCTGCCCCTCTACATGCACACAATCATGGCAAACATGCATGCCGGTCGTGTTCTGATGTTTGCCTTTTCCTGGTCATCGCATCTCAATCACGCCGAAATGCATGGAAACCGCCCGCGCCCAGAAACTCGCATGTCTGCGAAGTCAGCAGGCAAAAAGATTTTAAAAATTATTTGAATCCCTGTAATCATAGCCCCATATCCTCCAAGATTAGCGGCGAACCTTCGTTCGCACTCAATGGGCCGGGAAAGCGGCTAAATCGGGCGTTTCCGCCCGATTGACCTTTTGTGCTTGCAAAATGGCTATTTCAGCCCGGCCAGTGGCCACTAATTGGTAGTCAGAACACCTAATTGAACTTAGCGTTTCATTAAGAACACTTGGAATGCCCGCAACTGCCGCAGGTCATGCAGCCTTCGACCATGTGCATGCCAAACTCACCGCAGGCCGGACAGGCCGGGCCCTTGGGCGCGTCGCCAAGATTGACCACCTGCGCCTGCGGGTCGGTCTTGAGGCCCATGCCCTCGCCCTCAAGAAAGCCGATCTGCACCATGTGCTGTTCAAGGATACCGCCGATTGCCGCCAGAATTGAGGGCACGTATTTGCCCTGCATCCAGGCCCCGCCGCGCGGGTCGAACACTGCCTTCAGCTCTTCGACCACAAAGCTTACGTCGCCGCCGCGCCGGAACACCGCCGAGATCATCCGTGTCAGGGCGACGGTCCAGGCGTAATGCTCCATGTTCTTGGAGTTGATGAACACCTCGAACGGGCGGCGATGGCCGTTGAGAACGATATCGTTGACGGTGATATAGATCGCGTGATTGCTGTCGGGCCATTTAAGCTTGTAGGTCGCGCCTTCCAATTCGGTCGGGCGATCCAGCGGCTCTGACATGTAAATCACATCACCGCCCTCGCCCGGCAATCCACCCGGCACCTGCGCGGCGGTCTCGCCAGGGGCGGCATTGCTGGCCTCGCTCACGCTTAGAACGCTGCCGGTCACGTCATTCGGCCGATAGGTGGTGCAGCCCTTACAGCCCAGATCCCAGGCCTGCATATAGACGGTCTTGAACGCCTCAAAGCTGATGTCTTCGGGGCAGTTGATGGTCTTGGAAATGCTGCTGTCGACCCATTTCTGGGCGGCCGCCTGCATTTTCACATGATCCTCGGGCGGCAATGTCTGGGCGTTGACGAAATACTCGGGCAAGGCGGCATCGCCGAACTTTTCGCGCCACATGCGGACCGCGTAATCGACCACCTCTTCCTCGGTGCGCGAGCCGTCCTTCTGCAAGACCTTTCGGGTATAGGAATAGGCAAAGACCGGTTCGATCCCCGAGCTGACATTGCCGGCATAAAGGCTGATGGTGCCGGTGGGCGCGATGCTAGTCAAAAGCGCGTTGCGGATGCCGTGTTTGGCGACCGAATCGCGCACGTCGTCATCCATCGCCTTCATCGTGCCGCTGGCAAGGTAGGCGTCGCGCTCAAATAGCGGGAAGGCGCCTTTTTCTTTTGCGAGATCGACCGACGCCAGATAGGCCGCCCGCGCAATCGCATGAAGCCAGTCCTCGGTTTGCTGCACCGCCTCGTCGCTGCCATAGCGCAGCCCGACCATCAGCAACGCATCGGCAAGCCCGGTCACACCCAGACCGATCCGGCGTTTGGCGCGCGCCTCGGCGGCCTGTGCCTCAAGCGGGAATTTGCTGGCATCGACCACGTTGTCCATCATCCGAACCGCCGTGCCCACCAGCCGCGACAACGCCTCTTGGTCAAGCGCGGCTGCGGCCTCAAACGGGTCGCTCACCAGTTTTGCAAGGTTGACCGACCCTAAAAGACAGGCGCCATAGGGCGGCAGAGGTTGTTCGCCGCAGGGGTTCGTCGCGGCAATCGTTTCACAGTAATTGAGGTTGTTGGCGGCATTGATCCGGTCGATGAAAATCACGCCGGGCTCAGCGAAATCATAGGTCGCCTGCATGATCCGGTTCCACAGATCGCGCGCATTCAGCGTGTGATAGACCCGACCGTCAAACACCAGATCCCAGGGGCCATCGGCGCGCACCGCCGCCATGAAGGGGTCGGTGATCAGCACCGACAGGTTGAACATCCGCAACCTGGCCGGATCGGATTTGGCGGCGATGAACTCCTCGATATCGGGATGATCACAGCGCATCGTCGCCATCATCGCGCCACGACGGCTTCCGGCGCTCATGATGGTGCGGCACATCGCATCCCAGACATCCATGAAACTGAGCGGGCCACTGGCGTCCGCCGACACGCCATGCACCTCGGCGCCCTTGGGGCGGATCGTGCTGAAATCATAGCCGATGCCGCCGCCCTGCTGCATGGTCAGCGCCGCCTCGCGCAGGTTGTCGAAAATCCCGCCCATATTGTCGGGAACCGTGCCCATGACGAAACAGTTGAACATCGTCACCCTGCGCCCGGTGCCCGCGCCGGCGGTGATCCGCCCGGCCGGCAGGAATTTGAAATCTTCCAGCGCCTCGTAAAACCGCTCTTCCCACGTGGCCTTGTCCTCTTCGACCTCGGCCAAAGCGCGCGCGATGCGCCGCCAGCTGTCTTCAACCGTCAGGTCATGTGCCGCGCCATCCGCCGCCCTGAAACGGTATTTCATATTCCAGATCTGTTCGGCGATCGGGGCGGCAAAGCGTGTCATGCGGGCGATTCCCATTTGCGTGGAGGAAACCCACCATAGCCCGGCGGCCAAATGATTTCCATACGCAACTGCGCCCTCTCTTGCAGTTGCCCGCAGGGACGCTACGATATATGGCGCAGTCCGGGGGAATGCGCATGACATTGCATCTGATCAAACTCAGCGTGGGCACCAAGTCGGTCGAGGATCTGATCGCTTGGCAGGACAACCCGCGTGCCAAAGGGGCGGATGGTCATCCGCGTCATGTCACCCGGATGTGGCCCAAGCGCGAAGCAGAGCTTTTGCAGGGCGGCTCGATCTATTGGGTAATTCAGGGGCTGGTGCAATGCCGCCAGAGCATTCTGCGGCTGGATGAGGTGATCGGGGGCGACGGAATCCGGCGCTGTGCGATTGTTCTGGACCCTGCGATCATCCGTACCGCCACCGCCCAGAAACGCCCGTTTCAGGGCTGGCGTTACCTGCCCGGCGCCGATGCCCCGCCTGACATAAGCGCCGCGCGCAGCAGCGATGACGCCCTGCCACCAGAGCTTTCGGCCGCCCTGGCCGATATCGGGGTGCTCTGAGGCACGCGGCACGGCCTCCTCATATGACAGGATCCGGACACGACGCCCTCACTGTTTATTGAATCCTCGCGATGGCAACGTTCATTGCCTTGGCACCACCTGCGATTGATATTTATCCCATGGTCATCGCCCCAGTCGGGGTGCCCGCCATAACGCACGAAACGATGAGACCCCCGTAACAGGAAGAGTCGCGAAAGGATAAACCGATGCGAACACCGATTTCCCTTATCTCAGCTGGGCTTATGGCGCTCGCCGCCCCTGCTCTGGCTGAAACCAGCCCTGCCGCGCCCGAGACGACTTTTGCAAAACCAACCCTGATCCAGTTCGCGCCCCCCAGTGTTGCGGGTACCCCCGCAGCTGTATCAAGCCAAAGCCGCCCGTCTTTCGGCGGCACGGTCAACTGGACCGGTTTTTATGGCGGCGTGCAGGCGGGCATCGGCTTTGTCGATACCAACCGCTCTGGCAGTGACGAAGACATCATGGGCGGCTTCACCCTCGGGTATGACCACGATTTCGGCCAGTGGGTGCTTGGTGGTGCGCTTGATTACGACTTTGCCGATATTGACGCGGGGCCCAACAACTCGATTGAGGAAATCTTTCGCGTCAAGGGCCGCGCCGGGTACAAGATCGACCGGGGCTTGGTCTACGGGACGGGCGGCTATGCGATTGCCAATACCGATACCGCAGGCAGCGACGATGGTTGGTTCATCGGTGGCGGTTACGAATACATGATCAGCGATCAGTTTTCGATCGGTGCCGAAGCACTCTATCACGAGTTTGACAGCGTCAATAATTCCGGCACCGACATTGAGGCCACAACCCTTCAGGTTCGCGCCACCTACCGCTTTTAACCTCGGTTCGGCGTTGAAAAGGCGGGCGTGTCCTCCAGCATGCCCGCCTGCTTTCCCGACAAGGGAACCGCCCTGAATTTCATCCGTAGGTTGCAATTTCAGCACAGTTATCTGCGGAAAACCGCCAGTTATCGCCTGATTTAAGCATATATTGGCCACTCACGCGGTAGTGATCTAAGATAGCACCCAAGGCCCTTGTCCGATGCACTCAAACACCCGATATCCTCGCTGTACGGTATCGCCGTGCCCCGGGCAAATCTCCTCCCCGAACGACACGCCCGCGGCAAACAACACAACTATAAAGGAGCATTCCATGCTTAAGACAACAACAGCACTGGCCGCTGTAACCGCCCTTATGGCCGCCCCCGCATTTGCCGGCTCACCTGAGGCCCCCGCGCCCGAGCCGGTTATCGCAGCCGCGGTGCCCGTGGCCCCGGCTAGCCCGAACTGGACCGGTTTTTATGCCGGTGGTGAGATCGGCTATGGCGATTTCGACTCCACTCCTGGCCCGAGCGAAGATGGCATCCTTGGTGGTGTGATCCTTGGCTATGACTATGACCTCGGCAACAACGTCGTTGTCGGTGGCGGTCTGGATTATGATTTCGCCGATATCGACGGTCTCGACGAAATTTTCCGCGCGAAACTGCGTGCCGGTTATAAAATCGGCAATGGCCTGCTTTACGGCACCGGCGGTTACACCATCGCAAGCACCGACAATGCCGGCAGCGACGATGGCTATGTTGTCGGTGCCGGGTATGAGCACATGATCAATCAGAGCTTCTCTGTTGGTGGTGAGGTTCTTTACCACGACTATGGCAGCTTCAACAACTCCGGGGCAGACCTTGACGGCACAACCGCGCAAATCCGCGCCGCCTTCCGCTTCTGATCGACTTAACCTCTTCAGAGCGAACCTCAACGGGCGGCCTCAGGGCCGCCCGTTTTCGTATCTCACAGCTTGTGGGCCCCGTTCAATCCAGCCCAAACTTTGCCTTGAGAGTCTCAAGTGCGCGTCGATCCTCGGCCTCCATCGGGGCCACACGCGATTTGAACAGTGTCGCCTGCGATTTGAGCATCAGCCCGTCATCCAGGATCTTGAGGTGGTTCGCCCGAAGCGTATCGCCGGTCGACGTGATATCGGCAATCGCCTCAGCGGTTTCGTTCTTGACGGTGCCTTCGGTGGCGCCCTGGCTATCCATCAACTGGTAATCGGCGACGCCATTCTCGCGCAGGAAATCGCGCACAAGACGGTGGTATTTCGTGGCAATCCGCATCCGGAACCCGTGCCTGAGGCGAAACGCCGCCGCCGCCGCATCAAGATCGTCAAGCGTGCCGACATCGACCCAACAGGCAGGCACCGCCAGCACAAGATCGGCCTGCCCGAACCCAAGCTCGGCAAGCTCCTTGACGCGATGTTCCCACTGGCCAAGCTTTTCGCGCACAAGATCGGTGCCCGTCACGCCCAGATGGATGCGCCCCGCCGCAAGCTCGCGCGGGATTTCGCCCGCCGAAAGCAGGACAAGTTCAACATTATCAATACCCTGGACATATCCCGCATATTCGCGATCCGACCCCGAGCGCCCGAGCGTGATGCCGCCTTTGGCGAACCAGTCAAAGGTCTTTTCCATCAGCCGTCCCTTGGACGGCACTCCTAGCTTGAGGCTCATTGCGCGCCCTCCAGACCAAGCACCAGATCCGGGCGGATCACCCCGCCCACCGCCGGTATCTCGCGTCCGCGCCCCAACTGCCGGGTCAGCGCGTCATAGCGCCCGCCGCTGGCCACAAGCGGAAGGTCGGGGCGGCCCTCGGCGGAAAATCCGAACACGAAGCCGTCGTAATATTCCATCTGCGTGCGCCCATAGCTGGCCTCGAAATCAAGCGTTTTCACGTCGATCCCGCGGGCCTCCATCGCGTCAAGCCGGGCGGCAAGCCGATCAACGGCGGGCAGGATCGCGGGCATATCGACCGCAATATCGCGCAGCCGTTCAAGCGCATTCAGGCTGGTTTCACGCACCGCAAGAATGGCATCAATCAGGTCCACTTCGGCCCCCGATATCGGCGCCGCCGCCTGATCTTCGCGCAGCGCCCTGATCCGCGCGGCAATTTCATCGGGGCCACGCAGCCCGATCATCGCGCCCGCATTGGCCATCGGATCGCCCGCCGCCAAAAGCGCCTTGCGGGCCTCGGGCACTGGCGCGCGCCCGGAAAACCGGTCAATCAGCGCGCGAAACCGCCGCGGCCGCCAGATATGGCGCCGCAGCGCCGCCTTGCGCCGGTCGGTGGTCTGCAAGCCGTCAACGGCGGCCATCAGGATACCGATATCGCCGGTCGCGGCGCGCAGACCAAGCGGGCGCAGAATGTCGTAGAACAGCGCGAAAACTTCGGCATCCGACGCCTCGGGCGCGGCGCGCTCGAAGATTTCAAAGCCGACCTGAGTATATTCATTGCTGCGTGCCGCGTCATCCTCTTGCCGGCGAAACACCGCGCCGGAATAGGTATAGCGGGCGGGCTCTGCGCCGTGCTCCATATGCATCTGAACCACCGGCACGGTGAAATCGGGGCGCAGCATCTGCTCGCCGCGAAGCGCATCCGAGGTCACATAGGCACGCGCCCGGATGTCTTCGCCGTAAAGATCAAGCAGCACTTCGGCAGGTTGCAGAACCGAGGTTTCAACCGGCACAGCGCCCGCCGCCTCAAACAGGTGGCGCAGGCGCTCGGCCTCGGCACGGATCGCGGCACGCTTTGGCATCAGCCCTGCCCGCCCAGGATTTCACGCACCTTTTCAACAAGCTCAGCGCGTGGCACCTCAAACTGGCTGGGCCGTTCCTTCCATTCTTCCAGCGTGGCATTTTCCGCGATCTGCGCACCAAGGATAAGGTCCTTGATCTGCACCACGCCCTTGGCCTTTTCATCGCCGCCCTCGATCACGGCAACGGGACTGTTGCGCTTGTCGGCATATTTCAACTGGTTGCCAAAATTCTTGGGGTTGCCAAGGTAAACCTCGGCGCGAATACCCGCGGCGCGCAATTCACCGACCATTGCCTGATAATCGGCCATTCGCTCGCGGTCCATCACCGTGACAACCACCGGACCTTCGGCCTTGCCGTCCAACCGCCCCTTGGCATGCAGCGCCGCCAAAAGGCGGTCAACGCCGATGGAAACACCGGTCGCAGGCACTTCCTGACCGGTGAACCGCTTGACAAGATCGTCATAGCGCCCACCGCCCGCAACGCTCCCGAATTGGCGCTTGTGGCCTTTTTCGTCCAAAATTTCAAAGGTCAGCTCGGCCTCGAACACCGGCCCGGTGTAATAGCCAAGCCCGCGCACGACAGAGGGGTCGATCACGATCCGATCAGGGCCATAGCCTTGGGCCGCCAGAAGGTCGGCGATCACTTCTAGTTCGTCCACCCCGCTGGCCCCAATATCCGACCCGCCAATCGCGCCGCGCAGGTTGCCCAGCGTCGCAGTAGTATCCGCACCTTTGGAGGTCAGAAACGCCAGCACCGGCGCGGCCTGTTCGTCGCTCAACCCGACACCGTCGATATAAGCCCCCGACGCATCAAGACGGCCCTTGCCGAGCAATTCGCGCACGCCTGCTTCGCCGACCTTGTCGAACTTGTCGATGGTGCGCAGCACCGCGTCGCGTTGCGCCGTGTCGCTCAGGCCGGTTGCCTCAAGCACACCGTTCAGAACCTTGCGATTGTTGATCCGCACGATGTAATCGCCACGCGGGATGCCGACCTCTTCAAGGCAATCGGCCAGCATCGCGCAAATCTCTGCATCCGCAGCCACGCTTGGCGCACCAACCGTATCTGCATCGCATTGATAAAACTGGCGAAACCGCCCCGGCCCCGGCTTTTCATTGCGCCAGACCGGCCCCATGGCATAGCGCCGATAGGGGGTGGGCAGATCGTTGCGGTGCTGGGCATAAACCCGCGCCAAAGGCGCCGTCAGATCATAGCGCAGCGCAAGCCAGTCGCCATTGCCGCTCTCATCCGCTTCCTGCCAGGCGAACACCCCCTCGTTGGGGCGGTCCACGTCCGGCAAAAACTTGCCAAGCGCCTCGACGGTTTCCACCGCGCTGCTTTCCAACGCGTCAAACCCATAGCGATGATAGACCCCGGCTATCTGGCGCAGCATGGCGGCGCGCTGGCTTACCTCTGCTCCGAAATAATCACGAAAGCCTTTGGGCGTTTCGGCCTTGGGGCGGGGCTGTTTCTTGGGCTTGGCCATGGCTCTGGTCCTTGCGGGTTCTGTCGTGGCGCGGTCTAGCCCAAGGGCCGCGCGGGGGCAAGCAGGGCGTAGAGAGTTGACCGGCAGCGCGCGCACCGATAGAGCGGGGGAATGACCGAGCTTGAAGAGAAAATCGCGCATCTCACACGCGCCGTCGATGACCTGTCGGACGTTGTCGCCCGCCAGGACCGCGAGATTGCAAACCTGGCCGCGCGGCTTCAGATCCTGATCGAGCGTGAGGCAGCCCGCACCCCCGACAGCGATGGCGGCGTCTATCTCGGCGACGAGCGCCCGCCGCATTACTAACGCGTTAGCCGCCCTTGTGGCTCAGGGCGACCATTTCACGACCATGCAAAAGCATCTCGGACCACTCGGCATTGCCTCCAAAATTCTTGTAGATGCTCAGAAAAACCGTATCCCGCTCAAGCTTGGACAGTGACCCGCCACAGGGCGTCTTACGCCCGACGCGGCAGACCCTTGATTTGATCTTTTCATAGGCCTTGTCGGTATCACTATAGGGCTGCACCGTGGCGGGCAGACCATAGCGCAACTGCTCATGCATCTCGACAGAGCCGAACATCACCAGCGAGGCGGTGACTTGCCGGGCACAGCCATCGTCAAAGCCGGTGATGTAAAAGCTATGCGGGCCAATGTCGCGGGGATCGCTGTCATAGAGCCTGTAGACCGGGCGTTTCTCGGGGTACTGCTGCACCCGTTCCCCCATCGCGGCCTTATCAAGGCCACAGATACGCGCCGCCTGACCGTAAGGCAGAACCGTGCCGAAGGCGACCTCGCTGGTGGCGGATGCCGTTGCGGTCGAGGTGTCGGGGCGCAGGAAGCTCAGGAAACCGCCGCGCTTTTTGGGCGCCTCTGGCTCTGGCGGCTCGACGAGGGCAAGCTGTGTGTCGCGCTCGGGCTCAGGCTCAGGCGTGGCCTTTGCCGCCTCTGACATGGCAGTTGCCTCGTCGCTGTCATCGCCGCGCAACAGCTGTGCAAGAAATCCGCCACCGCTGGCCACATCGGGACTCTGGGTAAGGCCAACGCGGGGCGGCTCATCGGCAAGGTCCTGATCGCTCAACCGGGGGATTTCATCCAAAGGATCGCTACAGGCGACCGCCAACAGGCAAAATGCCAGATATACCGCCCGCCGCATGATCTGTGTCCCCCCGTGCATCCTCGGGCGCATCTTAATCAACTGCGCGCGCCCCGGTCCAGCACAGAGACCGCACCGCGCGGGCATCGGCCCTTTATGGCCGGACCGGATGCGCGAAACCCGCCTAGATTTCCTCGACCGTGACCACACCACTCAGGCTTTTGATCGCGCCCTTGATCTGCGGGGTGACGGGGTATTCCTGTCCGCTGTCGACCTCGACCTCGCCGGGCAATCCCTGCCCCATCAGGCAAAAGTGGATCGGGCCGCGCCCGCCCGCCTTGACGGTGCGCGCGGCGTTATCAAGCACCGAGGCGACCGAGGCGATCACCCCCGGCTGATCTATGAAAATCCGCAAACCCACGGCCCCGGCATCGGCAACCATCCCGTCAATCGGCTGGACGCTGCGACACAAAAGCTTGAGTTGATCCGATTCCATGGTCGCCTCGGCGGTGATCACCACCTGCGCGCCGGTTTCAAGAAAGTCGCGAGATTTCTCAAGGGTTTCGGAAAACAGCGTCACCTCATACCCGCCGGTGGTATCGGAGAGCTGCGCAAAGGCAAAGCGGTTGCCGCGCGCCGATTTGCGCTCTTGCCGCCCCGCGACAACACCAGCCATCTTGACAAGCAACGGCCCGCTCGCCGCGCGCGCCGTGACCTCATCGAGGGTTTTGACATCCTTGCGTTTCAGCACCGTCATATAGTCGTCAAGCGGATGCCCCGAGAGGTAAAAGCCAACCGCCTTGAACTCTTCGCTCAGCCGCTCTGCGGGCAACCAATCCTCAAGCGGGCTCATCCGTGGTTCGGGCAGGTCATCGCCCGCCTCACCAAACAGCGACACCTGATTGGAGTTTTTCTGATCATGGATCGCGGCGGAATAATTCATCAGCCCCTCAAGGCTATCGAACACCCGGCGGCGGTTGCGATCAAGCGCATCGAATGCCCCGGCCCGCGCCAGCATCTCAAGCGGGCGCTTGCCGATCCGCTTGAGATCAACCCGGCGGGCAAAATCATAAAGCGTGGCAAAGGGTTTGTCCTCGCGCCCCTGAACGATCAGCTTCATCGCCTCGACGCCGACATTCTTGAGCCCGCCCAGCGCGTAATGCAGCGCCCCGTCGCGCACCACAAACGTCGCCTCGGATCGGTTCACACAGGGCGGCACCCAGTCAAGCCGCAGGCCCTTCTTGACCTCTTCAAAGTAGACCGCAAGCTTGTCGGTGAGATGAATATCGCAATTCATCACCCCAGCCATAAACTCGACCGGGTGATTGGCCTTGAGCCAGGCTGTCTGATAGCTGACCACCGCATAGGCGGCAGCATGCGATTTGTTGAAACCGTAGTTGGCGAATTTCTCCAGAAGGTCGAAAACCTCATTCGCCTTTTTCTTGGCGACGCCGTTTTCCATCGCCCCTTTTTCAAACTTCGGGCGCTCCTTGGCCATCTCCTCGGCGATCTTCTTGCCCATGGCGCGGCGCAACAAGTCGGCGCCGCCAAGGCTATAGCCGGCCATGACCTGCGCAATCTGCATCACCTGTTCCTGATAGACGATAATGCCTTGGGTTTCCTCAAGAATACTGTCGATCAGCGGGTGAATGGATTCAATCTCGCGCAGCCCGTTCTTGACCTCGCAATAGGTCGGGATGTTCTCCATCGGGCCGGGACGATAGAGCGCCACAAGCGCCACGATATCCTCGATACAGGTGGGTTTCATCCGCTTGAGGGCATCCATCATCCCCGAGCTTTCAACCTGGAACACCGCCACCGTCTTGGCCCGCGCATAAAGCTCATAGGTCTTTTCATCGTCCAGCGGGATTTGCCCGATGTCGTTTTCCGCACCCTCGATCGGCGCGTAGATCGCGTTGCCATCCGCCGCGACATGAAGATCGCGCCCGCCCGCGTGAATCTGTTCAATCGCGTTCTGAATGACGGTCAGGGTTTTCAGGCCGAGAAAGTCGAACTTGACCAAACCCGCCTGTTCCACCCATTTCATGTTGAACTGCGTCGCGGGCATATCGGATCGCGGATCGCGGTAGAGCGGCACCAGCGCATCAAGGGGCCGGTCACCGATCACCACACCGGCGGCATGGGTTGAGGCATTGCGCAACAGCCCCTCGACCTGCATGCCGTATTTCAACAGGCGGTCCACGACCTCTTCGGCCTTGGCCTCTTCGCGAAGCCGCTCTTCCTGCGCCAACGCCTGTTCGATGCTGACGGGTTTGACACCCTCAACCGGAATCATCTTGGAAATCCGGTCAACCTGCCCATAGGGCATCTGCAACACCCGCCCGATATCGCGCACCGCCGCCTTGGACAAAAGGGCGCCAAAGGTGATGATCTGGCCAACCTTGTCGCGTCCGTATTTCTCTTGCACGTATTGGATCACCTCCTCGCGGCGATCCATGCAGAAATCAATGTCAAAGTCGGGCATCGACACCCGTTCGGGATTGAGAAAGCGCTCGAACAGCAGGCTATAGCGCAGCGGGTCAAGGTCGGTGATGGTCAGCGCATAGGCCACAAGGCTACCGGCGCCAGAGCCCCGCCCCGGCCCCACCGGAATATCGTGATCCTTGGCCCATTTGATGAAATCGGCAACGATCAAGAAATACCCCGGAAATCCCATGCCCTCGATAATGCCAAGCTCGAACTCAAGCCGCGCGGTATAGTCTTCAACCGAGGCCGCATGCGGGATCACCGCAAGGCGCGCCTCAAGCCCGGCAATCGCCTGACGGCGCAGTTCTGCAACCTCGTTATCGGCAAATTTCGGCAGGATCGGATCGCGGCGATAGGTGCCAAAGGCACAGCGTCTGGCGATCTCGATGGTGTTTTCCAGGGCCTCGGGCAGATCGGCAAACAGCGTCACCATCTCCTGCGGCGTCTTGAAATAATGCTGCGGCGTCAGGCGGCGGCGCGGCTGGCTCTGATCGACATAGGCCCCGTCAGCGACGCAAAGCATCGCATCATGCGCCTCATACATCTCGGATTTGGGGAAATAGACATCATTGGTCGCCACCAGCGGGATATCCATCGCATAAGCCATTTCAATCAGCCCACGCTCCGACAACCGCTCGGCCTCGGGCGCACCGCCCTCACCGGGATGGCGCTGCAATTCGACATAAAGCCGGTCGCCATAAATCTCCTTGAACTGGCGCATCAGGGCCTCGGCCGCCGGGCGCTGCGCGCCGCGCAAAAGCCGCCCCACCGGGCCATCCGGCCCGCCGGTCAGGCAAATCACCCCCTCGCCATGCTCGGCCAGATCACCAAGCGTGACATGCGGCAATTCCCCGTCGTCGCGCAGATAAAGACAGGAGTTGAGCTTCATCAGGTTTTCATACCCGCGCTCATTCTGCGCCAACAAAACCACCGGCGCGGGCGGCTTGGCGCGCTCGCCCGGCGTCGCCGTGATATAGGCCAGATCCACCTGACAACCCATGATCGGCTGAATACCCGCCCCGCTGGCGGTCACCGAAAATTCCAGCGCCGCAAACATGTTGTTGGTGTCGGTCACCGCCACCGCAGGCATGCCCGCCGCCGCGCAAAGACCGGCAAGTTTCTTGAGCCGCACAGCACCTTCCAACAACGAATACTCGGTGTGAACGCGCAGATGGATGAATCGGGGATCAGTTGTCATAGCCGCGACACTAGCCTTGCCGCGCGGCAAACAAAAGACTTGCCAAAGCCTGTTTTCACAGCTTTCGCAAAGTTACATCAACCACGCCCGCCTTCGACGCCTGTCTCTTCTTTCTGCCACAACTTCACGGACGCGGCGCTTCACCCGGTACAAAGCGCCGTGATCGACCATCACGGCTCGCAATGCGGCCTTTGTGCCGGGGCTCATCGCCTCAATGGCCGCCGCGCATTTTAATGGCGAGCGCGATCATGACCGCACTCTTGCGGATAACCTCTGCCGCTGTACCGGCTACGCGCCAATCCTCCGCGCCGCCAAAGCCGCCGAACAACGCATGGTGCCCGGTTGGATGACACAGGACCGCCAAAAGACTGAACGATCCCGGCTTCTTCTGGCCGGAAATATCCTCGGGGGGGGCCAAAGGCCGGGGGGCAGACAGCCCCCCTCCGCCGCTCCACCCCAAAACCACCGATGAGTTGGCACGCTATTACGCCAGGCATCCCGATGCCACGTTGATCGCGGGCGCGACGGATATCGGGCTTTGGGTCACCAAGGCGGTGCGGGTGAGATGTTGAGCGAGGTCTTCACCGCCGTCGGCACTGATCGAAGGCTGGAGGGTGGAACCGATTGAGCGGCCCACCCGCGCGCTTTCCCGAGGATATTCCCGAGGGGGTCAGCGCCCTGCCCGCGCAGGACCCGGAGCGCATGGTGGCATATGCCCCGATGAGTGCCGACGACCTGATCCTGATCTATTCGCATGCGCTTGATCTTGAGCTTTGCCATCGCTTGCCTCGCCATGTCCCGGATCAGATCGCGCATCACCTGTCCGATTGGCGAGCCTGCGCTTGGCAAGCATCCACAACTGATTGCGATTGGTGTGGTGGCAGATGTCTTGCGCCCTGATGAAATTGCGGGCACAAAACCAGAGACAGTTTCGCATGAAATTTGAAAGTTCCGAAAAGTTTGCCAAGGCAAAAGGCATTTCCTTACAGGTAAACAATGTCTTGACGGATGCAGAGTGTCACGGGGTACGATCGCACAGAACGCCGCGCCCTGACCGGCCGTCGAGCACAGGACTTGTCAGGCGACATCATGCTTTCCTAAGCTTTGGGCAGAAAGGCCAATTGGAGTGAAAACAAGCGGGAAAAGACGATCAGGGGAGAGCCCCACGTGACAGGCGACCTTCTAAGCGTTGTGGGCCTGACTAAGGCCTATCCCGGCGTTGTCGCCAATGACGCTGTGTCCTTTGCAATCCGCGAGGGCGAGGTGCATGCGCTTTTGGGCGAGAACGGCGCCGGAAAATCGACCCTGGTCAAGATGATCTATGGGCTTGTCACCCCCGACAGCGGCAGCATGACCCTGCATGGCGCGCCCTATGCCCCGGCAGAACCGCGCGCAGCGCGCAGTGCCGGCGTCGCGATGGTGTTCCAGCATTTTTCATTATTTGATGCGATGAGCGTTGCCGAAAACGTGGCGCTTGGCATGGAAGAGCCGCCCGCCCTGCGCGACCTCGCCACCCGTATCCGGGATGTCTCGGAGACCTACGGCCTGCCGCTTGATCCGTTTCGCACGGTTGGCGGCCTGTCCGCAGGCGAGCGCCAGCGGGTGGAAATCATCCGCTGTCTGCTACAGGACCCCAAGCTTTTGATCATGGATGAGCCGACCAGCGTTCTGACCCCGCAAGAGGTGGACATCCTGTTCACCACCCTGCGCAAGCTGACCGCCGAGGGGGTGGCGATCCTTTACATCTCGCACAAGCTTGAGGAAATCCGCGCGCTTTGCGATCACGCCACAATCCTACGCCTGGGCAAGACGGTTGGCACCTGCATCCCGCGTGAGACCTCGGCGCGGGCGATGGCCGAGATGATGGTGGGATCGGCCTTTGCCGCCCCCGCGCGGGCCGATCGCGATCTTGGGCCGGTGGCGATTGAGGTCGCGGGGCTTTCCCTCACCTCGCCCGGACAATTCGGCACGGCGCTCAAGGACATCAGCTTTGCAGTGAAGGAAGGCGAGGTTCTTGGCATTGGCGGGGTGGCTGGCAATGGGCAGGACGAATTGCTTGCCGCGCTCTCGGGCGAGGCGCTTGCCGTGCCAGACGCGATCCGCCTCAAGGGTGCCGGAATCGGGCGGCTTGGGCCGTCCGAGCGGCGCGCACGCGGCCTTTTGACAGCCCCCGAAGAGCGGCTTGGCCATGCCGCCGCGCCGGACATGAGCCTGATCGAGAACACGGTTCTGACCGCTGCGGCGCGCGAGAACCTGATGCGGAACGGGTTTCTCAAATGGGGGGCGGCCGAGGCATTCACCCGCAAGATCATCGCCGCATTCGACGTGCGCACCCCCGGACCCGGCACCGCCGCGCGCGCCCTGTCGGGCGGCAACCTTCAGAAATTCGTCATCGGCCGCGAGGTCTTGCAGCGCCCCGAGGTTCTGGTGGTCAATCAGCCGACCTGGGGGGTGGATGCCGCTGCTGCCGCCGCGATCCGTCAGGCGCTGCTTGACCTGGCGGCGAATGGTGCGGCGGTGATCTGTATCAGCCAGGACCTTGACGAGCTTATGGAAATCTCGGATCGGTTTTGCGCGCTCAACGAGGGGCGGCTGTCGGATATCAAGCCCGCAGAGGGGCTTAGTGTTGAGGAAATCGGCCTTATGATGGGCGGGTCGCATGGCATGGAGGTGGCGCATGTCTGATCTGGCGGATTTGAGTATTTTTGCCAAGAAGAAGGGTGGGCGTCATGCTTAGGCTTGAGAAGCGACCACAGCCCTCGCAGGTCTGGACCTATCTTACGCCGCTTTTGGCGGTGGTGATCACGATGATCATGGGGGCCGCGCTTTTTGCCGCGCTTGGCAAAGACCCGGTTGCGGCGATCACGACGATTTTCTGGGAGCCGCTGTTTGGCGAGTTCGCGTTTTATTACCGGCCGCAGCTTTTGATCAAGGGCGCGCCTCTGGTGTTGATTGCCATTGGCCTGAGCCTTGGGTTTCGCGCCGGAATCTGGAACATCGGCGCTGAGGGGCAATATATCATCGGCGCGCTGACCGGGGCCGGTGTCGGCCTTGCGTTTTACCCGATGGAAAGTTGGGTGATCTTTCCGCTGATGGTGCTGGCAGGCGCGTTTGGCGGGTGGATCTGGGCGATGATCCCGGCGGTTTTGAAGCTGCGCTTTGGCACCAATGAAATCCTTGTGTCGCTGATGCTGGTCTATGTGGCCGAAAAGCTATTGGCGGCGATGGCGCTTGGGCTGATGAAAAACCCCGAGGGCATGGGCTTTCCCGGCTCGCGCAACCTAAGACAATATGACAGCGCGCATAACGCCGAGCTTATCACCGGGTCAGGTATGCATTGGGGGGTGGTGGCGGCAATGATCGCGGTAATCTTTGCCTATATCCTTCTGAACCGGCATATCCTTGGCTATCACATCCGCCTGACCGGGCAGGCGCCGCGCGCCGCGCGCTTTGCCGGGGTCAGGCCTGCGCGCCTTGTGCTGTTCTGTCTGGGCACCTCGGGCGCGCTTGCCGGGCTTGCGGGCATGTTCGAGGTGGCGGGCCCTGCCGGGCAGGTGAGCATTGATTTCAACGTCGGCTATGGGTTTACCGCCATTATCGTTGCCTTTCTCGGCCGATTGCATCCGGTAGGCATCCTTTTGGCCGGGCTTTTGATGGCGCTGACCTATATCGGCGGCGAGTTGGCACAATCCAACCTTGGCCTGCCCGCCGCCGCGATCCAGCTTTTCCAGGGCATGTTGTTGTTCTTTCTGCTGGCGGTGGATGTGTTGACCAATTACCGCATTCGCCTGAGCAGACCGGAGGTCGCGTGATGGAGTTCGGATCAATCAACCCGGTGCTGCTCTTGGCCTCGCTGATGGTGGCGGCAACGCCGATCCTGCTGGCGGCACTTGGCGAACTGGTGGTCGAGCGCGCGGGCGTTCTGAACCTCGGGGTCGAGGGCATGATGATCATTGGCGCGATCTGCGGCTTTGCGGTGGCGGTCAATACCGGCTCGCCGGTTCTTGGCTTTGTCGCGGCGGCGGGTGGAGGGGCGCTCTTGTCGCTATTATTCGCGATCCTGACCCAGTTTGCCCTTGCCAATCAGGTGGCCTCGGGGCTGGCGCTGACGCTATTCGGCTTGGGGCTGAGCGCGCTTTTGGGCCAAGGTTATGTGGGCATCAAGCCACCGCCGATTGGCAAGCTTGATATCCCGCTGCTTGGCGATATTCCGCTCCTCGGGCCGGTTCTGTTTTCCCATGATCTGATGGTTTATTTCGGGCTCACGCTGGTCGTGGCGATCTGGGCAATGCTGAAGTACAGCCGCGCCGGGCTTGTCCTGCGCGCGGTCGGGGAAAACCACGATGCCGCCCATGCGCTTGGCTACAAGGTGGTGCGTATCCGGGTTCTGGCGATCCTGTTCGGCGGTGCCTGCGCTGGGCTTGGCGGCGCCTACATAAGCCTGATCCGCGTGCCGCAATGGACCGAAGGCATGACCGCCGGGGCGGGATGGATCGCGCTTGCGCTGGTGGTTTTCGCCAGTTGGAAGGCCGGACGGGTGTTGCTTGGCGCCTGGATTTTCGGCGGGGTTACAGTGCTTCAGCTCAATCTTCAGGCCGCCGGGATTGCAATTCCCGTCGAATACCTGTCCATGTCGCCTTACCTTATCACGATCCTCGTGCTGGTCATCATGTCTGCGGATCGCTCGCGTGCGCCGGCCTCTTTGGGCCGCATTTTTCATGCCTCGCAATGAGGCGCTGCCAAAATATAACAACAGGGAGACCCCACATATGACCCTCACCAAACTGCTTGCAACCGCCACCCTGGCGCTTGGGCTGGCGACATCCGCGATGGCGCAGGACAAGACCAAGGTCGGCTTTATCTATGTCGGCCCGATCGGCGATGGCGGCTGGACCTATGAGCATGACAAGGGCCGCCTCGCGGTCGAGGCGCATTTCGGCGACAAGGTTGAAACCGTCTATCAGGAGAGCGTGCCCGAGGGCGCCGATGCCGAACGCGCGATCACGCAGATGGCGCTTCAGGGGGCGGACCTGATCTTTACCACCTCGTTTGGCTATATGGAACCGACGCTCGCCGTGGCCGGGAAATTCGGAAACGTGAAATTCGAACACGCCACCGGGTTCAAGACCGCGCCGAACCTCTCGACCTATTCGGCGCGTTTCTACGAGGGGCGCGCGGTACAGGGCCATATTGCGGGCAAGATGACCAAGTCGAATATCATCGGCTATATCGCCTCTTTCCCGATCCCCGAGGTTATTCGCGGCATCAATTCGGCCTATATTCATGCCCGCAAGGTCAACCCCGATGTCGAGTTCAAGATCATCTGGGCCTATACTTGGTTTGATCCCGCCAAAGAGGCCGACGCCGCCACAGCGTTGATCGAACAGGGGGCGGACGTGATCCTGCAACATACCGATTCAACCGCGCCGCAGGCCGCCGCCGAAAAGGCCGGCAATGTCATCACCTTCGGGCAGGCCTCGGATATGGGGGAATATGCCCCGATGCCGCGCGTCAGTTCGATCATCGACAATTGGGCGCCCTATTACATCGCCCGCACCCAAGCGGTGATGGATGGCACATGGGAAAGCGTTCAGACATGGGACGGCATCGGCCCCGGCATGGTTGGCATCGGCGAGATCAGCAGCGCGGTACCCGAAGACATCAAGGCCGAGGCGCTTGCCCTCAAGGCCGCCCTTGCCGACGGCAGCTATCACCCCTTCACCGGCCCGCTGAAGAAGCAGGACGGCAGCGATTGGCTTGCCGAAGGTGAAGCCGCCGATGACGGCACGCTTCTGGGGATGAATTTCTATGTCGAAGGTATCACCGGCGACATCCCCAACTAAGCCTGTCGAACAGGGTAAAAACAACAGCCGCCGGGCGACTGGCGGCTGTTTTCGTTTCTGTGCAAAAGGGCCGATTGCCCGAAATCACTGGCGCTCAGGTCTGCGCGCCGATGCCTGCCCCGGTCAAGCGTCCTTGGGATGCCAGGCGAAAATTGCCCAGATCACAGTGCCCACATAGGCCAGACACATCACGATCAGCGCGGTCCAGGTAAAGATCACCAGCGCAGCCGCGACGCAGGCAAAGCCGAGCAGGAAAAACTTTACATTCTCGCGCGAGATCTTGGTTTTCTTGAACGACCAGATCGGCACCGGCGAAATCATCAGAAGGCCCACCCCGGCCATGTAAAGCCCGATCAGCGGCGCGGGTGGTGTCGACATGCCCGGAATGGCAAAGGTGACAAACATCGGCAACATCGCCAGAAGCGCGCCCGCAGGCGACGGCAGCCCCTCGAAATAGGCCCCCGATCCGCCCTTGGTGTCCTCGGACTTGGCCGAAACATTGAACCGCGCCAACCGCATCACACAGCAGACCGCAAAGAACAGTACCGCGATCCAGCCGGCCTGACGCGCCACATCCTGAAGGCCCCAGTAATACACCACCAGCGGCGCCGCGACGCCGAAGTTGAGGAAATCGGCAAGCGAATCCAGCTCGGCGCCCATCGCGCTGCTGCTGCGCAAAAGCCGCGCCAGCCGCCCGTCAAGCCCGTCAAGAACCCCCGCGATCAGCAAGAGCTGCACCGCGCGCACGAAATCGCCCTGCACCCCAAGCCGAATGGCGGTGATGCCGGCACAAATGGCCGCCACCGTAAGCATGTTCGGCAACAGCTGTGCCAGAGTGACCTCTTTGCGGGGGGTGGTCATTTCGCGGGCCCTTTGACGGCGCTCAGCTCTGCAATTACGGTTTCGCCGGCGATCATGGTTTGGCCAACGCGCACCTGCGGCTGTACCCCGTCTGGCAAATAGACATCAAGCCGCGAGCCAAAGCGGATCAGGCCAAAGCGTTCGCCGCGCTTGAGAGTGGCCTCTTTGTCGACAAAGCACACGATCCGGCGCGCCACGAGGCCGGCGATCTGCACAACCGGCAACAGCCGCCCATCGGCCATCTCGATCACCACGCCATTGCGTTCATTGTCTGCGCTGGCCTTGTCGAGCGAGGCGTTGAGAAACTTGCCGGGACGATAGGCCACGGCCTGCACCCGCCCCGCCACCGGCGCGCGGTTAATGTGACAGTTGAACACGCTCATGAACACGCTTACCCGCGTCAGCGGGGTATCGGGCAGGCCAAGCTCGCTTGGTGGCACCGCCGGTTCGATCAGCGACACCATGCCGTCGGCCGGGCTGATGATCAGATCGGGGCGTTCGGGCGTCACGCGCTCGGGGTCGCGAAAGAAATAATAGCACCAGATCGTCAGCCCAAGACCGGCCCAGCCCAGCACATCCCAGACCATGAACAGCACCAGCGTGATCGCGGCAAAGATCGCCACGAATTTGCGCCCCTCGGGGTGCATCGGCTTGATAAAGGTTTCGTGCATTTTCATGGCAGTGTGTTCCTTGCGGGGATCGGGGCGGGGATCGGGCAACGTTTCCCTCGCCTAAGCCGCCTGACCCCGAGTTTCAAGCAACAAGGTAGCATCTTCCCTTTGGATATGCACCGTGGCACAGTTCGCGACATGACAAACACACTGACATCCCCCGATGGAACCCCGGCAAGCCGCTTTGCCTTTGGCACCATGCAATTTGGCGGTCTCGCCGATGAGGCCGAAAGCCGCGCCATGTTCGAGGCAAGCCTTGACGCGGGCATCACCCATTTCGACACCGCGCATCTCTATAACGACGGCGCCTCCGAGACCCTTTTGGGCAGGTTCATCCCCGGCCATCGAGAGCGCCTGATCATTGCGACAAAGGCGGGCTATGCCGGGGGCGCGGGGCGCGACAATCTGCTGGCGCAATTCGATACCTCACGCAAGCGGCTTGGGCTCGATCATGTCGATATCCTCTATCTGCACCGCTTTGACGCGGCGACGGACCTTAACGAGACTTTGGAAACCTTCGCGCTTTTGAAATCGCGCGGCCAGATTGGCCATGTCGGCCTGTCAAACTTTGCCGCATGGCAGGTGATGAAGGCCGCCTGTATCGCCGCCACATTCGATCTGCGGATCTCGATCCTTCAGCCGATGTACAATCTCGTCAAGCGTCAGGCCGAGGTCGAGATTATGCCGATGTGCGCCGCCGAAGACATCGCCGTCGCGCCCTATTCGCCACTGGCGGGCGGGCTCTTGACTGGCAAATATGCCAGTGGCGGCACCGGGCGCCTGACCGACAATGACCGCTACGCCGCGCGCTATGGGCTTGACTGGATGCACAACGCCGCGCGTGATCTGGCGGCGATTGCGACCCGGATGGGCCTGCACCCCGCGACGCTGGCCGCCGCCTGGGCCGCGCGCCACCCGGCCGGGCCGATGCCGATCCTGTCGGCGCGCTCCGCCGAACAGCTTGCGCCCTCCCTTGCCGCAA
This sequence comes from Roseovarius lutimaris, assembly GCF_900115165.1. GTDB lineage: Bacteria > Pseudomonadota > Alphaproteobacteria > Rhodobacterales > Rhodobacteraceae > Roseovarius > Roseovarius lutimaris. Next base: position 11,284 of record NZ_FOVP01000023.1, on the reverse strand, counting down.
CCGGTTTCGACATGGACGACGCGCTTTACGCCCGCCTTTGCGCGCTAAGCCCCACGCCCGCCCCCGCCACCGACCGGCTTGAGGAGGCCTGAGATGACAACCCGCCGCCCCCTTCCCGAAACCGCCTCGGTCGCGCATCAGGTCACCGGAGCGCGCCTGTCGGCGCCTTCGGCAGAGCGCAATGCGCCCGCGATCACGCAGGCCCTGCAAGGTATCGCGCCCTCGTCGGGGCGCGCGCTTGAGATCGCCAGCGGCACGGGCCAGCACATGCTGCACTTCGCCGCCGCCTTGCCCGGCTTGATCTGGCAACCGAGCGAGATTGACCCCGCGCGGCGCGCCAGTATCGACGCCTATGCAGGCGACGCTGCCCTGCCCAACCTGCGCGCCGCAATCGCGCTTGATGCCACCGCCGATGGCTGGGGCGCGCGCCATGGCGGTCAGGATCTGATAGTGCTGATCAACCTCTTGCACCTGATAAGCGCCCCCGAGGCGCAAACCCTGATCAAGCAAGCCGCTCTGGCGCTTGCGCCAAACGGGCGCTTCGTGATCTACGGCCCGTTTCTGCGCGATGGGGCCGCCACCTCCGAGGGCGACGCCCGGTTTCATGCCAGCCTCTGCGCGCAAGACCCCGAGATCGGTTATAAGGATCTGGCCGATGTCATGGGTTGGCTGCAAGCGGCTGGCCTTGACCCGGTCAAGACTCTGGAGATGCCCGCCAACAACCTCATGCTGGTCGCCGAGCGGCGCGCCTGATCTGGATCAAGGCCAGCCTGCGTCGCGCAGGGCTAGGGTCACGGCGAAGCAACTTATTACAAGGCACTGCCATGATCTGGACCGACACCCTAAGCAATACCCGCACGGATTTGCGCGCCCTCAACGCGCTGATCCCCGACACCGCCCGCGCCTTTGGCGGGCTTGGCAAGGCGGTGAAAGAAGGCGGCACGCTTGATTTCAAGACCAAGGAATTCGTCGCCCTCGGCATTGCGGTCGCCACCAAATGCGAGCCCTGCATCGCGCTTCACATCGAGGCGCTGATCAAGACCGGGGCGACGCGCGCAGAAATCGGCGACGTCATCGCCATGTGCATTCAGATGGGGGGCGGCCCGGCGATGATGTATGCCGCCAAGGCCCTGGCGTGCTATGATGAACTCAGTGCATCCGGGTGATCGGGCGCAGAATGCGTGACCTTTTCGGGAATTCCCCTTTGTGGGCTGCGGCTTTCGTGTTTGGCTAGCAACCAAATTGTATCAGTAGAGAGGATCCCCCCATGTCGATCATGAAGCTTCTGCAACAGGCCCAGGGCGGTCAGGGCATTTCCCAGCTGGCCGCACAGCTTGGTCTGGACGAGGCCAAGGCCAACCAGCTGACCGGAATGCTGGCCCCGGTCATCGGCTCGGCGGCGAAACAGCGTGCCGAAAGCGGCGGTCTTGACAGCGTGCTTGGCGCGCTGCGCGGTGAGGATCAGGCGCCGATGTTCGAGGATGCAACCGTCGCCGCAAGCGCCGCCGGTCAGCAACAGGGCCTGGCCTTTCTCGAAAGCCTGATGGGTGGTCAGCAAGACGCACAGGGCCTCGCCGCCGAGGCCGCAAGCCGCGTCGGCGTTGATCAAAGCACCGTGGCGCAATTTCTTCCGGCGATTGCCGCTATGGTGCAGGGCGGGTTGCAAAAACAGATGCCCGACAGCTCGATCGACGGGATGATGCAGGCGTTTTCCGGCGGCAGTCAGGGCGGCGGCCTGATGGGCATGGTCGGCGGTTGGCTTGGCGGCGGCAAGGCGGGCGCCCAGGGCGGGCCGGATCTGTCGATGCTGACCTCGATGCTGGACGCCGATGGCGATGGTTCGGTTTTGGATGATGTGATGGGGAAATTCATGCGCTAAACCAGCGGGTCGTGTCGCGCCCGTCTTGCGCAAACACTTGATCGGCAGGTGTAGGGTGGGTGAAACCCACGCTCCTGGCGAGCCCACAAGGTGCAGGGCCGTGGGTTTCACCCACCCTACATGTGCCTGTCAAACAGAGGTGCCGCATGGTCCGCGTATTTTTGCTAAGCTTGATTTTGCTCTCGCTCGCCCTGCCCGGACAGGCGGGCTATCGTTTTGGCGACAACGCCCCGGTGGTCTGGACCGGGCGCGCGCCTGACAGCTACGGGGTTCACGGGCTTGACGTCGCCCGGTTTCAGGATCGGATCGACTGGCGCAAGGCCAAACGCGCGGGCGTGGAGTTTGTCTTTATCAAGGCCACCGAGGGCGGCGATTTCTTTGATCCGATGTTTGCCGATCACTGGGGTGGCGCACGGCGCGCGGGCATCCCGCGCGGCGCCTATCACTTTTATTACTTCTGTCGCCCGGCCAAGGAACAGGCGGCCTGGTTCATTCAAAATGTCCCGCGTCGCCGTGGCACCCTGCCGCCGGTGCTGGACATGGAATGGAACCCGCATTCGCCAACCTGCGTCAAACGCCCCCCGGCACAAGAAGTCCGCCGTCAGGCGCGGATTTTCCTGACCTTGGTCGAAAAGCACTACGGCCAGCGCCCGATCATCTATACCACGCCGGAGTTTTATCGCCAGAACCAGATGGGCAAGTTACCGGGCGTCGAATTCTGGCTGCGCTCTACCGCAAAGTCGCTGGAGCAGGTTTATCCCGACCAACACTGGAAATTCTGGCAATATACCGGCACCGGCCTCGTTCCGGGTGTCACCGGCGGCGTTGATGTCAATGTCTTCAACGGCAGCCGCGGTGAGTGGCAAAAATGGCTGCGGTCGCACAGGCGCTGAACGCGGTTTTTCAAAATTGAGCGGCTGCGCCGCGCAGTTTCCGGTTTTGATGAGGGGTTTCACCCCTCAAACTCCCCGAGGATATTTTCGGCCAGAAGAAACAGAGGCCGGAGTGTATCCCCCGGCCCCGTCTTTGTGATCCTTGGTCTGATCAGCCGTCCTTGCGGATGGTCTCGTTTTTTGGGTCATAGGGGCTATCGACGGTCACCTCGGCATCCCAAAGCCGGTCAAGGATTTTGACCTTGAGCCTGGTGCCCGGCGCGGTGTGTTCGGGTTTGACATACCCCATGCCTATGGATTTTCCAAAGGCCACCGAATAGCCCCCCGAAGTCAATCGGCCAACGCGCGCGCCCTCGGGCGTGTAGAGCACTTCGCGGCCCCATGGGTCGGCATCCTCTGGCCCGTCGATCAAAAGCGTGCAGCATTTTGAACGCACGCCGGTCTGGACCATCGCATCCTTGCCGTGGAACTCTTTCTCAAGGTCGACAAAGCGCGGCAGATCGGCCTCGAGAGGGGTTGCGTCGCGCCCCAACTCGTTGCCGAAGGCGCGGTAGGATTTCTCCTGTCGGAGCCAGTTTTGAGCCCGCGCGCCAACCAGTTTCATCCCGTGTTTTTCACCGGCCTTTTCGAGCAGATCGAACAGATAATTCTGCATTTCGATCGGGTGGTGCAATTCCCAGCCAAGCTCGCCGGTATAGGCGACGCGGATGGCGTTGACCGGGCACATGCCCAGCTCGATCTTGCGCGCGGTCAGCCAGGGAAACCGCTTGTTGCTCAGCGCTGTGTCGGGATCGGCGTCCTTGATCACCGCGCGCAGGACATCGCGCGATTTGGGGCCGGCGATGGCAAACACGCCCCATTGGGTGGTCACGTCCTGAATTTCGATATAGCCGAATTCGGGGGCTTTGTCCTCGGCCGCCTTGCGCAGATAATCGGCGTCATATTCCGTCCAGGCGCCGGCCGAGACGAGGTAATAATTATCCTCGCCATTGCGCACGATGGTGTACTCGGTGCGCGTCGTGCCCTTGCCGGTCAGCGCATAGGTCAGGTTGATCCGCCCGACTTTCGGCAGCTTGTTGCAGGTGAACCAATCAAGGAACGCCGTCGCGCCGGGGCCCTTGACCACATGCTTGGTAAAGGCCGAGGCGTCGATCAGGCCAACGCCTTCGCGGATCGCGCGGGCCTCTTCCACCGCATGTTGCCACCAGCCGCCGCGACGGAAGCTGCGCGCGTCATGGTCAAAGTTCTCGGGCGCGTCGAGCGGGCCGAAATAATTCGGGCGCTCCCAGCCATTCACAAACCCAAATTGCGCGCCGCGTGCTTTCTGGCGGTCATAGGCCGGCACCGTGCGCAGCGGTCGACAGGCCGGGCGTTCCTCGTCGGGATGGTGCAGGATATAGACGTGATCATAGCATTCTTCGTTCTTGCGCGCGGCAAATTCGGTGGTCATCCAGTTTTGGCTGTAGCGTTTGGGATCGAGCGACGCCATGTCGATCTCGGCCTCGCCATCGACCATAAGCTGCGCCAGATAATAGCCCGTGCCACCCGCGGCGGTGATGCCAAAGCTAAAGCCCTCGGCCAGCCACATATTGCGCAGCCCCGGCGCCGGACCGACCAGCGGATTGCCATCGGGCGTATAGCAGATCGGCCCGTTGAAATCGTCCTTGAGGCCAGAGTCTTCACAGGACGGCACCCGGTGGATCATCGCCATGTACTGTTCTTCGATCCGCTCAAGATCGAGCGGGAACAGGTCCGCGCGAAAGCTGTCGGGCACGCCGTACTCAAAGCAGGCCGGTGCATTTTTCTCATAGACACCCAGGATCCAGCCGCCGCGCTCTTCGCGCACATAAGATTGCGCATCGGCGTCACGCACGACGGGGTGCTCCTGCCCGCCATTGGCACGGTATTCGACCAATGCCGGGTCCTTGTCCATGACGATAAACTGATGCTCGACCGGGATCGCGGGGATCTTGATGCCAAGCTTTCTGGCGGTGGTCTGGGCGTGGTTGCCCGAGGCCGTGACCACATGCTCGGCGGTGATGGTGATCTGCTCGTCGCCGGGCACAAGGTTGCCGCCCTTTTCCACCATCCTGGTACAGGTCACCTCCCAATGGGTGCCGGTCCAGTGAAACGCATCCGCCTGCCATTTGCGCTCGATCATCACGCCGCGCTGACGCGCGCCCTTGGCCATCGCCTGGGTCACATCGGCGGGGTTAATATAGCCGTCGGTGCTGTGATAGATCGCGCCTTCAAGATCCTCGGTATTGATCAGTGGCCAGCGGGCCTTGATCTCATCGGGGGTCAGCCACTCATAGGGCACACCACAGGTTTCGGCGGTCGAGGCATAAAGCATATACTCATCCATCCGTTCCTTGGTCTGGGCCATGCGCAGGTTGCCGACCACGGCAAAACCGGCGTTAAGGCCGGTTTCCGCTTCAAGCGTCTTGTAGAAATCGACCGAATATTTGTGAATATGGGTGGTGGCATAGGACATGTTGAACAAGGGTAAAAGGCCGGCGGCATGCCATGTGCTGCCGCTGGTTAGCTCGTCGCGCTCAAGCAGCATGACATCCGCCCACCCGGCGCGCGCCAGATGATAGGCAATCGAGGTCCCGACGGCGCCACCGCCGACGACCAGGGCTTTGACATTGGTTTTCATGAGCTGCGACTCCCTTGGTGCATGCGTTGCCCGATATTTATCAATCCTGCATAACCGCGCACAGCCCAGCCGACACAAGAGCGCGCAAAACCGACGCATGCCCCGATATCATCGGTCGGTTGGGCCTTGGGGGGCGTCCGCATGTCCGCATGAAAGGGCGATCCGTCGCAAAGCAGCGGACAAATGTCAGCTCAGAACTCATTGTTACCAATGCTGCAAACCGTACAAAGTACTGCTATCATGAGAAGCGCATAAGCCTATCCTGTGATGTTGATTCCTGAGGCAAGAGAATCTAAATCAACTTCGGTATTCTGGGTTCTCAAAACCAAACCGTGCACCCGCCGCCCAAGCATTTCGATCATTCCCCTGATTTGAGTATCCACCGGCGTTTTTCAGCATCCGCGCCAAGTGCATCAGGTTCCATGTCATAATAGTGGTGTTCCGTTGCGTAAATTCGTTGTCGAATCCAACCAGACTGCCATCATCTTTTTTGTCGCCATATGAAGGGCCTGGCCCCGCCTCTCCGATCCAGCCACAATCAGCTTGGGGTGGGATCGTGTAGCCCAGATGGCTCATTGCGTAACCGATTGTCATTGCGGCATGTTTGATACCGTCCTCGTTGCCCGTAACCACGCAACCCGCGGCTTTACCATAAAAAACTGACTGGCCTTTGTCGTTCAACTCGCCGGACATGCCGTACAGGCGCTCGATCAATACCCGACAAACCGAGGATTCTTCACCCAACCACAGCGGTGTGCCGATGACGAGGATGTCAGCTGCGAGGACCATTCTCCAAATATTGGGCCAATCATCTTTATCCCATCCATGGTCTGTCATGTCGGGATAAACGCCGGGTGGTATTTGGTGGCTAAGCATATGCAAATGCTCGACCGATACACCTTGCTCCGCCATGATATTTCCCGATGCATTCATCAGCAACTTGGTATGGCTTTCAGATGGTTCACGCTTGAGAGATGTATTGATGAAAAGTGCTTGAAGCTCGGAGAATTCTGTCATTGAGGTGACCTTCCATTAGATTTTGCTCAGTCATGAAGCTTGACCATTGCATCATGAACGATACGAGGGGCCAAAATTGGCGACTGTGATGGTTTTACTCAACTTGCTGAATTTTCTTTGTATTCGAAATTGAGGAACTTGACTAACCGGCATGTCATTTCCCTGCAAATTGTAGGATTTGCACATCTGACTTGAGACCTCCCGTTCATACAGCGGGTTACTTCCTCTTATTGGCCGTTTCATGTCTAGAGGTTCTGGAAGGCGCTGGCGCACGTAAAGCGGCCATTGGCGCCCGATCTGCAAATTAACACTTAGTCCCGCAAAGCCGCCACCATCACCCCCGCACCATGCGGCGCGCTCGCCACAAGGGTGCTCAGGCCGGGCGCGAGACGTCCCAGCGAATATCGGTGATCCCGGCCAGCCGGGCAAAGCGGCGCAATTCGAGGTCCAGCCGCTCACACCGCCCGATGCCCCATTTCACGCCCGGCTCGGGCCAGAACCCGGTGACCGCCATCCAGTTTGCCGCGCGGTCCGCTTTGATCTCGATCCGGCCAACAAATGTATCGCCCTCAAGCAGCGGATAGACGTAATAGCCCCATATCCGCTGGTTTTGCGGCACGAACATCTCGTTGCGATACTGAAACCCGAACAGCCGCAAAAGCCGGTTGCGATCCCGGATCGCCGGATCGAACGGGTTGAGAAGACGCAGACGCCGCGCGACGGGTACGCAGGCAGCCAGGCGCACCTCGATATCCGGTAGGGCCCAGGCCTTTTGCCGCGTGCCATCCGCGCCGGTCACCGCCACATCGACAAGGCGGCGTCGCGCGAGCCAATCGCGCACCTCTGGCGCGCTTGCCACGCCCCAGAATCGCTGTATCTCGCCGGGCGTGGCGATCACCAACCGCTCCAGCGCCTGATCGCACAGCCAACCGATTTGATCCCGCGCGGGTGGGCAATCGGCCGCGATATCGGGAAAAACCCGTTCACCGAGATCGTAGAACTTGACGAATTTCTCACGGTGGCTGGTCGCCAGATCGCCGGCATACCACATCTGATCCAGCACCTTTTTATGCGGCGGGCGCGCCCACATCTCGCGGCTTATGGTGCGGCTGTCAAAGGCATGGGTCGAAAGCGGCCCTTCGGCCTCGATCCGGTCACGGATGGCGCGCACCTCGTCTTTTGCAAGCCCCGAACGATACCAATCGTTGGTCGCCGCCTTTTGCCCCAGACGGCGAAACTGTTCCTGCCAGTTGGGCAGAACCTCTATCGGGATAAGCGAGGCATCATGGGTGAAATGTTCAAACACCAGCCGCTTTTGACCCAGAAGCGGCCAAAGCATCGTCTCGCGATAGCGCGGGGCGCGGCTCCATAAGATGTGGTGATGGGCGCGGGTCACATTGCGGATCGTGTCGATCTGCACAAAGCCAAGTGCGCGGATCATCGCCGCCACATCCGGCAGCCCCGCCATCGGCGCTGCGCCCAACCCATTGACCGCAAGCCAAAGTCGGCGCGCATCGCGATTGGAAATCTCCAGCGCGCTCATCGCGGCACATATCCATAAAATGGCAGTCGGCGCATTGCGCTTGGTCCTTCTGCTGTTCAGGACGCAACAGAACAGTAGATTTCACCCGGCGCAATTGCTAGTCTGCGCTGCAATGCAGAAACAAGCCGGACAGACCCATGAGCGCAACAGCCCGAAAATCCGCCCCCCTGCCCGATGATATCCGGGCGATGAAGGGCGGCCCCCCGATTGTCAGCCTGACCGCCTATACCACGCCGATGGCCCAGATGATGGATGCGCATTGCGACTTCGTGCTTGTCGGTGACAGCGTCGGCATGGTGCTGCATGGCCTGCCCTCGACGCTTGGCGTGACCATGGAAATGATGATCCTGCACGGCAAGGCGGTGGCACGCGGGTTGAGCCGCGCGATGATGGTGCTCGACATGCCGTTCGGCTCTTACGAGGAATCGCCGCAACAGGCCTTTGCAAATGCCGCGCGGCTTATGGCCGAGACCGGCGCCGGCGCGATCAAGCTTGAAGGTGGTCGTCATATGGCCGAGACAATCGCCTTTCTGGTGGCGCGCGGCGTGCCGGTGATGGCGCATATCGGCCTGACGCCGCAATCCATCAACACGCTTGGCGGCTATAGGGTTCAGGGCCGCGGCGATGCCGCCGAGGCGCTTATGGGCGATGCCCGCGCGGTAAGCGAGGCCGGCGCCTTTTCCGTCGTGCTTGAAAAAGTGCCCGCCGCCCTCGCCGATCAGATCACCGCAGAGATTCCCATTCCGACCATCGGCATCGGCGCCTCTGTGAACTGTGACGGGCAAATACTTGTGGTCGACGACATGCTCGGCCTGTTCACGGCGTTCAAACCGAAATTCGTGAAACGCTACGCTTCCCTTGGCACCGATGGTGAGGCGGCGATTGCCAGCTATGCCCAAGAGGTGCGCGCACGTGCCTTTCCCGGCCCCGAACATACCTTTGCAGATAAGGCCCCGACCTGATGCCAGCCCCCATTCTGCGCCAGCTTGACATGCTGCGTGACACCACCCTGCCCTGGCGCCTTGCCGGTGAGACAATCGGCGTCGTGCCGACAATGGGCGCGCTGCATGACGGGCACCTGTCGCTGGTCGAGGCGGCCAAGGCGGCCTGTGACCGGGTGATCGTGACGATTTTTGTCAACCCGATGCAATTCAACACGCCCGAAGACCTTGAGAACTATCCCCGCACCGAGCATGACGACGCCCGCAAGCTCGAACGCTTTGACGTCGACGCGCTTTATGTGCCCGACGGGCCACAGATGTATCCCGACGGGTTTTCGAGCAAGGTCACGGTGTCGGGGCTGACCGATGTGCTGTGCGGGGCGCATCGACCGGGGCATTTCGACGGGGTCGCCACGGTGGTGGCCAAGCTGTTCCTGCAAACCTCGGCCAGCGACGCGTTCTTTGGCGAGAAAGATTTTCAGCAGCTTCAGATCGTGCGCCGCATGGCACGCGATCTCGACATTCCCATCACGGTGCATGGCTGTCCCACCATCCGCGAGATTGACGGGCTGGCGATGTCCTCGCGCAACCTGCTGCTCTCGGATCGCGCCCGCGTCACCGCCCCGCGCCTGCACGAGGAAATGGAAACCTTGGCCGCCGCCCTCCTCGCGGGCGAGGCATTTGCCCCGCTGCAAGCGGCCGCGATCAGACGCCTGGAACTGGCCGGCTTCACCAAAGTCGAATACCTGGAAATGCGCGCCAACGACGACCTCAGCCTGCTCGATACCCCGACACGCCCCGCCCGCCTTTTGGCCGCCGCCTGGCTTGCCGGGGTGCGCCTGATTGACAACATCGCGGTCGAGGCCTGAGCCCGCTTTCATCTTTCCATAAATACTCCCGCCGGAGGCACCTGTGGTTGGCCCCGGATGCCTCCGGTGGGAGTATTGTCAAGTTAGAAAGCTGATACTTATCAGTACTATACACAGAGTCTTCGGGCAACCGAATTTTTGACGGGTTGACGTCTGGGCCAGGAGTGCTTCAGGTACGTGCATGATCCGTCCCGGCTTTCTTTCCTCAACAGAGCGCCTTGAGCTTGAGGCCTGCGTTGGCAGTCAGCGCGAGGATCATGGCATTGCACGGCGGGCGAATGCGATCCTGTTGCTGGATGACGGCAAGTCCTGCCAGGTGATAGCCGAATTTCTCTACCTTGATGACGATACCATTCGCGGCTGGTACAAGACCTACCGAGAGAGCAGTTGGGACGCGCTTGCCGTCGATGGCTGGAAGGGTGGCCAGTCCCGTATGACGTCAGCACAGGAAGCTGCGTTATGCACTTGGCTGGAAGGACGCTTCTGCCGCTCGACGGTTGAGATCAGATCGCACATCGCGTCTAAATTTTGCTTGGAATATTCACATTCCGGCTGCATCAAGCTTCTGGCCCGGTTGGAGTTCGAGTACCGCAAGCCCAAGGCCCTGCCACGGGTTGCATCTGCCGAAAAGCAGGCTGCGTTCATCGCGATGTACGAACGGCTGGTGAGTAAGATGAGCATGGATGAAGCCGTCTATTTCGCTGATGCTGTGCATCCCGAATACCAGACTAAACCCGGCTTCGGCTGGGTTAAGACCGGGTCAAACCCAGCGGTCACGACCACGGCAGGACGTGGCCGAGTGAACATCCATGGTGCGCTCAACCTTGAAACCTTCGACGCGCCCTTTGTCGAACCAACCACCGTCGATGGGGGCAGCGCCGCGCCGCTTCTCGCCAAGATCGAGGCCCGCAACCCCGACAAGCGCATTATTCATGTGATCTGGGACAACGCCGCCTACCATAAAGGACCAGACGTCAGGGCTTTCCTCGCAAGGCCAGACTGCAGAATCCACCTGATCCAGCTGCCACCGTATTGCCCGCACCTTAACCCCATTGAACGATTATGGGCCGTCATGCACCAGCAGGTGACGCACAACCGACATTACCCCACCCAAAAACAGTTCGCGAATGCGATCCTGAAGTTCTTCCGGGAAATCATCCCAAATGAGAGGTGGTCGCGGAAATTCGGACCAGACGTTAAGGTGGATCGCATGATGAAAGTGACGATCCAAAATGAAGAAACGAAAGAACCATTCGCCGGATTTTAAGGCCAAGGTTGCTCTTGAAGCGATCCGTGAGGAGATGACGCTTGCCGAGCTGTCCAAGAAATACAGCGTGCATCCGACGCAGATTGGGACGTGGAAACGCGCGGCGATAGAAAACATGGCGGCGGCCTTTACGCGCCAAGGTTCAGCGCCTGAACGGGTTAGTGCCGCTGATGTCGACAAACTGCATTCCAAGATCGGCCAGCTTGTTGTGGAACG
>NZ_FOVP01000035.1 GCF_900115165.1 Roseovarius lutimaris | reverse complement strand
CTATCAGTGATGTGACCCACATCACCTTGGCACATTGCGATGCCGTCGGGAGGGGGTATCCACCCCATCAGGTCTCTATGGAAAACCCGGGTCACATCTGCGTGGAAATCAACATCATGGTCTCATATTTCCGTCGCAGATCCGGTGAACATCAGCGCGGTTCGTGCGCTTTTTATAGCCAAGCGGCGGGAATTTCGCCGGAATCATCCTCACCCACCATTTTGCGGATCTTACGCAGGATATGACATCCATGACGCACTAAATCCTGTGTGATGGCGGCGCGCGCGGCCGGACCGTCACGGTGACCGATGGCTTCAATCAGGTCGTAATGTGGGTGGCGCAGCGTGGATTTGGGATAATCCTCGGTATAAAGAAATTGTAGCGACGGCCCGCATTGTAGCCATAACGAGCGCAAGACCCCCTCCAACACTGGCATTTCGGCATGGCGGACGATGGTAAAATGCAGCCTCTCGTTCAGATCAAGGGTCGTACGCTGATCACCGCGAGCACGCGCCGCCTCCATCCCCGCGTTTAGCTCAGCCAATTCTGCCGCAAGCTCGGGGCCGCCTTGCGCAGCTGCCTCCGCCGCGCGGCCCTCCAGTTCGATCCGCAACGCGATGACCTCAACGAAGCGGGCCGGGTCCAGTCGGGGCAAGGCAGCAGTGCCGCGATCATCCATCTCCAGCACCCCGTCTGAAACCAGTCGCTGCACCGCGTCGCGCACCGGCGTCGAGCTAACGCCCATCTCGGCGGCGAGAGTGCGATAGACCAGCCGCTCGCCCGGCGGCAATTGGCCACTCATGATGGCGCGGCGCAGGCGCGCGTGGATCTGATCAGCCAAGCTTTCGTGCTTGAGCGTCTGCGACAACATGTCGGGCTGGAAGCTATCCTTCAACATCTTGCACCTTCGTTTTGTGTCCCGTTTCCGATGAAAAACATACTAACCCGCATCATTCTCTAACCGATAGGTCCTATACGCGGTATCATGGAAAAGATTCTGCCGCTCGGTCGGCGTCGCACCTGCCGTTATTTTTTGAAAGGCATTCCAACAAACGGTGTAGGAATACGCGCCTTTATCGACCGGGAAATTGCTTTCAAACATGCAACGGTCGCTACCCATCACCTCGATTGCGGTCTCGATCCATGGCAACCAATCATGCGCCAACTGGTCCGAGCCCGGTGCCCGGTCGAGCAAGTGATAGCCGCCGAATCCGGTCTTCATCCCAAGGCCACCCAGCTTAATCCGAACATTGGGCAAGGTCGACAGTTCCACGATCTGTCGGCGCCAGCCCTCAAAGACTTCGTCACGGCGCCCCGCATAGGCGTTGATGCCCAGAATGCCGCCAAGGTGGTCCAGAACCATAACCGTATCGGGAAATGCGCGCGCCAGATCGATGAATTCGCCGATTTGAGGGTGATAGATCCACGCATCGAAACTAAGTCCATATTCGACCAGCTTTGCAAACCCCTCGCGAAACGCCGCGTCCTGCATTAGGCCACGCGGTGGCAGGACCGAAGTCGTCTTTATGGTTTCATCCTCACTCCAAACCGCGCTTTGGCGGATGCCGCGAAAACGGCCCCCGGCACAGGCGATATGGGCCTCTAGCACATCCGCCACTGCCGCGCCTTCGGTCAGATCAGCATGGCCAACTATACCGGCACCTATACGGCAAGGGCCGAATTCGCCGCTTTCGGATATCGCTGCCACACCGGCGACAAACTCGGTCTCACCAACGGGTTTCATCGCGTCGAGCCCGTCCTCGCGCCACATCGAGCGGCACTCGGCAAAGACCGTGGCTACCACGTTATGCCCGGTCGAAACATCGGCAAGGAATTCGTCGAACATATACTGCCCTCGCGCTCCGTGCCATAGGTGATGATGCGCGTCGATGATCGGCTGCGCCGCATCGACCGGCACTTCGGGCGTGGCGGCCAGCCAATCCTCGCGCACAGCGATATGGGGGTTCGGTGGTACCGCCTTCCGTATGCTCATTGTCACATGTCTCCTTTACCCAACGTCGCTGTGTGAGTGTTTCGTGGGCTACGCAACTTCAAGCCATTTCTGTCGGACGTCGGCGCGTTCTTCCATCTCGGGTGCTGTGCCGGAAAAGACGATTGCGCCATGCCCCATCACCAGCACATCCCGCGCAACGCGCATCGCCATGCTCATCTTCTGCTCGACCAAAAGAACACCGACGCCGCGCGCCTGGATATCGCAGATAACCTCCGCCACGACATCGACTATTTGCGGTGCAAGGCCCTCGGTCGGCTCGTCGATCAGGATCACGAGCGGGTTGGTCAGCAATGAACGGCAGACCGTTAGCATCTGCTGCTCGCCGCCCGACAAAACACCGGCCATCTGATTGCGCCGCTCGCGTAGTCGCGGGAAATATTGAAACATGTCTTCGCGCGTCCAATGAGGTGCGCCCGCCACGCCAGGCTGGATTCCCATGGTGAGGTTCTCGTCTACGGTAAGGTTCCCGAAGACCTGGCGCTCTTCGGGAACAAAGGCCAAGCCGCTGCGGCAGATGCTATTGGCGCTCTTGCCGCGCAGTTCCTGTCCCGACAAACGCACCGATCCACGCGGCGGCGTCAGGATTCCCATCATTGCCTTAAGCAAGGTCGAACGCCCCGATCCATTGCGTCCCAGCAACGCGACGATACCCGGCTCGGGCATCTGAAATGTCACGCCGTGCAGGATGTGGCTTTTCCCATAGTAAGCGTGTAGATCTTGAACATCTAACAACATCAGATGGCCTCCTCTCCTAGATAGGCCGCTTGCACCTCGCGGTTGGCGCGCACCTCGGCGGGGGCACCTGTCATCAAAACCTTACCATAGACCAACACCGACACCTCGTCACAAAGATCAAAGACGACGCCCATGTCATGCTCAACCATCAGCAGGGTTTTACCCTCCGTCAGGCGTCGGATCAAACCGACGATATACGAGGTCTCTTCGCGCGACATACCTGCTGTTGGCTCGTCCAGCAGGATGATTTCGGGGCCAGTGGCCAGAGTCATGCCAATTTCCAGCGCGCGCAGCTCGGAATAAGCCAAATCGCTGGCGAGCGTTTCAGCACGATGATCTAACCGCACATCAGCCAACAGAGCGATTGCCTCATTGCGCAGCTCCTTCATATTGCTGGTGAACTGCCATAGATTGAACCGTACGCCATGCCGCGCCATGACCCCGATCAGCACATTGTCCAACACGGTCTGCTTGGCAAAGACGTTGGTGATTTGGAAAGATCGGGACAGGCCAAGCCGGTTAATCTGCGCCGGGGCCAGCCCGGCAATCGATCGGCCGTTCAGCGCGATTCCTCCCGCCGTTGGGGGAAAAGCGCCCGATATCAAGTTGAACAGAGTTGATTTTCCCGCTCCGTTGGGTCCGATGATCGCATGGCGCGAGCCGCGCGCGACTTGCAGATCGACTCCCTGGATAATCGACAGGGCGCCGAAGCTTTTCTTCAGGCCGCTCAGTTCGAGAATATGTGTATCGCCGCTCATGTGCGTTTCTCCTCGACATCCAAATTGCGGGCTTCAACTCGCTCCTCGCGGGTGTCGGCCCAAACCAACGCGATATTGCGTCGGCTGCGTCGCATTAGCGCGATCCCCACCACCAACGCAAAGATCGGCGCCCCCCATGTCAGCGGTGCTAGCGGCCCCCATGCGCGACCGAACATCTCGTAGGCGGGCAGGCCACCCTCCACCTCCGCAGCCAGCCTGTAAGATGAGGCAAAAAGGATCTCTATACTGTGAACCACGAAAACGACGCCGAACGCGGTGATCGCCATGCCGAGCGCATACAGCACATAAGGCAACGCTAGGCGCGACCAATCCAGTTGATGGCGGGCGCGGTAATGCGTCTGCAAGATACCGCCCAACCCCTGTGGTGCAAAAAGAATGACCAGCACGAAGATCAGGCCTTGATAGAACAACCAAGCCGCAGTCGCGTTCGACACCCAGTAGGCAAAGAGCGTAAAGACGATAGCCCCGATTGCCGGGCCCATGAACACCGCCGTCCCGCCGACAAACGTATAAAGGACGGCCTGTGCTGAGGTATGCATCGCAAAGATGCTAAAATTTGCCGTTTCGATGGCCATCGCGGCTAAGCCTCCCGCGATGCCGGTGAACATAGCCGAAATAGCGAAGACCAAGACTTTGCTGCGCTCCGCATCGTATCCCATGAAGCGGACCCGCTCTTCGCTATCACGCAGCGACAAAATCAGCAAACCGAAGGGCGTGCGCGACAAGTAATAAAGCGCGCCAACCGAGATCAGGAACCATGCCAGCGTCAGGTAATAGACTTCGATGGTTGCCCCGAAAGTGACCCCCAGAGATGGCATGCGCATTGATGATATCCCTGCCTCACCGCCGAAAAGCGATGTCCAGCGCGGCGCGGCGACGTGCAAAAGCTCAGCAAGTGCCAGTGTGATAAGCGAGAAATACGCGCCCGAGCGCCGCGTAGCAAAATAGCCGAAAGCAAATCCGGTCAGGAGACCGACCAACCCGCCAAACGCCGGTAGTAGCACGGTCGGCACGCCAAAGCCCCGCTCGACCACCTGCATCAGGTGCAGCACACCGAACGCCCCGAGTCCGAAGAAGGCCGCATGTCCGAAAGACAGCATCCCTGCCTGCCCTGCCAGCAAGTTGAATGCCGTCGCGAAAAGAGCAGCAGTCAACGCAGTTATGAGCGTGAATTGCAGGCCGAGGTCCAGAAAGGGCGGCACGGCGATAGACGCGATCAGCGATAGCGTTATGAAAATTGTCGATAGTCGCACGTCAGTTCCTCGCGCCTAAAATACCCGCCGGCCTGCTCAGCAGGATCACCAGCATCAGGATGAACGGCACGGCTCCCGACACAGCCGAAACCGGCACGGTCAACAGCCCGCCCACCTCGCGCGCCCAGTCGCCGAGGCCGATAGTGGAGGCTAGATCAGCCAGCCGGAAACTCATTCCCACGGTCAGTGATGTCAGAACACCGATTCCAAGCGACGCGATCAGAGATCCAGCAACCGATCCCAGACCACCGACGACCACGACGACAAATACAATGGCCCCTAGGTCCAACGCCATTGTAGGGCTGGTGGGATAGAACGCCCCGGCGATAGCACCGGCAAGACCGGCAAGGCCCGCCCCCAACGCAAACACCCCCGTAAAGATCATAGGCACGTTATGCCCTAGTGCCTGCGCCATGGCTGGTGCGCGCTCGGCCGCGCGCACGATCAGCCCGGTGCGCGTGTGTTTCAGCAGCAGGTAGAGTATAGCGAACATCGCTACTGCGATCATCGCAATGAAAAGGCGGTAGAATGGATAGCTCATCCCCGACAACGCAAAGGCCGAGAAATCCAGCTGGGTCGGCAGCGTGTAATTGACCGGAAAATTGCCGAAGAAAAGCTTGATCCCTTCCTCGATAACGAGGGCGAGTCCGAAGGTAAGCAACAACTCATGCCCGTGGCCAAAAGCATGGACCCGGCGCAACAGATATCGCTCGGTCAGAACACCCGCAAAGGCCACCAAAAGAGGGGCGGTCACCACCCCCGCCCAAAAGCCGAGATGCCCCGAGATAGCATAGGCCAGATACGCACCCAGCATGTAGAACGATGCGTGTGCGAAGTTCAACACACCCATCATGCCGAAGATCAGCGTCAGACCGGCAGACACCATAAACAGCAGTAGGCCGTAGACGATTCCATTCAGCAGGGAGATAAGCAGAAAGTCCATAAAATAACCTCGTTGATCGTTTGTGCCCGGTGCAAAGGGTCAGCACCGGGCACTGGTATTCAGGTGGGCCTTGGCATTTGGCAGCTGTCCTGAACGGGGTAGATCAGCTCTTCTGCCGAAACACGCGCCACGGGCAAAAACCCCATGTCGGTATCGTCGGCCGGATATTTCGCTTCTCGGTCTACCCGTGAAACAACCAGCGGCGTAACGAACTGGTGGTCCTCCGCGCGCATAGATTGCAGCCCGTTGTCGCCCTCGACCTCGGTTTGCTCCATTGCTAGGCCGATGGCCTCGACATCCACCGTTTCACCCGGCTCCATTGACGCTAACGCGGCCGCGAGAAAGCCCATGCCAACGGTTGCGCCGGTCTCATTATAAACCGGGTAATGGCCCATCTCGGAACGGAAGTCTTCCGCAAATTCAGGATTCAGTTCGCAATTGCTGAGCGTCGAAACATAGTGGCCGAGCGCCGAAACACCCGCATTGCCGATATTTCCCGGTTGATCAAGGAAACAGGTGCCGAAGCGCACGCCCAATGACGCATCGGCGCAAGCCTTGATAAGCAGAAGCAAATCGTTCGACCAATTGCCAGTTAACACTGTATCGGCGCCCGATGCTTTGATCTGTGCCACATAGGGCGAGAAATCTTGGATTCGGTTCACGTCATGCAAGACCGAACCAACTAGTTTGAAGTCGCCCTGCGCGGCGCGCCCTTCAACCGCCGCCTGAAACTCCTGGCCCCAGCTATAATCTTGGTTGATCGTAAACACCTTCTTGCCCAGCGTGCCTTCGTCGCCCATCACCTTGGTCAGGGCGGCTACCGACATGCTAGCGATCGGGAACATTCGGAAATTGTGGAAATGGCACCGCTCGCCCGTCATGGCGAGCGCGCCGCTCCCAACATTTATCAGTATCATCGGCGTCTCAGGATTACGCAACGCGTGTTTACGCGCATCCTCGGACAGTTGCGATACGATGGCCGAGGACGAGCCCATAACGATAAGGTGACAGCCATCGGCGACCGCCTGCTGAAAACGGCTGGAGGCACCGGTCGAAGTCCCGGCATTGTCATAGCTAACGATCTCGACATCCTTACCGTTGAAACCACCAGCCTGATTGATTTTGCGTGTGCCGTATTCGATCCCGCTGAGGAATAGCATCCCCGACGAAGCTTGTGGGCCAGAGAGGGCCTCAATCACGGCGATTTTCAACCCTTCGCCTTCGGTGGCGCTGGCCATCCGGCTTTGCGCGAGCATGGCAAAGGCGGCCATGGCACCCATCGCGCCACGTCGAGTCATCCCGGTATTATTGGGTTCGGTCATCATCTCACTCCTGCTTGTCATTGTGAGGCCTGCGCCGCGGCGACATGGCCCATAGAAGGCTTAGGGCCGCGTCATCTTGCAACTTTCCTGCGGTGCGTAGGCCAACGTTTCAGCCGAGACCGTGGCAACAGGCGAAAACCCCATGTCCGAGCCATCAACCTTATATTTTGCATCCTTCGAAACGCGTGAGACGACGATCGGCATCTGGAACTGGTGGTCCTGCGCGCGCATCGTTTGGGTGCCATAGCCGGTGTCGACCATGGCCGTTTCCATCGCTTCGACGATCTGCTGCGCGGTCGGGTCGCCTTCGCCTTCGATTGAGGCAAGAGCAGCCGCAACAAAATTCATGGCCACGACCGAGGAGATGTCATTATAGACTGGGACACGCCCATAAGCCGCCTTGTATTCTTCAGCAAAACTACCGTCGCCCAGAGCGGGACTGCCGAGACTTGCATTATAATGACCGAGCGCGGCGGCGCCCGCATTCGCAACGTTGCCCGGCTGGTCAAGGTTCGACGTGGCGAATCGTACCGACAGCCCCGCATCCTTGGCCGCTTTCATCAGTAAAAGCAGGTCGTTCGACCAGTTGCCCGTGATGACGGTATTGGGGTTCGCTGCCTTGATCTTGACCGCGTATGGCGAGAAATCTTGGATGCGGTTCACATCGTGCAAAACCTTATCGACCACCTCGTAGTTGTAGTTGTCCGCCTGATCCACGATCGCGTCCTGCCAATCATGGCCCCAACTATAGTCTTGGTTTATGGAATAGACCTTATCGCCTAGGGTGCCCTCGCGCGACATCACCTCGACCAGCGAGCCGGCCCACATCGACGGCGTAGGATAAAGGCGGAACGAATGGTAGTGGCACCGTTCACCCGTCAATTCCATTGCGCCTGCGGCGACATTGATGAACACCATCTTTTGGCGGGGATTACGCAGATTATGTTTGCGCACATCATCCGAAATCTGCCCAGCGATGGCTGATGAAGGGCCTTGGATAACAATGTCGATCTCGTCCGACACCGCCTCGCGAAACTGTTGCGCGGCACCTGTTGTAGTGCCAGCACTGTCATAGACTTCAACCGTGATGGGCTCGCCGTGAAAACCGCCCTCGGCGTTCATCTTGTCGATGACGAACTTGACACCGTTCAGGATCATCTCCCCGGATGAGGCCTGCGGCCCGGACATCGTTTCAATCAGGCCGATGCGCAGCTCGGCAGCAACCGGGCCCGCAGTGAGGGCCGTGCAGCCCATAGCCGCACCGGCGACCAGTACCGCGTGGCCAAACCGTTTGGTGGTCTTCGTGGTCATGTATTTCTCCTCCCAGATGAATTTTAGAAAGTGTCGTTCCAAAGTCTCTTTACAGAATTAGCCCTCCGTCGATCACAATGGTTTGGCCGGTAATCATTGGCGCACCGAACCCCAGGTAGACGATAGTTTCAGCGATATCTTCGGGCGTGCAACGCCGTCCGAGCGGCGTACGCTGGATCGAGGACTGGCGTTGTTCTTCCGTCCACTCAATCTCCCATGTGCTGTCGACCGCGCCCGGCGCGACACCATTGATGCGGATACTAGGGGCCAGCGCCACGGCCAGATGCCGTGTCAACGAGATAATCCCGGCCTTGCTAGCCGCGTAGGCCATGCTGGAGCCACGCGACGATAGCGCCGAAATCGAGGCAAGGTTCACCACTGATCCACCTGACTCTCGCAGCGGCGCGGCGGCTGCGCGGGTCAGGCGGAAAAGGCCGATCAGATTCACCTCCATCACCTGATGCCACATCGCGTCAGTGACGCTGTCCAGATCCGACGGGGCCAGCGCCCGTTTACCGCCCGGCGTGCCTGCATTGTTCACCAACAGATCTAGTCCGCCCAGTAGCCGCACCGCCTCTTGGGCCAGCGCGGCTTCGTTGCCGTCGCCGATCGTATGAGGCAACGGCCGGACGTCGCAGCCCTCGGCAATCAGACGCGCGGCCTGCTCGGGACCGGCGGGATCGTTTGGCAGATGGTTCAGCACCACCTTGCAACCCGACCGTGCCAAACGCTGCGCCGTGGCAAGGCCGATTCCTGACGCGGCACCAGTGACGAGCGCGCGCGTGCCTTTCAGATCGTAGCTCAGAAGGGGCTTTGTCATGTTCGGCTCTCACTCTTAGGTTTCCAATGGACAGGCGCACGCGGGCCTATGTCGGTAACAACATCCAGTACGACAGGTTGATTCCCGGCCAGCGCCGCTTCCAGCGCAGGGCGCAGGTCGGCATGTTTTTCGATGCGGTGCCCCTCGATCCCAAACTCCTGCGCAATCTTGGAAAAGTCGAGCGGGCCGAAAAGACCCAGTTCTTCGGGCGTGCCAGGCGTGTCGCCCTGAACTGTGCGGATATTCTCGATACTTTGCCCGAAACCGCTGTTGTTATTGACTACCAGCACTAGCGGAATGCCATAGCGCCGAGCCGTCTCCAGCTCTGTCAGGTGGTAGTAAAGTCCGCCATCGCCGGTAAAGCAGACCACGCGGCGGTCAGGTGCCGCGCATTGTGCGCCCAGTGCGGCAGGGAACGACCAACCCAGCGAGCCCGCAGCACGCAGATAGGTTTGCCCCCCACCGTTCAATTCGATTCCGGTGCAACTCCAGATTGATGAAAAGCCCGTATCGGCGACGATGATCCCAGTCTCGGGCAGCGCTTCGGTAATGGCTGACATGATAGCCTCGACCCGGATCGCACCACCTTCATCCCCTGCCCGCTCAGCAAAGCCGCGACGCCACTCCGCCATCGCTTCGGCGGCCTCTTCGGCATAGACGCCATCGCGCGCAGGAATGTTGCCGACCAATTCCAGTAGGCGCGCGAGGTTGCGCTTGGGATCGCCGCAGATGCCGATCGTGTCGGGATAGCTCCGCCCAATCTCGACCGGATCGACATCGAGATGCACAACGGGTGTGGCAAGGTCCGGAATACGCCAGTCCAGCGTCACCTGATCACCCGTGCGGCAACCGATGAAGAAAACCACGTCGGCCCCAGCCACAATCTGGTTGGTAGGTGGTGCTGAATAGCTGCCAACGGTGCCGATGGACAACGGGTGGTCCGTGGCGATAATGCCGCGCGCCCCCAAGGAAGTTCCGACCGGGGCTTGCAACACTTCCGCGAGGCGGCGGATCTCGTCGCCCGCCCCGGACTGCATCGCGCCGGTACCAGCCACGATGGCGACGCGCGGCGCTTCCCTCAACCGCGCAAGAGCCGCTTCGATTTCAGCCTCTTCAGCCAACTCGCGGTGCAGCGGCAAAGTACTGGTCGGCAGACCAGCGGCGACCTTGGCCACGACGGTTCCCGCCTCCAATACCTCACCCATATGACCTAACACGTCCAGATGCACAGGGCCAGGCGTGCCGCTGATGGCGGTTCGCCAAGCATGGGCCAACAGTCGAGGCAGATCGGCAGCATCGTCAACGTCGACGCTGGTCTTGGTCACAGCACGAAACATCGCTGGGTGATCGACCTCTTGATAAGCGTTGCGGTGACGGTACTTCGACACCTTGCGCCCGGTGAAAGCCAGAACCGGCGCCTGCGCTAGATACGCATCCTGCATTCCGGCAGCAAGATTGGCGGCGCCAACTGCCTGCGAAAAGCAGATACCAGGTGCCCCGCGTACCCGCGCATAGCCGTCGGCCATGTAGGCCGCAGCCTTTTCGCTATGCACCAGCACGCGGCGGATGCCCTCATGCTCCATCTCGACCAGAGAACGGCGCAGGATCGCGTCGATGAAGAAGACATGATCGATGCCGCGTGCGGCCAAAGATTTCGCGAGCCAACTCGCGGCGGTGACGTTTGACAAAACTTTTCCTCACATATCATGTTTGATGCATCATGTATGATGTACATACACCATTCTATTAGTTCATTTGTCAACGATAAATTTGCCTCTACGGTGAACCGTCGCCTCAAGAAGATGTATGCGGAGATGTTTTCGGTGATTTTTGGTTTGCTGAGCATGTTGCAGGTGGCGATTGGTGGCGCGGACGAAGTTACGACAATCGGTACCGCGATCCCTTTCTTGGCAGTGGACCTGTCACCCCATGCACGGGTCTTCTTACCGTGGCGACCGTCGCAATGGCGAACAAGACCGCACGAATAGTCTGGGCGGTGCAGACCAGGAACGAATACTACCGGCCTCACACAGCCTAAAAGAAGGAAAAGGAACAACCGAGACAGCAAGACCATTGAAATGATGGCGCACAGTCAGCCCGCCAACCAAGACAACCCGTCGAATGTCCAGGACACATTGTTGTTCGATAAGCCGTTTGGGACTTGGTCGCGGAAACCATCAGGGCCAGCGGCTACGAGTGCCGCGCGAACAGGCCGGACACACGTCTGCTTCTGACCAGTGCAAAATCACCTCAAAAAATGTCTTGCAATGCAGCAGCTATCCACACAGGCCATTCGTGCCTTTTGCAGCACCCGAGCAGCGTCAAAGGCCTGAGACGGACCAAACGGTCGTTTCTTACCCCTCGATCGTCCAAGGCTCGCGGAGCATGACGTGTCGCTCATATAGTAGTTCAATCTGGAGTATCTGAGATGACGCCCGTCAACTGCTTGGTGACCGCAGCGCATGACTTAGCCTCTTAGCTGCTTTGACCGCGGCCTCGCCCCGCAGAGGCCAAGTCTGTGTAAGACCCTCGATGATCACTAAGAGTTCTGTTTCGGCTCCAAATCGCCCGGTGGCCGCTGCGGCCCGCTTCGCGACCTCGTATTTATGATGCTCGAGAAGTTGGCGGAGGGGGAGGCTTCCCGGATCGGCCGCCACGGCCGCATGAAAAAGGCAGCCATGCGATGTCTCAGTCTCCATCCACTCACCAATGCGCGACAGGAACGCGTCAAGCGCCTTTTCAGGCTCCTTTGGCAGATTGTCGAAGACACGCGTAGTATAGCGCTGATGCCGGTTCTCCAGTGCAGCCAACACCATCTCCGCCCTGGACGGTGTGTATTTGTATAGCGTGCGGAGGCTTACCCCCGCAGCATCCCGGAGGTCCTCGACGCTGGGCTCTGCGAAGCCTTGGCTGGCAAAGGCGCGCTCAAGTCCCTCGGATATCTTGCTCATCATATCAGTCATAGTTGACGATGTAGAATAATCTCTCTACCCACACAAGTAGAGTAACCATTCTACATCGGAGCATTCCCCAATGACACTTCCTGAAACGATGAAAGCCGTAGTCCTCACTGGCCATGGGGGGCTGGACAAGCTCGAATGGCGTGAGGACGTGCCGGTTCCACAACCGGAAGCTGGCGAGGTATTGATCCGTGTGGGCGCGTCGGCGGTGAACAACACTGACGTTAACACTCGAACGGGCTGGTATTCTAAAGCCGTGCGCGGCGATACAGGGTCGGCCGCCAGGGAGGGTTATGCAGGTGCTTCTGATGCAGATGGCGCCTGGTCCGGTGCGCTTAGCTTTCCACGCATCCAGGGCGCGGATTGCTGCGGTGAAATCGTCGCAGTCGGTGACGGGGTGAACCCCGCGCGGATAGGTGAGCGTGTGCTGGTGCGGCCCATGCATCGCCCAACCGGCGCAGAGCCAGAAGCGCTTGTAACCTTCGGCTCAGAACGCGACGGAGGTTTTGCTGAATACACGACTGTGGACGACGAACACGCGCTGCGGATCGACAGCGCGCTCACGGACATCGAACTGGCGTCCTTTCCTTGTGCGTTCTCCACCGCCGAAGGCATGATCCAGCGGGCCGGACTGGGCGCGGAGCGTGTGCTGATCACCGGGGCGTCGGGCGGCGTTGGTTCAGCCGCCGTGCAGCTTGCAAAGCGGCGCGGTGCGCATGTCACGGCGTCCACCAGCCCGGCGAAGATGGATGCTTTGAAAACGCTCGGCGCTGATGCGGTGATGGACCGCAGCGATGCCTATGCGAAGGACGCCTTCGACGTCGTGCTCGACCTTGTAGGTGGGCCGCGCTGGCCCGAACTGCTCGATGCGTTGGTCCCTCGGGGGCGCTATGTGACATCGGGCGCTATTGCTGGGCCGATTGTCGAACTTGATTTGCGAACACTCTATCTCAAGGACCTGACTTTGATCGGCAGCACCCGGCAGGACCCGCGCGTTTTCACGGACTTGGTCAGCTACATTGAAGCGGGCGAAATCCACCCGGTGGTCGCTGAAACCTATGGATTGCGCGATCTGCGCGCGGCGCAAAAGGCATTCCTGGAAAAGTCGCACATGGGTAAAATCGGAGTAACCATCGCAGGCTAACGGCAACAAGCGAAGCAGTGGCGTTATTTGGCCCGAGATTGGAGTCGAGCCAAGATGTCCATTGCCTTCGCAGCCTTGTCCGTCGGCACGAATACGTGGTCATGGTGATAAGCGGAGACCATGTTGCAAGGAATGCCCGCCTCTCCAAGTGCGGTTGACACTGCGGCCGTAAGCCCGACGCCTTCCAGCGACGAATACACGTTCAGGGTTATGCGCCGCATCGAGTGCGCGGCATTTAGGTCGGCTGCTTCGGCCACTTCGACAGGAACGATCAGCGACATCCCTTCTTCTTCCTTGAACGTCGAAATAGCTTGGGGCGAGAGTTCCTCAATGAGTGCGGGATCAGCAGCCGTGATGAACACAAAAGCGCCCTGTGTAAGCCTGGGCGTCATACCTGCAATCATATCGCGGGCCGTTTTTACAACTTCCGGCATCTTTTCCCCCTTCACCAAATTTTACCAGATCATAGCCGGGTGGCCTCACCGACAAGCAGTCGAATTAGCCGCTCAGAACATGCCATTGTCATGGGCGCTGGTCTCTGGAAGCTCCTGAAGCACGTCCCAATGCTCCACGATTTTGCCCGCATCATCCAGCCTGAAGATGTCGATCCCCGCATATTCCAATCCGTCTGGCCAGATTTGATGACAATGTAAAATGACGTGACGACCCTCGGCAAAAGCGCGTTTCACCTCGACCCGCTTGTCTGGATATTCGGCGGCCATACGCTCGAAATATTCAATGAACCCCTGACGTCCGTTGGCCACATGCGGATTGTGCTGGATGTATTCCTCGCCCGCGTATCGCGCAATTGCCTCACGCGGGCGGCTTTCATTGAACATCATCTCGTAGAAGGCAATCACGTTGCGTTTCATGATTTCCAGATCAGTCATGGCCGTTCTCCTTTAACCTTGCTGAGATGATGTTTTCCATCGCGGTGACGATCTCCGCAACTTTGGCCGCATTCGCCGCCTCTTGATGCGGCGACGCGAACTGACCTGCGTCATTGTCGTAATAGCGCCCCGTGGCGCCGGCAAAGTCATCGGACAGCGCAGCTCGGCGCAGGATGTCGGCGCCGATGGACAGATCGTTGCCTGCGATGCCAAAGCCTTCCTTGACCATCTTTGAAGCCAGCAGAGAGCCGGGGTTCACCGCGATAAAAGCTGGCCCATCCGGATTGGCGCGGGCCTGCTCTTGCGTCCAGATGGTGATGGCCAGCTTGCTCTGCGCATAGGCCTCCATATGTCCAAGCGCGCGCTTGCCGCGCATTGCGTCAATGTCCACAGGAGCTTGCGCTGCCGACGACAGGTTCACCACGCGGCCATCTTTGGGGATGATCGGCAGTAGCTGCTGGGTCAGCAGGTAAGGCGCGAGCGTGTTGACGACAAAGCGGATATCGAGGCCTTCTGATGTGCGAGCCTCGCCGGTCTTGAGAACGCCGGCGTTGTTGATTAGCACATCGATCCGATTATGATGGGCCCGGATCTCCTCGACCAGCGCGTCGACCGCGTCCAGACGCGAGAGATCGGCGCAATAGGTCTCGGGTGCGCCGCCCACGTCCTTTGCAGCGGCCTCCAGCTTGGCGGCGCTCCGGCCGTGCAGAAGAACGCTGTGGCCCTCCTGCGCAAGTGACTTTGCCGTCAGCAGGCCGATACCATCGGTCGCGCCGGTGATTAGGATGGTTTTAGACATGGGATCTCCTCAGGTTTGGAAGTCGGGCAGGATATCCTCTGCCAATCTATGCATGGTGTCTTCAATATCCGAACCATTGAAGCGCAGGTTCAGGGCGACGTGGTTGATGCCCTGATTGCGGATCTGCATCAGATAGCGCCGCAGGTGATCTGTGCCCGACTGAAACCCCAAGTGGATCGGACTGGGCGGCGCATCCGCCTGCGCAACGAGGTCTACGTAAAGCGATTGCATCACTGGCTTGTCGGACAGCCCCGCATCAGCGACCCGCTGGCGATACGCGGTGACCACACGGCCCTGTGCTGCCGCGTCGCGCGGATAGGTCATCCACCCATCGCCGTTTCGCGCGACCCAATCCGGCGATTGCTGACTGCCACCGGTGATCAGAAGGGGCAACTGCCCTCCCGTGGGCTTGGGAAGCATGTCGATCGCACCGGAAAGAGTTCCGTGCGTGGTGTTACGGTGGGGATATGGATCGGCCATGGCGCGGATATAGTCGACACTGTCGCGGAAGCGCGCACCGCGATCTTCGAAGCTCATGTCCAGCGCCGGATATTCTTCAGGACGGTCCCCCGAGGCGACGCCCAGCAGCAACCGCCCGCCAGAGAGCGCATCCGCCGAGGCGGCAGCCTTGGCCACATGAGCTGGATGGCGCAACGGCAGAACGATGCTCGCAACCCCGAGCGCGATTTTGCGCGTAGAGGCTGCCAGCGCACCAAGATAGACGAAGGGATCGAAGACCTGTCCAGCATCCCCAAATGAGGGCACGTTGAACGGCACATCCCGCAGCCAGAGAGCGGAGAAACCAAGGTCGTCCGCCAGCCGGGCGCGCTCTAAATGACTTGCCAAGTCGGGCACCGCGCTGTGCGGATACGCCTCCAGCGGCAGGACAAGGCCAAGGCTTAGCTGCCCCGATCTGAAGGTAGAATCATAAGCCCGGTTGAGGCTCGGAAACGCCATGGGTTCAGTCTCATCTAACATCTCGGACCTCCTGTCTGGCGCCCTCAAAACCCGCCAAGAACTTGTTTGCCAATCAAACGGCCGCTTTCTTGCCGCAGATGCGCGGCACGCAGCGCTTCAGCGGTCAGCGCTCCGCCGCGTTCAGTCATGGTGGACTGCAGGGTGCCGGCGTCGATCATCTCTGCAACTCGGTTCAAAAGGTCTCGCTGAGCGCTGATATCCTCAGTGCCGAACATTGAGCGGGTGAACATGAACTCCCAGTGGATGCTCAGCGCCTTGGGTTTCGCCGCCTTGATGTCCAGCGCCTCGGGGTCGTCGATCAACGCGATCTGGCCGCGCGGGGCAATCAGATTGATGATCGCATCCCAGTGCTGGTCGGTCGCGGTCAGGGCAGCGACGTAGCTGGGGGCAAGCCCGAGGTCATCCACTTGAGCGGCAAGATCGCCGCGATGGTCCACCACGTGATCAGCGCCCATTTTGCGCACCCAATCTTGCGTCTCGGGCCGTGAAGCTGTGGCGATAACTGTGAGGCCCGTCAGCGCTTTGGCCAACTGGATCAGGATCGACCCCACACCCCCGGCTCCGCCGATGACAAGCAGTGTTTTGCCCTCTCCACCGCCTTCGGTTAGGCGAAAGGCATCAAACAGCATCTCCCATGCGGTGATAGAAGTAAGGGGCAGCCCGGCTGCCTCGGTGAAATCAAGCTTGGCAGGTTTGCGTCCGACGATCCGTTCGTCGACGGCGTGAAATTCGGCGTTCGTGCCAGCGCGGGTCACGTCCCCGGCATAGAAAACCTCGTCGCCGACCTTGTAGCCGGTTACTGCATCGCCGATCTCCGCAACAACCCCAGCTGCATCAAATCCCAACACGCGCGGCGCGCCTTCCGGCTGCATCGCAGCACGCAGCTTGACGTCCACCGGGTTGACCGAGATGCCCTTGACCGCGACCAGCAGATCGCGCGGCCCGATTACGGGGCGCGCGACTTCGACCACGGCGAGATTGTCTGCACTGCCCGCTTCGTTATATCCGATAGCTTTCATTTTCATCATCCTTCGTTAGCTGTTGGCACGAATATATCTCTTGCGTAATTCTACGAAACTGGCAGTTTTCCGATTTGATTATTCGGGTTTGGGATATAATAACGGTGGATACTGACAACCTACGCCTCTTCGTCATGGCTGCCGAACGCCTGAACATCTCCGCTGCGGGACGGGCACTTGGGCTTGCCCCGGCCGTTGCCAGCGCACGGCTGGCTAAACTGGAACAAGAGCTTGGTGTAGAACTTTTACGGCGAACGACGCGAAAAGTGTCCCTGTCTCTCGATGGCTCGGACTTCCTGCCCTACGCGCGGGAAATCTTGGCGCAGGCAGATGCCGCCAAAGCGGCCCTCGGCGGCAGCGAAACCGGGCCTAAGGGGACTTTGCGATTTGCAGCACCAAGCAGCTTCGCGCAACGGCACATCATGCCGCTCCTGCCCGAATTTCACGCGCTTTATCCCGATCTGACGCTGGACCTGCGGCTGTCAGACACGCGTGTTGACGCGATTGAGGGCAGTTTCGATCTCGCTCTACGCAGCGCGCCCCTGACCGATAGCAGCCTAAAGGGCCGCAAATTGGCCGATGACACCCGCGTGCTTTGCGCGTCGCCCAGCTATCTAAAGGCCCATGGAATGCCGAACGGGCCGAGCTCGCTGCAAGGCCATCACTTGATCGCTTGGGCCGATCTTGAGCCGCGAGAGTTAATCGGTCCAAACGGCGAAACAGTGCGCCTTGATCCGACCGTCATGAATTGCCGCATCATTGTAGACGACGGCGATGCGCAACGTGAAGCGACCCTCGCTGGGGCTGGCGTATCGATCAACTCGCTTTGGAGCGTGTCCGATGAGCTTCTTTCGGGGCAGCTTGTCCGGGTCTTGCCGGCTTGGAGGTTGAACGACGATTCAGTGCTATGGCTGGTTTATCCGCGCTCGAACGTGCTAACCCCAAAGACGCGAATTTTTATCGACTTCCTGATTTGGCATCTGGGAAATCGGGCAGAGTGGGTCGGGTAGGCGCCTGCTCTCAAGGCACAGACTATTGAGGCAAAATCAGGTGCGCTGAGATGTCTGGTTTTTGATACGCGGTCAAATCATCGCGCTTATGCAACTAAAGTTCTCTATCTGCGGCCTTAAATTCAAGGGCGTATTTCAGTCTCATCGGGCTCATGGTTCTTTCCGAGGTCGGCGGTGCCGCTTCATAATGGCGTCGGGGACTGGTGCCTCAAAAAAATCCGCTGCGAGGTCGCCTGAGTTCAGGCGCATCGACATTCGACGGCGAGGTCATCCGGCCACCGTCCCGATGGGACGTCGTTACACCTGGACGGGCGTATTCGTTTGTTGGCTATCTCATGCAGGTAGCTCCTCCTTGGTCCAGGCGAAGGTTGTCCTGTCGCGCCAGATGCGAGTCATGATGACAGCCAGTTTTCGGGCCGTAGCAACGATAGCCTTCTTCAAACCCCTTCGCGCGACAAGCCGCATGGCCCATGCTTTGAGCGGCGAGAAGCGCGCTACACGTTGGATCAGGATGTTGGCCGCTTCATAAAGCAGTTTGCGCATGCCCCCGTCACCGCGTTTAGAGATACGTCCCGACCAATCTGTTTCACCGGATTGATATCGTCGTGGGGTCAGGCCCAAGTAAGCGCCAACATCCGTTGCTTTTCGAAACCGCGTCACATCGTCGATTGTCGCGATGAAGTTGAGGCTAA
>NZ_FOVP01000010.1 GCF_900115165.1 Roseovarius lutimaris | reverse complement strand
AGAAGGTGCGGGACTGGATCGCTGCCGTCGGTGCCAAGACGGCTTACATCGAACCCGGATCACCTTGGGAGAACGGATATTGCGAAAGCTTCAACGCCCGTTTCCGCGACGAATTGCTCAATGGCGAAATGTTCTACACCTTGCGCGAGGCACAAATACTGATCGAGCAATGGCGAATCCACTACAACACCGTCAGGCCGCACAGCGCATTAGGTCATCGACCGCCCGCGCCAGAAAGCATCGTTCCGATAGACCAGAGGCCCACAATGCACTAACAATTAACCTGGACCACCCGACGGGGGCACGCCACCGTCTCGAACCGGTCCACCAGATCAATCAGTGATCCGGCTTCAAGGCCCGCTTCAAGTTCGGCCAATGCCCCAAGCGTCAGCTTGAGAACCTGCCGCTCTCCGTCGATGACCAACGCCACCTCACCTGCCCAGGGGTTCGCCATGGGTCACAGCACAGTAAAGGTCAGCTGACCCGCCGAGGCGAGCGCAACCTCATAGGTCGCCTCGCCATCATGGGTGCCGCCATATTCGATCGCCGTGACCTGAAACGCACCCTCGATGGTGCCAAAATCGGGGATCACCACCTGAAAATCGGGTGTTTCGCCATCAAAGAAAATCTGGCGCGCGCGCTCGTCACTGGCCGCATCGCGGAAGATGCCAGACCCGCTGATACTGGCCGATTTCACACCGGCACCGGCCAGCAACTCGCGCCAGCCCCCCGCCGATTCAAGGCTGGTGACATCGACGCTCTCGGCGTTAAAGCTGACCCGCGTTGCACGCAGCCCGGCCACCGTTTCAAAATTACCGCTGCCATTGAGATCAATCTTGATCAGCAGGTCCTTGCCATTCTGTACTGCCATTGGTCTTATCTCCAATAAATCATAGGGTTATGGGGTGTCGTCCACGCGCGCCCGAAACGTCAGGTCGATCCGGCGCAACTGACCGCCGCTCTCTCGTCGGGCGCGGGCGCGCAGGAAATCAAGGTTGCTCAGCCGCCCACGCGCCAGCGTAAGATCGGCCCCGACAAGTGCGTCACTGACCGCGCTGGCCACCTCTTTCGCGGCCAGAAAACCGGCGTTTTCGGTAACGACCGAAACGGTGAACCGGTGCCAGGCGCCCCCGGCGGTGGCATCTGATCGGTCACGCACGTCTTCGGGGCCGAGCGTGACATGGGTCTGCGGCACCTGGCCGGCGGGGATCGCATCAAAGATCGCGTCCCCGACCAAAGCCGCCAACCCGCTATCTGCGGAAAGACGTTGAAAAACCGCCTCTTGCAGGGCCGCCTCTACGGCATAGCTCATAGCACCACCTCCTCTTGCGCCCAGCAGGTCAGAAACCGCCCCGCCGCATCCCGCTCGGTCACCGACTGAATAACAAATAGCCGGGACCCATCGCGAAACCGCTGACCGGGCTTGGGGCGCGCCGGGCTGTCTTGTGGCGCGGCGCGCACCGTGATCCGAAAGGTGGCACGCGACAGGCTTACCGCCGCACCGGCCACTCCACGCCCCGTGCGCGCCACCACCTCGGCCCAAAGCGTGCCACGCGGTAGCCAGGCCTCGATGAACCCGCCCGCGCCATCGGGCTGGCGATCCGGCACCTCAAGCACAAGCTCCCGATTAAGGTGAACGGGGCCCATCATGCACCCCTCCCACCAAGCAGACGCACCGTGCGATAGCGCTCGATCAGGCTTGAAACCCCGAACGGCATACAGCCATCGCCAAGACCCGTCTCATGGCGGTACTCATAATAATGCGCCGCCAGCAACAGCACCGCCTGCGCCAGATCCGCCGGCAGATCGCCCCATGCCACGCCATACCCGGCGCGAAACACGATCTCGACCGTGCCCCCCGGCGCAATCGGCGCAAGCATCGTGCCGCTCGGTCGCAGGATCGGGCGATGCGCGTCCTGCTCAAGGCGATAGTGATCGGGGGTGACCAGATCGGCCTCATCGGCGCGGTTGCGCAAGCTGAGGCTGACGATCTCGACGACCGGCGCCACCGGCAAGGCTTGGCCTTGGCCATCGCGCCAGGCGCTCAGCACCCAGGAAAACTCTCTTTCAATCAGAACCTTACCCGTGCGCGCCTCAATCGCGGCCATGGCGGCGCGCAGAAAACTTTCCAGAACCGGGTCCTGAATATCGTCATCCGCAAACCCCGTCCCCAGCCGCAGATGCGCCTTGAATTCCGCCAGCGGCAGCGCGGCCAGGGGAACCGCAGTTTCTTCGATTAACATCATGGACCTACTCCATACATCCCGGACCCCTCCGGTGGTTCAGGCGCGCACCACCTCGCGTCGCTCGGACGGAGGGGAAGAGCTGGACAACGCCAATATGCGGCAGCACGCGCCCCAGGACGGAGGCCATCATGCCCCCGCCCCGCTTCGCCCGTCCTTAGGAGAGGGCGAATTTCAAAAGCTTGATCGCCTTGAAGTCGCTCACATCACCACCCACACGCTTGGTTGCGTAGAACAGGACATGCGGCTTGGCACTGTAGGGATCGCGCAGCACGCGCAGATCGGGGCGCTCGGCCACGATATAACCGGCGCGGAAATCGCCAAAGGCAATCGCATCCGCGCCCGTGGCGATATCCGGCATGTCCTCGGCAATCAGAACCGGATAGCCCATCAGACGCGCAGGCTCACCCGCCGCAAGACCATCCGACCACAGGAACCGCCCATCCGCATCCTTGAGCTTGCGCACAGTGCCTGCGGTTTTCGAGTTCATGACAAAGCTGGCATTGGCGCGGTATTCGGCGCCAAGCGCATAGACCAGATCGACAATAGGATCGGCCCCGCCAATCGCGCCGTCGGCCCCGGTCGGCACATAGCCAAGGTTGCCCCAGACCCAGACATCGTTGTCAACGCTCGGATGGGTCAGGAAACCGCGCGGCTTGTCCACACCATCGCCGCTCACAAAAGCTGCGGCTTCGGCGCGGGCAAACTTGTCGGCAATCCGGCCTGCAAGCCAACCCTCGACGTCAAACGCGCTGTCGTCCAGCAGACGCTGGCTAGCCTTCGGCAGCGCGCTCAGCTCGTGCAGCGGGATGGTAATCCGGTCAATCACCGGCGTCGCGGTCTCTGCCGTGCCCGCCGTTTCGGTCGCCCAGCCATGGCCGACATCGGTATGGTCAATCAGCACGTCAAAGCTTGTCGCCTCGACCCCCACGACATTGGCCACGGCCCGGATCGACGCGGTCGAGCTCAGAACCGACTGGATCGTCTCGGCGGTCTGCGGATCAACCAGATAGCCACCATCGCCAGCCACAGCGGTATTGAGCGCCTTGCCCTCAAGCTCAAGACCGCGCAGGCCATCATCGTCGCCCGCCCGCAGATAGGCGTCAAACGCCTTGCGATGGGGTGCATATGTGTCACCTGCGGCGGCCAGTTGCGGGCGCTGAAGGCCAAGAGGTTTGCGTTCAAACATGGTCATCTTCTCTTCTTGCTGTTGAAGTCGGTTGTGAACATCGGACTGAAAGCCCTTGAATTCGCTCATGAACCCCGCGATTGCGGATTTCACTTCGGCCGCCGGAGAAAGATCTTCCCCGGTCCGAGAGGTTGCCTCGGTTTTGCTCATCATAAGATCCTGTAGCTTTGGTCCTGTTGGGCGCGTTACATCTGCGCCATCTCCCGGCGGGCGTCCTCAAAGGCCGCCGCCAACTCGCGCAGGGTGTCTTCGGCCAGGCCATCGCCCTTGGCCGCAACCCGCGCACTGGGCAGCATCGGAAAGGTCACAAGCGACACCTCCCAAAGCTCCAGTTCCGTCAAGAGCCTGCGGCCCTTGTCATTCTTGCTGGCGCGGAGCGTGCGATAGCCGATGCTCAGCCCGTCAATCGCACCCGCCGCAATAAGCGCCGCCGCCTCTCGGACCCGCCCGACGCTTTCCAAAAGGCGACCCTTCACGAAAAGCCCCCGCGCATCCTCGCGCACCTCGTCCCAGACGCCGATCGGCTGGCTCGGGTCGTGCTGCCAAAGCATCTTGACCTTGCGCCCCTCGGTCACAAGCCGCGTTAGCGATTTGGCATAGGCCCCCGCCTCCACGATATCACCGCCCTGATCGGTGGCCCCGAACAGACTTGCATAGCCTTCGATCGCACAGCCATCGGTCACGCTCAGCGCATCATCATCAAACCGCGCGAATTTGCGCTCCAGTCCCGTTTCCATATCCATTTGCCTCATCCTTTTGCCCAAGGAGGGGATCACCCCACTCATCCCGTTCACGGCAGCGCGGCCAAGATCGGCTGAAATGCCTGCACCAGAATGGCCGCCACCACGCCATAGACCGCCAGCCACAACCGCCGCTCCAACCTCTCCAGCGCGGCTTCCATCCGCATCAGCCGGTCGCTCAGCGCGCGGGTCTGCAATTCGGCCACCCTTTCATGCGCCTCAAGCCGCAACGCCGGTGCGCAATCAAAGGCCTCAAACCCGTAACGCTGCGGCGGGTGCTGCTCAGCCATTCAAATCCCCCTCGGCCAATGCCGGAAGCCCCAGCAGTTCGCGTTTTTCCGCATCGGTCAGAAAATCGGCGGTGGCCACCCGGCTCCACTGCGCATCGCGCTCGGCCGCAAGGGCCGGCACCTGATCAAGGTCGGGGCGCAACTCAAGCATCTCGCCGCTGAACCCCGCAAGCCAGTTCGTCACCGACGCCGCCACCCGCGTGGCCAGCGGCAAAACCGTCAGCCGATAGAATGCCCGATTGGCCTCCTGGTAATTCGAAAACGTCGCATCACCGGGGATACCAAGCAGCATCGGCGGCACCCCAAACGCCAGGGCAATCTCGCGCGCCGCACTTTCCTTGGTCTTCTGGAATTCCATATCCGAGGGGCTGAACCCCATCGGTTTCCAGTCAAGCCCGCCCTCCAAAAGCATCGGGCGACCGGCATTGCGCGCGCCCTGGTGATGGGCCTCCATCTCGCTCACCAGCCGCTCATACTGATCGTTGCTCAGGCTGCCCTGCCCCTCGGCCCCGCGATAGACAATCGCACCGCTGGGACGTGCCGCATTGTCGAGCAACGCCTTGGACCAGCGGCTTGCGGAATTATGCACATCCACCGCCTGCGCCGCCGCCTGCAAGGGTGACAAACCATAATGATCGTCCTGCGGATGAAAGCTTTTGACATGGCAGACAACCGGATTGCCCTCGCTCACGTCAAACCGGTGCTTGCGCCCTGAAACCGCATATTCATAGGCAATCGGCCAGCCATCGGCGCCCGGCACCACACTCATCCGATCCGAGCGCAACACATGAAGCTCAAGCGGCACACCCTGGCCTGCGCCAACCGCCTCGACATAGGCATTGCCGGTCAAAAGCAACTGACCATAGAGCGCCTCGAAAAGTTCGGCCCGCCCCTGCGCCGGGTTCGGCGCCTTGATCAGGTCAAGCAACGGATGCTCCGAAAAGCGGCGCTCGCAATCCTGCAACACCAAAGGCAGCGCCGCCGCCGCCTCGGCGATCATCTTGACACAGCGAAATCCAACCGGATTGCCAGCAAAGCCGATGCGCGTCAGGGTCACCGTATCGCGCGGGCTCCATGCCACACGACCGGCGCCATGCCAGGCCATGACCCGCCCCGTGGCACTGGCTTTTTGCTCGGGCGTCACCGCCGGTTCCGCACTGCCCTGCCGGAAGAAGTCCAATATCATCTCGCGTTCTCCTTGGTCCTGCATCCATTGGGCTCATTGCCCGCTTGTCGCCATCAGACGCTCAAAGGTTTAAGAAAAATAAACCACACCGTGCGCCGCCGCCCACAGGCCCTCGGACGCTGCCAAAACGCTCTTACCCTTTGTTTTTCATAGAGAAATGAAAACCACTCCCAGAACCAAAAACAAAAAAGGCGCGGCGACCTTTCAGCCGCCGCACCAGATTTATCCCGTTCAATCCCCAAAGCCGCGCCGTCACACCGCGCGCACACTCGGGTTGCGCCATTTGGCGGCCGGCTCCAGAATGAGATCGCTGATCGCCCAGACAAGTGCATCCACCCGGTCCGGGCTACCCTTGCCCTCGAACCCACGCGCCGTCATCGCGCACATCTGATCCTCAAGCGCGCTCAGCCCGCGCAGATGCAAGATACGGCCCTGCTCATAAAGCGCCGCCACCGGCTCTGCGCGGGCAACCTTGCCCCGGCTGGCATGCACCTTGCGAAACGGCACCAGCGGATCGACCTGCCGGATCACCTGCTCAACCATGTCGCCGCCCTGGTTGACCTCAGCCACAAGCCGCTCTGCCCCCCATTGCTCCATCGCGCGGATGGCCGCATTGGCCCACCGCGTCGGACTAGCGGCGCTGATGCTGCAATCGGCAAGCACATAGGCCCGCCAATCCTGCACCGGCCCGCTGGTCACCGCGCCGACAACCACGATCCCGCATTCATCCGATCCGCTATGCCCGGTTACAGGCGGGTCGACCGCCACGATCACCCGGTCCATCTCGGGCACCTGGTCAATCCGAGCCGCCTCCAGCATCCCAGAGGTCCAGAGCGCATCCTCGGCCTCATCCACCAGAATACCGTCAAGCTCCTGCCGCCCAAGCCTTGTTCCGGCATAGCGCGTCCGTACCTCCTCCAGAAAGCTCTCGGCAAGATAGGCCCGGTTGGCCTCGGTCGGCGCATTTGTCACCACTGTGCTTGGCGCCGCCAACAGCTCCTTCAAAACGCCCACATTGCGCGGCGTGGTCGTGACACAAACTCTTGGATCGTCGCCCAACCGCATCCCGAACTGAAGCATATCCCAGGTCGCGCGGGCCTTCTTCCACTTGGCCAGCTCATCGACCCAGGCGCCATCGAACTGCGGCCCCCGCAAGCCCTCGGGATCATGCGCCGAAAATACCTGCGCCGTGGCCCCGTTGGGCCAGATAAGCCGTTTGCGCGTCGCCTGCCATACCGGGCGCCGATCGGGTGGCGAACAGGCCATGATGCCGCTTTCGCCAAACACCATGACCTCTCGCACCTGATCAATCGTCTCGCCGACAAGCGCCAGACGCTGACAGCGGCCCTTGTCCAAGGGCCGCGCGCCCTCCACTTGTGCACGCACCCATTCGGCCCCGGCGCGGGTCTTGCCTGCCCCGCGCCCCCCCATGATCACCCAGGTGCGCCAATCGCCCTCTGGCGCAATCTGATGATCCAGCGCCCAGAACTCGAACAGATAGGGCAGCGCCATAAGCTCGCCATCACTCAGCGCATCGAGGAATTCGTCCTGGGCATCTTGCCCTTCTGAGACGATCCAGCCGGCACCCGATCTGAGCCCGTGCATCGTCGAAATCGAGGGCATAGTCGTTGACGATGCCTCGGTCTTGTTTTTTACGTTTTTCAAGTTGCGCCTCCGCTTCTATCGCGATCTTGAGCCATTGGCGGATTTCACCTGTGGCCTTGGTTGCGTTTTTGAGTTCATCCAGGTCCCCAGCCCTGATCTTGAGATACAAATCCTCCAGTTCTTCGCGCATTTCCGCCAATTGACGTTCAAGCGCATTGATCGAAGTCGTAAGGCCCGTGGGCCCCTCTTCGGGGGTAATCAAAACCATGCGTGCTCTTGCCTCATGTGATTGCTATGCTGTCAGCGTCCCCTCCGCATATGCGACACAAAAAACGGCCACCGGGGTCACCCCCGGGGCCGCTTGCCCATCTCGTCCAGCATGTCACAACCTATACGGGAAACCGTTCGCAAAGTCAAGATGTTAGCAGATCACTATCCCCCCGCAACAGACCGGTATCATTACTTTTTATTAACGAATACCCGCCCTGCGCCCGCAACGCGCGCACCTCTGAATGCCCTTCATCTTTCCCGAAATACTCCCGCCGGAGGCGCCAAAACCGCAACACATCGAACAGGCCGACAGGTGTA
This sequence comes from Roseovarius lutimaris, assembly GCF_900115165.1. Taxonomy (GTDB): domain Bacteria; phylum Pseudomonadota; class Alphaproteobacteria; order Rhodobacterales; family Rhodobacteraceae; genus Roseovarius; species Roseovarius lutimaris. The sequence continues at coordinate 146,007 of NZ_FOVP01000010.1, read as the reverse complement.
TTTCTGCAAAGGACTGCACCCCTGAAACACCCAGCCCATATGCCGTGGCATTCATTTCGGGGACAAAACGCCCATGTATGAAAGCCTCTGCCTCGCCGCCGAGGGCTATATGGTCGCGCTCGGGTCAGGTCAGCCGCGCCGGTGGCATGGTTCAGGTGACCTGCATCATCCGCCCCGACCGGCTTGACGGGTTGCTTGAGGCCGCTTTTCAGGTGGTCGAACGCCATATCGGCGCGGTCTGCGTGACCGATTGTGATGTGCTTCGCGCCGAACGGTTCTAACCTCTACTCCGCCGCATCCTGTGCTGCGGTTTCCGCCTCGATTTCTGCGGCGCGCTTTTCGACCTGCTCGACGATATGCTCGACCATCTGATCGTTGTCCATCCGGTGGCTTTGCTTGCCCGCCAGATAGACCATGCCATTGCCCGCCCCGCCGCCGGTAAAGCCGACATCGGTCATCAGGGCCTCACCGGGGCCGTTCACCACACAGCCGATGATGCTCAGGCTCATCGGCGTCTTGATGTGCTCAAGGCGCTGTTCAAGCGCCTCAACCGTCTTGATCACGTCAAAGCCCTGGCGCGCACAGCTTGGGCAACTGATGATGTTCACACCGCGATGCCGCAGACCAAGCGATTTCAGGATTTCATAACCAACCTTAATCTCTTCCACCGGATCGGCCGACAGGCTGACGCGGATCGTATCGCCAATCCCCATCCAAAGAAGGTTGCCGAGACCGATCGCCGATTTGATCGTCCCGCTGGTCAAACCGCCAGCCTCAGTAATCCCAAGATGGATCGGCGCATCGGTGGCCTCTGCCAGCTGCTGATAGGCGGCGGCGGCCATGAATACATCCGAGGCTTTGACGCTGATCTTGAACTCGTGAAAATCATTGTCCTGCAAGATGCGGATATGCTCCAACCCGCTTTCGACCATCGCGTCGGGGCACGGCTCGCCGTATTTGTCCAAAAGATGCTTTTCAAGACTGCCCGCATTGACCCCGATCCGCATCGAACAGCCATGATCGCGCGCGGCGGCGATCACCTCGCGCACCCGCGTTTCGCTGCCGATGTTGCCGGGGTTGATCCGCAAGCAGGCGGCACCTGCCTCGGCGGCCTCGATGCCGCGCTTGTAGTGAAAATGAATGTCGGCAACAATCGGCACCGGGCTTTCGGCCACGATCTCTTTCAGCGCCTTTGAGCTGGCCTCATCAGGCACGGATACCCGCACGATGTCGGCTCCCGCCTCTGCCGCCGCCTGAACCTGTGCCACGGTGGCCGCCACATCGGTGGTCAGCGTGTTGGTCATCGTCTGCACGGTGATCGGCGCATCGCCGCCGACCGGCACATTGCCCACCATGATCTGTCTGCTTTTGCGGCGGTAGATATTGCGCCATGGGCGGATATGGTTCAGCGACATTGCAAAAGCCCCGTCAAATCATGTGAATTCCTGCCCCATGCCTATCGCGCAGCGGACCAATTCGCAATCGGTCGGCAAACGAACATGAAAATGGGGAAAGGGTTAGTCCTGCGCCGCAACCGGAGGGCTTACAGGCGCGGCCTGCAATTCGGCCACATAGCGCAAAAGGTCCTGATCCGCATTGATATCGGCCACGGCATAACGTCCCTGAAGCTCGCCCGGCGTCAGCGTCAGACCAGAGGTCACCGAGCCGCGCGGACCTGCGGGGCCGTAATGCTCTCCGTTGACCGCGAAATACACCGCGCCCGATTCGCCGACGCGCAGCGTCGGCGGCTCTTGCGTGGCGGGCACATCATAACTGTCGCCGGCGTTGAGGATACCCTCATAAATCACGCTGCCATCAGCCGCGCGCACCCGCACCCATGCCGCGCGTACAGCAACAAGGCGCACATCGGGCATATCATCGGCAACAACCTGTGGCCGGTTTTGCGAAACGCCGCTCTCTTGATCAAGCTGCGCAACCGCAAAACCGCTATCGCGATCCGCAGTCGGTGTGCCCGGGCTCATTGTGCCCATTTCGGCCGGATTCAGCGTCGAAATCGGCGCGTCGCGCGCCACCATCACAGGCACATCAAGCGCCTTGGGGCGATAAAGACGGTTCAACCGCTCGTTGCGCGGCGGCTGGAACACGCCCGAGGCGTCAGCCGTCGACGGCTCGGTCGTATCAGCGGCCGCCCCTGCGCTCGTCAGCGGATCAAGGTCCGCCAACACAATCGGCGTATTCTCAACCGGCGCCAGTTGAACCTGCTGCACCTGATTGAGCACGCTCCACCCGCCATAGCCAATCGCCCCGATCAGCGCCACAAGCACAAAGGCAGAGCCAATCGCGCCCGGCTCGACCCGTGCCAGAAAGCTTTCCGAGGCCGGCAAAAACGGAGCGTTGGGAGAAATCAGCGGATCAGACACCTTGGCGGTCTTGCGCACCGCAGAAGTGCCTGTCTTGCGGATCGACGAGGCCTCGGCCGACATGCCATGGGCAATCGAAAAGCCGGATTCAGCGCAAAATGCCTTGAACGCCTGATCCGGGTCCATCCCAAGATACCGCGCATAAGAGCGTACATAACCGGGGATAAATCCAGGCGTATCAAAAGCGGTGGGATCAGCATTTTCAATCGCAGCCACATAGGTGGCCTTGATCCGAAGCTCGCGTTCTACATCGAGAAGGGATTTGCCGAGCGTGGCCCGCTCTCCTCGCATAAGGTCGCCAAGTCGTAATTCGAATGCATCAAAGCCACGGGCTTCGACGTCTTTGATCTCGGCCTTGCGTGCAAACCGCCGCCCAATCATGCGCTCACTGCCTCTTTTGGTTACTAATGCGTTTTCTCGAACGTCCCGATTCGAGCTTTGCACTTTTCTTTACGCAACCTTAACACAGGGCAAGGGCAATTGCACGTTTTACGGCACTAACCAGTCAGCTCAGCGCGATTCAGCGCACAATGGCTCCAGAGTTCATCCATCGCACTTACCAGCGCATCCATCTCATCGGGGCCATGCACCGGCGAGGGTGTAAACCGCAGGCGCTCGGTGCCACGCGGCACGGTCGGAAAGTTGATCGGCTGCACATACATACCAAAGCCCTCAAGCAACATATCGCTAAGTTTCTTGGTATGAACGGGGTCGCCCACGATCACCGGCACAATATGCGAACCATGATCGACAATCGGCAAGCCCAATCCCTTGAGGCGGGTCTTGAGGATTTTCGACTGTGTCTGATGCAGCTCGCGCAGTTTTTTGCCCTCGGAGGTCTTGAGGAACGCGACCGAAGCCGTGGCCCCCGCCGCCAGCGTCGGGGCCAGCGAGGTCGAAAAGATGAAACCGGGCGCATAGCTGCGCACCGCGTCACACATCTTGGCCGAGGCCGCGATATAGCCGCCCATCACACCATAGGCCTTGGCCAGCGTGCCGTTGATAATGTCCAGACGATGCATCAGGCGGTCACGCTCGCAGATGCCCGCGCCGCGCGGGCCATACATGCCAACCGCGTGAACCTCGTCGATATAGGTCAGCGCGCCGAATTCGTCGGCCAGATCACAGATCGCCTCGATCGGGCCAAAATCGCCATCCATCGAGTAGATGCTTTCAAATGCAATGACTTTGGGCGCTTCCGGGTCATCGGCGGCCAGCAACTCGCGCAGATGCTCGACATCATTGTGCCGGAAAATCCGCTTGGCGCCGCCATTGCGGCGCACGCCTTCGATCATGCTGGCATGATTCAGAGCGTCCGAATAAATGATCAGACCGGGGAAAAGTTTCGGCAGCGTGCTCAGCGTGGCGTCATTGGCAATATAGGCGCTGGTGAACAAAAGCGCCGCCTCTTTGCCATGCAGATCGGCCAATTCGGCCTCAAGCCGCTTGTGATAGACCGTCGTGCCCGAGATATTGCGCGTGCCGCCCGACCCGGCGCCGGTGGCGTCAAGCGCCTCATGCATCGCCTCAAGAACGACGGGATGCTGGCCCATGCCAAGATAGTCATTGCCGCACCACACGGTGATCGGCTGTTCACTGCCATCGGGCTTGCGCCAGATCGCATGGGGGAAATTGCCGTTGCGGCGTTCAATATCAATAAAGGTGCGATAGCGCCCTTCCTGATGCAGACGTTCGATTGCGTCATCCAGCTTGGCCGAATAATCCACTGGCAGTCCCTTCCCTCACCGATGCCGTTCCGCGCCTCTTGCAAGGTGCCTCGCGGGCCGCAGCAACGCAGCGCGCTACTTATTCAATAATCAGAATGGGTATACATCCCATCTGTCTCTGACAACAGGCTACAAAATGCCGCTCCCCCCTTCCTTGACTTGGGTCAAGTCGCTGGACAGCACCGCAGAGCCTGTTACCCTCGTCTCAAAGCATAATTCAACATCGAAGGCCAGCCATGTCCCTTACCGCCGTTCTCGCCCGCATTGACGACCAACTGCCGACCGCCACAGAGCGGCTGATGGGACTTTTGCGCATTCCGTCGATCTCGACCGACCCGGCCTATAGTGATGCCTGCCAGGACGCTGCGGACTGGCTTGTCGCAGACCTGCAAAGCCTTGGTGTAAAGGCGCAAAAGCGCCTTACCCCCGGCCACCCGATGGTGGTGGGGCATATCGACGGGCCGAGCGATGGCACCGGGCCGCACCTGCTGTTTTATGGCCATTACGATGTGCAGCCGGTTGACCCGCTTGACCTCTGGCACACCGACCCGTTTGATCCGCAAGTGCAGGACAGCGATCACGGCAAGGTGATCCGCGCGCGCGGCGCCTCGGATGACAAAGGACAACTCATGACCTTTGTCGAGGCTTGCCGCGCCTATAAGGACGTGACCGGTGCCCTGCCCTGCAAGATCACGTTTTTCTTTGAAGGCGAGGAGGAATCAGGGTCGCCCTCTCTGATTCCCTTCCTGCGCGAGAATGCTGACGAGCTTTCGGCCGATATCGCGCTGATCTGTGACACCTCGATGGTCGCGCCCGGCGTGCCCTCGATTGCCTCACAACTGCGCGGCATGCTCAAGGATGAATTCACGATCGAAGGCCCCCGCATCGACCTGCATTCCGGGCATTACGGCGGCCCCGGCCTGAACCCGCTGCGCGAGATCAGCCGCCTGATCACAAGCTTTCATGACGACACCGGCCGCGTCGCGGTCGAGGGCTTTTATGAGGGCGTTCATGAGGTGCCCGACGACCTCTTGCGCCAATGGGAAAGCTGCGGGTTTGACGAGCACGACTATCTCACCTCGGTGGGCTATACCCAGCCCCACGGCGAACAGGCCTATTCTACCCTTGTCCAGCAATGGGCGCGTCCGACGCTTGAAATCAACGGGCTCTGGGGCGGTTATCAGGGGGCGGGCAGCAAGACGGTGATTCCGTCCAAGGCGCATTGCAAGCTGACCTGCCGCCTTGTGGGTGACATGGACCCCGATGCGCTGCGGCTCAAAATTCGCAAACATGTCGAAGACCGCCTCTCGCCCGACGTCAAGATCACCTGGGATCAGAACCTGGAGGGCTCGCCCGCTGCGGTAATGAATATCAATCGCCCCGAATTTGAAAAAGCCCGTGCGGCGCTTTCGGATGAATGGGCGCGCGAAGCGGTTTTTACCGGCATGGGCGGCTCGATCCCGATTGCGGGGTATTTCAAGGAAATCCTCGGGCTTGACGCCATGCTGATCGGATTTGCCCAGGAAGATGACGCTATCCATTCCCCCAACGAGAAGTACAACCTCTCAAGCTTTCACAAAGGCATCCGAAGCTGGGCCCGTGTGCTTGACGCATTGGCGGGATAAGCGTGGGTTTCACCCACCCTACAGGCAACCGCAGATGACAATTCCCGGTTTCAGCGATCACGTATCCGCCCCCAACGGCGTAGAGGTCGCCTTTTCGCAAGGCGGCTCTGGCCCGGCGCTTTTGGTGCTGCACGGCTTTCCCCAGACCCGCGCCATGTGGGCGTCGATCGCACCAGAGCTTGCCAGAACCCATCGTGTCATTTGCCCCGACCTGCGCGGCTATGGCCAATCGGGCAAACCGCAAGACGTGGCCGCCTATGCCTTTCGCGAGATGGCGCGCGATTTGACCGCACTGATGTCAGAGCTGGGTCACACGACATTTCACCTCATCGGCCATGATCGCGGCGCCCGCGTCGCGCACCGCCTTGCGCTCGATGCCGCGGACCGCGTGCAAAGCGTCACGCTGATGGATATCGTCCCGACCCACACATTGCTCGCCGATCTGCGCACCGATGTGGCGCAGGCCTATTACCACTGGTTCTACCTCGCCCAGCCGGAGCCCTTCCCCGAAACCATGATCGGCTATGACCCCGACGCCTTTTATCACGCCTGCCTGTTGGGCTGGGGCGGCACAAAGCTCTCGGATTTTGACGCGCAACGGCTCGATCACTACCGCGCCGCCTGGCGCGATCCCGACACGATTCGCGGCATGTGCAACGATTACCGCGCCGTTCTGTCGCATGACTTTGCCGATGACACTGCGGACCTTGGCGCGCGCATAGCCTGCCCTGCCCTTGTTCTTTACGGCGCGGATGGCGCCATGGCGCGGGCCTATGACGTGCCTGCCACCTGGGCCCCCAGATGCACCAAGATGCAAAGCGCCGCCATCCCCGGCGGACATTTCTTTCCCGATACGGCGCCGGGCGCCACGCTCACCGCGCTCAAGGCCTTTCTGCAAGCCCAGGCTTTCACCGTTCCATAAATACTCGAACGCCGCACTTGCACCGCGCCCAACGCTGTCCGTCATGGAAATCAAACAGGAAAAGTGGCGCGGTTGACGGGACTCGAACCCGCGACCCCCGGCGTGACAGGCCGGTACTCTAACCAACTGAGCTACAACCGCGCATCTCACGTCCAAGGGATCATTGGGCAGCGGTGGCGCGGTTGACGGGACTCGAACCCGCGACCCCCGGCGTGACAGGCCGGTACTCTAACCAACTGAGCTACAACCGCTCACTGCTTGCCCGATCCCTCAGGCGTGTTGCGCTTCTACGGCGGGCCTGCGCCCCCGTCAAGCGCCCGTAACGGGAAAAATCAACTTTCCGGGCATGTTGCCTTTTACCCCCGCTCAACGACACTCACAGCTTGCTGTCCGGTAGCGCCCGAGCGCCTCTGGAAGCACCTCGATGCCAAGGCCCGGCGCCTCACGCGCGCGCCATTCCCCGCCCCCAAGCGCACCACCCGGCCCCTCGAACGCACTGCGCAGCGGGTTGGGGTTCACATCCACCTCAAGCAGGCCATCCCCGCCAGCCGCCGCAAGCACCGCGCCCGAGGCCGCAAGCCCGATCCCGCCGCCAAGAAAATGCGGGCAATACCGCCGCCCCTGCGCCAAAGCGCGCTTTGCAACCGCAAAACAACCGCTTATCCCGCCCCATTTCACCACATCGGGCTGAACAACCGTCAAGGAACCCGCCATCAGGGCCGCCTCAAACCCGGCCAGGCCAACGATATTTTCACCACCCGCCAAAGGCATGTCCGCCGCCCGCGTCAGCGCCGCCCAATCCTCGGGGCGGGCAAACACCGGCAAGGGCTCTTCCAGCCAGCCAAGCCCTGCCCCGCGCAGGGCCTGCACAAACGCCAAAGCCGCAGGCAGATCCCACGCCTGATTGGCGTCAGCACATAGCACTGTCGTCGCAGGCAACCGCTCTTTCAACGCCAAAAGACGTGCGGCATCCCCTTGGTCAAAGCCGACCTTGACCTTGAATGCGCCAAACCCGGCATCGCGCGCGGCGGGGATCAACGCATCCGCCGCATCAATCGCGATTCCGCTGGCATAGGTCGGCACCGCCCCCGGCGCGCCCTCGCGCAGCATATGCCGCAGAGGCCGCCCGGCGCGCCGCGCTACCAGATCCCAAAGCGCGATATCAAGCCCCGCGATCACCTGATCAAACGGCCCCTGTTCGCCACATTGCACCGCTCGAATGCGGGTAAGGGCGCAAAGTCGTCGGAAAAACGCCTCGGGGTCTGCGGCGCTCTGGCCAAGCACCAGCCCCGCGATATCGCGCTCAAGCAGGGCCACGCGATGCTCGGCGCCGGCAGCGGGCCAATTGGCAAACACCTCACCCCAGCCAAAACAGCCATCACTGTCCTCAATGCGCACAAACACCGCCGGACGGTCCCGCATCACCCCAAAGGACGTGGCCACCGGCGCCTTGATCGGCACCCGAAAGGCATGCGCCTCAATCCGGGTGATCGACGCCGTCCTCTGCCCCTCTGTCATGATGCCCCCATTGCCTGCTTCAAGGGCCCAAGCCTGCAATGACAGGCCCCGGTGCGCAAGCTTTGATCATCGCAAACGAAAGACAGTTATACTCCAAACACTCGGAAACCCGAGTTTCCGGAGTATAACTTCTCTATTTTTCCAACAACTCATCTGAAAACCGGTTCCCACTTTTCAGGTCGATCGAGTAGAGCAAACATTGCTCGAAAGAGACCGGACCAAAACCGTGACAAGACCAGCGGTCTCACGACGATTTTCGGCTCTGCCCTGGCGTATAGCCAAATCGCGCACGAAAGGTCTTTGTGAAAACCACCGTCGATGTAAACCCTGACGCCATGGCGATCTCGCTCACCCTCAAATCGGTCTCGCGCAGCAAGCTACGCGCATGATCAAGGCGCAGATCACGGAAGAATCGATAGGGCGACTTGCCGAGGTATTTGACGAACAAACGCTCCATCTGTCGCCGCGAGCATCCCGCAGCCTCGGCCAGTTCGTCCATCGAAGGCGGCGTCTCGATCCCCGCCTGCATCGCCTTGATCGCGCGCACAAGCAGCGGGTTGCGCGTCTCGATCGCTGTGCTCACCGAGGCACGTTGCGGCGCGCGGTCGCTGCGTCGTTGGCTGTAAAGACACATATCGGCCACAAGATCGGCAAACACGCCACCGTAATCGGCTTCGATCTGCTCAAGCATCATGTCCGTAGCCCCGACACCGCCGCCACAGGTAAAGATCTGACCATCCACCTCATAGGCGTTCTGCGTCACCTCGACATCCGGGAACCTTTCTTGAAAGGCGGGCTGGTTCTCCCAATGCAAGGTCGCGCGACGGCCCTTCAACAACCCCGCCTGCGCCAGAGCAATCGCACCCGTACAGATACCGCCCACGCGCCCACCGAACCGCGCATGCTGGCGCAAAGAGCCAAGCAGATCCTTTGCCATCCCGCCGGTGCGCACGGTGCCGCCACAGACCACCAGATCGGTTTCGCGCGGAAACGGCCCAAGCGATTGGTCGACATTCACCGACATGCCACAAGAGCTGGTGACCGGCGCGCCCTCCCAAGAAGTGACAGTCCAACGATAAAGCGGTCGCTGTGCCAATTGATTGGCGATACGCAGCGGATCAAGCGCCGCGCTAAAGGCCAAAAGCGTGAAATCCGCCAACAGGTGAAAGGCAAAATGACGGGCCGGACGGGCGGTTTCAATCGCAAAAAAGGCCGCGCCCTGCGGGATGATGGCCGCGCGGGACACGGCTGGTTTATTCATCGGGCAGCCAACGCAGCATCACGCCGTTGCGCGGATGCCGATCAATGGCGGTCGGCTCGGTACGAGTCTTCTTCATCTTCGCCTCTTCTCGCGTTTCGGTTTCCCACAAGACCATGGTGCCGCCACGTTCGTTTTCACCCCCGGACGCCCGCAACGGTCTTGCCCGCGGCGCTGATCTGCGGTTCTGGCGCGCTGACGAAAAGCAGAGGCCAACGACCTTGGCTGCTGCCTTTGCCACCCTCCACTCTTACTTACCACACTTATCCTGGCGCTGGACAAAACCTGACAGGGATGTTCAGTGTCATCTGAAACACTCTTCCATAGCAAGAACAGAGAGCAACAGCCGATGGCACGCAGCGTAATTATCGAAGACTTCGGCGGCCCGGAGAAAATGAAGCTCGTCGATCGCGAGATCGGTGATCCGGGGGCCGGTGAAATCAGAATTCGGCACAAGGCCTGCGGGCTCAACTTCATCGACGTCTATCAGCGCACCGGTCTCTACCCGCTTGATCTGCCGCATGCCCTGGGAATGGAGGCGGCGGGGATCGTCGAGGCCGTAGGCGACGGGGTGACCCACCTCAAGCCCGGCGACCGGGCCGCCTATGCCGCAATGCCCCCCGGCGCCTATAGCGACGCGCGCATCATGCCCGCCGCTCAGGTCTGCCCGCTGCCCGACAGCATTTCGTTTGAGGAAGGCGCCGCCATCATGCTTCAGGGGATGACGGTAGAGTATCTCTTTCACAGGGTCTGGCCGCTCTTGGCTGGCGACACCGTCTTGTTTCACGCCGCCGCCGGTGGTGTCGGGCTCATGGCCTGCCAATGGGCAAAGTCCGAGGGGATCGAGCTGATCGGCACAGCCGGGACCGATGAAAAATGCAAGCTCGCCCTCGAAAACGGCGCCGCACATTGCATCAACTATCGGGCGCATGATTTCGTGCCAGAGGTGAAAAAGCTCACCGATGGCGCAGGTGTCAATGTTGTGATGGACGGGGTCGGCAAGGATACCTTCGACGGTTCGCTCGATTGCCTCAAGCCGCTCGGCATGATGATTTCCTTTGGCAATGCGTCGGGGCCGGTCGATCCGGTCAGCCTGCTTACCCTTGCCAACAAGGGTTCGCTCAAACTGACACGCACCACTCTGTTTACCTTTCTGGCCGATCACGCGCGCTGTCAGGACATGGCAAAGCATCTTTTCTCCAAGGTCGAAAGCGGCGCCATCAAGGTCAGAATCGGCCAGAGATTTCCGATTGAACAGATCGTCGAGGCACATCGCGCCCTTGAGGCCAGACAGACAACAGGATCGACCGTCATAACCCTCTGAGCCCGCCCCCCCCCCGGTCTCCGGGGTCTGCGGCGCGCCTTGAGGAGCGGCTTGAACGTGACAGCAAACTGAGACAACATCGACAGGTGGGCATTTACGCGGGAATGCCAGTTTGTGTTGCGGCAACCGAGGGAAAGACCTTCATGAGTGGATTACTGGCCCTTCTGGACGACGTCGCAGCGATCGCAAAGCTGGCGGCGGCGCAACTTGACGATATCGCGGCGCAGGCCAGCAAAGCCGGAACAAAGGCCGCAGGCGTGGTCATTGATGACGCTGCGGTGACGCCGAAATATGTGACCGGTCTGCCGGCCGCGCGCGAATTGCCGATCGTGTGGAAAATCGCGCGGGCGTCGTTTTTCAACAAGCTGGTGATCCTGTTGCCCGTGGCCCTTCTGTTGAATGCCGTCCTGCCGTGGATGTTGACGCCGCTCCTGATGATTGGCGGGGCCTATCTGAGTTTTGAGGGGGCAGAGAAGGTTTGGCACCTTATCGTCCCGCACAAGGATCACGGCCCCCAGCAGGCAGAGACGCTGGATGCGGCGCATCTGGAAGAGCAGCGGGTGAAAGGCGCCATCAAGACCGATTTCATCCTGTCGGCAGAGATCATGACAATCTCGCTCGCCCAGATCGAGATCGACACCCTGTGGATACAGGGGACGGCCCTGGCGGTGGTGGCCATCGGGATCACCGCCCTGGTCTATGGCGCCGTGGCCTTGCTGGTGAAAGCCGATGATTTCGGAATTCTGCTCAGCGCGAAAGGTCGGTTTGCCGCAACCCAGGCGGTCGGGCGCCGGATTGTCGCAGCGATGCCCGGCGTGATGGTGGTGATCGCGTCGGTCGGCACCGTGGCCATGCTCTGGGTCGGCGGCAGCATCATCGTGCACGGGCTGCACGATCTCGGCTGGCACCTGCCCTATGAGCAGATCAAGCACGCCGCACAGGTCACAGCGACCAGCCTTGGCACCGCGACAGGCTTTGTCACCTGGCTGGTGACCGCCGGGCTGGACGGTATCATCGGGCTGGCCACCGGGTTTGTGCTGATCCCGATTATCACCTACGCGGTGGCGCCGGTCACCGGCTGGCTCTTTCCAGAAAAAGCCTGATGCGGCCCTGCCCCCGGCATGCACAGGGTTGTGTTGCTTTTCAGAGGGGGAATGGTGGGTGATGAGAGGCTCGAACTCCCGACATCTTCGGTGTAAACGAAGCGCTCTACCAACTGAGCTAATCACCCGAGTGCGGGCGTCTTAGCCAAGCCCGCCGCACAGTGCAAGAGGCTTTGTTCACCTTCCTGCAATTCCTTGCCAATCCGACGCCCCGATGCGCACCTAACGCATCAAAACCACCGGCACCTTACAGGATCGGATCATCGCCGTGGTGGTCGAGCCGATGATCAGACTGCGAATGCGGCTATGGCCATAGGCGCCCATTACCAGCATGTCGAAATCGGCCTCTTCCACCAGCTTGCCAAGGGCCGCATCCGGTTGACCGGAAACGACGCCGATTTCGGCGGTGATCCCGGCCGCCTCAAGCAGGGCGCGGGCATCCTCAAGGCCTTTCTTGACCTCGGGCGTGGCCGTGCCGACGGTGACCACATGCACCGACAGGCCCGCGAAGACCGGGTTGCGCGCGATCTGATCCACCGCTTTCATCGCCGAGACACCGCCGTCATAGGCCACAAGCACCTTTTCGATCGGCCGAAACGCGCGCGCGGCCACGACGACAGGCTTGTGGCTGGCGCGCACGATCCGCTCAAGGTTCGATCCCAAATGCCCCTTGGCAAAATCCGCCGCCTCGCCGCGCTTGCCGATCAGGATCATTGCCGCATCGGCTTCGACCTCGGCCACGGTTTCCACGATATCGCCATGACGCAGCCGGGTGGTGATCTCGCTCACCCCGGCGCGCTCGACAATGGCGCGGGCATCCTCAAGAATGGCACGCCCGCGATGCGCCACAAGCTTGGCGCGCTGCTCATCCAGCGTCGCCAGCTCTTCCAGCAAAGCGGTGCGCGCGCCAAGCCGGATCGAGCCCGACAAATCGGAATTTTCCGCGCTTTCGCGGCGCCCCAGCACATGCAAAAGCTCAACCGGTGCCTCTGCGCGCGCCGCAAGCCATGCGGCATGCTCGCAAACCGAAGCCGAATAGATCGAGCCATCCACCAGCGCGATGATCTTGTCCGTCATGGGTTCTCCCCCCTCAATGCGCCATCAACGTGTCTATGGCTCCGGGCTTATCATGAATTGCCAGCTTGTCGACGATGGTTTCGCTTGCCTCGTTCATGCCGACGATTTCGACCTCGGCACCATCACGGCGGAACTTGAGAACCGCCATGTCAAGCGCCTGCACCGAGGATATATCCCAGATATGCGCGCCGCTCACGTCGATGACAACCTTGTCGAGCGCCTCTTTGAAATCGAAGGCATTCATGAAATCCTCGACCGAGCCATAAAACAGCTGCCCCTCGACACGATAGGTCCGCACCCGCCCGTCGCGTGTGATATCGGTCGTGACCCGGAACAATTGCGAGATTTTGCCCGCAAAGAAGATCCCCGACAAGAGCACACCGACCAGCACGCCAATCGCAAGGTTATGGGTATAGACCACCATCACCACCGTCGCGATCATCACGACCGAGGACGAGCGCGGATGCTCGCGCAGGTTCTTGATGGACGACCAGCTGAACGTTCCGACCGAAACCATGATCATGATCGCCACGAGAGCCGCCATGGGGATGCGGCTCACCATATCGCCAAGCCCGACCACAAGGATCAGCAGGCACACACCGGCCACGAAAGATGACAGGCGCCCGCGCCCGCCGGATTTGACGTTGATGATAGATTGCCCGATCATCGCACAGCCCGCCATGCCGCCGATGAACCCGGTGGCGGAATTGGCCAGCCCCTGACCGATGCATTCCTGATTGCGGTTCGATTTGGTATCGGTCAGGTCATCGACGATATTCTGCGTCATCAGGCTCTCAAGCAGGCCGACAACCGCCACCGCGATCGAATAGGGCAGAATGATCATCAGCGTTTCAAGGTTGAGCGGAATGTCGGGGATCAGAAAGATCGGCAAGGTATCGGGCAAGGCGCCCATATCGCCGACCGTGCGCACATCAAGCCCAAGCGCCAGCGTTACCGCCGTCAGCACGATGATCGTCACAAGCGGCGATGGCACCGCCTTGGTCAACAGCGGGAACAGATAGATGATGCACAACCCCGCCGCCACCAGAACATAGGTGATCCATGGCACCGCGCGCGGGTCAAGTTCTGGCAGTTGGGCCATGAAAATAAGGATCGCAAGCGCATTCACAAAGCCCGTCATCACCGATTTCGAGACATAGCGCATCACAAAGCCAAGCTTCAAAATGCCCGCGCCGATCTGTAACAGCCCGGCAAGAACGGTCGCCGCCAACAGGTATTCCAACCCGTAATCGCGCACCAGCGTCACCATAAGCACCGCCGTCGCCGCCGTGGCTGCCGAGATCATCCCCGGCCGTCCGCCGGTGATCGCGGTGATCACCGCAATCGAGAAACTGGCATAAAGCCCGACCTTGGGGTCAACCCCGGCGATGATCGAAAAGGCAATCGCCTCGGGGATAAGCGCAAGCGCCACAACCAGCCCCGACAAGACGTCGCCTTTGATATTTCCCAGCCATTGGCCACGATAGGCATCAAGTGAAATCATGTGAAATCCGTTCCTGACCGAGCCCGCCAAAACCGGCCCTGTCATCTCTGTGCAGTTTTATCGTCGATGATCCGGCGCTTTGGCCGCCCCAAAGCCGCCGAGGTCACTCCCCAGGGGTTCCGGTTGATTGGCCGCAGGCTTTATCGCCCCTGTCCGGCATTGCCAACCCCATGCGCGCGCATTGCTGCTAGGGCGTTGCGGCAGGGTCGCGCGGCGCGGGCTTTGCCACCTCGGACTCGGACGCGACAAGCTCGGGAAGGGTAAAGGCCTCTGGGCTCAAGCCCCGCTTTTTGGCCGTGGCGCGCACCGCCTCTTGCAAGCTCTTGCTGCGCTTGAGCAGTTTGACAAAACGCGCCTCGTCCAGCACCAGCAGCGTCGAAGGCGCAATCGCGCGCACCTCGGTACGGCGAGGCTTTTGCATCAGAATCGCCATCTGGCCAAACATATCGCCCCGCCCAAGCCGCCAAGTCTGGTTCGCAGTCTCAAGCTCGACCGCGCCAGAGGCAAGAAAGAACACGCTTTTTGGCGCGCTATCCTTGGCCACGACGATCTCATCCTCGTTGACATAGCGCGTGCGCAACGCCCGCGTCAGCTGCTTGAGGCTGCGTTCATCAAGCTCGCTAAACAGTTGGAACTGGCTCACCAGCACTGACTTTTGCACCGCGAGGTCAAGCTTGGGGCGCTCTTCGGCCTTGAGACGGCGGGTATCGATTTCCTGCACCAGCGATGTATAAAGCTCCGCCCCGATAAGCCCGTCTCCGCGCAGCGCCTCATATTCGTGCGCCTCAAGGCGCAGGGCGGTGCGGCGGATAAAGCGGCGCTCAAGCTCTTCGGCATAGCCCGGATATTGCAGGCGCAACCCCTCAAGCGCGGTCTCGACCCGCTCGATGCGCCGGGCCTGAAGTTCCTGCAACAACTCGGCCACGCGACGCCCGTGAATGCGCCGGATGCGTTTATCGATAAAACCGCTCAGATCGCGCAGGATCAGGCGCTGCGACAGCAACACCTCAAACCGGTCGGCCGTCAACTGCGCCAGCGGTCTTGCCAGAGCACAGCGGTTGTTGAGAAACACCGCCAGACGAAACGCCTTGCCATAGCGCAGGCTTTTACGCGTCGCGCGCTGATAGCCGGTGCGACCGCCGCTGCGCGTCGCCTCAATCAGGCGGTCCGCCTCGGTCAGTATCTGCTCTGAGAGACGTGCCGAAATCGCGCGCTCGCGAAATCGCGCCAGGATCGTGTCGCGCTCGGCCCCCGCAAGCGCAATAAGCCCAAGCGTGATCCGGTCCCGATCCGAAATTGCCGCATGCTCCTCGGCGGCCTTGACCGCACCGTCAAGACGTTCGCCAAAGCGCTTGGCCTCGGAGCGCACGGTTTCCTTGGTCAGCTCATAGTTTTCCGAGACCCGCGCCACATCCTCGCGCACCGCCTGAAGCGCCACCGCGATCACCTGATTGCTAAGAGCGGAATCCAACGGCGACAACCGGTCAAGCCCAAGCCGCCCGATCACCCATCGAAGGGTCGTGCCCTGCACCAGCAGCGTGAACAGGGTAAAGCCGGTGGCCAAAATCCCGACCAGCCGCTTGACCTCAAGCGGCACCCGGACACTCTCGGTCACGGCAAGCGCTAGCGCCAGGGTCACCGCCCCGCGCAACCCACCCCAAAGGATCGCCGCGCGGTAGGGTCGCTCGACCACAGGCGACAGTTTGAGCGCCGATAAGATAGGCATCAACCCGAACAGGATAAGCGTGCGCGCCGCAATCGCCGCCAGCGTCACCACCACGATCAGGATGACATCGCTCGCCCGCACCTCTTCCAGCAGGCGCGGGATCAACAGGGCCGCCAGAATAAAGATCAACGCCCCGGCCCAATGCGCCAGAAGGTTCCACACCTCGCGCAGATTGCCCCAGGCGGCGGGCGGAAGCCGCGCAGGCCCGGTCAGGTTGAGCGTAAGACCCGCCGCGACAACAGCAATGACGCCCGAAGCGCCGATGCTCTGTTCCGCGCCGATATAGGCGAGATAGGGCAAGGCGACCGAGACCGAAATCAAGGCCAGCTCATAGCGCGCGAAAAGCGCCATGATCCAGACCGCCACCCGCGCCGCCAGCCAGCCCACCACGGCCCCGCCCGCGATCAGCACCGGAAACTGAGCCAAAGCATCGCGAAGCGTCGGATCCGGCGCGCCAAGGCGCACAAACCCCATGAACAGACCAAAAAGCGCAATCGCCGCCGCGTCATTCAAAAGGCTTTCGCCCTCGATGATCCGCGACAACCGCCGCGGAGCCGAAATCGAGCGGAAAATGCCAACCACCGCCGAAGGGTCGGTCGTGCTGACAATCGCGCCGATCAAAAGACAGGCGGCAATCGGCAAAGCACTCGCCGAGGCAAGCGCATAGCCAACCGCGAGCGTCGCCACCACCACCGCCACCACCGCCAGCACAATGATCGGCACCCAGTCATCCAACATCCGGCGCGGGTTCATCCCAAGCGTGACCTGAAACAACAATGTCGGCAGGAAGACATACAAGAACACGTTCGAGCGGATCGGAAGCGCCAGAATCGCCTCGGCCACGGGGTTGAGGGCATCGGTAATTTCGGTGCGCAGAAAAAAGATCGCCGCCGCCCCGATCAGCATGCCAAGACAGGCCAGAATAACGCTATAGGGCAAGCGCAGACGCGCCGCCAACGGGTCAGCCGCAGCTATGACCAGAAACAGCGATGCAATGATCGTGGTGATAAGAACGATGTCCATACCACTGATAATAGACCAAGAATTACCGGTGTGAAATCACGCTTTTGGCCATGGCCCATCTCAAATACGTCATTTCCTGCCACAAAACGCGATAGCGGCCGATACGTACCGCAATCGAGCGTTTAAACATGTAGAAATTCGGCATTCGCATCGCTGACCGACCCTAAGGCGGCCAAAGAGACGCTCGACGTCTTGCTTTATCGAATATTAAGGCAAATTTCGACATTCCTCAAAAAGGTGCCATCCCCTTCTTTATCGCACCTATCGGCGTTTTCCGTTTCAATAAACTTGCGCTTACACAGCCATGGATAAAGTGAATACATCGTAAAACACCTCAGACGCGATCACTCGCCTCTGTGGTGTAAGGCCCCCGGATTGACTCGCCTTTTTCTTCTCTCGTAATTTATTTATTATCGTAAAAAGGATAAACTCAATGAGACAGAATTTTAGTAAGCCATTGTTTTTCATTGGTATCATGGCGTCTCTTTTTACCACTGCCAATCATGCCGCCGCCTGCCAGTATGGTCAGTGCTGGAATGCAGTCGCGGTCGGCCCCAACTGGGCCGCCGGCTATGTAACAGATCGCGCCACCGCCCCCGAGGCATATGATCGCGCGAAACGCAGCTGTGGCGAGTCTTGTGACGTTGTCGAGGTTTTCGATGGCGGTTGCGGCAGTTTGGCCACATCGCGCGAGGGCACGGCCTATTTCGGGCTGGGATCCGCGCGCAGGATCGCAGCCAAGGATGCAATGAACCGTTGCGGCATTTTGAACAAATCCTGCGTGACCCGCATCACGACCTGCTCGCGGTAAATCGCTCGCAAGCTGCCAATCCTCTCAGACGCCCTGTCGTTCCCCGGCATTCTGTTCCAACACCTGTCCAAGCCACGTGACTAGAAGAGAAATGGTGGGTGATAAGGGATTTGAACCCCTGACATCTTCGATGTGAACGAAGCGCTCTACCACTGAGCTAATCACCCGCCGTGCGCGGTTTCTAGCGTCAGTCGGCGCCCTGTGCAACCTGATCTTTCATCGGGTCTTCCTCGTCGCCACCCAGCGGTTTGATCACGCTTGCGCCGCCTTGTTTCGACTGGCGGATCTTGGCGATGATGATCCGGGCATTGGGCGTTTCCTTGGTGCGGTTCAGCTTGACCTTACCCAAGGGCTGAAGGTTCAATTCGCGCCCCTCGGCCAGAGCTTCGCCCAGCACCTCCAACATGGCTTCGACCACTGGTTTGGCGAATTTCTTCTTGACCTCGGAACGGGTCACGATCTTGTCCAGAAGCTCTTGTTTCTTAAGCTCGGGGCCGGTGTCAGCGGCGGCGTTTTCGGTGACGACGACAGGGGTGATACTCTGCGCTGCGTCCGCTTTCGGGGGCGTCGCGGTCGAACTGGCCTTTGCTGTGGTTTTCGGGCGGGTCTTGGTGCTGCGTCTTGTGCTCATTTCATGCCTCAATTGTTTATTTTATAGCAACAATCTAACGCGATAAGGGAAACAATACCAGCCAGAGTTGACGAAACCCCACCTGCACCGTTAAATCGACGCTGGATTTCATCTTGGGGAAGACAGATGAACAGAACCTGTGCCGCCGCGCTTTTCAGCTTGAGCCTTTTGACCACCCCCGCCTTTCAATAGCGCGCTCTACGGTCTTTCATAATCCCGCGCATGTCATCGCTATCGCAGCTATAGAGAAAGACGCCGCAATTTCTCTGTCAGTGCCAGGATGTGTTCGTCCCGCATAAGAAACCACCGCCCCTGAAACAGAAAAAGCCCCGGTTTTACCGGGGCTTCCTCGTCGATTTGCTTAATGCGCGGTGGCGCCTGTGCCCTCGCCGCCCTTGGCGATTGCCGCCTCGGCGGCGGCGGCCTCTTCTGCGGCCTCGTCCCATTCGACCGGCTCGGGCGTGCGCACCAGCGCCAGCCTGAGCACGTCACGCACGTGATCGACCGGGATGATATCCAGACCCTCCTTGACGTTATCGGGGATCTCGACCAGGTCTTTCTCGTTCTCGCGCGGGATCAGCACGGTCTTGATCCCGCCACGCAACGCCGCGAGGAGCTTTTCTTTCAGCCCCCCGATCGGAAGCGCATTGCCGCGCAATGTGACCTCGCCGGTCATGGCGATATCCTTGCGCACCGGAATACCGGTGAGGACCGACACAATCGACGTCACCATCGCAAGCCCGGCGCTTGGGCCATCTTTCGGTGTCGCACCTTCGGGCACATGCACGTGGATATCCCACTTTTCGAACTTCGGCGGCTTGACCCCGATTTCGGGCGCAATCGAGCGGACATAGCTTGAGGCCGCATCAATCGATTCCTTCATCACATCGCCAAGCGTGCCGGTGGTCTTCATCCGGCCCTTGCCCGGCAGGCGCAGCGCCTCGATGTTCAAAAGCTCGCCACCGACGGAAGTATAGGCAAGCCCGGTGACAACCCCCACCTGATCGCTTTCCTCGGCCAGACCGTATTTGTACTTTCTGACGCCAAGGAAATCGCTGAGGTTCTCAGAGGTCACCCTAATTTGCTTGTCCTCACCCTTGATGATCCGGGTCACGGCCTTGCGCGCCACCTTGGCGATCTCGCGCTCAAGATTCCG
The DNA here is from genome assembly GCF_900115165.1 of Roseovarius lutimaris. Classification (GTDB taxonomy): domain Bacteria; phylum Pseudomonadota; class Alphaproteobacteria; order Rhodobacterales; family Rhodobacteraceae; genus Roseovarius; species Roseovarius lutimaris. The sequence goes on along the minus strand of NZ_FOVP01000010.1, from coordinate 126,221 downwards.
CACACCGGCCTCGCGGGTGTAATAGCGCACCATATCGGTCAGCGCCTCGTCCGTCAGCTCAAACTCGCCCTTGCGCAAGCCGTTGTTCTTGACCTGTTTGTCAATCAGATGCTGCTTGGCAATCTCGCGCTTTTCGTCCTCGGTATAACCCGCCAGCGGAATGATCTCCATCCGGTCCAAAAGCGGCCCCGGCATGTTATAGGAGTTCGCCGTTGTCAGGAACATCACATTCGAAAGGTCGTATTCCACCTCCAGATAGTGATCGACAAAGGTGCTGTTCTGTTCGGGGTCAAGCACCTCAAGCATGGCGCTCGCCGGATCGCCGCGGAAATCCTGCCCCATCTTGTCGATCTCATCCAAAAGGATAAGCGGGTTGGTGGTCTTGGCCTTTTTCAGCGCCTGAATGATCTTGCCGGGCATCGAGCCGATATATGTCCGGCGGTGACCGCGAATTTCGCTCTCGTCGCGCACGCCGCCAAGCGAAATGCGGATGAATTCGCGCCCGGTGGCCCGCGCCACCGATTTGCCAAGGCTGGTCTTGCCCACGCCCGGCGGGCCGACAAGGCACATGATCGGCCCCTTGAGCTTTTTGCTGCGCTGTTGCACCGCAAGATATTCGACGATCCGCTCCTTGACCTTATCCAGGCCATAGTGATCGGTATCAAGCACGTCCTGTGCGCGGCTCAGGTCTTTCTTGACCCGGCTTTTCACGCCCCATGGGATCGACAACATCCAGTCGAGATAGTTGCGCACCACTGTTGCCTCGGCGCTCATCGGGCTCATGTTCTTGAGCTTTTTGAGCTCAGCATCGGCCTTTTCGCGCGCCTCTTTGCTCAGCTTGGTTTCATTGATCCTGCCCTCAAGCTCGGCGACTTCGCCTTCGCCCTCTTCGCCATCGCCCAGTTCCTTCTGAATGGCCTTCATCTGCTCATTCAGATAGTATTCGCGCTGTGTGCGCTCCATCTGGGATTTGACACGCGTCTTGATTTTTTTCTCGACCTGAAGAACGCTCATTTCGCCCTGCATCAGGCCATAGACCTTTTCCAGCCGCTCGCTCACGCTGAGGGTTTCAAGCAGGTCCTGTTTCTTGTCGACCTCGATGCCAAGATGCCCGGCAACCAGGTCGGCCAGCTTTGCGGGCTCTTCAGAGTCCGTTACCGCGGCAAGCGCTTCGTCGGGGATGTTCTTCTTGACCTTGGCATAGCGCGCAAACTCATCCCCCACCGAGCGCAACAGCGCCTCGATGGTGGTGGCATCGCCCGGCATCTCGGTGAGATACTCGGCGCGCGCCTCGAAGAAATCGTCATTCTCAAGATAGTCGGTGATCCGCACCCGCGCCACACCCTCGACAAGCACCTTGACGGTGCCATCGGGCAGCTTCAGCAGTTGCAGCACATTCGCCAACACACCGGCGCGATAGATGCCACTCTCGTCGGGGTCATCAATGCCCGGATCAATCTGACTGCTCAGAAGGATTTGTTTATCGTCCTGCATCACCTCTTCCAGCGCGCGAACCGATTTCTCGCGCCCGACGAAGAGCGGCACGATCATATGCGGAAAAACCACGATATCGCGCAGCGGCAGCACTGGGTAAGAAGCGTTAAGGGGCTCTTGCATCATCATTTCCTGTTCTTGGCAAAAAGGCACTGGCCCTGACTACGCAGCAACCTCGGCCTTCTCCGTTTCACTGGTGTTAATCTGGGGCACAAGCCCGCTGATTTCAACACGCGTCCCCCAGAATGCCCGCCTGCGCCCGCGGGGGCAAGGGCACAATGGGCAGGTTTTAACGCAAATGCCGCGCCCGATGGTCAGGCGCGGCAAGAAAGCGTGTTGTTTGCGTCTTTACCTTAACCGGGTCACGCCGCGTCAAGCCTTGGATAATCGGTGTACCCCTCTCGGCCCCCGCCATAATAGGTATCACCATCCCCCTCGTTGAGCGGCGCATCACGGCGCAACCGCTCGACCAGATCGGGATTGGCGATGAAGGGGCGCCCAAAGGCGACAAGATCGACCTTGCCCTCGTCAACCCGCGCCATCGCCAGATCGCGGTCATAGCCGTTATTGGCCATATAGGTCCCGCGCCAAAGCTCGCGCAGCGCGTCAAAGCCGCCATTGCGATCGCCCCCGGTCTCCCCTTCAATCAGGTGCAGATAGGCCAGCGGATAGGCGTTCAGCCGCTCGACCACATAGCCAAAGGTGGCATCGGGATCGCTATCCTCGGCGGCGTTAAAGCCCGAATAGGGCGAAAGACGCAGACCGATTTTTCCAACGGGCCAGACATCCGTCAACCCGTCAAGCACCTCGAACAAAAGCCGCGCGCGGTTTTCGATCGAGCCGCCATAGGCATCGCTGCGCGTGTTAGGGCCATCCTTGATGAACTGATCCAGAAGATAGCCATTGGCGGCGTGCAATTCGATCCCGTCAAAGCCCGCCTCTTTGGCGCATTTGGCGGCATGCACGTAATCGGCCACGATGCGCGGCATCTCGTCCGTCTCAAGCGCTCGCGGCACAGAGGTCGTTTCAAACCCGTTGCGGGTAAAGGTCGGCGACTCGGCGCCGATGGCCGAGGGCGCAACCGGTGGCTGACCATCCGGTTGCAGCGACACATGGCTGATCCGCCCGACATGCCAAAGCTGGATCACGATCTTGCCGCCCTTGTCATGCACCGCGTCGGTGACCTTTTTCCAGGCCGCGACCTGTCCGGGCGTGTAAATCCCCGGCGTACCGACATAGCCCTTGCCCTCGGCCGAAATTTGCGCGGCCTCGGTGATGATAAGCCCGGCCCCGGCGCGCTGACTGTAGTAATCCACATGCATATCCGACACCTCGCCGGTGTCATCATCGGCGCGATTGCGCGTCAGCGGGGCCATAACCATGCGGTTGGCCAAATCGAGGTCACCGGCGGTGACGGGGGAAAATAACTTGTCTGACATAAGGACGCTCCTGGGTTTGTTCTGCGGCATAGTGCGGATCGTCTCCGCAGCCTCGCAACACAGTTAGGCACGACCGGCCCTGCCCCCAAGGGCCAAACCCTATCCCCTATTCCACAGCGCCCCTTGCAGAAATGCACAGGTCTGATGGCTTGACAGGCGGATACCCGAAAGCAGATCCGTCAAAGCGGCTCGATATCGCCCTGCGCCCGCCCGGCATGAAAACCCGCTTCCCATTCGGCAAACCGACCCTGCGCAATCGCCTCTCGCATGCCCGCCATGATATCCTGAAAATAATGCAGGTTATGCCAGGTCAACAACATCGAGCTGATGATTTCCTGGCTGCGGAACACATGATGCAGATAGGCGCGCGAGTAATTGCTGCACGCCGGACAGCTACAGGCCTCATCCAGCGGTCTTGGATCATCCTGATGGCGCGCGTTCTTGATGTTGAGCACGCCCCGGCGGGTAAACACCTGGCCCGTGCGCCCCGAGCGGGACGGCAGCACGCAGTCCATCATGTCAATCCCACGCTTGACCGCGCCGACGATATCGTCGGGTTTGCCCACCCCCATCAGATAACGCGGCTTGTCTTCGGGCAGGAACCCCGGCGCATAATCCAGCACGCCAAACATCGCCTCCTGCCCCTCACCCACGGCAAGCCCGCCGACCGCGTAACCGTCAAAGCCGATCGCCTTGAGCGCCTCGGCGCTTTCCTCGCGCAACTCGGGCGTCACGCCGCCCTGCATGATCCCGAAAAGCGCATGGCCGGGGCGGTCGCCAAAGGCGTCTTTCGACCGCGCGGCCCACCGCATCGACAGGCGCATGCTTTCGGCCACGGCCTTATCCGTCGCCGGAAGCGCCGGGCATTCGTCAAAGCACATGACGATATCGCTGCCCAACAGCCTTTGGATTTCCATTGATCGCTCTGGGGTCAGCTCGTGTTTCGAGCCGTCGATATGGCTCCGAAACGTTACACCTGCCTCGGTGAGCTTGCGCAGCCCCGCAAGGCTCATCACCTGAAAGCCGCCGCTATCGGTCAGAATGGGGCGATCCCAGTTCATGAATTCATGCAGGCCCCCCAGCCGGTCAATCCGCTCGGCACCGGGGCGCAGCATAAGGTGATAGGTATTGCCCAACAGGATATCCGCCCCGGTCGCGCGCACGCTTTCGGGCATCATCGCCTTGACGGTTGCCGCCGTCCCCACCGGCATGAAGGCCGGCGTGCGGATGTCGCCACGCGGCGTTGAAATCACCCCGCTGCGTGCAAGACCGTCGCGGGCCTGCATCTCGAACCTGATCTGCGCCGTCATAATTTGACCCCTATCTGCGTTTACCCCCCTTAAAGCGATTTACCCCAGCTTGTAAAACGGCCAAAAGCGGCACATCTTTCAAAAATGGCCGAACGCGGCGGTTTGCGTGTAATTTTGAGGTACGAAATGTTAGAAGATCAGATCATGGACCTGCTTTCGTCCAACCTGTTGTATATCCTGTTGGCCGCGCTGATCATCATCACGGTACTGCGCAGTGTCAAAATCGTTCCGCAATCGGAACAATTCGTGATTGAACGCTTTGGGCGGCTGCATGCGGTTCTCAAACCCGGTATCAACATGATCGTGCCGTTTCTGGATCGCGCTGCGCATCGCATTTCGATCCTTGAACGCCAATTGCCGACCGCCAGCCAGGATGCAATCACCAAGGACAACGTGCTGGTGCAGGTCGATACCTCGGTGTTCTACCGCATCATCGAGCCGGAAAAAACGGTGTATCGCATCCGCGACGTCGATGCCGCCATCGCCACCACCGTGGCCGGGATCGTGCGCGCCGAGATCGGTCGAATGGACCTTGACGAAGTCCAGTCCAACCGCAACGAGATGATCGGCACCATCAAATCGCTTGTCGAAAGCGCCGTGGATGACTGGGGCATCGAGGTGACGCGCGCCGAAATCCTTGACGTGAACCTTGATCAGGCAACCCGCGACGCGATGATGCAACAGCTCAACGCCGAGCGCGCGCGGCGCGCCCAGGTAACCGAGGCAGAAGGCTCCAAGCGCGCGGTCGAGCTCAATGCCGACGCCGAGCTTTACGCCGCCGAGCAAACCGCCAAGGCCCGTCGCATCGCCGCCGAGGCCGAGGCCTATGCCACAAGCGTCGTTGCCGCCGCCATCGCCGAAAACGGCCTGGCGGCTGCGCAATATCAGGTCGCCCTGAAACAGGTCGAGGCGCTGAATGCGCTTGGCGCAAGCCCATCCTCTTCGACCATCCTGGTGCCCGCCAACGCGCTTGAGGCTTTTGGAAATGCCTTCAACATGCTGAAAGGAAAGGCATGATGCTGGGCGGGGTTGCTCTCTGGTCGTTCTGGTGGGTCTGGTTTGCCGCCGCCCTTGTGCTTGGCATCCTTGAAGTGCTTGCACCGGGCTTTATCTTTCTCGGCTTTGCCATCGGCGCCGCCCTCGTGGGCCTCTTGCTGCTTAGCCCGCTCACCCCTGGCCTTGCCGCGCTTCTGGCGATCTTCGCGGTGCTGTCGCTGATCGCATGGCTCATTCTGCGGCGCTTTTTCCGCGCGCCCGGCGGCAATGCGCGCAGGATCGAAACCGACATCAACGATTAGGCCCTGCAACCCAAGCTCCCTTGAGTTTCCCCTCCATTCATGATGTGACTGGGTGCCCAAGGATGCCGGGGTGTGCCCGCGCGCGATCCAGACCTTGCCAAGGAGGCACCGTTCATGACCACCGCCGACACTCCGCAGCCGCTGCAATTCGGGTGGGAAGAATGGGTTGCCCTGCCCGGACTTGGCGTGCCCGCGCTCAAGGCCAAGGTCGATACCGGTGCGCGCACCTCGGCGCTGCATGCCTTTGATATTGAAACCTTTGGCCCCGCCTCCAAACCCAAGGTGCGCTTTACCGTGCACCCGATTCCGGGGCGCGACGACCTTGTGATCCCCTGCTCGGCCACGATTATTGACCGGCGCGATGTGACCTCGTCCAACGGCGACAAGGAAATGCGCTATGTCATTTCCTCCACTCTCGCCGTGAACGGCCAAAGCTGGCCGATCGAAATCACCCTGACAAACCGCCACGGCATGGCCTCTCGCATGCTTTTGGGCCGTCGCGCGCTCAAGGATCATATCTCGATTGTCGCAACCGACCGTTTTATGCAGCCCGAGCTTTCCTATGACGTCTACCACACCGCCAAAATGCGCAGCGCCCAGCCCAACCGTGCCCTGCGCATCGCTGTTCTGAGCCGCGAGGACAACTATTCCACCCGCCGCCTTGTCAGCGAAGGCGAGGCGCGTGGTCACACCGTCGAGGTGATCAACACCACCCGCTGTTACATGGCGATCAACGCGATGTCGCCCGAGGTGCATTACGACGGCAAGCGCCTGCCGCGGTTTGATGCCGTGGTGCCGCGCATCGGCGCCTCGATCACGCCCTATGGCACCGCGATCATCCGCCAGTTTGAAACCATCGGCACCTATTGCGTGAATTCCAGCGCCGGCATCACCTCTAGCCGCGACAAGCTTTACGCCCATCAACTTATGGCGCGCGCCAAGATCGGCATGCCCAACACCGCCTTTGCCGCCTCGCCGCTTGACACCTCGAACCTGATGGGGCTTGTCGGCACCGCGCCACTTATCGTCAAGCTTCTGGAATCGACACAAGGAAAGGGCGTCGTGCTGGCCGAAACCAAAAAGGCGGCCGAATCCGTGATCGACGCCTTTCGCGGTCTCAAGGCCAACTTTCTGGTGCAGGATTTCGTCAAGGAGGCGGCGGGCGAAGATATCCGCTGTCTGGTGATCGGCGGCAAGGTTGTGGGCGCGATGAAGCGCACCGGGGCCGAGGGCGATTTTCGCTCGAACCTGCATCGTGGTGGCTCGGCCAAGGCGGTGCGGATCACCAAGCTTGAACGCGAAACGGCGATCCGCGCGGCAAAAGTATTCGATCTCAACATGGCCGGCGTCGATCTTTTGCGCTCTGAGGCCGGGCCAAAGGTGCTTGAGGTCAACTCGTCCCCCGGCTTTGAGGGGATCGAGACCTCAACCGGCAAGGACATCGTTGGCGCGCTCTATGATCTGATCGAATCCCGCGTGCGCCCCGCCCCGGTGCGTCGCCGTAAATCCAGCATCAGCATCGAAGACTGATCCGCTTGCCGCCGCCCTCTGGACGAAGCCCGCTATAAACCCTATATGTTTGGTCAGGATAACCCGTAGGACACGATGATGAACAATAGCCCAGAACCCCTTGAAGGCGCCCCGCTGATTGCGCCCTCGAGCACCGATCACCCGCTTTATGATCAGGTGGTCGAGGCCTGCCGCTCTGTCTATGACCCGGAAATTCCGGTGAATATCTATGATCTGGGCCTGATCTATACGATTGATATTGATGGCGAAAATGCGGTCAATGTCACCATGACCCTGACCGCGCCCGGCTGTCCCGTGGCCGGTGAAATGCCCGGCTGGGTTGCCGAGGCGATCGAACCTTTGGCAGGCATTAAACATGTCGATGTTCAACTGGTCTGGGAACCGCCCTGGGGCATGGACATGATGAGCGATGAAGCCCGCCTTGAGCTGGGCTTTATGTAATTACCACAACGGATTGGAAGGCAAACCTAATGTTTGGCATCCCCGGAAAACAAGCCGTCACCATTACCCCGGCCGCCGCGTCGCAAATCGCAAAGCTGATGGGCCGCGATGGTCATCAGGGGCTGCGTATTGGCGTCAAGAAGGGCGGCTGTGCGGGCATGGAATACACCATGGAATACGTGACCGAGGTCGACCCCAACGACGAGGTGGTCGAATCCGATGGCGCGCGCGTGATGATCGCACCGATGGCGCAGATGTTCCTGTTTGGCACCCAGATTGACTATGAAGTCTCGCTGCTGGAATCGGGATTCAAGTTCAACAACCCCAATGTGACCGAGGCTTGCGGCTGCGGTGAATCGATCAAATTCGCGGATATGTAAGCCGCCGCTGCTCTCAAACATATCGGCTAACCGCCTGTCGTGCTTGCATTCCGGCGGATGTCGGACGACGAGATCAGGTAATTTCAAGAAGGCATGATGATGAAACGCAAACTCGCTGCGGGCAACTGGAAGATGAACGGCACCACCCCCAGCCTTGCCGAGTTACAGGCGCTTGTGTCTGTCCATAAGACGCCCTCTGTCGATATCCTGATCTGTCCGCCTGCGACCTTGATCGCCCAGGCCGCCGGGATTAGCGCCGACAGCACCATTATGATCGGCGCTCAAGATTGCCATGCGGCCGCCTCTGGCGCCCATACCGGCGATATCTCGGCCCCCATGTTGGCCGATGCCGGTGCCGGGGCGGTGATACTTGGCCACTCGGAACGCCGTGAAAATCACAATGAAACCAGCGATTTGGTCGCAAAAAAGGCCCTGGCCGCCCATGCGGCGAGCCTGATTGCACTGGTCTGCCTTGGTGAAACTCTGGCACAGCGCGAAGGCGCGCAAACATTGGATGTGATCGCCGATCAGCTTGCCGGGTCCCTGCCCGACGGCACCACCGGTGCCAATACCGTCATCGCATACGAGCCGATCTGGGCCATCGGCACAGGGCTCACCCCGAGCCTGGAGCAGATTGGCGAGGTACATGCTTTCATCCGCAGCCGCCTTGATGATCGCTTTGGCGCCGGGGCCGCACAGGATTTTCGCCTGCTTTACGGTGGATCGGTCAAGCCGGAAAATGCCGCAGAAATTTTCGCCACCTCGAATGTCGATGGCGCACTGGTCGGCGGAGCAAGTTTGAAGGCTGATGATTTTTCGCCTATTATCAACGCATTGGAATCCTGATTTAAAGCGGAAGCATGGTGGTTGATTTGATCTCTTCCATCGACAAAAGTGCCGTGACATTATGCACCTTCACCTCTGAAATCAGCGCCTGATAAAACACGTCATAGGCGCGCGCATTGGCGACCCTGACCTTGAGAATATAATCGATATCCCCCGCAAGGCGATGTGCCTCTTGCACCTCGGGCCGTTCCTTGAGCGCCTTCAGAAACGCCTTTTGCCAGGCGGCATCATGCTCTGAGGTTCGGATCAGTACGAAAAAACAGGCCTCAAGCCCAAGCGCCTCGGCATCCAGCAGATAGGTTTGCTGTTTGATCACCCCGGCCTCGCGCATCTTGCGAATCCGGTTCCATACGGGGGTCTTGGAACTGCCGACATTCCTGGCAATATCGTCGAGCGATTGCCCCCCATCCTCTTGCAACTGCACGAGGATTTTTCGATCCAGTTCATCCAGACGAACAGCCATTCCGATTTCCCTTCAACCTTGGAACACTTCGCCTAAGCGGGCCGCAATACGGAACATATGTCCTTATTCACCGCGCCGTATGGCGTATATGTGGGAATATTTCCTATATTGAGGGACAAGTCAAACCGATCAGGGCCGTCCCGATGAAGCATTTTCCAATCTACCGGTCGTTGATGGCCGCTGTATCGCTCCGTCGGGCGGTGGCGATCCGTCTCTTGGGGCGTCGACACCGTGATTTCCGGGCCGAATGCGATTTCACTGTCGATCCCCGCGCGATCGAAATGGGTGCCAAAAGTGAGGTCAAAAACGACATGCAAGCCACTTTAAATAAACATAAAACCGTAGAGGGTCACCAAGGACACGTGGCTTTTGTCGGCGCGGGCCCCGGCGATCCAGAGCTGTTGACGCTCAAGGCTTGCAAGGCGCTTGAAGCGGCCGACGTGGTGATCCATGACCGCCTTGTCACGCCCGAAATCCTTGAATTGGCGCGCCGCGAGGCTGTGCTAATTGATGCGGGCAAAGAGGGTTTTGGCCCCTCGATGAGCCAGGACGACATCAACGCGCTTATCGTGACCCACGCCAAAACCGGCGCGCAGGTCGTGCGCCTCAAGGGCGGTGACCCCACCGTCTTTGGCCGACTTGACGAAGAAATCGACGCCGTGACCGAGGCCGGGATTGGCTGGCATGTGGTGCCCGGCATTACCGCCGCCTCGGCCAGCGTCGCGGCCATCGGTCAAAGCCTGACAAAACGCGGGCGCAACGCCTCGGCGCGGCTGTTGACGGGGCATGACATGAAGGGGTTTGCCGATCACGACTGGCGCGCTCTGGCGCAGCCCGGCGAGGTGGCGGCGATCTATATGGGCAAGAAATCGGCCCGTTTCATTCAGGGCCGCCTGATCATGCAGGGCGCGGATCGCGCCACGCCGGTCACCGTGATCGAGAACGCCAGCCGCCCTGATCAACGCATCCTTGCGACCACGCTGGATGCGCTGCCCAGTGCCCTGACTGAGGCCGATATCACCGGCCCCGCCCTTATGTTTTACGGCCTGAGCCCGCGCGAAACGCAGGCTGGTCTTACCCGAATTCAGCAACAGGAGCTTGCCTGACATGTCCCGCGACTTTACCCCAAAGGTCATCACCGCCAACGCCCTGATCGAGGGCGATGTGATTTACTTCACCGCCGATAACGCCTGGACGCGCCACCTCTGTGAGGCCGAGGTTCTCACCGATGAGGCCGACGCTGACCTGCGCCTGTTACAGGCCCAGGCCCAACCGCATCTGACGGTTGGCGTCTATCTGGCAGATGTCGCGCCTGGCGCGACCGGACCAGAGCCCACCCATTTTCGCGAGGATTTTCGCCGCAAGGGCCCCTCGAACCTTTTCCATGGCAAGCAGGCCGATGGCCTGGCGCACGTCCAAGCCCGCGCTGGAGACTAAAATGTATCATTACAATGACTTCGACGCCGCTTTTGTGGCGGAACGCAATCGCCAGTTCCGCGCCCAAGTTGAGCGTCGTATCGACGGAAGCCTGACCGAAGATGAATTCAAGCCGCTGCGCCTGATGAACGGTCTTTATCTGCAACTGCACGCCTACATGCTGCGCGTGGCAATCCCCTATGGCTCGCTCGATGCGGCAAAATTGCGTCAGCTGGCCTATCTGGCCGAGCGGTTTGACAAGGGCTATGGCCATTTCACCACCCGCACCAATATTCAATACAACTGGCCAACGCTTAGCGATGTGCCGGATATGCTCGATGCCCTGGCCGAGGTCGAGATGCACGCTATCCAGACCAGCGGCAACACCATCCGCAACGTGACCTCGGATCATTTTGCCGGCGCCGCCGCAGATGAGATCGAAGACCCGCGTCCGGTGGCCGAGTTGATCCGGCAATGGTCCACCGACCACCCCGAGTTTCAGTTCCTGCCGCGCAAGTTCAAGATCGCCGTGATCGCAAGCGACACCGACCGCGCCGTAATGAAAAGCCATGATGTCGGCCTGCGCATTGTCGAGCGTGACGGCGAACGCGGCTTTGAGGTCTGGATTGGCGGCGGCATGGGGCGCACCCCGATGGTGGCCAAGCGGCTGCGTGATTTCCTGCCGCGCGCCGATCTTCTGCCCTATCTTGAGGCGATCCTTGCCACCTACAACCGGATCGGGCGGCGCGACAACAAATACAAGGCGCGCGTCAAGATCACGGTGCATGAAAACGGCCTTGATGAAATCCGCGCGCAGGTCGAGGATGAATTCCCGCGCCGCCGCGCCGTCTTTGGCGGGGAGGATCAGGCCTTGCTGGCCGAGATTACCGGCGCTTTTGCCCCGCCTGCGTTCAAGACCAGCGATCCGGCGCCCTATTTCGCCGCCCGCGACGCCGATCCGGTGTTTCGCGCCTGGAGTGACACCAATGTCACCCCCCACCGCGCGCCGGGCTATGGCAGTGTCACCATCAGCCTCAAGGCCCATGGCGCCACGCCCGGCGATGCCAGCGCCGATCAGATGCGCCTTGTCGCCGATCTTGGCGAAACATACGGCCACAACGATATCCGCGCCACCCATGCCCAGAACCTTGTTCTGCCGCATGTGCCGCTGGCCGATATTCCGGCGGTTCACGCCGCTCTGAAAACGCTTGGGCTGGCCACCGGCAATATTGGCCTCGCCTCGGATATCATCGCCTGCCCCGGCATGGATTACTGCGCGCTTGCGACCGCGCGCTCGATTCCTGTGGCCCAAGGCATCGCCACGCGTCTTGAAGAGCTCAAGATCGAGCATGAGGTCGGCCATCTCCAGATCAAGATTTCGGGCTGCATCAATGCCTGCGGCCATCACCATGTGGGTCATATCGGCATTCTTGGACTGGATCGCGCAGGGGTGGAAAACTATCAGATCACCCTTGGCGGCGATCCGTCCGAAACCACGGCCATCGGCACCCGCACCGGCCCCGGCTTTGCCTATGACGAAATTGTGCCCGCCATCGAGCGTCTGATTTTTGCCTATCTTGGCCTGCGTCAGAGCGAGGAAGAAACCTTTCTTGAGGCGTTCAACCGTATCGGCATGGCCCCGTTCAAGGCCGCGCTCTATGACGCCGAGGCGCGGGCCTATGCCGCAGAGTGATCTTGCCAACAGGGTGAGCGCCCTCAATCACCGCTATCGCCATCATTCGGCGGTCGCGGTGGTTGACCACGCGCTGCACGATCCCGAGGCTGGCAGGCTGGCGCTTGTGTCAAGCTTTGGCGCGGAATCGGTGGTGCTTTTGCATATGGTGTCGATCACGCGGGCCGCGACGCCGGTGATCTTCATCGACACCGAAATGCTGTTCACCGAAACGCTTGTCTATCAACAAGAGCTGGCCGAGCGGTTAAATCTGCGCGATCTGCGCATCCTGCGCGCCGCGCCCGCCGACATGGCCGCGCAGGACCCCGACAACACGCTGCATCTGCGCGACACCGATGCCTGTTGCGTCCTGCGCAAGACCCGGCCGTTGCAAACCGCCCTGACCGGGTTTGATGGCTGGATCACCGGGCGCAAACGCTATCAGTCGGGCACCCGCGCGGCACTTGAGTTCTTCGAGGTCGAGGACGAGACAGGCCGGATCAAGGTCAACCCTCTGGCCCATTGGACGCCCGAGGATATGCAGACCTATATGGATGAGAACCGCCTGCCCCGGCATCCGCTGGTGGCGCGCGGCTATCCGTCGATCGGCTGCATGCCCTGCACCACGCCGGTGGCGCCCGGCGAAGACCCACGATCGGGCCGCTGGCGCGATCAGAGCAAAACCGAATGTGGCATCCATTTTGTAAATGGCAAAATGGTGCGAAAAGGAGTGACCGCATGACCGTCATCGTCAAGGACACGGGCTTTGCGCCCGAGGATTTCACCACCCCGATCACGCCGCTGGCCGAGGCGGGGGCGCATGCCACCGCGCTTGACCTTGCGGTTGACACAAACCCCGCCGCGCTTGCCGGGCGGTTGGAGGGTGTCACCATGATCCGCGTCCATTTCCCAGGCTCTGCCGATGGGCGCGGCTTTTCTATCGCGCGGCAATTGCGGCTTATGGGCTATGCTGGGCGCTTGCGCGCGCATGGTCATGTGATTGCAGATCAATACGCCATGGCGCGTCGCTCGGGCTTTGACGAGGTCGAAATCCCGGACACCCTGGCCAAACGCCAGCCCGAGGAGCAGTGGATTTTCCGCGCCAACTGGCAAGCGCATGATTATCAGGCCCGCCTGCGCGGCTAAACACTATCCGCCCTTTCCCTGACCCAGATCAATGTTTATGCAGAGGTGCCGGTGTATCTGACCGGTAAATGACCCTATGAATGAGATGACCCAAGTGACCCAAGCCCCCGCAAAACAGGCTAAAACGCTTACCCTGCCCGATGCGCAGAGGGTGACAGAGGTCACCCATTGGACCGACCGGCTGTTTTCGTTCCGCGTGACGCGGCCCGCCTCTTTGCGCTTTCGCTCGGGCGAGTTCGTGATGATCGGCCTGATGCAGACCGATGAAAAGACCGGCCGCGAAAAGCCGCTGTTGCGGGCCTATTCCATCGCCTCACCGTCCTGGGATGATGAGTTGGAATTCTATTCGATCAAGGTACAGGACGGCCCTCTGACAAGTCGGCTTCAACATATCCAGCCCGGTGACGAGATCATCCTGCGCCCCAAGCCGGTGGGCACGCTGGTGCATGACGCGCTCTTGCCGGGCAAGCGGATCTGGTTCTTTGCCACCGGCACCGGCATTGCGCCCTTCGCCTCGCTGCTGCGCGATCCCCAGACCTATGAGGACTACGACGAGGTCATCATTACCCATACCTGCCGCGAGGTGGGCGAGCTTGAATATGGCCGCAGGCTGATTGAGGATATCCGCCAGGACGAGCTTTTGGCAGAACTGATTGGCGAAGGCTTTGCCGACAAGCTGCGCTATTATCCGACCACGACGCGCGAACAGAGCCCAAAGATGGGGCGGATCACCGACCTCATGCGCTCGGGCGAGGCCTTTGCCGATCTTGGCGTGGCGCCGCTTGCGCCGGAAACCGACCGCGCGATGGTCTGTGGCAATCTGGCCTTCAACCTTGAGATCAAAGAGATGCTCGAAGGCTATGGCCTGCGCGAAGGCGCCAATTCCTCGCCCCGGGAATACGTCGTCGAAAAGGCCTTTCTCGACTGATCGGCGGGCAAAAGAATAGACGCCCGATTACCGGCGGCGGTGCGCGTCAGGCGTGCTATTAAAAGAGCATGTTGTTCGATCTGCAAGATTCCGACACCCTGTATCGCGCTCTGCTTGAGCGCGATACCCGCTTTGACGGGCAGGCCTATGTCGGCGTTACCTCAACCGGAATCTTTTGTCGCCTCACCTGCCCTGCGCGCAAGCCAAAGTACGAGAATTGCAGGTTTTTCGCCTCGGTCGGTGAATGTATCGAGGCCGGGTTCAGGGCTTGCAAACGCTGTCATCCGCTGGCGCCCATGGCCACGGCCGATCCGGCAATTGCCAACCTTCTGAGCGCCCTTGAAAAGCGCCCCGAATTTCGCTGGCGCGAGGCCGATATCGAGGCCATGGGATATGATCTTTCGACCGTGCGGCGCAGTTTCAAGCGCCAGTTCGGCATGACATTTCTTGAAATGGCCCGCCACCGGCGCCTGCGCGACGGGTTCGAGGCGCTGAGCGAAGGCAGCAAGGTTATCGACGCCCAGCTTGACGCCGGCTTCGAATCCGCCAGCGCCTTTCGCTCTGCCTTTGCAAGGCTTCTCGGCCGCGCGCCGGGCAGCCTTGGCAAGAGCGGCTTGCTCTTGGCAGACTGGATCAAGACCCCGCTTGGCGACATGATTGCCATCAGCAGCGCCACGCATCTGCACCTTTTGGAATTCATTGACCGCAAGGCCCTCAAATCCGAAATCAGCGCCATTGAAAGGGCGGTCAAGGGCGGGCTTGGCCTTGGGTCCTATGCCCCGACCGAACAGATCAGGGAAGAGCTTGAGGCGTTCTTTGCCGGCCGCTCTGCCGGTTTCAGCACGCCGCTCGCCCTCAATGGCACGCCCTTTCAGCGCGAGGTCTGGCGCGCGCTGCAACGCATCCCGCCCGGCGTCACGCGCAGCTATTCCCAGATTGCCCATGAGATCGGCAGGCCCGCCGCCACCCGCGCCGTGGCCCGCGCCAATGGGGCAAATCAGCTTGCGCTTGTCGTGCCCTGCCACCGTGTCATCGGGGCGGATGGGTCTTTGACCGGCTATGGCGGCGGGCTCTGGCGCAAGCAGCGTTTGCTGGAGCTTGAACGCCATTACAAAACCCTCGATCAAAGCGCCTAGCCCAAAAGGCCGAAATGGCCGCGCCCATCCAAAGGCGCGACCATTCTCAATCTCTGGCCTGGTCTAGGGATAGACACGATCCAGGAATTCAAGCATCTCAACCGCCATTTCCGGGCCGAATTCCTCAAGCGCGAAATGCCCGGTGTCAAGGATATGAAATTCCAGATCGTTCAGGTCGGCCTTGTAGGGATGCGCGCCCTCTTCCGGGAAAATCGGGTCGTTCTTGCCCCACATCAGGAGTGCCGGCGGCTGGTGCTCGCGAAACAGCGCCTGCCATTTCGGATATTCGCCGACATTCGTGCCGTAATCCAGAAACAACTCAAGCTGCACCTCTTGATTGCCGGGGCGATCCAGAAGGTATTGCGCGGTCCAATAAGTTATCGGGGCTGATGTTTTCGGGGTTCTGGACGCCTGCGGTGAACTGCCATTTGGTGGCCTCAAGCGCAAAGAACCCGCGCAGCGCATCGCCGTTTTCGACCGTTGGCGCCGCCCAATAGGCCTTGATCGGGTCCCAGAACTCGCGCAGGCCCTCGGTGTAGGCGTTGCCATTCTGGATCACGAAGCCCGCCACGCGCTCCGGGTCTTCGGCGAACATGCGGTATCCGACCGGCGCGCCGTAATCCATGACATAGGCGACGTAACGCTCAACGCCCTTCTGGTCGAGAAGTGTGCTCATCATCCTGGCGATATTGGCAAAGGAATACTCGAACTCCTCGGCAAGCGGCATCGCAGAGGCGCCAAAGCCCGGATAATCGGGGGCGATCACGTGATATTTCTGCGCCAGTTCGGGGATCAGATTGCGGAACATGTGCGACGAGGTCGGAAAACCATGCAGCAACAAAACGGTGGGATACGACGGATCGCCCGCCTCGCGGTAGGCAATGTCGATGCCCGCGATGCTGGTGGTCTTAAAGGCCACGTGATCGGGCGAGGCCAGATCAAGCGCCTGTGCCTGCATCGGAAGGGTCGCGCCGATGGCCAGCGACACCAGAAGTGCGCCGGTATGCAACGCGTTTTTGAAAGAGGGGGTCATGGGGGGCTCCTTTCGGTTGGTGGGATCAGGACGCGGCGCCAAGCAGATCGGTCAGCCGCGCAGTCTCGGTGGTCAGGTCGGAAATCCGGGCACGCATCTGCGCGAGGTAGGGTTCAAGCTCGGTCTCGGTGAGGCGTTGCGGGATATGGGCAGGACAGTTCCAGTCAAACGCCTCAACCGTGATCAAGATCGCGCGTTCCGGGCGGCCGACATAATCGGCATCATGCAGGGCCGGCAGGATCTCGGCGGCCTCGTCACCTTCAACAACCCGCACCCTGCCCCAGATCTTGATCCGCCTGCGGTTAGGATAATCCATCAAAATCAGTGAAGTGCGATTATCCCCGGCAAGATTGCCAAGGCTCACATACTGGCGATTGCCGCGATAATCGGCATAGCCGATGGTCTTGGCGTCGATCACCCGCAAAAACCCCTTGGGGCCGCCGCGAAACTGGACATAGGGCCAGCCGGTCTCGGAAACGGTCGCCTGGTAAAATCCGTCGCGGGCCTGAATGAACGTGGCCTCATCGGGGCTGAGCGCCGCGCCGCCACTCACATCGGGCGACAGGAACTTTTCATAGCCCGCCGCAGAGCCATGGCGCGCCTGCGCGGCGCGTACGTTCGGGGTAAAGGCGATTTCGGCAAAGGCACGGGGCATGTCAGCCTCCTTTCAAACGGGGTTAAAGGCCAAGCGCGCTCAGGCCGGGATGATCATCGGGGCGGCGCCCCTGCGGCCAGTGAAACAGACGCTCTTGCGGCGTGATCCTGAGATCATTGATGCTGGCGATTCGGCGGCGCATGCGCCCGTCTTCGGCAAATTCCCAGTTTTCGTTGCCATAGGCGCGAAACCACTGACCATCGGCGTCGCGCCACTCATAGGCAAAGCGCACGGCAATCCGGTTGTCGCTCCAGCTCCAGAGTTCCTTGATCAGGCGATAGTCATTCTCACGCGCCCACTTGCGGGTGAGGAAAGCCTCGATCTCGGCGCGGCCGGTCAGAAACTCGGCCCGGTTTCGCCATTGGCTATCCTCGGTATAGGCCTGGGCGACGGCCTTGGGGTTCTGGCCATTCCAGCCATCTTCGGCGGCACGGACTTTCTCGATTGCACTGTCTTTGGTGAAGGGCGGAAGCGGGGGGCGGGTCATGTCTGGCTCCTTGATGTTTCGAATGGGTTACCGATCTGTACACTTCGCGTCCCATAAGTGTACAGATCGGTAAACTTTGTCAAATCCTATTTTTGCAAAAAACCTAGGATAGAAGGCCTGAAATCAACTAACCATTGAATAAAATGGATGATTTTATCTGGCAAAAATCCCGCACCTCGACTATATATGTGAACATATCAGTACAGTTTAAGGTAAGTCATGCGACCGAATAAAAGAGATGAGCTGGTGCGAAATGCGCTTGAGGTGTTCTATCGCGACGGTTTTCACGCCACCGGGATGGACAAGCTTGTGGCGGAAACCGGCATTTCGAAAACCTCGATGTACAAACATTTCCGCACCAAGGACGAAATGATCCTGGCCGTGCTCAGGCTACGCGACGAGAGGTTTCGCAACTGGTTCTGTCGCCGTGTCGAAGAGATCGCTGACACCCCGAGGGCCCGCCTACTTGCGGTCTTTGACGCGCTGCACGAATGGATCACCTCGCCCAGGTTCAAGGGCTGTATGTTCATCAAGGCGGTGTCGGAATTCCAGGATCCCAAAGATCCGATTCACATCCAAAGCGCGACCCACAAGCGGATGCTGCTTGAGTATGTGCAAACCCTCGCAACCGAGGCGCGCGCCCGCGACCCGGCGGCGCTTGCGCGCCAGTTGATGCTGCTCAAAGAAGGCGCGATCGTGACCTCTGTGATGCTGGGCAATGGCAGCCCCGCGATCGAGGCCAAAGCCGCCGCAACGGTGCTGATCGAGGCGGCCGACTGTTGCTAAGACATAAAAAAACCGCGCCGGGTGCATCCGGCGCGGGTTATCTTGTCTTATGCTGGTGGATCAGTAACCAAGCGCACTGCGGGCAGCTTCGAGCGCCGATTTAAGCAGCTCGGGGTTATCCTGCGCCTTCTTGATGGTTTGCAGCAAAAGCGTTTCCTGCATCGCGCCAAGATCGGCCCCCTCGATCAATTCGCGCGCCCGATCCATGCTGAATCCGTCGACGGTCAGGGCGTCGGGCGCGGCATCGGTCGCGGCGGTGCCAGTCGCGGCCTCCACGGCCTCTTGCGCGGCCTCTCCGGCTTCAACAGCGACGTCAGACGCGGCTTCGCCGGTTGCCGCTTCAACGGCGTCTTGGGTGGCGTCTTGGGTGGCCTCTTGCGCGGCCTCAACCCCATCCTGAGCGGTATCGGTCACCGTATCGGTGGTGGTCTCGACAGCCTCAGACGTGGCCTCTGTTACGCTATCGGCAACCTCTGCAGCGGTGTCAGCAGCCTCATCGGCGGCCTCACCGGCAGTATCTGTGGCGGTTTCAGCAGCCGCATCGGCGGTATCTGCGGCGGTGTCGACAGCCTCGGCGGCAGTATCAGCAGTATCATCGGCAGCCCCGGTTGCGGCCTCAACCGCACTATCAGCCGCCTCATTCCCAGCATCCACAGCATCGCTCACCGTATCGGCCACGGCATCAGCCGCGTCACTCGCCGTATCGGTCGCAGCATCCACTGCCTCGCTCGCCGTGTCGGCCACGGCATCTGCCGCCTCGGTGGCGGTTTCGGCCACGGCTTCGGCGGCGTCGCCAACCGCGTCGCTTGCATCCTCAAGCGCGGCGGGCGCCTCGACCTCATTCGCGGTCTCGCTGACGGTCTCGACAACTTCGTTCACCGATTTTCCGGTAAACAGCATATAACCACCGCCAAGAATGACGACAGCCACAACAATCCATAGCAGGTTCTTCATAAACACTCCCTCATACATGCGGGTCCGGCAAATCTCGCGGCCGCTCCACGTCTTGCTCACAGATGAAGGTGAAAAAGGAAAGGCACAAGGGGGAATAAGCCCTTAATCGGCTCAGATCAGCCGATTTTGGCGCTTGAAAGCCGTCACGCCCACGTTTACGTTGCACCCTCAAATTCGCCACAGAACCAAAACGATCAAAGGAACAAAGCCATAGCCCGCAGACCTCATAACGCGCCCCCTACACGCGACACCGGCCCTCGTATCAATGACCGCATCCGCAGTGATGAAATCCGCCTCATTGGCGCCGACGGCGAAAATGTCGGGGTGGTTACCCCGGACCGGGCAATGGAAATGGCCGCTGATGCCGGGCTTGATCTGGTTGAAATCTCGCCAAACGCCAATCCACCGGTCTGCAAGATCATGGATTTCGGAAAATACAAATACGAGACACAGAAACGCGAGGCCGAAGCGCGCAAGAAACAAAAGATCATCGAGGTGAAAGAGGTCAAGTTTCGACCCGGCACCGATACGCATGACTATGACGTCAAAATGCGCAACGTGGTCAAATTTCTTGAAAATGGCGACAAGGTAAAGATCACCCTGCGCTTTCGTGGCCGCGAGATGGCCCATCAGGATCTGGGCCGCCAGCTTTTGGAACGTATCGCCGAGGATATCAAAACCGTCGGGCGTGTTGAAAACATGCCCAAGATGGAAGGCCGCCAGATGATCATGATCATCGGCCCCGGCCCGAAATAGACACCCGGCCCCCTCTCAAAGACGTCATGACCCCCGGCCCTATGGTCCGGGGGTTTTGCATGCCCCCTTGCGCCGCGCGGTCAGTCGCGTAGGATGCACCGCTCTGACAAATCCCGGAAGGTTCCATGACGGTTTTCGAATACAAGGTTACCCCCGCCCCGACCCGTGGCCGCAAGGCCCCCGGCGTCAAAACCCCCGAGGCCCGCTTTGCCCTTGGGTTTGAAGAGGCGTTGAACGACATGGGGCGCGAGGGGTGGGAATATCTGCGCGCAGATATCCTGCCCAGTGAAGAACGTCAGGGGCTGACCTCAAGCCATACTGTCTATCGCTCTGTCCTGGTGTTTCGCCGCGCCAAGGCCTCGCCCGGGGCTGTGACAGAGGCCCTGCCAGCCGACGCTGTGCGCAGCGTGACCCCGCCCGTCGCCCCCCGCGTTGCGCCCCCGGTAAGCGCAGAGCCGCACAAGCCCGCCGATAAGAGGCCGGAAACCGAAAAAACCCAGACATCCTAGAGGCTATTATTATTTCATTCCAAGGACTTGGATCGCCATCCTCCGCCTGCCTGCGCAGTATCATCGCACAAGTGGGAGATGTTTTTTTCGCCGTGCCCCCTTCAATTCGCCACGTTTTGGCATACACTCTCGTCTCCGACTCGAAAAGGTAAGCCCCATGTCCAAGTCAGATCCCTTCGGTTTCGATATGTCCGTGTCTTCGGCCAAGAAGAAAAACCCGCGTGGCCGCCGTGGCATGTCGGGCGCCTCTGAAACATCGGTGCGGGTGTGCGAGCATGAGGGCTGTACCGAGGCAGGCAAGTTTCGCGCGCCCAGGGCGCCCGATGTGCTTGATGAGTATCTCTGGTTCTGCCAGCAACACGTGCGCGAATATAACCTCAAGTGGAATTTCTTTGACGGCACCACCGAGGCGGAGATCAACGCGCAGGCCTCCAAGGACAAGGTATGGGAGCGTGAAACCCGCGCCTTTACCGACCCCGAAACGCGGGCCTGGGCCCGGCTTGGCATCGAGGATCCGCATCAGGTTCTGGGCGGCAACGCCACGCAGAACCCCGGCAAGAAACGCGGCGGAAGCCGTAAATTGCCCCCGACAGAGCGCCGCGCCGTAGAGATCCTTGAGGCCGAGGATACCTGGACCAAGGCCGATCTGCGCAAATCCTACAAATCTCTGATCAAGGTGCTGCATCCCGACATCAACGGCGGCGACCGCAGCCAGGAAGAACAGCTGCAACAGGTGGTCTGGGCCTGGGAACAGATCAAGGACAGCCGCAATTTTCGATAAATCTGCGGGCTTTGTGATCTTATCACCGACTGTACCGCGAGGGCAGGATATCCTTGGGCTATTATAACCGGGCCATTCCGGCCTGATCAGCCAAAGGTGTTCTCATGCTCAAGAAAAATGTCGGGGCTCTGGACCGCGCGCTTCGTATCATTGTCGGCCTCGGTCTCTTGGCGGGCTTTTTCCTCAACCCCGACGCGGCCTATCGCTGGCTCTATCTGATCGGCATCATCCCTCTGGTGACTGGCCTTATGTCAAGCTGTCCACTTTACACGATCTTTGGTTTGCGCACCTGCCCGCTCAAGAAATGACGGCGGCGCTCGGCTAATCCTGCCAACCTTGGCGCAGCGCTTTTGAATAAGGGGCGCTGCCCATCCCCGCGACATCGAGGGTCGGCAGCGCCGCACGCTCACGCAGCTCACTCAGCGGCATCGCCTCGGCGCCGGGCAAGACGCCAAGGTCATAGAGGTATCCCGGCAAGCGACCTGACAGAATTATCCGCAGGTCGAACGGCGCGCCGTCGGTTATGCCACGCACAAGCCGGTAAGGCAGTGTCGTGCAATTTGTCCAAAGCGTGTGATACCAACGCGGGCGTTCTGCCAGGGCGTTGCCGTAATCGAGCAAGGCGCGAAACAGGTCCAGGCGCTGTTCGTCCGACAGGGCGACCGGATAGAGCGAGACGGTTTCCCCCCGCGCATTGGTACGCAAATTGACGATATCGCGTTCATCGGCGGCAATCAGCACAACTTCATAGCTTTTGAACAAACCGCCGATGTTGGAAAATTCCTCACCCTTCTCTTTGCGAATTTCACCGGAAAACACGACGTGCTGGCCATCTTCAAACCCGAAACTGACAAGCGTATGGGCGATATCGGGGTGATCCCAGACCGACAGGATCATATCAACCGAGGTTAGGCTTTGCGGGTCCACTTCGAGGTCATACCACGCCTGTTCGGCCTCGGTCGGACTTGACCAGCGAAAGTCACGAATATTGTGCAGTGTGATCCGCCCATTCGCCGCAGGCGTCGAGGTCACGCCCCGCGAAACCTCTGACATCCAATCGCGATCCTGTCGCGGCTCAATTGTCGCCCACCAGAGTCCCCAGATCGTCACAAGCCCGGCCATGAAACCCCAGACAAGGCTCCAACGCCCGCGCCAGACCAGAAGCGTCACGCAAACGGCCCAGGTTAAGAGCGCAGCGTAAAGGACATAGAGCAGCGGCGGCTTGAGTTGAAAATGCAGGCCAAGCGCCACATAGCCTAGCGCCAGCACCGCCAGAGCAATCTGGCCGATGCGTCCGCCGATCCTTGCGAAGGCCTGCATCAATCCTATTCGGCGGCGACGCGGCGCGCCGCCAGCATTTCTTTGAGGTAGTGCCCGGTATAACTGCGCGGTTCCTGCGCAACCTTTTCGGGCGTTCCCACCGCCACGATCTCACCGCCGCCATCGCCGCCCTCTGGGCCGATATCAATGATATGATCGGCGGTCTTGATCACGTCGAGGTTATGCTCGATCACGATCACCGTATTGCCGCCATCGACCAGTTCATGCAGCACTTCGAGCAGCTTTTTCACATCTTCAAAGTGCAACCCGGTCGTCGGCTCATCAAGGATATAGAGCGTGCGCCCCGTTGATCGCTTGGCCAGCTCTTTCGAGAGCTTCACGCGCTGTGCCTCGCCGCCCGACAGGGTCGTCGCCTGCTGGCCAACCTTGATATAACCAAGCCCGACCCGCGCCAGCGCATCCATCTTGTCACGGATCGCGGGCACCGCTTTGAAAAAGCTCTGCGCATCTTCAACCGTCATATCAAGAACGTCCGCTATACTTTTGCCTTTAAAGCGAATTTCGAGGGTTTCGCGATTATATCGCGCGCCCTGACAGGTCTCGCAGGTGACATAGACATCGGGCAGGAAATGCATCTCGATCTTGATCAGACCGTCGCCCTGACAAGCCTCGCAGCGCCCACCCTTGACGTTGAATGAAAACCGCCCCGGTTTATAGCCGCGCGCCTTGGCCTCGGGCAGCCCGGCAAACCAGTCGCGGATCGGCGTGAACGCCCCGGTATAGGTCGCCGGATTGGATCGCGGCGTGCGCCCGATGGGACGCTGATCAATGTCGATCACCTTATCCAGGTGCTCAAGCCCCTTGATCGTCTCGCAAGGTGCCGGTGTCTGACGCGCCCCGTTCAGCCGCATGCTTGCGGTCTTGAACAGCGTCTCGATCGTCAGGGTCGATTTGCCGCCGCCCGACACACCGGTCACGCAGACAAATTTGCCAAGCGGAAACTCGGCCGTCACCTCCTTGAGGTTATTGCCCGTCGCCTTGACCACCTTGAGCTTTTTGCCATTGCCCTTGCGCCGCTTGGCGGACACCGGAATTTCGCGCACACCCGACAGGTATTGCCCGGTGATTGATCCGGCATCGGCCGTCACCTCTTCGGGGGTGCCATGGCTGACCACCTGACCACCATGAACGCCGGCACCGGGGCCGATATCAAAGACGTAATCGGCGGTGCGAATGGCCTCTTCATCATGTTCGACCACGATCACCGTATTGCCCTGATCGCGCAGATTGCGCAGCGTGGTCAATAGCCGCCCGTTGTCGCGCTGATGCAAGCCGATGCTTGGCTCGTCCAGCACATAAAGCACCCCGGTAAGGCCCGACCCGATCTGACTCGCCAATCTGATCCGTTGGCTTTCGCCGCCCGACAAGGTGCCGGAATTGCGGCTAAGCGTCAGATAATCCAGACCGACATTATTCAGGAACCCAAGCCGCTCGCGGATTTCCTTGAGGATCGCACGCGCGATTTCATTCTTCTGCTTGCCAAGGT
Organism: Roseovarius lutimaris; assembly: GCF_900115165.1. Taxonomy (GTDB): domain Bacteria; phylum Pseudomonadota; class Alphaproteobacteria; order Rhodobacterales; family Rhodobacteraceae; genus Roseovarius; species Roseovarius lutimaris. Next base: position 101,934 of record NZ_FOVP01000010.1, on the reverse strand, counting down.
GATCGGGCACGGTTTCGCACCACTGATACGCCTCGCGGATCGACATCTGCACCACCTGCCCGACATGCAAGTCGGCAATCCGAACCGCCAGGGCCTCTTGCCGCAGGCGGAACCCGCCGCAGGTGCCACAGGGGCGGTTGTTCTGATAACGCTCGAATTCTTCGCGGATCCAGTTGCTGTCGGTCTCTCGATAGCGCCGCTCCATATTGGGGATCACGCCTTCAAAGACACGGCTCACTTGATAAATCCGGCCGCCCTCGTCATAGCGAAACGGAACTTCCTCCTCGCCCGAGCCATACAGGAACACCTGTTTCACATGCGCCGGAAGATCCTTCCAGGCGGCATTCTTGTCAAACTCATAGTGCTTGGCAATTGCTTGAATTGTCTGGGTGAAATAGGGCGACTTGCCCTTTCGCCAGGGCGCAATCGCGCCGTCGCTGACCCTGAGCGCCTCATCGGGCACCACAAGGCGTTCGTCAAAAAACCGCTCGGCCCCAAGCCCGTCACACTCCGGACAGGCCCCAAAGGGAGCGTTGAACGAAAACAGCCGCGGCTCGATCTCGGGGATGGTAAAGCCGCTGACCGGACAGGCGAATTTTTCCGAAAACGTCATCCGCTCAGGCTCGCCCTCTTTCGGCGCAGTTTCAAGGATCGCGATCCCATCGGCCAGATCAAGCGCGGTGCGAAAACTATCGGCAAGCCGCGTTTCAAGCCCTTGCTTGATCACAAGGCGGTCGACCACCACGTCGATGTCATGGCGGAATTTCTTGTCAAGCGTGGGCGGCTCGTCAAGCTCGTAAAACTCACCATCGACCTTGACCCGCTGAAAGCCCTGCTTGCGCAGCTCAAGAAATTCCTTGCGATACTCGCCTTTGCGATCCCGCACGATCGGCGCCAGAAGAAAGGCCCGTGTGCCCTCCTCCATCGCCATCACCCGGTCAACCATATCCTGCACCTGCTGGGCCTCGATCGGAAGGCCGGTGGCGGGCGAATAAGGCGTGCCCACACGCGCGAACAACAGCCGCATATAATCGTAAATCTCGGTCACCGTGCCGACCGTTGACCGGGGGTTCTTCGAGGTTGTCTTCTGCTCGATGGAAATCGCCGGGCTCAACCCGCTGATGTGATCCACATCCGGCTTTTCCATCATATCGAGGAACTGGCGCGCATAGGCCGAAAGCGATTCGACATAGCGCCGCTGCCCTTCGGCATAGATCGTATCAAACGCCAGGCTCGACTTGCCCGAGCCGGAAAGCCCGGTAATCACAACCAGTTGGTCGCGCGGGATATCCACGTCGATATTCTTGAGGTTATGCTCGCGCGCGCCGCGCACCTCGATATATTTGAGATCGGCCATTCTGCCCCCCGGGGTTCACGTGGCCTACAAATAGGTGAGACGGGCCATAGTTCCAAGGCCAATTTGCGAACGTTCCATGAACACGGTGGATCGGCGGTTTATTTCTGTGCAAGCGCCCAGGAACAGATCGGAAAATCCGGCTCATCCGTAAGGTCATCGGTTTCAGGATCATAGACCGGCGGCCATTCGCCCTCAAGATTACGCCGCGCCGCATGGCGGTTGCCCCATTGGCGCGCGTTGATCTTGCTTTCGTTGAAACCCGCCTCGATCAACAGGTTCTTCAAGCCGCGCGCCGTCCAGCGCGAACAATCCACCGGATCACCGTGATAGGGAATGAAGAACGGCACCGCGACCCAGAAATACCCGCCGGGGCGCAACATCTCCAGAACATGGCGCGTCGCGGCATAGGGGCGATCAAGATGCTCCCAAACCTGATTTGCCAGAACCAGATCAAAGCTAAGCGTTCTGCCCTCGGCGTCGCGATAAGGCCCCTCGCAAATGTCATATTTCGGATAGCGAAACCGCTCATAACTCTTGAACTCGAACCGCCGCCCGAATTTGCCCGAGACCTCGGCCGCATCCATCGTCGCGGGATCAAGCGCCGCCATCCATCGGCGCGAGGATTTCTGCATCACGATCCGATTGATACTTGCCACGGTCCGCCCTCTTGTTGCTCCGCCCCATTGTGCCGGGGCTGCAAAAAAGGCGCAAGCGTCACACGCCCGCGCCCCGCTGTTTCTTCTGGCCCTAAATATCCCGGGGGAGTCGCCCTTGGGCGACGGGGGCAGCGCCCCCAATCCATGGCTAGATATGAATTGCCCGGCCATAGGCCTCAAGCACCGATTCATGCATCATCTCGCTAAGCGTCGGATGCGGGAAGACGGTGTTCATAAGATCCTCTTCGGTGGTCTCAAGCTGGCGTCCGACCACATAGCCCTGGATCAGTTCCGTCACTTCGGCGCCAATCATATGCGCGCCCAAAAGCTCGCCGGTCTTGGCATCAAAGATGGTTTTCACAAGGCCCTCCGGCTCGCCCAATGCGATCGCCTTGCCATTGCCAATGAACGGAAACCGCCCGACCTTGATCTTGTATCCGGCGTCTTTCGCCTTGGCCTCGGTCATGCCGACCGACGCCACCTGCGGGTGGCAATAGGTACAGCCCGCGATGGCTTCGGGTTTGACGGGGTGCGGATGCCCGCCCGCGATCAATTCGGCCACCATGACGCCCTCATGGCTTGCCTTATGCGCAAGCCAGGGCGCGCCAGCGATATCGCCAATGGCATAAAGCCCGTCAACCCCGGCCCGGCAATACTCGTCCGTCACCACATGGCTGCGGTCGATCTTGACGCCCAGGTCTTCAAGGCCAAGCCCTTCGACATTGCCGACGATACCAACGGCGGAAATCACCGTGTCAAAGTCGTGCTTTTCAACCTTGCCGCCCACCTCGATATGCGCGGTCACCTTGCCCTTGCCGCGATCAAGTTGCTTGACCATGGCCTTTTCCATGATGGTCATCCCTTGTTTGACAAAGGCCTTTTTGGCGAAGGCCGAAATCTCGGCATCTTCCACCGGAAGCACGCGATCCATCACCTCGACCACGGTCGTATCGGCACCGAGGGTGTTGTAAAAGCTGGCAAATTCAATGCCAATCGCTCCCGATCCGATCACCAAGAGCTTTTTCGGCATCCGTGGCGGCACAAGCGCGTGCTTATAGGTCCAGACAAGATCGCCATCGGCCTCAAGCCCCGGCAATTCGCGGGCGCGCGCGCCGGTGGCCAGCACGATATGCTTGGATGTCAGCTCCTCTGTGCCCTTCTCGGTCTTGACGCTAACCTTGCCCTCGGCGGGCACGCTCGCCTCGCCCATGATCGCGGTCACCTTGTGTTTCTTCAACAGATGCCCAACGCCGCCATTCAGCTGTTTGGCCACCCCGCGCGAGCGCTTGACGACCGCATCAAGATCATAGCCGATGCCGTCGGCCTTGAGGCCAAATTCCTTGGCGCGGTGCATCAGGTGAAACACCTCGGAACTGCGCAGCAGCGCCTTGGTGGGAATACAGCCCCAGTTCAGACAGATCCCGCCCATATGCTCGCGCTCGACAATGGCCACATTCAGGCCAAGTTGCGCGCCCCGGATCGCCGCAACATAGCCACCGGGCCCCGCCCCGATTACGATCATGTCAAAAGCCTTAGACGCCATGCCGTCCTCCGTTTTCAAATTTAGTTTGGTATTAAACTATTTCAGGACGAACCACAACGCAGCATGGCCCTCCGGTTGCGCAAACACCCGGTAGCGATGAAACGCCTGCATCTGTGGGGAAAGACCCGTTCGCGGCTCAGGCGGCTTCCTTGAACCGGCGCAGCGTGGCACCATAGCCACCATCAGCCACATAGTCGCGTTCCACCTCCGTCGAGGCACGCGACAGCGCCGCATTGCGATAGGGAAAGCGGCCGAACTGGCGGATCACTTCACGATGCGCACGCGCATGCAAGAGATTTTCCGGACCGTACACCGGCATCCGCTCGCACATCAGGCGCACACAGCGTTCCTGATCACAGAGATTTTCCGAATGCATCAGCGGCAAATAAAAGAACTGTCGCGCCGGTTCATCGACCCGCAGATCCCAACCGCGCCTGATTGCTACCTTGGACGCTGCAAGCGCCGGTTGATCAGAGGCAAAGGCCCGCGCATCGCCGCGAAACATGTTACGGGGAAACTGATCGGTCAGGATGATATAGGCCAGAGTGCCCGTGGGATAGGTCAGCCAGAGACCATAAGCCCCCTCCTGTGCCTTATGCCATGCAGGCTCAAAGCGATCACGAACCGTCTGATCCAAGGCATCGGAGGCCTCGTACCACCGTGCCTGCCCCACTTCATCCAACCAGAAGCCAAGTACATCCTCGGGCGCAACCATAGGGAGAACTCCTCATTTTCCTATGATGTTCATCTTTATTAAACGGCAAAAACACCATTTCTCACAGTAACTTATTGCTACAGAAGGGACATAAATCCCGCCTGTCAATCGTTTTGCGCCTCCTGTGCGGCCTCGATGGCATAATCTTGCGCAAATTCCACAGCCATCGGTGAAGACGACGGCGACACCGGCGTGTAGCTGTCGGTTTCGCTTACCAAGGGTGCGGGGCGCTGTGTCATCCGGTAGATGGCATAGCCGACCAGCGCGAACATGAGCACCGCCATGTAAAGGAAATACCCCCCCGGCCCAATCGAGCCCATCATCCAGCCCACCAAAAGCGGCCCGGCGATCGCCCCGAGCCCGTTGATGAACACCATGCCACCCGCAGCGGCCGCCATGTCGTCGTGTTCCAGAAAGTCGTTGGTATAGGCGATCAGCAGCGAATAGAGCGGATTGGAGGTGCCGCCCACCAGGAAGGCCGCCACCAGAAGCATCCAGAAATTCGCCCCGAACACCATCCCGATCAGCGCGCCGATCCCGGTCACAAAAGACACGGCGGCAATCAGTTTGCGTCGGTCCATCCGGTCCGACATCCAACCCAGCGGATATTGCACCAGTACCGCGCCGATATAAAAGGCCGCCACAAAGGTTGAAATCTGCCCGACGCTCAGCCCCACTTCGGTGCCATAGACCGCCGCCATGCCGAACTGCGCAGCAAAGACCCCCCCGGTCAGAAACATGCCGACACAGCCTAGCGGCGAAATCTTCATGATCTGGCCCAGCGACAGTGGCTTGGTGGTGTCAAAGGCCGGTGTCGGGCTCACCGAGAGCAAGATCGGCGCAAATGCCAGCGACACAAGCACCGAAGGAATAACGAATAGAACATAGCCCGCCGGATCGGCCATCACCAGAATGCCCTGCGCCGAAATGATGCCGATCATCTGAACGATCATGTAAAGCGACAGGGATTTGCCGCGTGTCTCATTGGTGGAAGAGTTGTTCAGCCAGCTTTCGGCGGTCACGTAAACGCCGGAAAAGCAAAAGCCGATCATCACCCGGCCCACGGCCCAGGCCCAAGGATCGGCAATTGTCGGATACATGATCAGAACGGCCGAAATCAAAGAGCCAAGCGCGGCAAAGACCCGCACATGCCCGACCCGCCGGATCATCTCGGGCGCCATGCGCGACCCGGCAAGAAAGCCCAGAAAGTAGGACGACATGACGATCGACATCTGAAAGGTCGAAAACCCTTCCAGCGCGCCGCGCACCCCCAGAAGGGTGCCTTGCATGCCATTGCCGACCTGCAACATCATCATGCCCAGCAAAAGGGCCCATGAGCCCGACAGCACCTTGAACATCGCACGTCTCCTGTTTCTGTCCCGCATCCTAGCAGGTCATCATATGCGCGCAGAGCCAAAGACGACTCAGTTTGGTCCCTGCGCGGCCCCGGTGGCAGCGTTTCAACGAGGGGTCAACAGAGAAGCATCGCCATAGGAAAAGAACCTGTAGTTTTCAGCCACCGCATGCGCGTAGATCTGGCGCAGCCGGTCCTGACCGACAAGCGCCGAGACCAGCATCATCAGCGTCGATTTCGGCAGGTGAAAGTTGGTCATGAGGGCGTCGGTGACACGGAAGTCAAAGCCGGGATAGATGAAGATGTCGGTCTCGCCCTGCCAGGGGGCGATCTCTCCGGTCGCACGCGCAGCCGTCTCGATCAGCCGCAGTGCCGTGGTGCCCACCGGAATGACACGCCCGCCCGCCGCGCGTGTGGCGGCAATTTCGGCGGCGGCCCCGGCGCTCACCTCGCCCCATTCGGCGTGCATTTTATGGCTCGTCACATCCTCGACCTTGACCGGCAGGAAGGTGCCCGCGCCGACATGCAGGGTAACGTGGCTAAAGGTGACGCCCATCCCGGCAAGCTGCGCCAAAAGCGGCTCATCGAAATGCAGCGAGGCGGTCGGCGCCGCCACCGCCCCAGCATGGCGCGCCCAGACGGTCTGATAGTCGGTCTTGTCCTGGCTGTCCGCCGGACGACGCGCCGCAATGTATGGTGGCAAGGGCATGGCGCCGGCCTCGGCCAGGGCCGCATCGAAATCCTCGCCCGCAAGGTTGAAGCGAAGCCGCCCCTGCCCGTCTTCCTTGGCCTCAAGCGTCGCCGAGAGATCGGGCGAAAACACCACCGTCTCACCCACCGATATCTTTTTAAGCGGCTTGATCAGCGCGCTCCAGCTGCCATCGGCGCCCGGCTCCAGAAGGGTCACCTCGATGCGCGCGGCACTCGCGCCCTGTGCCCCCAGCCGGTGGCGCTTCCCGCTTAGCCGCGCGGGGATAACCTTAGTGTCGTTAAGCACCAACCGATCCCCGGGGCAGAGCCAGTCGCCAAGCGCGCTGACCCTCGTGTCGGTGATCGCGTCGCCATGCGCCACCAGCAGACGCGCCGATGTGCGCGGACGCGCGGGCCGCGTGGCAATCAGCGCCTCGGGCAGGTCAAAATCAAAATCACTTAGCTTCATCTGTCCTGTCTTTGATAGGCCGGGGCGCGGTCCGGCGTGTCATCTGGGGCCGATGTCTGCGCGGGCCCATCACCAAGCGTCGGCGCCGGCTTGCGGAACAGGTTACGCAACGCACCCGGAGCCAAAGCCGACAGCGGGTTGATCGAAACCTGCGGATCAGAGGCAAGGCCCTTCAGCTTGTAATTGACCCCGAAAAGCCCCTCGCCAGCGCGATTGAAAATCCCACCGAGGGAATTCACCAGATAGACCGGAGACACAACCCCCCGCATGTTCATCTGGCCGCTTTCCATGTAATAAAACCCGTCCATCGACACGCCAAGAGCCGCGCCGACCGCGCTGCCCTCAAGCAGGGTCAGGCGATCCGGCGTCAGGCGGAACCTGGCATCGACCCGCGAAAAGTGGAGCCCCTCGCCGTTGAATTGTTCCAGGAGACCAACCACACTTATCGTGTTCAAAAGCGCCCCAAGCGCCGCAGCCTCTTTGATGCGGAACTGATCAATCGAAAGCGTGCCGTCATAGCTGCCCGGTTCGGGCGCAGGGGTCATGATCAGATCCATCGTGCCTTCGCGCGCCTGTTTCAGAAAGCCGGCCGAGCGGAGCACGCCGCCGGCATCCCTTGACTGAATGCGAAACGCGCTGCGCCCGTCCATCGGCACCACGCGCCCGTTTACCAAAGTCGCGCCGTTCACCCTGCCGGTGAAATTTCCGTCCGTGCCATCAGCGGTATCAAGCTCGGCGCGAAAATCCGTCAGGGAAATCCCGTCCGAAACCTGCAAGCGGTCAAGTTGCAACGACACCGGCCCCCCGGCAGAGCCGCTGTTGCGGCTGCCATTGCCCCCGCCCTCGCCGCTCAGCGAGGTCTGGCGCAGGTCGATCGTGCCGCCGCGCACCTCGACACGCGGGCTTTGCCCGGCACCGCGCCCGACCAATGTCACCGGCGCCGCCAACCAATCACCGATCTTGACGGTCTCAAAGGCCGCGCGATCCAGATCGCCATTGGCGTTCAGGGTGACACTGCCGCGCGCCTCAAGCCCGCCGCCGTTGAACTCGAGCCGGTCGATACCGGGCGGCTCGCCGATCGTGCCCGCGACCTCAAGGCGCGCGGTGGCGGCACGCGGCAAGGCCCAGCTCAGCTGTTTCAGGCTAAGGCCGACGCCCGCAAGGCCCGAGGTCAGATCAAAGCGCGCCGACTGGCCCTTGGCGAAACTGATGGTGATATCCGCAGGCCCCGCGCCCGAGATGCTGCCCGGTGGCAGGCCGATGTTGAACTCATCGGCGAATTGCTCTGAAAGCTCGATCACGCCTGACACGCTGCTGTCGCCAGCCGTGCCAACGCCAAGCGGCATTTGCCAGGCGCCGCTGACCGGCACACGCCCGATGCGCGCATCGCCGCCAATCTCGATGCCGGTATTGCTGGCCGTGACCAGCAATTCACTGGCCGCCAGCACCCGGTCCTTGACCAGCGTTTCGCTGCGCACCCCGGTAAGGGTGCCGGTCACGTCATAGGCCACTTCGGCGGGGGTCAGTTTCGGTTTGAGCAACAAATCAAGCTGTCCCGCAAGGGTCGCGCGCCCATCGGCCAGGGTCACCGGCTGCCCGGCCTTGGTCAAAAAGCGGAACGGCTCTTCATCAAGCAGCGACAGGGCGGCGGTCACGGTGCTGTCGGTGTGCAGGAGCGTGCGTGCGGGCCCGCTTTTCACGCGCACATCGGGGATGATGAAGCTGGTGCCCGCTATGTCGATCTTGCCGCCCTGCGCGGCCACCACATGACCGCTTTCAGCGGTGATCACAAAGCGGTTGTCATAGATTGACGCATGGCCAGAGGCCTCGGTGATCGGCGGGACCAGTTTCACAAAACGGGCTTGCAGACCCTCGAAATCAAACCCCAAGAACACATCGGGGCGATCGTTGGGGGTGGCGCGCAGGGCAAGCTGAATATTGCGAAGCTCGGCCTTCTGCACATTCTCGGCGATCCATGTCCGCGTCTTCGGCTTGACCGCCAGCGGCCACAATTCCAGGAGCCGGTCCGGCGCAAGCGCCCCCATCCGACCGTTGAGCGCCACATCCCAGCCATCGGTTTGACCGCGCACCGTGCCATCAAGCACGAAATGCTGGCCCTGATCCTCAAGGCTCAGCTCGCCCACGGACAGCACGAAAGGATCAAGCTGAAGCCGGATATCCGCCGCCGCCCGATCCAGAAGAATGGGGTCGGGATAAAACTCCGCCGGATCGGCGCGGATGTCACTGACTCGGATCTGTGCCTGCAATTCGCGCGGCCAGCCGTTTTCCATGCCGACAAGAAACGCGGTGCCCTCGGCGCGCGCCGAGACCCATTTGCTATCGAGTGACAATTCCGTAAACCGGATTTCATTGGCTTTGGGATCATAGGTGAAATAGCTGCGCGCCGATTGAAACGCGATCGGCGCCGTGGCCGGGGTGGGTTGCAACACGCCGGCGCCGATCTGAAGTGTCGCGCTCAGCGGCCCAAGCCGCCCCTCGCCATCGACCGTGGCCCGAAGCGCCCCTGAAATCGGGGCATCCAGCGCATCGAGCCAGACCAGAGCAGGCGATTGCCCGGAAATGTCACCCGAGGGCATGTCGTCGAACTTCACGCCAAAATCGGCCTCTTTGTGACCGATTTGCCCGCCATAGCTGACCTCGAGCGTGGTGGCATAATCGCGCGCGCCAAGCAGCGCGACATCACCGCGAATGCCGATATGCGTGCCGTCGCGCGTCAGAACCACACGCCCGCCATCCGCGCTCCAGGCGCGGCCCGCACGCGCATCCTCATAGCGCAACGTCAGATTGTCGGCCTCGATCCGGTTCAGGGCGGCGAATTGCGGGCGGGAAAAGACGGCATCAATCTGATCGGTCAGATTGGCAAATCTTGTGCCCTCGGCCCCGGTCGCGCCCAGCCCTTCGAGCGCAATGGAAAATGCGCCATCGGCACGCCGCCGCAAGATAAGGCGCAGCCCTGACAGGCGGACCGACGAGGCCTTGACCTTGCCATCAAGGATCGGCTCGGGCGCAACCGTGATCTCAAGCTCGGAGAGATTGGCCACCTGCCCGCCATCGCCCCCCTTGAGCGCCACATCGCGCAGCAAAAGCCGTGGCACGAACTCGTCACTCACCACCATCGACATGGTGCCAAAGTCGAGCTGATACCCCGGCAGATCGGCATTGATCCGCTGCGCAATCCTTTGGTGAAGCCAGTCGGGCGCCGTCAGCCGGGTGCCTATCGCCAGCGCCGCCGCAATCGCCCCGGCAAGAACCACAACGCAGACACAAAAAGACAGACCCAGCCCAAATCGCCTGAGCCGCCGTTTTCGCGTGCCGTGCTTGTTTATATTGCTCATTTGTTCCGATTGGGTGGCTTTGCGCCGCCCGTTGCTGCCTCTTGCCTTTATTCTCGCCTTTTACGTCCTAATATGGAACTCACAATTTCGCATCACAAGGAGCGGCCATGCCCGACACATCCGATATCGCCCCCGATTTCACCCTGCCACGCGATGGCGGGGATAGCCTGACCCTGTCGGGCCTGCGCCCCAAAGCGGTGGTTTTGTTCTTCTATCCGCGCGACAATACCTCTGGCTGCACCAAAGAGGCGATTGCCTTTTCCGGCCTCAAGGACGCGTTTGACGCCGCCGGAGCCACAATTGTGGGGATTTCCAAAGATAGCGTTGCCAGCCACGACAGATTTCGCGACAAGCAGGGCCTAAGCGTGCCGCTTGTCTCGGACGCCGAAAGCGAAACTTGCGAAGCCTATGGCGTGTGGAAGGAAAAAAGCATGTATGGCAAGACCTTCTTTGGCATCGAACGCTCGACCTTCCTGATCGATGGCGAGGGGCGCATCGCGCGGGTCTGGCGCAAGGTCAAGGTGCCGGGGCACGCCGAAGAGGTGCTTGAGGCGGTGAAGTCGCTGTGAGCGTGCAAACCCTGTCGCAGATGGCGGTCGAGGTGCTGACAACCGCCGACGGCCATGAAAAAACCGCGTGCTCGCGGGCGCATGCCAAGACCTGGTTTGCCGCCCGCGCCGCCGGGCGTACCATTCCCATTGGCAATTCTGCCCCGCCTCTGCAACCGGCCCGCCCGGCGCGGCCCGCGCTGCTTGATCCGCGCGATGTGCCGCGCCGACGCCCCGGATCAGAAAAGGGCCGGATCGCCATGCTGCATGCGGTGGCGCATATCGAGCTGAACGCCGTTGACCTGCACTGGGACATCATCGCGCGCTTTGCCGACACCGAAATGCCGATTGGATTTTACGACGACTGGGTCAAGTCCGCCGATGAAGAATCAAAGCATTTCAATCTGATAAGCGACTGCCTTGAAGCCATGGGGAGCCATTATGGCGACCTGCCCGCCCATGCCGGCATGTGGCGCGCCGCCGAGGATACCGCCGATGATTTCATGGGCCGCCTCGCCGTGGTGCCGATGGTGCTTGAGGCGCGCGGCCTTGATGTGACCCCCGGCATGATCGCGCTGTTCACCAAGGCCGGTGACACCGCCGCCGTCGAGGCGATGCAGGTGATCTATGGCGAAGAGGTGGCGCATGTCGCCTTTGGCTCAAAGTGGTTTCATTTTCTGTGCGGACGTCACAACCTTGACCCAAAGGACGTGTTTCATGATCTTGTGCGCCGCTATTTCCACGGCCCACTCAAGCCGCCCTTCAACGAGGAAAAGCGCGCCGAGGCAGGAATACCGCCGGATTTCTACTGGCCCCTGACCGAAATCACCCCTCCGAAAGACTAGCCAAGCCTTTGGGGATCGGCGGTTTTTTGCCAATCCAGCGGGAAACGGCCCAATTCACCCCCTCTTTTGGTCAAAATTCTTGCCCAAAGGTTAAGCACTGGCTAAGCACACTGGAGGACGCCGAAAATTCAATCAGAGCGTCAGAGGTTGCGAGGGGCAAAAAAGGGGACAAGACCGCGTGAGAACACGACTTGCGATCAAAATGAACACCATATTAGAGCGCTACTTTCCCGAACGTCGGGTCTTTTTGCGTTCTGACACCGACACCCGGTTTATCCGGCTGCGCCCCGCCACTCAGCTGATTGCCTTCTCGGGCGCGGCTGCGATTGTTGCCTGGGCGATCATTGCCACCTCGATCCTGTTGATGGACAGCATCGGCGCCGGCAATTTCCGGGAACAGGCCAAGCGCGATCAGCGCACCTATGAAAACCGCCTCAATTCCCTGTCGCACGAACGCGACAAACGCGCCGAAGAAGCGATCGCCGCTCAGGAACGATTTAGTTCCGCCCTCTCGCAGATTTCGGTGATGCAATCGGAATTGCTTGCCTCTGAAATCCGCCGCCGCGAGCTTGAAACCGGCATCGAGGTGATCCAGACCACCCTGCGCCGCACCATGACCGAACGCGAAACCGCCCGCGAGGAAAGCATCGCATTGGCGCTTGCGCTTGAAGACGACAATGCCTCGGGGGGCGATGCCAGCAATGCCGCGACCGACGACGGCACCCTGAATTTCCTGACTGCCGCCTTGCAGGATGCCGCCCAGCAACGTGACGATACCATCGCCAATGCCGAGGACGCGCTTTTGCATGCTGATGAGATGGCCCATCAGATCCGCCTTATGCAGGATCAGAATGAGCAGATATTCAGCCAGCTTGAAGACGCCATGACAATCTCGGTCAAACCGCTGGACAAGATGTTTCGCGATGCAGGCCTGAACACCGACAGCCTTATCGAAACCGTGCGCCGGGGCCATTCCGGTCAGGGCGGCCCGCTCACGCCACTGTCGTTTTCGACCCGCGGCGAGGCGCCCTCGCCCGATGCCGAGCGCGCCAATCGTATCCTGGGTGAGATGGACAAGCTGAACCTTTATCGGATTGCCGCGCAAAAGGCGCCCTTCTCGATCCCGGTCAAGAGCGCGTTCAGATTCACATCAGGCTTTGGCAAGCGGTGGGGCCGGATGCATCAGGGCACCGATTTCGCCGCCGCGCATGGAACGCCGATTTATTCCACCGCCGATGGCGTGGTCATTCACGCCGGATGGCTCTCCGGGTATGGTCGCCTGGTCAAGATCCAGCACGAGTTCGGCATCGAAACCCGCTATGCCCATATGTCAAAAATACGCGTCAAGGTCGGGCAAAGGGTCTCGCGCGGGGAACGGATTGGTGATATGGGAAATTCTGGACGTTCCACGGGCACGCATCTACACTATGAAATCCGCGTCGGCGGCAAGCCCGTCAACCCGATGATATATATCAAGGCTGCAAAAAATGTTTTCTAAGAGCAAAATCAACGAACCCGCGCAAAAGCCGAACGAGGCAAAACCGGCCCCGACGGAAAACCGGCTTGATTCCGCACGCCCCGACAGCTCGGGCGCGTCGAGCACGGAATTCAAGGCCTCGGCCCCCAAGGCCAAGCCGCCTGCTTCGGTGCTCTCGTCGGATCTGCATGTGACGGGCAACCTGAAAACCACCGGTGACATTCAGGTCGAAGGCACCATTGAAGGCGACATTCGCGCGCATCTTCTGACCATCGGCGAAGGCGCGACGGTCAAGGGTGAAGTAATCGCCGATGATGTGGTTATCAATGGCCGCATCGTGGGTCGTGTACGCGGCCTCAAGGTGCGCCTGACCTCGACCGCACGGGTCGAAGGCGACATCATCCACAAAACCATCGCCATCGAATCCGGTGCCCATTTCGAAGGCTCGGTCCAGCGCCAGGATGACCCGCTCAGCGGCAAATCCAACGCGCCCAAACCGGTTGCCGCCAGCAGCGCGCCGCCGCAATCGGCCGCCGCCAAACCGGCACAAGGCTAAGGTCTTATTACGACTCTTGATTTCAAAAGGCGCCCTGCCCACCTGCGGCAGAGGCGCCTTTTCTACCTGCGTAGGGTCGGTTAAACCCGCGCCGCTCAAGCGTCAAGTTTTGCGTCTGCGTAGGGTCGGTGAAACCCACGCCGCTCATGCGTCGAGTTCTGCGTCCCAATAGAGGAAATCAAGCCAGCTTTCATGCAGGTGGTTTGGCGGAAACTTCCGCCCCATGTTACGAAGCTGTTCAGGCTCGGGCGGGCGCGGTGCCTTGCGCAGGCTAAGCCCCGCCTGGCGCAGGCTTTTGGAGCCCTTGCTCAGGTTGCAGGGGCTACAGGCCGCCACCACATTTTCCCAGCTGGTCACGCCACCACGGGCGCGCGGCACCACATGATCAAAGGTAAGCTCGCCCTTCGCGCCGCAATACTGACAGCGAAATTCATCCCTCAGAAATAAATTAAAGCGCGTGAAGGCCACGCGCTTTTGAGGTTTTACATAGTCTTTCAATACAATTACCGACGGTATCCGCAATGTCATGCTCGGGCTTCTGACGCAATGGTCATACTCTGCCACGATATCGACCCGCTCCAGCCAGGCCGCCTTGACGGCCTCCTGCCAGGTCCAGAGTGACAGCGGGTAATAGGATAGCGGCCGGTAATCGGCGTTTAGAACAAGCGCCGGATAGCTCCGAAGCGCGGCCGGTTCTCTGACAAATTCCGTTCTGAAATCGCCGTCCATGTAACTGACTTCCCTTCACCCGGATCGTGGTCGCGACAGGTTCATGGGCGGGCGCCCCTGCACCTTCCTAAGACCTACTATATATCGCGGTCAAGAACTGGCAAGTGCGATATGTAGCGCCACAATCTCGCGCGCCCTCAGATTCGCAGTGCGCCTGTCTTTATGGCAGTTCCCTGCTCAGGCCGCGACCTCATCCTGTTCGCGCGCCTGGCGCTGCCAGAGGCCGGCATAGCGACCCTGACGCGCCAAAAGCTCGGCGTGGTTGCCCTCTTCGACCACCCGGCCCTCTTCCAGAACGACAATCCGGTCGGCATCGGCAATGGTCGAGAGGCGGTGCGCGATGGTGATCACCGTGCGCCCCTCGGCGGCCTTGGCAAGCGCGCCCTGAATGTCGCGCTCGGTCTGGGTATCAAGCGCGCTTGTGGCCTCGTCCAGCAACAGGATCGGCGGATTTTTCAACAGGGTCCGGGCGATCCCGACGCGCTGTTTCTCGCCCCCCGAGAGCTTGAGCCCGCGCTCGCCGACCGGGGTGTCATAGCCCTCTGGCAGGCTCACGATGAAATCATGGATCTGCGCGGCGCGCGCGGCCTCTTCGATCTCGGCCTGGGTTGCGCCGTCGCGCCCATAGCCGATGTTATAGCCGACCGTGTCATTGAACAGCACCGTATCCTGCGGCACGACGCCGATCATCGCATGCAGGCTGTCTTGCGTCACGTCGCGCACGTCCTGACCGTCAATCAGAACCGCACCTGATTGCACGTCGTAAAACCGAAACAACAATCGCCCGATAGTGGATTTACCCGAGCCCGAGGGGCCAACCACGGCCACCGTTTGACCGGCGGGCACATCCAGAGTGACCCCCTTCAAAATCGGTCTCTTGCTGTCATATCCAAAGTCCACCGCTTCAAGACGCACCGACGCGCCTTTCACTTTTAGAACATCGGCATCTTTTTTATCCTCAACATCTGGCTCTTGCTCTAATAAATCGAACATTTCCCCCATATCAACCAGAGACTGGCGAATTTCGCGATAGACGGTTCCGAGAAAGTTGAGCGGCATGGTGATCTGAATCATATAGGCGTTGACCATGACGAAATCGCCCACAGTCATGGCCCCGCTTTGCACGCCAAAGGCCGCCATCACCATCACCGCGACAAGCCCCCCGGTGATCAGAAAGGATTGACCAAAGTTGAGGAAGGCCAGCGAATAGGAGGTCTGAAGCGCTGCGCGCTCATAGCCCGCCATCGCCGCATCATAGCGCATCGCCTCGCGGGTTTCGGCGCCGAAATACTTGACCGTCTCGAAATTCAGCAGGCTATCGACCGCCTTCTGGTTGGCGTCGGTATCCTGATCGTTCATCTCCTTGCGCAGCTTTACACGCCACTCGGTCACCTTGAAGGTAAAGGCCACATAGGCCGCGATCACGCCCATCACCACGACAAGATACCAGACGTCAAACATCACCCAGAGGATGACACCGATCATCAGCAGCTCAAGCACCAGCGGCCCGATGGAAAACAGCAGGAACCGCAACAGGAATTCCACGCCTTTGACCCCGCGCTCGATAATCCGGCTAAGCCCGCCGGTCTTGCGCGTGATGTGATAGCGCATCGACATTGCATGGATATGGCGAAACGTCGTAAGCGCAAGCGACCGCAGGGCGCGTTGTGCCACACGCGCGAAGATCACGTCACGCAGTTGCTGAAACCCGACATTCATCAACCGCGCCATGCCATAGGCCACGGTAAGCCCGACCGCGCCCGCGCCAAGCATCCAGGCGGCGGGTTGTCCCTCACCGGCCAGGGCATCGACCGCCGCCTTATAGAAGAACGGCGTGCCAACCGCGACGAATTTGGCCACGAAAAGCGCCAGTATGGCCAGCACAACCCGCCGCTTGACCCAAGGCTGATCGGCGGGCCACAGGTATGGGGCGACGCGCCGAATTGTGCGCCAGCCGTTGCTGGGCATTTCGGAACTTGTCACTTGGGAGTGGCGCATGGGCAAGCCTTTTCAATCGCTTGTCACACAGATAGACCGCCGATAGGCCAATTGCCAGCCCCGCCCTATTGCGGCAGAGTGAACACCTGTCCGGGATAGATCAGATCGGGGTCGCGGATCCGGTCGCGATTGGCCTCGTAAACGCGCACATACTGGATGCCATCGCCGTAAGTCTCACGCGAAATCGCCCAAAGTGTCGATCCCGGCTGAACCGTGACGGCGCGCACGCGGGCGGTCTGATCGGCATTGTCCTGCGTCGCAAGGATCGCCTGATCCTCGCGCTTGAAGGGCGTCTCGACGCGCGAAATGACCGATCCCTCGGCGCTTACCTCATCGACGCGCAGGGTATAAACCCCGGTATCTACCTCTGGAAGATCGCTATTCCAGTTGCCATCCGCCGCCACACGCGAGGTCGTAACCGGCCTGTTATCAAGGTAGATGCGAACGAATCCAGTGCCTTGGGCGCGACCAGAGAGATGAACATCGCCATCGTCGGAATAGGTGATCGCGTCAAGCGCCACGCTTGACATGACCTCGGGTGCCGCCCCCGCCGCAACCGGGGCCTGAAGCACCCGCACGCCAGTGTCATCGGCCAGAAGAACAGTTGGCGAGGCCGACGGCCTTCGCGTTTCAGGTTTTGGCGTTTCGGGCATTGGTGGTTCGGGCATTGCCGATTCGGGCCTTGGCGTTTCGCGCCCCGGCGTTTTGGGGGCGGCCACAACAACCGAAGGGGCTGGCGCGGCAAGGGCCTCTGGCGTCTCTGTCGCGGGTGCCTCAACATCTGGCGTCAAAGCCTGTTCTGTGACCTCTGTTGTGGCCTCGGATATCGTAGCCTCGATTATGTCGGGTCTTGGGGTCATTGGCTCCGGGGCGGGCGCGGGATCGGAAACCGCCAGGGCCACTGTGGATACGGTCTTATCGGGGGCCTCATCTGCGACGGCGACCGGGGTGCCCGCGATGATGATTTCATCTCCCGAGGCCAGCGTTTCGCCGCCCTCGGACGGCGTCATGCTCAGCGACAGAATGCGCGGCTGATCGCTAGCGGGAAGCTCAAGGAACTCTACGAATTTGCCTGTAGGGTCGCTCACCGCCGTCGCAATTCCAATGCCATCCAGCAGAACCGAAATCACCCATCCCGGCGCGCCCTGACCTGCGACAAGCATCTGTCCGTCCGGGTCAAGCCGGAAGGTGTCGATTGACGGCGGATCGGGCATCGCGGGCGCGACCGGGGCCTCTGCCACGTCGGGCTCGCCTGACGGTTCGGTCTTGGCGGGCGGTTGCGCAACCGGCTCGGGCTGCGCCTCGACGGCTGGCCTTGGTGCGGGTGCTGTTGCGGGATCAAACAGGCCGCCGAGATACATCGCCAGCCCGGCGAACCCAACGACAGCAGCCCCCGCAGCCGCAAGCGCAGGACCTGTTCGTAAACCGGCCAATTTGCTCATGTTTTTCCTTCCGCCCCGTCCCCAGCACAGTGCACGGTTGCCGCAGAATAGCAACAAGGCTATCACGGGTCAAAGCAACCATTTCCTAGCCTGGGGTGATTTCATGACAGTCCTGTCCGTCTGTGTCTTTTGCGGCGCACGTCCTGGCAAAAACCCACGATATAGCGAAGACGCCACCGCCGTCGGCGAGATGTTGGCGCAAAACGGCTGGCGGCTTGTCTATGGCGCGGGCGATGTCGGGCTGATGGGGGCCACCGCGCGCGCAGCGCAGAACGCGGGGGGCGACACCTTTGGCGTGATCCCGGTGCATTTGATGAGTCTTGAGGTGGGCAAGACAGACCTGACCCATCTCGTGGTCACCGAAACCATGCACGAGCGCAAGAAGGTCATGTATATGAACTCGGACGCCATTGTGGTTTTGCCCGGTGGCGCCGGATCGCTGGATGAGTTTTTCGAGGTTCTCACCTGGCGCCAGATCGGCCTGCATGCAAAGCCCATTTTTCTATTGAATACCGAAGGGTACTGGGCGCCCCTCATGCAATTGATGGATCACGTCGTGGACCAGGGCTTTGCCGATGAATCCCTTAAGGACTTCATGCAAGCCGTTGATAGTGTTCAGGATTTGATAATTGCTCTGCGCGCCGCCCTGTCCTGACGCAAGGATGCGGTGGTATAGATCGCGAGCGCGGTCCAGATCATCGCAAAGGCAATCGCGTGCCAAAAGCTGAAGACCTCGCGGAAAAGCAGCGTGGCGACAAGAAATTGCAGGCTCGGGTTGAGGTATTGCACAAGGCCCACGGTCGCCAGCCGGATGCGCTTGGTGGCATAGCTGAACATGATCAGCGGCGTGGCGGTCAGCGGCCCGGAAAACGCCAGCAGCGCGCTGTCGCGAAAGGACGTGCCAAAGGCGCCATGCCCGTCGGAATGAAACCACCACAAAACCGCCAGGGCAATCGGTGACAAAAGCATGACCTCGGCGGTGACCGACACCACGGGGCCAACCGAAAGCCCCTTTTTTACAAGGCCGTAAAGCCCAAAGGATGAGGCCAGAATAAGCGCGATCCAGGGCGCCACGCCAAGGCCCACCGTCAGCGTCACCACCGCCGACACCGCCAAGGCCACCGCAACCATCTGCGCCCGGCCAAGGCGCTCGCCAAAGGCCACAGCGCCCAAAAGCACCGCCACCAGCGGAAAGATGTAATAGCCCAAGGAGGCCTCGACCGCACGGCCCACCTGAATCGAGGTGATGAACACGAACCAGTTGGTCGAGATCATCAGCGCCGCAAAACCGATCAGAAGAACCGAACGGCGGTTCCGAACCGTTTGACCCAAAACAGAAATCCGCCCCTGCACCAAAAGGATCAGCGCAAAGAAAACACAGGACCAAAGCGTGCGATGCGCGAGAATTTCAATCGGCGGGATATGCTCCAGCAGCTTGTAATAAATCCCCGACAGCCCCCAGATCGTGCAGGTGGCGACCATCGCAATGATCCCTTTTGTCGCCTCGCGCATGGGGTGTCCTATGGGTTTTGATGTCTCTCAACCTGCTGCCTGATCCTGCGGGGCAAGGCAAGGCGATACGCGCCAAATTTGCGCCAAGGCACGAAAAAGCCCCGCTGACGACGCGCCAGCGGGGCAATTCTCAGGGGCGAACGCGCCCTGATATCGCTTGGGTTACATCCGCGAGGCGACGTTTTCCCAGTTCACCAGATTGTCGAGGAAGTTGGTAAGATAGGCCGGGCGCTTGTTGCGGAAGTCGATGTAATAGGAATGCTCCCACACATCACAGCCCAAAAGCGCGGTCTGGCCAAAGCAGACCGGGTTGACGCCATTCTCGGTCTTGGTGACCTTCAGCGAGCCGTCGCTATCCTTGACAAGCCAGGCCCAGCCAGAGCCGAACTGCCCTGCGCCAGCGGCGGAAAACTGCGACTTGAACTCGTCAACCGAGCCAAAGCTGTCGGTGATGGCTTTTTCAAGCTCGCCGGGCATGCCGGTTTTCTTGGGGCTCATCATTTCCCAGAACTGATTGTGGTTCCAGAGCTGGCTGATGTTGTTGAAGATGCCGTTTTGCGCCACGGCCGTCTTGTCATAAGTGCCCTTGATGATCGCCTCAAGCGACTTGCCGTCCCACTCGGTGCCGGAAATCAGCTTGTTGCCGTTGTCGACATAGGCCTTGTGGTGCAGGTCGTGATGATATTCGAGCGTTTCGGCGGACATGCCATGCGCGGCAAGCGCGTCGTGGGCATAAGGAAGATCGGGAAGTTCAAAAGCCATTGGGTTATCCCCCTGTTCTGTGCGTTCAAATCAGATGCCCCATACATGGTGGCCTGATCCCGCAAAGGTCAACCCCGCTTGGCGGAGTTTTTCTGTCGGGTTTGGCGGGATCAGGCGAAATAGCCCACTTCGCCGCCGGGTTTTGCCGATGTTTTCAACAGGTTGAAGGCGTAATCCGCAACCGAGCGGAAACAGATCAGATGAAACGCCCCCGCCTCGTCAAGCCAGAAGGCGGCAGGCACCTGCGCCATGCGGGTGCGGCGGAACATGCCGGGAGTAAAGGCCTCTGGCGAGAGGTCAACCGGGCAAAGCTTGGCCAGAACCTCGCGTGCACCCGCACCGCTGATGCGCAGGAAGGTGCGCGCGTCAGAGACGTTGACGACCAGGAAATGCTGACCGGCAAGGGCTTTTTCGATCTTTGCAAGCGTAGCCGCCACATCGCCATAAGGGCACATCAACAGCAATTCATCCGGCGACATCCAGAGCGCGGCGGTGTCACTCCCGCTGAGCGCCTGACGCTGGCCGGGCACGGCCAGCCCGGTGGCCGCCTTGACGGCCGCCTTGACCTCTTTGCTGGCCAGATCCCCGCGCAGGGTGATCATCCCGTGCAGGCCCTGATCCTCGATCCGGGCAAAGCCATCATAGCTGGCCCCGGCCAGTGCGCTGACTGCGTTAGACATTTTGCTTTTCCCCGTCTTTGTCGAAAAAGATCGGATCGACAATTCGCGCCTTGACGATCCCGCCATCCACCTTTGGAATCTCGATCACATCGCCCATCCGATCCGGCCCATCAAGCACAAGGCCCATGGCAATCCCGCGCCCGAGCGTCGGCGAATAATAGGTCGAGGTGACGCGCCCCTGGGTTTCACGCTGACCATTGGCATTATGGCCCGCCGCCGTGGCATAGGCGCCATCGGGCAGGACCGAACCATCAAGCGTCTCAAGCCCGACCAGCTTCCAGCGTTTCGGATCGGCCATATGGCTGCGTTCCTGGGCACGTTTGCCAAGATAGTCGTCTTTCTTCTTGGAAATCGCCCATTGCATGTTGAGATCCTGCGGGATCACCGTGCCGTCGGTCTCATCGCCGATCATGATAAAGCCCTTTTCGGCGCGCATCACATGCAGACCCTCAGTGCCATAGGGCATCACGTCAAATTCGCCGCCCGCCTCAAGCAAAGCATCCCAGAGCGCGCGGCCATAGCTTGCAGGCACCGCAATTTCATAGCTCAGCTCGCCCGAGAACGAAATCCGATAGGCGCGCGCAGGCATGCCCGCCAGCGTGAGATCCTTCCAGCCCATGAAGCTGAGGCCCTCGGCGCTCAGGTCATCCTCGGTCAGCTTTTCAAGAACCGCGCGGGCCTTGGGGCCAACCACGGCGATTTGGGCATATTGCTCGGTCACATTAGCGGTATAAACCTTCCAATCCCACCATTCGCATTGCAGCCAGTCTTCCATATGGCCATGGATCGCTTCGGCGCCGCCGGTGGTGGTGTGACATAGGAAGGTATCCTCGTCGATGCGCGCAACCACGCCGTCATCCATCAAAAAGCCGTTTTCGTTGCACATCAACCCATAGCGACAGCGGCCCGGTTTCAGGGTGCTCATCATATTGGTGTAAAGCATGTCGAGAAACTTGCCCGCATCCGGGCCCTTGACGATGATCTTGCCAAGGGTCGAGGCATCGAGAAGGCCAAGCGCACCACGGGTCTGGTTGATCTCGCGGCTGACCGCGTCGCGGTGGCTTTCCTCGCCGCGTGGATAGCAATAGGGGCGCCGCCATTGACCGACCGGTTCAAAATGCGCGCCGTTCTCTTCGTGCCAGCCATGGATCGGGGTCTTGCGCAGCGGCTGGAATATCTCGCCGCGCGCCTCGCCACCGATAGCCGCCAGTGAAATCGGCGTGTAGGGCGGGCGGAAGGTGGTTGTGCCGGTCTGCGGGATCGGCTGGTTAAGCGCGTCCGAGAGAATGGCCAGACCGTTGATATTGCTCAACTTGCCCTGATCCGTCGCCATGCCGAGGGTGGTATAGCGCTTGGCATGCTCGACACTCTCAAAGCCTTCGCGCGCGGCAAGTTGCACGTCCGACACCTTGACGTCGTTCTGATAATCCAGCCAGGATTTCATCCGCAGATTGATGCCCGCGCCCTGCGGCATGAGCCAGACCGGCAGAAGCGGCGCCTCATCGCTCGCCGAGCCTTGCGGCGCAGCGACGTTCTTCGGCTTGTGCCCGCTGGCCGTGGCCGCCGCCTTGCCCGCCGCGTCGGCGTCGGCCAGCGTCGCGGCCAGATCGCCCGCGCCATTGGCAGCACCCGCCACGATCACAAACCCCTCGCCGGTTGCGCCGAGCGGCGGCTTGCTGGCGTCGGGGCGGAAATGGGCGCGCTCGGCGTCCCAGATCAGCTTGCCACCGCAATGTGACCAGAGGTGAACCACCGGCGACCAGCCGCCCGACATGGCAACCGCGTCGCAGTTGATTTCTTCGAGCACAGCGCCTTCGCCGGCCTGTGCGCAGATCGCCACGCCGGTGACCCGCTTGCCGCCCTTGACCGAGGCGATGGCCTTGCCGTTCTCGACCCGGATGCCAAGCGCGCGGGCCTCATCCGCCAAGGCCCCGCCGCCCGAGGCGCGGGCATCAAGGATCGCCGGTATGTCGAGGCCAAGATTTTTGAGCGTGATCGCGGTGCGATAGGCATCGTCGTTATTGGTCACGACAACCGTGCGATCACCAATCGAGACGCCGTAGTTCACCGCGTAGTCGCGTACCGCGGCCGCCAGCATGACGCCGGGAATGTCATTACCGGCAAAGCTGAGCGGGCGCTCGATGGCGCCGGTGGCGGTGATGATCTGGCTGGCCCGAATGCGCCAGAGGCGGTGGCGCGGCGCGTCCACGTCGGGCGCGTGATCGGTGATCCGCTCATAGCCAAGCGCATAGCCGTGATCATAGACCCCTGCCCCCATGCAACGGTTGCGCAGGGTGACATTGGGCATGTCTTGCAATTTTGCAATAATGCCCTCGATGAAGGCCTCGACCGGCGCACCATCGACAGTGCCGCCATCGACCGGCGCGCGTCCGCCCCAATGGGCGGTCTGTTCCAGAACCATCACCTTGGCGCCGGATTGAGCGGCGCAGAGCGCGGATTGAAGCCCGGCCACACCACCGCCGATCACAAGCACGTCGGTGAAGGCATAAAAATGCTCATAGCGGTCGCCATCGCGGTCTTTCGGCGCTTTGCCAAGACCGGCAGCGTGGCGGATGAAGGGCTCGTAGACATGTTTCCAGAACGGGCGCGGATGGATGAACATCTTGTAATAAAAACCCGCAGGCATGAAGCGGCCGAGTTTCGCATTGATTGCGCCGACGTCGAAGTCGAGGCTTGGCCAGTGATTCTGGCTATTGGCCGAAAGCCCGTCAAACAGCTCGGTCGTGGTGACCCGCTGGTTCGGCTCAAACCGCGCGCCGCTGCCGAGGCCGACAAGCGCGTTGGGTTCTTCGGCCCCACTTGCCACGATGCCGCGCGGGCGGTGGTACTTGAACGAGCGCCCCACCAGCATCTGGTCGTTGGCGAGTAGAGCCGAGGCTAGCGTATCGCCGACATGGCCGCGCAAGCGTTTGCCGTTAAAGGTAAAATTGACGGCGCGGCCCGTGTCGAGAAGGCGGCCGCCGGTGGCCAGACGTGTGCTCATGGGCTAGACCCTCGTGCCTGTGGCTGCGGTGAGAATTTGAGTATTTTTGCCAAGAAGAAGGATCATGAGAACTCTCTCCATGTCCAGCCCGGGCGTTTTGCGGTGATCGCCTCGCGGATATGTTTGGGCGGCTCATGGGTCTGGGCGGAGTATGTGCCGTAGACCTCAAGCGTCATGGTATCGCGGGCCGCGAGAAACCATTTGCCGCAGCCGTTGTTGTGGCGCCAGCGTTCAAAATGCACGCCCTTGGGGTTTTCCTTGGCGAAGAGGTAGCCCTGAAATTCCTCATCCGAGGAGCCGGGGCCGAAACGTTTGATATGCGCCTCGCCACCGCCGTGAAATTCGGTTTCTTCGCCACGCACGCCGCAGCAGGGGCATTCAAGGATCAGCATTTTAACATCCTTTCGCAGGCAGGGGGAACGCATGGCAAAGGCGGGCACCGCGAAGTACCCGCCTTTGTTGTCTACGTGAGTGGTGGTCGTTATTCGACGACAGCTGTGCCGTCAGTTGGGGTCGGTTCAGGATCAACCGGCACTGCGACAGAGTTGGCACCTGCGCCACCCGGATGCTGGACAGGGGTCGATCCGCCGCCGAGGCTGCCGATGAGCACGAAAAGGCCGAGGATCGCAATGACAACGAGCAACGCAAAGGGGCCGAGGCCGCTACGGCTCTCGTCAACTGTGCTGTGCGGATAAGTGCGGTTGTGTTGTGTTTGATCATAGTCGGACATTGGGTGTCCTCCTTTCTGAAGCATAGAAAGGATGAGCGACCAGGGACGATCTGAGAAGGCTGAGCGGAAATCCCCGGTTGATTTGGGCCAAACTCCGCGAATTGGGCAGGTTGGCCTAGGCCAGATTCCGCCCAAACAGCCCGAATTGCGGAAGAACGCAAACTCGCCATCAATGCGCAACCCCCGCCGCGACAGACTCATCAATAAACCGGCCCTGATGGAAGCGATCGAGGCCGAAGGCGTCGGTCAGGGGCGAGTGGCCCTTGGCGATCATTTCGGCAAAGCCCCAGCCAGAGCCGGGGATCGCCTTGAAGCCGCCCGTGCCCCAGCCGCAGTTGATGAACATGCCATCCACCGGGGTTTTGCTGAGGATCGGCGAGCGATCACCGGTCACATCGACAATGCCGCCCCATTGGCGCAGCATCTTGAGGCGGCTGACCATCGGGAAGGTCTCGATCAGGGCGCGCACGGTTTCCTCTATATGGTGGAAAGAGCCGCGTTGGGTGTAGTTATTATAGCCGTCGGTGCCGCCACCGATGACCATTTCGCCTTTGTCGGACTGGCTCATGTAGCCATGCACGGTATTGGCCATCACGACGCAATCCATGCAGGGCTTGATCGGCTCCGAGACAAGCGCCTGAAGGGCGACGGATTCGATCGGCAGGCGGAAGCCGGCCATTTCGGCAAGGTGGCCCGAATGCCCCGCCACCACGACGCCAAGCTTGTCACAGGCGATATCGCCGCGATTGGTGCTGACGCCGGTGACGCGGGCGCCGTCGCGGGTGATGCCGGTCACTTCGCATTTTTGGAGGATATGCATGCCCATGTCAGAGCAGGCCCGCGCATAGCCCCAGGCCACCGCATCGTGGCGCGCCGTGCCGCCGCGGGCCTGCCAAAGGCCGCCAAGCACCGGATAGCGCGGCCCGTCGAGATTGATGATCGGCACGATTTCCTTGACGCGGGCGGGCGAGATGAACTCGGTCGTGACGCCTTGCAGGGCATTGGCATGCGCCGTGCGCTGATAGCCGCGCACCTCGTGCTCGGTCTGCGCCAGCATGATCACACCGCGCGGCGAATACATGATGTTATAGTTCAGATCCTGGCTCAGGCCCTCGTAGAGCGAGCGCGATTTTTCGTAGATCGCCGCCGAGGGGTCCTGAAGGTAGTTCGAGCGGATGATCGTGGTGTTGCGCCCGGTGTTGCCGCCGCCAAGCCAGCCCTTTTCAAGCACCGCCACATTGGTGATGCCAAAGTTCTTGCCAAGGTAATAGGCGGTGGCAAGGCCATGCCCGCCCGCCCCGATGATGATGACATCGTATTTCTTTTTCGGCTCGGGCGAGGCCCAGGCACGCTCCCACCCCATGTGGTAACGCAGGGCTTCGCGGGCGATGGCAAAGGCGGAATAACGTTTCATGCACGGCCTCAGGACTAGTGGATTCGCAGGCATCCCTGCGGCTGCGACCGTAATGCGCCGCGCCGGGGTTGAAAAGGATACTCTGGGCGGCGATTTGCACATCAATTGCGACATTGCGACATCTGGGCGCTGCCTGTTGACGGGGGCGTGACCACTTGACCCTTTTTTCCCGGTGCGCGCGCCGTTACATGGAACCTGCAAGAGGGGGAAAACCATGGGTTTCTGGATCATCGTCGCGGGTTTGGCCATCGCAATCGGAGCGGTTCTGGCGCTGACATTGTTGCGCGGGCGCGTCGGCGATGCGCCGCCTGCCGCCTATGACCTTCAGGTTTACCGCGATCAGCTAAAAGAGGTGGATCGCGACCTTGCACGCGGCGTGATAAGCAAGGATGAGGCACAGCGGTTGCGCTCGGAGGTATCACGCCGGATTCTGGCGGCAGATGCGCAATTGCGCGAGGGCGGCGAGGATGGCGGCCAGCCGCGGATCGCGGGATGGCTGGCGGCGGGGCTTATCATTGCGGTGATCGCGGGCGGCGGTGTGTTGATCTATGCTCAGGTCGGCGCGCCGGGATATGGCGATTTGCCGATTGCCAAACGGATTGCCGCCTCGGATGCGGCGCGCGCCGAACGTCTGTCGCAGGACGCGGCAGAGGCCCGCCTTGGACCCGTCGAAGAAACCATCCCGGAAGGCACAAGCCAGGATTACCTCGCACTCATCGAACAGCTGCGCAAGACCGTGAAAGAGCGCCCCGAGGATCAGCAAGGTCTGCAATTTCTGGTTCGCAGTGAGGCGGCGCTTGGCAATATGGCGGCCGCACGCCGCGCCCAGCAACAGCTTGTTGCGCTCAAGGGCGATGCGGCGAGTGCCGCCGATCACGCGATGCTGGCCGATCTGATGATCAATGCCGCGGCGGGCTATGTTTCGGGCGAGGCGGAAACCGCCCTGCGCGAGGCGCTGCGGCTTGATCCGCGCGAGCCAAGTGCGCGATTCTATCTCGGGCTCTATCTTCTTCAGGTGGACCGCCCCGATGGCGCGTTTCGCACCTGGGAGGCGCTGCTTGAGGAAAGCACGCCAGATGCGCCATGGGTCGCCCCGATCCGCGCCCAGATCGAAGAGCTGGCGGCGCGCGCCGGGGTGAAATATGCGCTGCCCCCCGTCGGTGGCCTGCGCGGACCGACCAGCGAGGATATGGACAATGCCGCCGGGATGACCGCCGAGGGGCGTCAGGACATGATCCGCGGCATGGTTGCCGGGCTGGCCGAGCGTTTGTCGACAAGTGGCGGCAGTGCCGAGGAATGGGCGCGGCTGATCAACGCTTACGGTGTGCTTGGCGAGACCGACAAGGCGCAACAGGTCTGGACCGAAGCGCAGGTGGTATTCGCCGCCAATCCGGCGATGCTTGATACCCTGCGCGCCGCCGCCTCCAATGCCGGGATAGTCGAATGATCATCGAGGATATCGAGAGGTTCGACGCCGCATTGGTGCCAGGGCGCCCTCTTATCGGGCTGGATCTCGGGGAAAAGACCATCGGGGTTGCGATCTCGGACCGGCTCTTGTCGGTGGCAAGCCCGCATGAAACGATCCAGCGCAAGAAATTCGGCCTTGATGCCGCACGCCTGCTTGAGATCGCAACCAGCCGCGAGGTCGGCGGGCTTATCCTTGGGCTGCCGCGCAACATGGATGGATCAGAGGGCCCGCGTTGCCAGTCAACCCGCGCCTTTGCGCGCAATCTGGAGCGGCTGACAGATCTGCCAATCGGGTTCTGGGACGAGCGGTTATCGACCGTGGCGGCCGAAAGGGCGCTCCTGGAGGCGGATGCGTCCCGAAAACGTCGCAAGCAGGTGATCGACAATGTCGCGGCGGCCTATATCCTTCAGGGAGTACTGGATCGTTTGCGACATGTGAGGACAGCGCTTTGACCGATGAAACCCCGTGGAAACGCAATGAGGTCGATTCGCCCTGCGTCAAGGTCTGCGTGGTCCATCCCGAAGCGCGGATTTGCACCGGCTGTCTGCGCACCATCGACGAAATCACCCGCTGGTCGAAAATGCCCCCCGAAGAGCGGCGCGAGATCATGGCCGCCCTGCCCGACCGCCAGCCGATGCTGCGCAAACGCCGCGGCGGACGCGCCGCACGGTTGTCACGGGGCTAGAATTTTCGCAGAAGATTCTTAAGGTAGCGCCAGCCAATCGGCGAGCGACTCATCGCCAAATTCAGGACGGAAATAGGCGATCATCCGGCCCTCTGGCGGGGCGAGCGCTTTGGCACCCCAAGGGGCCACACCGTGCAGCGCTATGCGATGGACAAGACAAACACCCCCGACCGCCATCGGCAGGGCCACGCGCAGGCAGGTTTCAAACACCTCGCGGCGTGTCGCCTGATAAATCCCGGTCAGGTCAATAGCGCCCCAGTCCTGCGGCGCCACCCCCTTGAGAGCCTCGGCAAACGCCCGGCTCATGATGTGGTGGCTGCCCTCCCAGACCACGAGCGGGCTGGCCTCGGGCGCGCATTCGGTCAGCGAAATACCTAGAATATAGGCGTGACGCTCGCGCAGCATCCGATGGCGCTCGGGACCGATCGCCAAAAGCCCGTCAACATGCGCCGCATCTCGCACAAGGCGATAGCGAAACGCCGCCTCGCTTTCGCCTGCACGTGGCCGGGGATAGCCGGGGTAGATCACCGAAACCTGCGCCTGGTGGAGCGGCAATGCCCCGTAAAGGCCGCGCGCCACGCCATACCCCGCGCCGGTCAATGGCCCGCTTTGGGCCACCGCCCCGGTCGCATCATTGGGCAGGCAATCCACCCCGACAAACCATGTGCCCTCGCATTGCAGGCTTTTGGCCGCCTCCTCGGGGTCATTGATCCGCGCCAAAGCCGCCGCCCGCGCGCATTCGGCCCAGGCCAGAACGCGCGGCTCTGGCGCAAAAACCGCCCAGCCCTTATCGAGAAACGCCTTCACCACTCAGGCCCCTTGCGCCGCTGAGTCACCGTCAAAAACATGGGAAAAGTCGACCCTCGCGTCAAAGCCGTGCCAGCCATCCCCTGCGCAAGCGTTCCGGTGCGGGCTGTGGTGATCAAAACCATCGCCATTTTCCCTAACAACCGCCAACAGGTTGGCCACAGGTTACGTCGCCCCAGCATGTGACGCCAGTTCGATTTCGGCCAGGGCATGTTCCAGCAAAGCCGGCCCCGCAGCGGGCCGATGCGCCCCCTCCGAGAGCATGCGCCGCCACGCGCGCGCGCCCGGGCGTCCCGCGAACAGGCCGAGCATATGCCGGGTGATCTGGTTGAGCCGCCCCCCTGCCGTCACATGCGCCTCGATATAGGGCAGCATGGCGCGCACCGCGCCTTCTGCCGTGGCATCCGGGCCGGTCCCGCCAAAGATGCGCCGGTCGGCCGCGGCCAGAACATCCACCGGCTGATGATAGGCCGCGCGCCCGACCATCACACCGTCCAGGCCCGCCTCAAGAAAGGCCTCGACCTGATCCAGCGTCGTGACCCCGCCATTGACCGACAGATGCAGCGCCGGAAACAGCCCCCGCATCTGTTGCACAAGCTCGTAATCCAGCGGCGGGATGTCGCGGTTTTCCTTGGGGCTCAACCCCTGAAGCCAGGCCTTGCGCGCATGGATGCTAAAGCGCCCGACCCCGGCGCTGGCCACCCGCGCCAGGAACTCGGGCAGCACGTCGCGCGGCTCCTGATCATCCACCCCGATCCGACATTTCACAGTTACTTCCACAGGTTGCGCGGCGATCATCGCGGCGCAACACTCGGCCACCAGGCCCGGATTTTTCATCAATACGGCCCCGAATGTGCCCGATTGCACCCGATCACTCGGACAGCCGACATTGAGGTTGATCTCATCGTACCCGGCCTCAAACCCAAGCCGCGCCGCCTGCGCAAGCTCCTTCGGGTCCGATCCGCCAAGCTGCAACGCCACGGGATGCTCTTCGGGGGCGTGATCGAGCAAATGCAAGGCGCCCCCACGCACCAAGGCCGGCGCCGTCACCATCTCGGTATAAAGCAACGCCCGCCCCGACAATTGCCGGTGCAGATACCGGCAATGCCGATCTGTCCAATCCATCATCGGGGCAATAGAGAGGCGCGCAGCGTTGGATATGCTGGAAGTATTTGTTTTCATTGAATTCATTTTCAACCAGCAACATGCCGATTCGCGTCAATTGGGGGCGATTGGCGGTTATTTCGACAGCCGGGACTACAATGTAGGCCGACTTGGATGACATGTAGTCCCATTTTTCGCCGTTCTATCACGGTCTTCGAGAACGCACAAATACAGCAAATCGGGTGGCAAAGATTGTGCAATCTGACGCCCGAGGAACACGAATGCAACTGTGCTTGGGTTCACGCCAAGGCTGGCGTTTCCGTCTCAAAACAATCGGTCCGATCTACTGCCCAGGACACCTTAAGGAAAGTAGAGGATCGAGTGATGGGCATTATCATCGAACGAAAACGTGCTGATGGCACGACAGGCTATACGGCGCAGATCCGCAAAAAGAAGGCGGGTAAAACAGTTTACAGCATGTGCCAGACATTTGATCGGAAGCAGGCGGCTGACACCTGGCTGAAGAAGACCGAAAAAGATCTCCTCAATGGCACACGTCTGCCGCAACTACGGCAGCGAGAGAAAACTCTGGAGGAAGTCATCACACAGTATGTCACCGACTTTGGCGCGAACATCGGCAAGACCAAGGCGCAATGCTTGGGCGCCTTCAAAAAGATGGATATCGCTAGGAAAGCTTGCAGTGATATCGATGCCACCATTTTAGTGGAACTTGCCCGTTCTCTCAAGAAAGGGCGCAAAGCTCAGACCGTTGGCAACTACATGATGCATCTATCAGCTGTTTTTTTTGTGGCGTCGACCGCCTACAATGCCGATTTGAAAGAAAGTGAAATGCGCAAGGCATTGAAAATCTGCAGAAAGCTGCAATTTATCAAGAAAAGCGGCAGTCGGTCTCGCCGTCTTTCTCTCGATGAACTCGAAAAGCTCATGACGTATTTCGAATGCTCTTCCCAGTGCCCTGGTACAGCACGACCCTCGACCTCCGCGGGCCTTTCACTGATCGATACAGCATCTTTGATTTGACCGTGACCATTGCGTTTGAGGCTTGCGTGTCTGGAGCGGCGGACCGTGCGTTTGGCGAGCAAATGCTCAAGCAATTCCTTCTTCAGCACGCCGCGCGCTTGAATATAAAGGCTTCGATAAATCGTCTCGTGTGACACTTGTTTGTGCGCCTCGTTGCCAACGACCCCAGATTTCCGCGCGCTGCTCAGTTGAATAATAAATCCTGCGCCGATACTTCATTTGAAACACTCCATCTCTTCCTAAAGATTAAAGTGTTGCCTCCACCTGTTGAGATCACCGGACTTTTCGGACGTTGACTTAATTTTTCTTTCAGATCAACGATCAAGCGTCGGCAAGAGTGCGTTCGGCCTTACTGGATCGCCCATCCATAGAGATTTTGATCTTGGCGTCAGTCCGAGCGGTCAACCAGCGCGCCGCTTTCAGGTCTTATGCATCTCGGCAATCTGCGGCCATGGGCGAGCGGCCTCTAATTTCTCAGCCAGATCAAGTACAAGGTCATCCTCGAACCGTCGCCCGACGATCTGAAGTCCGACTGGCATCCTCTCCTCCCCCCTCCCGCAGGGCACCGAAATAACGGGGTGCCCCGTCAGGTTGAACGGATAGGTCAGAACCCAACCCAGCAACGGGTCGATCCTGTGCCCATCAATGTCGCTCGGTGGTCCATCCTTCTGGTGGAAGGCCGTCACCGCAGTGGTCGGACAGATCAGGGCATCGAAACTGGCAAACATGCGGTACATCTCCTGCCAGACCTTGTCGCGGATCTTGGTCGCCTGGCCGAGACGCATCATCGTCAACGCCCGCCCCTGTTCGATCAAACCCTGCACGACCGGGTCCAATAGCGCAAACTCGCGCGGGGCCAAATCTCCGTAAAGCCCGGCCAGTTTGGCGCACCACAGATCCATGAAAATGGCCTCGGTCTCGTCGGGCAAAACAAGGTCAAACTCCTCGACATGACAGCCGAGCGATTGGAAAATCCCGGCTGCGGCTTTGGTCGCGGCCAGCACATCCTTGCGGACCGGAAATAGGCCAAGCGTGGCGCAAAAGGCGAGCTTCACATTGCTCAGCGGGGTCTTGCACCAGAGTGCATCCGCCGCCACGTCGGGCACGGAATACATTGATCTACCCTCAGGCCCCGCCATCGCCCGATAGAGCAATGCCGCGTCACCAACTGTTCTGGCAATCGGGCCGTTGTGCAAAAACGGCGAGTGGCTGAAGAAGCTCTGCGCGACATCCGGTACGCGTCCGAATGTCGGCTTAAATCCTACCGCGCCACACAGGCTTGCCGGAATCCTGAGTGAGCCTGCGCCGTCACTGCCCTCTGCAAAAGGCACTAGACCCGCCACCACCGCTGCAGCTGATCCGCCGCTCGATCCTCCTGCGACACGGCTGATGTCCCAAGGGTTTGACGTGGACCCGAAAATGGCATTGTCGGTCACCGCCTTGTGGCCGAATTCCGGGGTGTTAGTCTTGCCGATGACGATGGCGCCCTTTTGTTTCAGGCGCCGCACAAGGTCGGCATCTGCGTCCGGGATCCAATGCTCAAACAATCGCGAACCGCGTGTCGTTCTGATCCCGGCAGTGGGGGTCAGATCCTTCAAGGCGATGGGCAGTCCGAAGAGCGGGCGCGAGCCCAATTGATCCGGACCAAAACTACGATCCAGATCATCCGCCGCCATCAGTGCCAGATCGGCGCTGATGGTACAGAACGCGTTGATGTCGCGATCATGGGTTTCGATCTTGGCAAGGAATGTTTCTACAACCTCCCTGCAACTGATCTCGCGCGTGCGAATGAGGCGTGCCAAATCTTGCGCGGACAGCCGGGTGATGTCATCCATATCACTTATGCCGATCCATTGTTGTATTGCCGTCGGGGCACCGGCAGTACCGGGACCCCGTGATTTTCGTCACATGATAAGCAGGATACCACCGATCAACACACCGCTGACCAACAGCACCGCCGCCGTGTATCCCATGATGTCGCGAATACCCAAACCCGCGATGGCCAACATCGGCAGGGTCCAGAACGGCTGAATCATGTTCGTCCATGCTTCGCCCCATGCGACCGCCATCGCAACGCGAGGCATGTTCGCCCCGAGTTCATTGGCAGCGGTGATCATGATCGGTCCCTGAACGGCCCATTGCCCGCCGCCAGACGGAACAAAAATATTGACCAGACCAGCCCCAAGGAACGACCAGAACGGCAGGGTATGCGCGGTCGATATCGACACAAAGCCACTGGCCAGTGCCGCGGCGAGGCCGGTGCCGACCATCATTCCCATGATACCGCCGTAAAACGGGAACTGAAGGATGATGCCATAAGCTGCCTTGGCTCCGCCCTGAAACGTCCTACTGTAGGCGCGCGCATTGGGCGTCAGGATCAGACCCAGAGCAAAAAAGCTGAGAATCACGGTGTTGAGCGTGACTGCCCCACCACCGATGAAATACGACAACAGGTAAAGCGCTGCCAAAGCCCCCAAGAACAGAGTGACAAGTCGGCTTGTCTCCATGCGCTCGGCCGGGGACGAGGCGCCCTGCCCACTCGGCCCTGTGGGATGATTTCCGCTGGCGGATTCGGTGCTCGGGGCGGCGGATGGTTCAAAATCATTGTCCAGTTCCCCGGCCGCATCGGGAATGCTTTGACGTACGCCATCGGCCTTGGGACGCATCATCACATTGACGATCGGGATGAAAATGGCCAAGGCCAGAATGATAACCAAGTTGGTCGGAGACAACAACGTGTCGGCGACCGGGACGACGCCCATTTGATCCTCCAGGAAGTGACCGGGTGTTGCGATGATGGTCGGGATCGCCCCGCTATAACCGCCATGCCAGACCAGGAAACCCGAATAGGTCGCGGCAACGACCAGCGGATAGTGAATCCGGCCACGATGCACGATCCCCATCTGCCGCGCCACAATTGCCCCTGCTACCAAGCCGAATCCCCATGAAAACAGGCTGCACGCCATCATGACTAACGTCGTCAAAATGATGACCTGCACCTCGTTTTTCGGGATATTCGCAAAAGCCACCAGCGCATTATGCACAAACGGCGTATGCGCCAGCGCGAACCCCGTCGCCAGAACCAGCGTGGATTGTGCGGTAAAGGTCAGGATTTTGAAAAACCCGTTGCCCCAAAACTCGGCCACCGCCGTTGGCCCATAGCCTTGAGCCATCCCAAGCAAGAAGGTCAGCGCGCTCAGTAGAAAGACGAAAACGAATGCGTCCGGCAAATATCGCTCAGCGATCCTTGTGAAAAAACTTGACAGTACTCTCATGATTATTCCTCCCGTTACATGAGTTTATTCGGTAGTGTCGTTAATCTGACATGAGCGTCGACCCGACCAGATATGCACCCGTCACCAACATGAGCGCGTAGATCAGCGCCATGAACACCGCAGGATTAATCCGCCGGAACAGCCATTGACCGGCCATCACGCCAACCGCCGCCGCCGGCGTCAGGTAAAGCGCAGTGGTGAATGTCGCGCCCGCCGCCGATCCGGCTAGGATTTGCAAGATCAGGATCAACGAATAGATAAACAGGAAAAAAACCAGCGATGTGCTGCGCAGCGCACGCGGCGCCATACCCGTGCCTGCAGAATAAACCAGCAAGGGCGGTCCCGGCATCCCAAGCCCCCCGGTAAGAATGCCTGAAAGCCCGCCAATGATCATGTCCCGCATTCCGGTGCGCACAATGCGAAACCTCAGAATGATCAGGAAAGTCAGCGTCAGCAAAATGCCCCCGATGGCCGCGCGCAGATAATCCGCGTTGGCGACGAGAAAGATCAGCAATCCTACCGGGGCGCCCAGAAGACTGCCCAATACCAATTTCTTGCACAGCCCCCAATCAACATCCGCTATCAGCTTGGGCAGAAGAACCGCCGAAATCAGAATCGACAGGATGATATTGATCTGGATCGCGTCCGAGGCAGCAAAGACCAACAACAGAAATGGCGTCGCCATCACCGAAAACCCGAACCCGGTGCAAGCCTGCGACAGCGCGGCGACGACAACGATCAGGTTTGCTGCCATTAGATCAGACATGGCCGCGACCTTTGCTGTGGTTCTGAAACGGCAGGCTAATGCGGGGGGCTGTCACTGTCTCACTCCCGCCCATCCAGGCTTGCGATCCTGTACTTGTAGGAGTTGAGCAATCGCTTCAAAGGTCGGCGCACTTCGTCATCAGAGCCATTTTCTGGACGATACAGCAAACTATTTCGGGTGTTATTTGCCATGTCGCGCCCAGTACTGACCGAACAGATCGGACTCGTCTGGTTTGTCTTCGGCGATCGTGGTAACAAGGTGGGTGATGTTGACGAAATGCCGCCAGTTCAAGTTTTCGTCGATGGTGTTCCCGGCCCATGTACCGCATCCCATCGACAGCGTGAACGGCAGCGCGTTTTCAAAGCTGCCGCCGTTGCCTAAGGTATGGGGCTGATTGACCAGAACGCGCACCACGTCGCTGGTTGCGGCCAGATCACGCGCATGGCTGGCATCCTGCGTGTGAATGCCGACCGAGTGCCCCTTGCCGCAGACCTCAAGAACGTCATGAACGATGTGTTTGGCATGTTCCCAATCCAAGGCGCGATAGACCGTTAGCACGAGCGACAGCTTTTCATCAGCAAAGCTATGAGCGCCGTCGACACTGTCCTCTTCAACAAGAAAAAATCGGGCGCGCTTTGCTGCCTCGGGAAGGTCAAAGACATGGGCCAAAACGCTCGGATCCTTGGCTATGACCGCCCGATTCAGTACGCCATTCTGCCACAGTTGCGCGCGCACCTGATCGCGTTGATCCGCCGTACAGCGCCAGGCTCCCGCGTCCTCAAGTGCCGCTATGGCGGCATCATAGATAGAATCCAGAATGACGACCGAGTTTTCCGACGAACAGGAGGTGGCATTGTCAAAGCATTTTGATTGCTGGATCATGCGTGCAGCGGCACTCAGATCCGCGCTTTCGTCGATGATGACCGGCACATTGCCCGCACCAACCCCGATGGCAACCGTGCCCGACTGCATCGCGCGTTTTACGTTGTTTTGGCTGCCTGTAACCACGGCAAGATCGGCGCGCGAAATCAATTCGGTCGTCAGCTCCTTGGAAACGGGGAGCGGCAGGATCTGGACCAGATCCTCGGGGTGGCCGGCGCGGTCCAGTTCGGCGCGCATCAACTCGACTGTGCGCGCCGTGGTTTTAGCCCCTGCCGGTGAGGGTGCGATAATCACCGCATTGCCCCCCTTGAGCGCCATCATCGCCTTGTTAACTGCGGTTGCCGACGGGTTGGTTGATGGGCAAACCGCCGCTACTACGCCGACCGGCTTACCGTATTTCACCATGCCACGCGCCGGGTTCTCATCAATCACCCCGACTGAGCGCACACGCATCAGATCGCGCAGGGTGCCGAATGTTTTGCGGGTGTTCTTGATCACCTTTGAATCGACATTGCCCAGACCGGTATCCTCGACCGCCATTTCCGCCAGATCGCGGGCGTTTCCCGGCTGATAGATCGACCATGCCAGCGCTGTGACCGCATCATCGACCCTATCCTGATTGGTGTTGTCATAGGTCACCATCGCCGCGCGTGCGCGCTCCACCAGCGCGGCGACCACTTTTGATGTGTCGGGCTGTGCACTCATGCCTTTTCCTTTGCCGGTACGTTTTTCTGGATAAAGTGAAAGCTGGTGATGTCCTGACGTTCGCTGATCCCCTTGATCAAGGTGATCAACGGTGTGCGCCCCAGCGTATAGTCGGTGATGATCGGTCCAGCGTCCTTTAGCTCGCGATAGGTTTTGTCATCATAGAAGGCGGCAAGCAGCAGATCGTCATCACTGTGAAACGGACCACGGCTATCACGTAGGCGTTTAATCGCAGGAGCCATCAAAGCGCCGGGACGCTCAGTGATTGGTTCGGCGCCACGGGTGATCTTGTCATATAAATTTGGGTCGATTTCACCTGCGATCTCGCCATAGCCGCCCTTAACATAAAGGCGCACCTCATTCGGCACCGTCTCATAGCGCGGTTTACCTTGATCGCGCCCCATCACGTTGAGAATGGATTGAGTGATGATATATTGTGCAAAAGGGCTAACCACGATC
The DNA here is from genome assembly GCF_900115165.1 of Roseovarius lutimaris. Lineage (GTDB taxonomy): Bacteria > Pseudomonadota > Alphaproteobacteria > Rhodobacterales > Rhodobacteraceae > Roseovarius > Roseovarius lutimaris. The sequence goes on along the minus strand of NZ_FOVP01000010.1, from coordinate 64,905 downwards.
GGATAACCAAGTTCGCGGCGCACGTGCCCCGCCTCTTCCAATATCTCATTCAAGCGCTCTTTGAGACCCATCGTTTCAAGCTGATAAGCAAGGTTTGAAACCATCCCACCGGCACATTGGTGGTGAAAATGGAATTCGTCATATTCCTGCGGTTGGCCAATGGGCTTGCCCTCAGCCTTGGCGATAAAGGCGAGTTGTTCGGCCACCTCTTCGATCGCGCCAAGATCGATCCCTACATCATATCCACGCCGCCGCAGGTTGCGCGTCACCAGTTCGGTTGGACTATGGCTTACGCCATTGGCTAGAGTCGAAGTGGCAGTATGCACCACCTCGACGCCATGTTCGACCGCCTGCAACACCACATATGGCGCCAAACCGGAGTTGCAGTGGGTATGGATTTGAAGCGGCACTTCCCCCATCACCTTTTTCAAGGCGGGCACCAATGTAGCGATCCGTTCGGGGCGCAACAGGCCGCTGGCGTCCTTGAGAAAAATGCCATCCACACCAAGCGCCAGAAGTTCCTTGGCCTTGCTTGCGAAATACGTATCCGTATGCACCGGGCTAAACGTGTAGACCAGCCCGCCCACCACATGCAGTCCGTGCCGTTTGGCCGACTTGATCGGGATCTCCAGATTGCGCATGTCATTCAGCGGGTCATAAGGCGTGTGATAGCGCATCCCGTTGGCGGCAAACCTCTCGGCCGCCAGCTCGACAATATCGTCGGGAAAGAATTCGAAAGTGAACAGGCTTTGACCGCGCGTGTGGATTATGAGCGGTGTCTTGGTGATCCAGCGGTTGAGAATGCGCATCCGCTCCCACGGGTCTTCCTTGAGATAGCGCACCATTACATCAAAAACCGCACCACCGACCAGGTCAATAGCCTCGAACCCTGCACGATCAAGGCGCGGGGCGATCTCTTGCATCATGCCGGTGGTCATACGTGTGGCCCACAGACATTGGTGTGCATCGCGTAGAGTGACGTCAATCAAACGAATTTGGCGGGTCATGCGACGCTCCTGTCGAGATTAGGCAGAAAACTCTCTTCGACCCATTTGGTATGGATCTCGCTTGTGCGAACATCATCATGCGCGATCAGTTGCTTGTGCAGACCGATGGTGGTCTTGATGCCCTCGACCCGGAAAGCCGCCAGTGCGCAGCGCGCCCGCGCCAGCGCCTGCTCACGATCCGCGCCATGCACGATCAGCTTGGCCACCATCGAATCATAGAACGGCGCGATGGTGCTGCCAGCCGCGACAAAGCCATCAACCCGGACACCGGGGCCGCGCGGGACCACCCAACCGGTGATACGTCCCGGTGAGGGCCTGAAATCATTGTCACTATCCTCGGCGTTGATGCGGAATTCGATGGCATGTCCCGCCCCGTCACGTGGTGGTGAGACTGATATGGCATCGCCGCGCGCGATGCGGAATTGTTCGACGATCAGATCCTCACCTACCAGCATCTCCGTAACCGGATGCTCAACCTGAATGCGCGTGTTCATCTCAATAAAAAAGAATTCGCGTGTGGCCGGATCAAAGATATATTCAACCGTTCCCGCACCACGATATTTCACCCCTTTGGCAAGGCGCACAGCGCTGGCATGTAACGCTGCACGTTCATCGCTACTCAGAACCGGCGAGGGAGCTTCCTCTATCAGCTTTTGATGGCGGCGCTGCATCGTGCAATCGCGCTCACCCAAGTGGACGGCATGGCCCTTACCGTCGCCGAACACCTGCACTTCGATGTGGCGCACATTCGCCACTAGACGTTCGAGATAGACGGCGGCATCGCCAAAGGCCTGCTCGGCCTCTCGGCTAGCCTGCCCGAAAAGACTGCTAAATGTCTCCGCATTCTCTGCGATGCGCATACCGCGTCCGCCGCCGCCAGCGCTGGCCTTGATCAGGATCGGAAAGCCGATTTCGGCAATTGCGCCTGTTGCCTCATGGACATCATTAAATGCCTGCCTAGAGCCCGGCACGACCGGCACATCCAGCTCGATCGCCGAGCGTCGCGCTGCCGCCTTGTCGCCCATGGTCCGGATTGTCTCTGCGTCGGGACCGACAAATATCAATCCCTCCTGCGAGCAACGCTCTGCGAAATCAGCACTTTCCGACAGAAAGCCATAACCTGGATAAATCGCATCACAGCCCCTCGCGAGCGCCACATGCAGTAACGCATCGGCACAAAGATAGCTTTTCGAACTGGGCGCAGGACCAATGCAAACCGATTCGGTTGCGGCCCAAACATGCGGCGCAGACGCATCAGCCGTCGAATAGATCGCGACGGACTGCATCCCCAACGCACGACACGCATGAACCGCACGGAGCGCGATTTCGCCTCTGTTTGCAATTAGAACCTTTTTCAAAACTGTCCCCTCACATCGAATCCATTCTGATGATGTCTCCGGCTGAAGGGTTACAGAAAACATCCAATGTGAAAAGCGTTTTTTCATGTTGTAAAACTATTTGTTCCGATGTTTAATAATTTGAACTTTTATCTCAGTGCAAAAATGCAGGAGTATTTTGTGAAGGCAGACCCAGAATCCATTACACCTACGCGCATATCCGCCACCCAACGAGTGTTCGCGGTGATGGAATGCATAGCCACATCTGAACGCCCACTCACCGTATCGGACCTGGCTGTTCTGTTGGATGTGCCCAAGGGAACCATGCACCGGATCGTGCATCAGCTGGACGCGGATGGCTTGCTAATGCCCGAGGCGGGATCGCGCGGCTATGTACCCGGCCCCCGGTTGCTTAACTTCGGGCTGAACGTGGTAAAGTCCGGGATGCGCAATGCGCCACGGCGCGCAATTCTTGAACAGGTTTCCGCCGAAACTGGCGAGACGGTCAACTTTGGGCTGATCTCGAGCGGAGCGCTTGTTTATGTTGACCGGGTCGAGGCAGCGTGGCCCTTGGGGTTGCGCTTCGAAATCGGATCGCGGGTGCCGACCTATTGCACTTCAATGGGTAAGCTATTGCTGGCTTATATGCCCAAACGACGACGCGACCATCTGCTGAATGTCACCCCACTTCATGCTTATACGCCGCACACAATGACCGACCCGGAACAACTAGAAGCGGAATTTACTGGAATCCGCACCCAGGGTTATTCACTGGACAACCAAGAATTTCTCGCCGGCGTCATCTGCATCGCGGTTCCGGTCTATGACGCACGAGGCAATGTCTGTGCCGCCATTGCGGCCTCTGCCCCCCTTGCACGGATGTCGGTCGGCAAAGCGGTCGAGCATGTGAACCTACTGACCCATGCCGCGGGAAAAATTTCAGCCACCTGGAGCACGCACGCCTCCGACGCCCCGGAACCTCATGAGACAAACAAGGATAATGAACAATGTTAAAGTACAGTGACGTCGGCGAGATCCTTAGCCTGATCGATTCTTCCTCCTGTGACGAAGTCATACTTGAAGCCGAGGGGATAAAACTGGTCGTGCGGCGCGGCGGCGGCGCGGCTTCAACGGGTGGGCCTTCTCCACATCCCGTCCCGTCGGGCGCACCTGCATCCGGCGCGGTGGCGCAGCCAGCAGCATCCCCACCGGCATCGCCCCCGAAAGCCAGTTCAACAGGTGGTGACGGTTTTATCGGGGCGCCCATGGTGGGAACATTCTATCGCGCGCCCTCGCCAGATGATCCGCCCTTTGTCGAAATCGGCAGCAAGGTAAATGTCGGCGATCCAATTTGTGTGATCGAGGTGATGAAACTGTTTACCACGGTCCATTCCGAAATGGCCGGGACGATAACGCAGATCGGTGTAGACGATGCCCAACTGGTCGAATTCGGCCAGATGATCTTTATGATAGATCCAGCCTGAACTAAATGTCGGCCCGGAAAAGGCCGACTCGCGCAATCATCTGCGAAGGACATCCCACATGTCAAAACCTTGCATAATCTGTGTCGCTCTCAACGGGGCGGTCGCCAAAAAGGCCGATAACCCGTCGGTTCCGATCAGCATTGAAGAGGAAGTCGAATCCGCCCAAGAAGCATTTGAGGCAGGCGCCACTATCGCGCATTGCCATGTGCGCAATGAGGACGAGACGCCATCATCCGACCCAGAAAAATTTGCGCGCCTCAAAGAGGGGCTGGAAAAGCATTGCCCCGGCATGATCATCCAGTTTTCGACCGGCGGGCGCACCGGGCTGGGCGAGGCACGCGGCGCGATGCTGTCGCTGCGCCCGGACATGGCGTCATTGACGACCGGATCGAATAACTTTCCGGGCCGGGTCTATGAAAACCCGCCGGTCCTGATCGACTGGCTGGCCGGGGAAATGCTCAAATATGACATCAAGCCCGAAATCGAGGCATTCGATCTTGGCCATATCTTTCATGCGGCAGCCATGAATCGCGACGGGCGCATTCCCGGGAGGCTGTATATCCAGTTCGTGATGGGGGTGAAAAATGCCATGCCAGTGGATCGCGAAGTGTTCGATTTTTACATTAAGACGGTCCGGCGACTGGCCCCTGACGCCGATTGGTGCGCCGCGGGGCTCGGGCAACATCAAATCACGTTAAACGAATGGTGCATCGCAGAAGGCGGCCATTGCCGCACAGGGCTTGAAGATAATATCCGATTGGACAGAAACACTCTGGCTCCCTCGAATGCGGCATTGGTGCGCCGCACGGTAGAACTGTGTGAAAAATACGAACGCCCCGTCGCCACACCGGCTGACGCGCGCAAAATCCTATCTCTTAAACCGTGAGGTAATGCCGGTTCCAGCCCGCGCTGTTCGGTCCAGTTTTACCACACCCTGTGCGCACGGGCATTTCGATGTATGTGAGCGCACAACAGGCCTTGTCGGATCTGTTGCGCGCATACCGATATACGCCGCTTCGGCCTGGTTGGGCGCAATTTTATTTCATTTTATGAGGCCCACATCCGGCCGCAGAATTGCAGGTGATCTACGGTGAACTGGCCGAGGCTTTCGGGACCGTCATGGAGGTCGGCCGAGTCGACTTCATAGGCGGTATCGGCGCGCTGCTCGGACAGGTCCTTGCCATGGCAGGGTAGACCGACGAGGCCCTTGCCGTTCTGGGGAAGGCCCGAGAGGCCTTAGAAATGCCGGGGACCTGGCTCTTTGTGATGAACTGATCGCGATGATTTCGGAAAGGGATGCCCAAGAAAATCGAGATTGTCGGCAAAGACATCGCCACTTCAACCGATCAGGCGCGACGACTGTTCACGGACCTTGGCCAGCCGGAACCGCAAGAAGTACCGTCTTCAGATGGCAAACCTACGCATGCAGATCCATTCACCATCGCCGTCGGCATCTCCAGCATCATCCTGATGCTGCCCTCAGCAATCGGCGCGACGATCAACCTGATCGACCGCGCCAAGCGCGACATCGCCCGCAAGGGCGTGGACGACCTCAAGGCCGTGTCCCATTTTTGCCAATCAAGCGTGTTCATATGCAGGACGTTGGTTTGTCCGTCGCCTGCAATGAGGTTTAGGCAGCGCGATACACGCACACTCTTTTCGTCGAAGTCCAGCGCGAAGACCTTGTTCGACACGTAGTCTAGGCAACGCTGCGGCTTGCGCTCGGCGGTGAAAAGGTTCGACCGGGGCAAGCCCAAGTCTTCTAGGATTTCTCCCCACACATGGAACATGGAATGGACCGTGAAACCCGCAGACCCGCAGGCCGTATCAATGACGGTTTCGGGTTCCTGTGGGTTCAGCATTTTAACGCACATGTCGATAACCCAGCGTGGCGTGAAATACTGTCCCTTTTCACCCTTGGCCGATTTAGAAACTAGGTATTCAAACGCGTCGTCTACGACGTCTAGGTTCGAATTGAAAATTTTCCATTCTTCCAGTGAACCCACGCACACTTGAAGATGATCCTGCGAAAGTTTGATACGTTCATCGTCAGAAAAGACACCCGGCCATTCTTCCTTGGCTGCATCGAACAGATTTTGGATATTCTCTTTCAGCTTTGACGCCGTATTGCTGTTACGAAACCGCAAATACGGATAGCGGCCTTGGTGGCAGGACATTTCATCATACAGCTTCGTGAAGACAAGTTTGAAGACTTCTTCGAACACGTCAACGCCAGCGTTTGCCAGAACTTCGTCTTCAAGGTCTACGATCTTTTCCCGCAAAGCCTCGTTGCCCGCCGACGACAAGGCCCGTTCGTTCTCTTTGTCCTCCAGCGTCTTGAGCGTCCACGGCTCATTGATGATATCTTCGATATCTTGCGTTGCTGTGGGCAAGTGGGGGATTTCTTGCAGGTAATTCGGGTTCTTGCGGTTCCAGGTTTTGCTATCTGGTCCGTTACTCCAAAGCGCCAATGGTGCGCCCGTCGCGTGTGTGTATGATCGAAGTTGTTCTTTCCCGTCTTTCGCCTTGCCTTGCTTAATCTCAGCTACGACGTACGGAACCGTTGGGCGGTGTGCATCGAAGATAACGATATCGGCTCGCTTTGAACTATCGCGCCCAAACGTGATTGGGTATTCGACTGCCAATCGTTCCAGCGGGTAGCCATATTTTGCTTGCAGCGTATGAAGCCAAAACTGACGCACGCATTCTTCGGGCTTGGCAAGAATGTCCTACTTACGGACAGGGCACTTGAAGTAGACCCGTTCATTCTTTTCAATGAAAAGTGCGTCAAGTGCTGCAATCTCTACGTTGGAAAGTGACTTTAACCACGGGCCGATATCATGCCCGCCAAACACTCCGATAATACTGTTCATCTACGCCCGACCCTCTTTTTGTTTGTTTTGCCCATTAGTTGCATAACCCGCCCTAAGGGTGAAGCATCAATCAAATTTTGCATGGGTAGGTCGTGGGTAGAATGGCTACGCATCGACTTTATTCAATAAAATCAATGGGTAGTGGCGGAGCCGAAGGGATTCGAACCCTCGAGACCCTTCCGGGCCTACTCCCTTAGCAGGGGAGCGCCTTCGACCACTCGGCCACAGCTCCGTCGACCCGTTTAATTGGAGCTTGGGGCGGGAACAAGGCCCATTCTGAGTTTTTTTTGCAATTGATCCGGTGATTTTGCCGCGCGGTTACATAATGCCTACTGCGCTGCGTATCGTGAAATAAGACGCGCCAGAAATGCCCCCATGGCAGGATCAAGAATATCGCTGTGACTGGTCACGAAGCCCGCGTTGACGAGGGTGACCTTGCCGCGTGGCAGAGTGTCCAGCGGCGCCATGCTTGCGGGATCATTGCGGATGCTGTGCTTGAGTGCCGGGCGGCCTGTCTTGCACGGCTCGGACCCGCGCCAATCCAGACGGTAAAAGATTTCGTCAAACGCCGCCCGCGACGCCACCTTCCAGCCCCGCCGCCCGCCGAGATAGGGCGACCAGAGCGCAAAGGGATTGGCAAAATCGCAAAGCGAGGTGGTGACCACGACCTGCGCATCGGGCAGATCCTTGTAGCTGTCGTAGGGGTGCCCTTCGTTGCCGCGCGCGCCAAAGGTGTCACCACCATAGCGATAGGCGCTGTGAGCAGGTTGCAGGAACACCGCAAGATCGGCGGCAGGCCCAACCGCCCCCTGTTTCAATAGATCCCGCGAAAACAGGGCCCGCCCGGCAAAACGCGCGCCCATGCTATGGCCAAGAACCACGACCGGAAGCGCGCCGGTATTCGCCGCAGGAATGATCCGGTTCAGGATCAGGTTGCCATGCAGCACCCCCGCTTCGTCGCTGTCAGTGGCCTTGTTCAACACGCTGCCGATATGGCCCGCCGCATGACCGAGCTTTGATGTGCTTGCCGCATTCCAGGACGACGACCATGTCATGCCGATCACCAGCGGGCGAAACGCCTCCCCCCTGCCCGTCATCGCGTGCCCGGTCATCTGCATGATCTGGCGATAGCGACAGATCGAAACCCTCTGATCATTGTTCCAGCCCATCGAGGCAAAGACGATATGGGTAAAGTTGCCCTGTTTGAGCCGCGCGGCAAGGTCGCGCAGAAACACCTCGAAAAGCGCGTCGACGCCCGATTTGAAGCTGCGAGTGTCCGGCACAATCCCGGTGTCGCAGGTCGGCATGGCACTGGCCGCCTGATAGGCATTCATAAGCCCACAGGCGCGGCGGTTCTCATAGCGGGTGATATGGGTCACGACCTGCAACTTGGGGTCGGAAAACATCCCCGTCAGCCAGAAGTCCCGTTGCGCCGACACATCCTCGGGTGGGCCATCGGGCATGTCGCCATAGCGGTAGAGAATGTCTCTTTGATGCTGCGGCCCTGACAGGCGGTCACCGGCATATAGCTTTTCCAGAGAGATCACATAGCCCTCTTCAAGCTGATCGCGCGGGCGATCCTGAAACACGCCATGCGCCAGCCAGTTGAAGATATGCGCGCCCTCGGGGGCCGCGTTCAACGCTTTGGTTTCAAAGGGTTTACCGGAATTTTCAACATCGACCATGGTCGGGATGTGGCTTGCCCTTGGCACCACTGGCCCGTTCGAGCCACAGATCGCGTCGCCCTCGTCGTGGCTTGCCAACCCCGGGGTCGAGGCCAAGAGGCTGGCGATAAGGGCAAAGGTGAAACGCCTGCTGCGCGACATGAAAAATCCCCTCGGCTGATCAAATCAAGATCAGCCTATGCGGGAAACGGACAGCCTGTCAAAATTTTGTCCCGACGGGTCTCAGGTGTTGAACAGGAAATGCAGCACATCGCCATCCTTGACGACATATTGCTTGCCCTCGGCGCGCATCTTGCCGGCATCCTTGGCCTTTTGCTCGCCTCCCAGCCCGACAAAATCGTCATAGGCGATGGTTTCGGCGCGGATAAAGCCTTTTTCAAAATCACCGTGAATGACGCCTGCCGCCTTGGGCGCAGGCGTGCCTTGCGGGATGGTCCAGGCGCGGGCCTCTTTCGGGCCGACGGTGAAATAGGTTTCCAGATGCAAAAGCTCGTACCCGGCACGGATAAGGCGATCAAGCCCGGCCTCGTCCAGCCCCATTTCGCTCAGGAACATTTCGGCCTCTTCGGGGTCAAGCTGGCTTATTTCCTCTTCGATCTGCGCCGAGATCACAACCGTCGCGGCGCCCTGTTCGGCGGCCATTTCTTCGACGCGGGCCGAGAATTCATTGCCCGTGCCCGCGCTGCCCTCATCGACGTTGCAGACATAGAGGATCGGCTTGCTGGTCAGCAGTTGCAGCATTTTCCAGGCTTTGACATCCTCGGCATCGACCTCGACGGTGCGTGCGGGCCTGCCGTCTTCAAGCGCGGCCTGAGCGGCAGCCAAAAGTCGATCCTGCGTAGCCGCCTCCTTGTCGCCGCCCTTAAGCTTGCGCACCAGACCGGCGCGGCGCTTTTCGATCGATTCCAGATCCGCCAGCATCAACTCGGTCTCAATCGTGTCGGCATCTGCCACCGGATCAACCCGGTCCTCGACATGGGTCACGTCGTCGTCTTCAAAACAGCGCAGCACATGGGCGATGGCATCGACCTCGCGGATATTGGCCAGAAACTGGTTGCCCAGCCCCTCGCCCTTGCTCGCGCCTTTCACAAGGCCGGCGATATCGACGAAGGTCATGCGCGTCGGGATGATCTGTTTGGAGCCCGCAGTGGCCGCCAGCTTGTCAAGCCGCGCATCGGGCACGGCGACCTCGCCGACGTTGGGCTCGATGGTGCAGAACGGAAAATTCGCGGCCTGCGCGGCGGCCGTCTTGGTCAGCGCATTAAAAAGCGTCGACTTGCCCACATTGGGCAGCCCCACGATCCCCATTTTAAAGCCCATGACGCCTCTCCTTATTCATGCAGCGCCGCTTCTATTGGCAGTCCGCCCCAGACGCAAGCGCGCCGTTGGGAAAACGGTGGTGGTCTGGGGGCTGGAGCTTAAACTGACTGAAAAAGTCAGATGTCCGCGTTGAGCCCAACTCTGACATTCGCTCGTTGCACCAAGCCGGTTAACAGCCGCGTAGCGGCCCGGCCATCGTCAGCCCCTCCCTTGGGCTGGCGATTTGGCTGATGCAGGCGCAACAATTGTTCTGGGAATGTATTTTGCCAGCATAAAGCGCTCTGCAATCTACGTCGGCTCACCATCCCAGGGGCTGACGTTGTCCTGACGTGGCCAATATTCGCATTGTCCTGCCCAACAGACCTTCACCGCGAGCCGGTTTTATGGGGCCTGACCCGATGTCAGGGTGTGTGTGTGGTGTTGAAATCGTCAACCGAAAGCCCTTACCGTCCAGGGTAAAAGACGCAAGCTTTTGCCTCACTGCCTCGCTGGTGGCCCCAACATGGCGCCCCGCCCTGCATCACGTAAATTGACCTTTTTCAGGAAATCCCGGTCCAAATCACAGCGCTCCAATGCGAAAACCTTTCACTTGCCATTGATTTCCGCCGCGTGCTGCCCCAAACGGTAGGCAACAACAGAGGGTAGTAAAGATGACTCGGATCGACGCCAAATTCGCCGAATTGCAAGCTGCGGGCAAGAAAGCCTTTGTGTCCTATATCATGGCCGGAGATCCCGATTATGACACCGCCCTCAAGATCATGCAGGGGCTGCCCGAGGCCGGCGTTGACATCATCGAACTGGGCGTGCCCTTTACCGATCCGATGGCCGATGGCCCCACCATTCAGCTTGCCGGGCAGCGCGCCCTCGCCGCGGGCATGACCCTGAGCCGCACGCTTGAGATGGCAACCGAGTTTCGCAAGGCCGACGACACAACGCCGATTGTCCTGATGGGCTATTACAACCCGATCTACAATCGCGGCGTTGACAAGTTTCTGACCGATGCCAAGGCCGCCGGGATTGACGGGCTTATCGTGGTCGACCTGCCCCCCGAAGAAGATGACGAGCTTTGCATTCCGGCGCAAAAGGCCGGGCTCAACTTTATCCGTCTGGCGACGCCCACGACCGATGACAAACGCCTGCCCAAGGTTCTCACCAACACCAGTGGATTTGTCTATTACGTCTCGATCACCGGGATCACCGGTGCGGCGGCGGCCGAGGCCACCGATGTCGGCCCCGAAGTGGCCCGCATCAAGGCACAGACCGACCTGCCGGTGATCGTCGGCTTTGGCATCCGCACGCCCGAAACCGCGCAAACCATCGCCAGCGTCGCCGATGGCGCGGTTGTCGGCTCGGCGATTGTCGGCAAGATCGCCGATGGCGAGACTGTGACCGACGTGCTTGAATTTGTGCGCGGTCTGGCGGCAGGCGCGCATCGCGCCTGAGGTGCACAGACAGGCCACCCTGACCTACCCTGCGACCACAGGAATGATTGCGCGCTCGCCTTGGCGTTGGTAAAGGGTCTTTACCAATTTCCAAAGGGGAACGCCCGATGCCCGTGATCACCAATATCAACGACCTCAAAAAGATCTACGCGCGCCGCGCGCCCAAGATGTTCTACGATTACGCAGAATCCGGAAGCTGGACCGAACAGACCTTTCGCGAAAACACCAGCGATTTCGATCAGATATATCTGCGCCAGCGGGTCGCCATCGACATGACCGGGCGCACCACCGCGACCAAGATGATCGGACAGGATGTGTCGATGCCGGTCGGCCTTGCCCCGGTTGGGTTGACCGGCATGCAATGCGCCGATGGCGAGATCAAGGCCGCCCGCGCCGCCGAGAAATTCGGCGTGCCTTTCACCCTTTCAACGATGTCGATCTGTAGCATCGAGGATGTGGCCGAAAACACCACCAAGCCGTTCTGGATGCAGGTTTACACCCTCAAGGACGATGACTTCATGCAACGCCTGTTTGATCGCGCCAAAGACGCCAAATGCTCGGCAGCGATGATCACGGTTGATCTGCAACTCCAGGGTCAGCGCCATAAAGACCTTAAAAACGGCCTCTCGGCCCCGCCCAAATTGACCGTGAAATCGGTCACCAACATGATGACCAAGGTGCAATGGGGCCTTGGCATGCTTGGCACCAAGCGGCGCTTCTTCGGCAATATCGTCGGCCATGCCAAAGGCGTCAGCGACCCCTCATCCCTTAGCAGCTGGACATCGGAAGCGTTTGATCAGGCGCTCAACTGGGACCGCATCCGCGAGTTTCGCAAGATGTGGGACGGCCCGCTGATCATCAAGGGCATCATGGACCCGCGCGATGCGCGCGAGGCGCTAAATGTGGGGGCGGATGCAATTATCGTGTCAAACCACGGCGGCCGACAACTTGACGGTGCGATTTCGGCCATTCGCGCCCTGCCCGCGATCATGGATGCGGTCGGCGACAAGATCGAGGTGCATCTCGACAGCGGTATCCGCTCGGGTCAGGACGTGCTCAAGGCGATGGCGATGGGCGCCAGCGGCACCTATATCGGGCGCGCCTTTGTCTATGGCCTGGGTGCCATGGGCGAAGCGGGCGTGACCCGCGCGCTTGAGGTCATCCACAAGGAACTTGACAGCAGCATGGGCCTCTCTGGGCGCACCGATGTGGGCAAACTTGACCGCGATATCCTGATGATTCCCAAAGGCTTTGCCGGGGATTGGGAATAACGCCCGGCCGCCATGTCAGGGCCACGAGATTTGCCCTTTCCAAAGCGCGCCTCGTGGTCTATAGGCACAGGCCTTACCGCGGGGCTACAGCCTTGGAGGAGCCCCGCCCTTATTGATGGAGAATTATCATGGCTGGAGAAATTCCTGATCTTCAGGCCCAGGAACGCACGGGGACAGGCAAGGGCGCCGCTCGTCAGGCGCGTCGCGCCGGTATGGTTCCGGGTATCGTTTTTGGTGGCGACGTCGATCCGCTTCCGATCAACATCCCGTTCAACGTCCTGTTGAAGCGCCTGAAAAAAGGCCGCTTCAAGTCGACCCTGTTCAACCTTCAGGTTGAAGGGCACGACGACGTTCGGGTGATCTGCCGCGACGTTCAGCGCGATGTGGTCAAAGACCTTCCGACGCATGTCGATTTCATGCGCCTGCGCCGCACCACCAAGATCAACCTGTTCATCCCGGTTGAGTTCATCAACCTCGAAGACTGCCCCGCGATCCGTAAGGGCGGTGTCATGACCGTTGTGCGCAACGAGGTCGAAATGCTTGTGACCGCGGGCGATATTCCCGATCACCTGACCGTCGATATGGCCAAGGTTGAAAACGTTGGCGACACTGTCACCATCTCTGACGTAGAGCTTCCGGAAGGCAGCAAGCTGGTCATCAGCGACCGCGACTTTGTGATCTGTAACGTTTCGGCGCCCTCGGCTCTGAAATCGAGTGGCGATGACGAAGACGAAGATGATGCAGTCGAGGCCACCGAAGTGGCCGAAGACGAAGAGGCGTAAGACCGCCCTGCCCTTTGGCACTGTTATCGAGAAACGCGGCCCCGCAACGGGCCGCGTTTTTTCGTGGCGCCGTTATCTGTCGCGCACCCGGCGAAACCCGAGGATGCGGCCACGCGACGGCCCCGGATCATAGGTCAGCCCCGATTCTGACATGCAATCGACGATCCGCTTGATCACAACGTCCGAATAGCGCCCCGGGTGCAATTCCATCATCACCGAGCGCACGAATCCCGGCCAGGGAGCATCGAAAAGATGCTCTTCGGCGCCCTCGATATCCATAATCACCACATGCGGCCGACAGGTCACGAGCAGATCGCCCAACCCCAGATGCGGCACGCTGACGACAGCGTCAGGCGCGGTATCCACATCCGCGATCCGCGCGGCCCAGAATGTCTTTTTATTATCAAATTCAATCGGATCGGCGCCACTCTTCATGCCACCAACCGCGCCATGCAACACCGTCACGGCGCCAAACCCGTTGCGCTCCAGATTGCTCTTGATGACGGGCAACATGCTCGGGTTGCCCTCGACCGTGGTCACATTTTCCGGGCCGGTGATGCTCGCGCAGACCGAGGCGATATAGCCAATCCCCGAGCCAAGCTCTAGCACCCGCTGCCCCTCGCGCAGGCGCATCCTTGCGGCATGGGCCTCATGGGCCTCATAGCCGCCCGTCGAAAGCTTCCCGGACAGCTTCGGGTTCAGCATTTCATCGGGCACCGAAAGATGAATGCCCTCTATTTCGAACTCTGCCATCGGCCCACCCTCTGCCCGTTGATTCCCCGCGCATCGCGGCGTAGACCAACATCACCAAATAAGAGGGCATCGGCAATGCAGCTGTTCGTGGGTCTGGGCAATCCCGGCGCAAAATACGAGAAAAACCGCCATAATATCGGTTTCATGGCGCTGGATCGGATCGCAGAGGAACACGGCTTTGGCCCCTGGCGCGCCAGGTTTCAGGGCCATGTCTCGGAAGGCACGCTTGGCGGCACCAAGGTGATCTTGCTGAAACCCGGCACCTTCATGAACCTGAGCGGGCAATCGGTCGGCGAAGCGATCCGGTTTTACAAACTGACGCCCGGCGATGTGACGGTCTTTCACGACGAGCTTGACCTTGCCCCCGGCAAACTGAAGGTGAAACAGGGCGGCGGGCACGCGGGCCACAACGGGTTGCGCTCGATCCATCAGCATATCGGCGAGGCTTACCGCCGGGTCCGGCTTGGCATCGGCCATCCCGGTCACAAGGATCGCGTGGCCCAGTTCGTGCTACAGGATTTCGCCAAGGCGGATGCCGATTGGCTTGATGATCTCATGCGCGGGATATCGGAGGGCGCGCCCTGGCTGGCCGAAGATAAAGCCGACCGGTTTCTGAACACCGTCGCACAGCGCCTGACGCCGCCGCGCGCCGCAAAGCCCAAACCCGCGCCGCAAAGCAAGGCGAGGCCGCCTGGAAAGGCGGAAGAGCCGCCCACGCCCGACGAGCGAAGTGCGATGCAAAAGCTGATGGACAAGTTTCGCTAACGGATTGCGCCGCTGCGTCACGCTTGCAAAGCTGTCATCTGACTGGTTTCCTGTGCCCAAAACAGGGGGGGTGGCTATGCGAGTATTTTTGAAATGGACGGCGCGAATCCTGCTTGTGCTGGCGCTTGCCGCCGCAGTGGTCGGCATCTGGAAACGCGATGAGATCGCCCGGCTTCTGGCGGTCAACAGCCTGTTTTCCGAAGACAAGATCGTCCACAACTTCTCGCATATGGATCGCGCCTTTCTGCATCGTCCGGTTTCGCGTGGCGATGGCCCGGTGTCACCTCTGCCCGATGGCGCCCCGGCCACCCTGCCGCCGGAGGTTGCCGATTGGATTGCCGGGCGCCATGTCACCTCGCTTTTGGCCATCAAGGCCGGTGAAATCGTCCATGAAAGCTATTACCTCGGCACTGCGCGGATGGATCGCCGGATAAGCTGGTCGATGGCCAAAAGCTTTCTTTCGGCGCTCTTCGGGGTGATCGTGTCCGAGGGCAAGATCGCCTCGCTGGATGATCAGGTCACCGCCTACGCGCCGCTGCTGAAAGGAAGCGCCTATGACGGCGCCACGATCCGCAATGTGTTGCAGATGACCAGCGGCGTGACCTTTGACGAGGATTATCTCGACTATAACTCCGATATCAACCGGATGGGCCGGGTGATTGCGCTTGGCGGCACGATGGATGGCTTTGCCGCCGGGCTGACCGCGCGTGACACCGACCCTGGCACGCGCTGGAAATATGTCTCGATCGACACCCATGTGCTTGCCATGGTGCTGCGCGGCGCAACGGGTCGCGGCCTTGCCGATCTCTTGTCGGAAAAGATCATCGCGCCGCTCGGGCTTGAGGCAGAGCCCTATTATCTGACCGATGGCGAAGGCGTGGCCTTTGCTCTTGGCGGGCTGAACCTCACCACCCGCGATTACGCCCGCTTTGGCCTTATGGTGGAACAGATGGGCCAGTGGCAGGGCCAGCAGGTGGTGCCCGGCGATTGGCTGCGCGCCTCGACCCGCGCCAGCGCGCCAACCCTGCCAGGCAAGATTGGCTATGGCTATCAGTGGTGGGTTCCCAAGGGCGCACCCGACGGCCAATTCATCGCGCGCGGGATCTATGGCCAGTATATTTTCATCGACCAGAACAGCGATGTGGTGATCGTCGTCACCGCCGCCGACCGCAATTTTCGCGAGCCTGGCGCGCATGACGCCAATATTGCCATGCTGCGCGCGATCAGCGCCGCGCTATAGGCGGGCATTGACGGGGCCGTATTCCACGCTAGGCTCGACCCCGAAAGAGAGGCGCGCGCGATGATTGAAAAAGACCCCGCCATCAATGTCATGGGCACGGATCTTGAGCCCTGCTCAAACGCGCCCGTCACCGGGTTCTTCCGTGACGGGCATTGCAACACCTGCGCCCAGGATCAGGGAAGCCACACGGTCTGTGCGTTGATGACCGCCGAATTTCTGGCCTATTCAAAATATGTCGGCAACGACCTGAGCACCCCCAAACCCGAGTTTGGCTTTGCCGGTCTCAAGCCGGGCGATCAATGGTGCCTGTGTGCCGCGCGCTTTTTGCAGGCCCATGACGAGGGCTGCGCGCCCAAGGTGCGGCTTTCGGCCACCCACATGCGTGCGCTTGATATTGTGCCCTTGGCCGTGCTTGAGGCGAACGCCAAGACGCAATGACCCCGGCGAAAGGCCCGGCCGGCGCCATGCACCAGCCGGACCACGGCGCGTTCAGGCGCCACTCATGTCAAAGCCGAGATGTTTGGCGACGGTGAAGATATCCTTGTCGCCGCGTCCGCACATATTCATCACCAGAAGGTGATCTTTCGGCAGGTTTGGCGCGATTTTCATCACATGGGCAAGCGCATGGCTCGGCTCAAGCGCCGGGATGATGCCCTCTTTCTCACAGCTGAGCTGAAACGCCTCAAGCGCCTCCTTGTCGGTGATCGAGACATATTGCGCGCGCTTGGTTTCATGCAGCCAGCTATGTTCGGGGCCGATGCCGGGATAATCAAGCCCTGCGGAAATCGAATGTCCCTCAAGGATCTGGCCATCGTCATCCTGCAAAAGATAGGTGCGGTTGCCATGCAAGACTCCCGGCCGACCGCCGGTCAGCGAGGCGCAATGCTCCATCTTGGCATTCACGCCCTTGCCGCCGGCCTCGACCCCGATGATATTGACCTCCTTGTCGTCAAGGAACGGATAGAACAGGCCCATGGCGTTTGACCCGCCCCCAATCGCCGCAATAAGCGTGTCGGGAAGGCGGCCTTCGGCGGCCTGCATCTGTTCGCGCACTTCCTTGCCGATGATCGACTGAAAATCACGCACCATTGCCGGATAAGGGTGCGGGCCGGCAACCGTGCCGATGCAATAGAAGGTATCGCGCACATTGGTGACCCAATCGCGCAGCGCATCGTTCATCGCGTCCTTGAGCGTGCCTCGCCCGGAGGTGACCGGCACCACCTCGGCCCCCAGAAGCCGCATGCGAAACACGTTCGGCGCCTGACGCTCGACATCATGCGCGCCCATATAGACCACGCATTTCAGGCCGAATTTGGCACAGACCGTCGCCGTGGCGACGCCGTGCTGCCCGGCGCCGGTTTCGGCGATGATGCGTTTCTTGCCCATGCGCCGCGCCAGGATGATCTGCCCCAGCACGTTGTTGATCTTATGCGCGCCGGTATGATTGAGCTCGTCGCGCTTGAGATAGATCTTGGCCCCGCCAAAATGCCGGGTCAGGCGGTCGGCATAATAAAGCGGGCTGGGACGGCCAACATAATGCGTCCAGAGGTCGTGCATTTCGGCCCAGAATTCATCATCCGTCTTGGCGCGTTCATATTGCTCTTCAAGCTCCAGAATAAGCGGCATCAGGGTTTCCGACACGAACCGCCCGCCAAATTCGCCAAAGCGGCCCTTTTCATCGGGGCCGGTCATGAAGCTGTTGAAAAGATCGTTCATTGCAAGGGCCTTCTCATCCTGGATGTATTGAGGATGAATATGGGAGGCCGTCAGGATTTTCCAGCGAAAAGCGGCTGTGCCGCAGCCGCGATTTTTCTGCGAAAAATCTATGTCGCGCTTAGCTGCGGCGGATCACATAGAGCCGCGACCACAGATCGGGTTCGGCCAGCAGGAACGGCAGGAAGGATGCCGAGCGCTGGATAATCTGAACCTGACCGCTATCGACCAGCGATTCCAGTACCGATTGAAACCCCTGCTCTATCCAGCTGGCATCCAGAAGGTTGAACACTCCGATTCCGCCAGGGCGAATGACCCGGCTCAGGTGGATAAGGCTTTCGGGCGGCGCATGACCGGGGCCAAAGGCGCCAAGGCAGGTAAAGCCTGCGAATGTGTCATCCTCAAACGCCAGCCCCGCGCCCATATCGGCCAGGACCAGATCGTGGTAAGCCCCGGTCTTTTGCGCCGCCGCCAGCATGCCGGGCGACAAATCACAGCCGGTGATCGGCCCATAGCCCAGAACCGCAAGGCTTTCCCCGACAAGGCCGGTGCCGCAGGCCGCATCAAGCACCGGCCCGTCAGCGCGCCCCATATGGCGCGCAAACATTGCCGCGCCAAGCGCGGGCAAGCGAAAGCCGCGTGCCAGATTGTCGGCATCATAACTTTGCGCCCAATCATTATAAAGCGCGCGCGACTGATCCGGCGTTTTGGCGCCGTAGACATCGCTCAGATCATCGGGATTGCGGGTCATTCTGGCCTCCGGTCGGTTTCGGGCAAAGCATCCGACCTGCGCGCGGGCCTGTCAACCGGGCCGCTCAATCGAGGGCGCGTTTGAACCCGAAATGAGAGGCGGTGAAGCCAAGGCTTTCGTAGAATCGGCGGCTGTCGGTGCGGGTCTGATTCATCGTGAGCTGGATAAGAGCGCAGCCCGCAGCGCGTGCACGGGCCTCGACATCCGAAAACATCTGATGACCAAGTCCCTGACCGCGCATAGAACTGGCGATACGCACCGATTCAACCTGGGCGCGGCGTGCCGCCGCGAGCGACAGCCCGCTGATAAAGGTGAGCTGATAGGTTGCCAGCACGGTTTCGGCCTCGTCGACCCCGACGATGAGATGGTTGTTGCCCTCGGCCTGCATCGCGTCAAACGCCGCAAGATAGATCGCAGAATCGTCGCGTTCCCGCCCCTGCCCCAATTGGTCATCGGCCAGCAAGGCGACCACAGCCGCCACATCCTCGCGGCGCGCAGGACGAAAGATCAGCTGCATTTTGCGGCCTCCATGAAAGCACGGATAAGGGCCGGATCCTTGACGCCCGGCGCACTCTCGACCCCCGACGACACATCCACCTGCCGCGCGCCGGTCAGGGTGATCGCCTCGGCCACGTTGTCCGGGCCAAGCCCGCCCGCCAAAAGCCAGGGCACGGTCCAGCGGCGCCCCGCGATCAGCGACCAGTCAAAGGCAAGCGCATTGCCGCCCGGCCGGGCGGCGCCCTTGGGTGGCTTGGCATCAATCAAAAGCTGATCCGCGACGCGGGCGTAAACGTCGATCTGGGGCAAGTCATCGGCCCCCGCCACGCCAATTGCCTTGATCACCGGCAGGCCATAGCGTGCCTTGATATGTTGCACCCGCTCGGGGGTCTCGTGACCGTGAAGCTGAAGGAAATCGAGCGGCACGGCGGCACTCAGCGCATCAAGTGCGGCATCATCCGCATCCACCGTCAGCGCTACCTTGGCCACGCCGGGGGGGGTGGCAAGCGCAAGCGCCGCGGCCTGCGCCAGCCCCAGATGGCGCGGGGATTTTTCAAAAAACACGAACCCGACGTAAGACGCCCCCGCCGCAACAGCGGCAGAGACATCGGGCGCGGCGGTCAGGCCACAGATTTTCACACGGATCGCTTTGGACATGCGGCCTTTTAGCTGGCTTCGTCCAAAAGCGCCAGAACCTCATCCTTGCCGCGATGCTTTTCGCCTTTGAGGCGCTTGACCTCGGCGCGCAGGCTGGCAAGTTCGCGCATCTGGCGGGCGGCGGCGGCGCGTTCGCCCGCCTCGCGAATCCATTCCCAGATGAACCCGACGATCAGACCGGCCAGAATGCCGATGAAGATCACCAGAAACAGCGGCAGATCATAAGTGGGGTTCAGCGCCGCCAATCCCGCCATTTCATCCGGCAGCACCCGAAGCGTCACCGGCGCGCGGTTGGCAAGCGCGATCAGAACAAGGGCAATGGCGAAAATCGCAATCGAGGCATAGCGGATATAGCGCATGGATTACTTCCCGTTCAGCCGGTCACGCAAAAGCTTGCCGGTCTTGAAGAACGGCACGTGCTTTTCCTCGACATGCACGCTTTCACCGGTGCGCGGGTTGCGCCCGACGCGCGCATCGCGCCGTTTCACCGAAAAGGCGCCAAAACCACGCAGCTCAACCCGGTTACCGCCGGCCATTGCGTCGGTGATTTCGTTGAAAATGGTGTTTACGATACGCTCGACGTCACGCTGATAGAGATGCGGGTTTTCATCGGCAAGTTTCTGAATCAGTTCCGATCGGATCATCGGTGGTTTCTCCCCCGGCCATTTTGTTTTTTAGGTTGCGGCAGTTGGCATGACTATACGCACAATGGCGCAAAACCCAAACAGAAAGCCGGACCCAAGGGGCGGAAATATATGAAATATTTGACCTTCGGGTCATGATTTGGCTGACAAACGCCCTCTCATGCCGCCATTCGCGGCGGCGTTTTGGGAATTCTGCGGCGCGGCATCAATTTGATTCGCGCTCTGCGGGTAATCAGCGAAGCAACGCGCAGCCCCGCCCCAGACCGGTGGACATTTGCGCGCGCCCGCCGCATGGTCCGAGCAATCAAACGAGGGCGCAATGACCGCAGGCCAGATCATCATCGACACAGACCCCGGCCAGGACGATGCCGTGGCGATTTTGCTGGCTCTGGCCTGTCCCGATGCGCTTGAGGTGCTGGGCATCACCTGTGTCGCGGGCAATGTACCGCTTGAGCTTACCACGATAAATGCGCGCATTATCTGCGAGTTGGCGGACAAAGGTGATGTGCCTGTCTTTGCCGGATGTGATCGCCCCCTTGGCCGCGACCTTGTGACGGCGGAGCATGTGCATGGCCGCTCCGGGCTTGACGGGCCAACCCTGCCCGCACCCACCATGCCGCTTCAGGACAAACATGCGGTCGATTTCATCATCGACACCCTGCGCGAGCGCCCCGCCAAGAGCGTGACACTTGTGCCGATCGGGCCGCTGACCAATATCGCGACCGCCTTCAAGAACGCCCCGGATATCATTGAAAAGGTAAAGGAAATCGTTCTTATGGGTGGCGCGCATTTTGCCCAAGGCAATGTCACACCGGTGGCCGAGTTCAATATCCACGTTGATCCGCACGCCGCAGAGATCGTCTTTGGCGCGGGCGTGCCGCTTGTGATGATGCCGCTTGATGTGACCCATAAGGCGCTCGTGACCCGCGCACGCAACGCCGCCATCCGCGCCATCGGCACCCCGGTTGGCCGCGCCGTGGCCGAGTTGACCGGCTTTTTCGAACGCTACAACCCCGACCGCTATGGTGAGGACGGCGCGCCGCTGCATGATCCCTGCACAATTGCCTGGCTGCTCAAGCCTGACCTGTTTAAGGGCCGCCGGGTGAATGTTGTGATTGAAACCCAATCAGAGTTGACCATGGGCATGACCGTCACCGACTGGTGGGGGTGCACCGACCGCCCGCCCAATGCGACCTTTATCCATGATATTGATGCAAATGGTTTTTTTGACCTTCTGATAGAAAGGCTGGCCCGGCTATGACGGCGCTTAATCTGGCAAAACCCGAGGATTTCGACCGCCTCGCCGCGCTTGTACGCGCCTTTCACCAAGAGGCCGACATTACCCAGGACGAGGCCAAGCGCCACGCCGCGCTGATGCCGCTTCTGGAAGGAAGCCCGCATGGTGCGATCTATCTTATCGGGCCCGGGCGCGCGCCGATCGGCTATATCGTCATCAGCTTTGGCTGGTCGGTGGAATTCGCCGGTCTCGACGGCTTTGTCGATGAGCTTTATATCCGCCCCGGTGTGCGCGGGCGCGGCATTGGCAGCGAGGTGATGAGCGCCCTGCCCAAGGCGCTTGCCGGGGCGGGATTGAAGGCGCTGCACCTCGAAGTGCGGCGCGATAACACAAGGGCGCGCAAACTTTATGAAAAACTGCGGTTCTTGCCACGAGATGATTACAGTTTACTGACCCGTGAGATGTAGCAATTTTCAGCGAATGGTTTACCTTAGGTCAATGACCATGAATATCCCCTTTCAGAACACCTATGCGCGCTTGCCTGCGCGTTTCTTTACCCACCAGACCGCCGTGCCCGTGAAGGCCCCGCATCTGATCCGGTTCAACGACGCTTTGGCGCGGGATCTGGGCATTGTGCCGGGCGGTGCAGACGAGATCGCAGCGGTGCTGGCCGGCAATCTTGTCGCCCCAGGCTCCGAGCCGCTGGCGCAGGTTTACGCCGGGCATCAGTTTGGCGGCTTTTCCCCACAGCTTGGCGATGGTCGCGCGCTTTTGCTTGGCGAGGTGGTTGATCGCGCCGGTGAGCGCCGCGATATTCAGCTCAAGGGCTCTGGCCCCACCCCCTATAGCCGGATGGGCGACGGGCGGGCCTGGCTTGGGCCGGTGCTGCGCGAATATGTGGTGTCCGAGGCGATGCATGCGCTTGGCCTGCCAACGACACGCGCCCTTGCCGCCGTCGCCACCGGCGAGGCGGTTTACCGCGAGGCAGGCGGTCTGCCCGGTGCGATCCTGACGCGGGTTGCGGCCAGCCATCTGCGCGTCGGCACGTTTCAGTATTTCGCCGCGCGCCGCGATCTGGACGGGCTGCGCGCGCTTTATGACTATACGGTCGCGCGGCATTTTCCGCAGGTCGAAGGCCCGGCGCATTTGCTGGCCGAGGTGATCCGCCGTCAGGCAAAACTTGTCGCGGGCTGGATGTCAGTGGGCTTTATTCACGGCGTGATGAACACCGACAATACCGCGATCTCGGGCGAGACCATAGATTACGGCCCCTGTGCCTTCATGGATGTGTTCCACCCTCAGACGGTGTTCAGCTCAATCGACGTTCAGGGGCGCTACTCTTACGACAATCAGGCGCATGTCATCGTCTGGAACATGGCACAGCTTGCCACGGCGCTTGTACCGCTGATGCCCGATCAGGATGAGGCGATCGAGGACTTCACCGCGCTGGTCCACGCCATGCCCGATCAGATCGAAACCGAATGGCGCCGTGCCTTTGGCCGCAAGATCGGGATTGCCAAGGCCGGTGCGGCCGATGCCCCGCTGATCGGTGATCTTCTGGCGCGGATGGCCGATAACCGCGCCGATTTTACCAATACGTTCCGTGCCCTTCTCACGGGGCACGCGCGCGATCAGTTTCTTGATCCGGCGGCATTTGACAACTGGGAGGCGCAATGGCGCGCGCGTTTGAAAGCCGAAGCTGACCCAGAGGCCGTGATGGCCATGGCCAACCCCGCCTTTATCCCGCGCAATCACCGGATTGAACAGATGATCGAGGCCGCCGTTTCAGGCGATTTTGCCCCGTTCGAGCGGCTTTTGAAGGTGCTGGAAAATCCCTATCAGGATCAGCCGGAGGCCAGCGATCTTGCCCGCCCGCCAGAGCCCGCCGAAGTGGTGCAAAACACCTTTTGCGGCACCTGATACCGGATCGAAAAAACGGCGCCGAGGGTTTTCCCGGCGCCGTTTGAGTGTTCAGGCCGCGTTGGCGCGCGGGCCACCGCCGGGCTTGCCGCGACGGCGATTGCCGCCGGGTTTTCCCTGCCCCATACCGGGCTTGCCGCCACCACCGCCGCCACTGCGACGACGCGGGCCACCCCGGCCAGAGGGTTGTTTCTTGGCCTTGGGATCCGGCAGGCCCTCCCACGGGCGACCAGAGGCAACCGGGATCGAGATCCCCATAACCTTTTGAATATCCTTCAATTCGCCCATTTCATCGGGGGCGCAAAAGGCAATCGCACAGCCATCGCGACCGGCACGTGCCGTCCGCCCGATGCGGTGGATATAGTTATCCGGCACATTCGGAAGCTCGAAGTTATAGACGTGCTTGACGTCCGGGATATCAAGCCCGCGCGCCGCCACATCGGTGGCGACAAGCACTTTGACCTGACCATCGCGGAACGCTTTCAACGCCCGATCCCGCTGGCCCTGGCTTTTGTTGCCATGGATCGCGGCAACCTTGAATCCGGCCTGTTCAAGCTTGCGCGCAAGCTTGTCCGAGCCATGCTTGGTGCGCCCGAACACAAGCGCCAGCTCGTCCTTGTGCTTGCCCAGCATTTCGATCAGCAGATCGGGCTTGGCGGCTTTGGCAACAAAGTGAATCTCTTGCGTGATCTTGTCGGCGGCCTTGCCCGGCGGGCTGACCTGAACCCGCTTGGGGTGGGTGAGGTAGGTGCCGGCGATCTCTTCCATCTGCTTGGGCATGGTGGCCGAAAACAGCATGGTCTGACGCTCTGCCGGGATCAGGCTGGCGATCCGGCGCAGCGCGTGGATAAAGCCGAGATCAAGCATCTGATCGGCCTCGTCGAGCACCAGAAAGCGGGTCTCGTCAAGCCGCAGCGCGCGGCGATCCAACAGGTCAAGCAGACGACCGGGTGTGGCCACAAGAATATCGGTGCCGCGATCAAGCCGCTTGATCTGGGCGTTGATCGAAGTGCCGCCAACCACGACACCGATCTTGATCGGCGTGTCCTTGACCAGCGGGAAAAGCGAATCGCGGATTTGACCGGCCAATTCACGGGTCGGCGCAAGGATCAGGCTGCGCACGGATTTAGGCGCGGGTTTTCCGGGCATTTCAATAAGCTGCGCCAGCAACGGCAGACCAAAGGCGGCGGTTTTGCCGGTGCCTGTCTGGGCCAGCCCCATCACGTCAAAGCCATTGAGGGCATGCGGGATGGCGTGGGTCTGGATCGGTGTCGGCTCGGTGATGCCCATGGCGCCAAGTTTGCGCACAAGCTCGGTCGGCAGACCCATTTCCTGAAAAAGGTTCAATTCATATCCTTTCGGGCCCGGGCAAATGCCGCAGACCGTGACGGACAGGCCCCATGGCCGCCCGCTATCGTGGTTGCGCCTGCACCAAAGCCCAAGGCCGATTGCCCCGCTGCCCAGCAGACGTTTGACCCCACGCGTGATTTTGGGATTAATCCGCGACATTTCATTACTAGGCGGCCAATTTTTGGCGGCACTGCTCACGCGGCAGGAAATGTCGGTTGACTGGCATATGAGGGTGCGGCGCCTCAAAGTCAAGCTTAGCGTTCAAATAGGGTGGTCAGGAGATCAGCGGATCATCCAGCGGCCCTTGGGCCAAAAGGCGTGAAAGGCAAAGGCGAACATCACGTCATGCGCCAGATCGCGCCCCTGCCCGTCGCGCACCCGCACCGTGCCCACATCGCGCCCCTTGGCGATGGTCGCGTGATCAAGCGCCGAGGCCTGGCCCTTTTCCCAGGTGATGTTAACCCCCGCCTCGCGCACACCGCCCTCGGCGCGAATACGCGTCAGCGGCCAGGCCCGGTCACCGACCCGCACCACCCGTTCAAGCGGCGGGATGCCATGTGGCGGGTTTCCCCCGGTATAGAGAAACGGCCGCGACGAGCTGTCATACCCGGCATAGGGATTGCGCCCATAGCTTCGATTATAATCGGGCTCGTCCATCACAAGGCCCTGCGGATTGCGCGATTTGAACTGGGCAAAACTTTCCATCCAGCTTGGCAACGCCTTGAGCCTGGTACCGGTCAGATCGCCGACAATCGCCTCGCCGATCGCCTGCTGCCACCAGCTCTGGGTTTCGCGGTCAAACATCACCATGTCCGAATTGCGCAGCTTGCCCGAAACCCCGAAGGTCAGCGTACCACGCGCAATGCGCCGGTCAAAGGTGATGCCGGAATTGCACAGCGGGCAAAAGGTGACCGCAATCGGAATGCCGCCGATGCTGTCGTTGACGATCTCGTGCCATGTCAGATAGCGCAGCGGATAGGCGCGCGGGGTGGCACCGTTGATCTCGACCGTGATCACCGGCTCCGTGCCGGAAATCCGCCGCTCGGATTTGACCTTGCGGAATTCCGGTTTGCTCAGCGCCGGGATGCCATCCTTGGGCGGTCCACCGGACATGATTTCGTCCCAGTTGTTGACGCTGGTCTTGTTGAAATTCGTATCAGGCCATTCATTGCGCCAGAAACCGGGGTCGGCATGGGCCAGCCCGGCGATCAGGAAAAGCGTGCTCAGCAGCGACAGTAAACGGGTCATCGGCATCCTCCCTTGAATGCACAGATGATGCCGAGGATCGCCTGACCTGCCTAGCCCCACCCACGCGAATGTGACGCAGAGCGATCAGGGATTAGCCGCGCCCGGCCTCATCACGCGCCTTGCGCTTTTTGGCGTCGCCAAGAATGCGATCCCACTTGCGCACCCGCAAAAGCTTGCGAAAGGCGCGCTCAAGCTCGCCCACGCCGTCGCGCATATAGCACCGCCCATGCGCCAGCACGATCCGCTCGGGCGCCCAGCCGATCATCGCCTCGACGCTATCGGCCATCGCCTCTTTGTCGCGAAAGCTCCAGCGCAGGAAGGGCGGCGTTTTGCCATCGGTATCATCAATCCCGTTCAGCCAGGCAAAGGGGCGAAACCGGGCGGGTAATTTGGCGGTCTCGATATTCACGATCAGGTCGGTCAGGATAAGCGTCCGGCTCGCCTTGTGGAAAAACACGGCCTCGCGGTGGGTCTTGCTGCCCGCCACGATCAATTGCTCAAGCTGGCCTTTCCACGGCGCCTCGGCACGATCCGGCTTTAGCCGCCGTTCGATTCGAAGCGTGACACCCTTTTTCGCCGCCCGCTCCACCACACCGGGCGCGGCCCAGGTTCTGGCGCGCGGATAGACCGCCTGCCAGTCGGTGAGATGTGTGTAATGCGCAGCGTTCGGCGCAATCAGATGCGCGACCCGGCCAAGCGCATCCAGCTCTGCGCGCAACTCCTCGGTCATCTGCGTCGGGGAATGCACCAACAGATCGCCGTTTTCCAGCCGCACAATCGTGGCGCGGGTGGAAAACGGAAACCCGTAGACCTTGATCGCAGGCCCATCAACAATCCAGACCCCCTCGGCCAAAGGCTTGAGGGTATTGAGTGGCTCGTATCCGGTCGCCTGCGTCACGCGATCATTCGATCACGGTGACCTTTTTCATCACGTCGGGGCGCCCGATAACGGCCCCGTTGGGACCATTGCCGCGCTTGATCGCATCAACCACATCCATCCCGTCGGTGACCTCACCGACGATGGTGTACTGACCGTTCAGAAACTCGCCCGGCGCGAACATGATGAAAAACTGGCTGTTGGCACTGTCGGGGTTCTGTGCCCGCGCCATGCCGACCACGCCGCGCAGGAACCGCTCTTTCGAGAATTCGGCCTTGAGGTCGGGCCGGTCGCTGGCACCGGTGCCCGCGCGGGACATATCGCCGCCGATCTTGCCAAATTGCACGTCGCCGGTC
The DNA here is from genome assembly GCF_900115165.1 of Roseovarius lutimaris. Lineage (GTDB taxonomy): Bacteria > Pseudomonadota > Alphaproteobacteria > Rhodobacterales > Rhodobacteraceae > Roseovarius > Roseovarius lutimaris. Next base: position 37,695 of record NZ_FOVP01000010.1, on the reverse strand, counting down.
TGGGCCATGAAACCCTCGATCACGCGGTGAAACACCACCCCGTCATAGGCGCCATCGGCCGCCAGTGCGGTGATTTGTTCGACATGGCCGGGGGCCAGATCCTCGCGCAGGTCGACGGTAATGGTGCCGTTGGCCTCGCCTTCGACCTCAATCTGCAAGCCGGACGCAAACGCAGGCCCGGCCAGCAGCGACAGAATGAACGCCAGCTTACGCATCAGAGGCCACCTTTACGCTGATCATCCGGTCCGGGTTCGCAGGCGGCTCGCCGCGCGCGATCTTATCCACATGCTCCATCCCCGAAAGCACCCGGCCATAGACCGTATACTGCCCGTTCAGGAAACTGTTGTCCTTGAAATTGATGAAAAACTGCGAATTGGCGCTATCGGGGTTCTGGCTGCGCGCCGCGCCAATGGTGCCGCGATCATGCGGGATGCGGCCAAATTCAGCCTTGAGATTGGGCAGGTCGCTTGCGCCGGTGCCGGCCATGCGCGGGTTATAGTCTTTTTCCATATTGGCATGCTGCACATCGCCGGTCTGGGCCATGAAGCCGTCAATCACCCGGTGAAAGGCGACATTGTCATAGTGGCCACCACGCGCCAGCTCTTTCATCCGCTCGCAATGACCGGGGGCGATATCGGTCAAAAGCTCGATCGCGACGGTGCCATCCTTGAGTTCGATCAGAATGGTGTTCTCGGGGTCTTTAATCTCGGCCATCGGGCCCTCCTTGCAGATAACTTTCCCCGAATACCTAGGCGCTTCCGGCGCGATTGCCAAGCGCAGAGGTTGACGCCTGCGGGCCTGCGCGCCAATAGAGACCCAAAGAAACGAAGGAGCCTCGTGCCATGAGCTGGAAAACCCTTGATGACATGGATCTGAGCGGCAAACGCGTGCTGGTGCGGGTCGATATCAACGTGCCGGTGGAAAACGGCCATGTGAGCGATGCAACCCGGATCGAGCGGATCGTGCCCACCGTCAAGGATATCCTCGCCAAGGGCGGCAAACCGATCCTGCTGGCGCATTTCGGTCGCCCCAAGGGCAAGGTGGTACTCGATATGTCGCTGCGCGTCACCCTGCCCGCGCTTGAGGCCGCTTTGGGGCGCAAGGTACGCCTGATCGAAACCCTTGAAGGCGCCGAGAACCTCACCGACGAAGCCCTCGCCTCCGAGGTGCTCTTGCTGGAAAACATCCGCTTTCATCCCGGCGAAGAAACCAATGATCCCGACTTTGCCACCCGCCTGGCGCAGCTCGGCGATGTTTATTGCAACGATGCGTTTTCCGCCGCCCACCGCGCCCATGCCTCGACCACCGGGATTGCGCGCCACCTGCCGTCTTGTGCCGGGCGGTTGATGCAGGCCGAATTACAGGCGCTTGACGCCGCCCTTGGCACCCCAAAGCGCCCGGTCATGGCCGTGGTCGGCGGCGCCAAGGTCTCGACCAAACTCGACCTGCTCGGCAATCTGGTAAGCAAGGTCGATTGCCTCGTGATCGGCGGCGGCATGGCCAATACCTTCCTGGCGGCCATCGGGCTGAATGTCGGCAAGTCGCTTTGCGAACACGACATGGCCGACACCGCCCGCGAGATCATGATCAAGGCCGGCGCGGCGGGCTGTGAAATCCTCTTGCCTGCCGATGTGGTGGTGGCACGCGACTTTGCCGCCGGTGCGCCGCATGAGGTGGTCGGCGCCCATGCCTGCCCGCAAGGTGCCATGATCCTTGACGCGGGCCCGCAAGCCGTGGCGCGCATCATCACCGCGCTCGACAATGCCAAGACGCTGATCTGGAACGGCCCCCTCGGCGCCTTTGAGATCGAGCCGTTCGATGCCGCCACCAACGCCGCCGCGCGCCACGCCGCAAGCCTGAGCCGCGAGGGCAAACTGATCTCGGTCGCAGGCGGCGGCGATACGGTTGCGGCCCTCAACAAGGCCGGTGCAGCGGATGATTTCACCTATATCTCGACCGCCGGTGGCGCCTTCCTGGAATGGATGGAAGGCAAGGACCTGCCCGGCGTCGCCGCCCTCAAGGCCTGAGCCGCGCCTTCTGTTAGCGCGACCATCATTGCACCCCAGCCACCACTCACCTAGAAACGCCAGCAAATGTGACATCATCAAGCGGGACCCCGGACATGACGAAAACCAGCCAGACAGACAAGATTCGCAGCGGTCAGGGCTTTATCGCGGCCCTTGACCAATCGGGCGGCTCGACCCCCAAGGCGCTTGCCCTCTACGGGATCGAGGAAAGCGAATACGGCTCTGAGGCCGAGATGTTCGATCTGGTTCACGCCATGCGCGCGCGCATCGCCCAGGCCCCGGCATTCAACGGCGACAAGGTGCTTGGGGCGATCCTTTTCGAGATGACCATGGACCGCGAAATCGGCGGCAAACCCTCGGCGCAATTCCTCTGGCAAGAGCGCGGCGTCGTGCCCTTTCTCAAAGTCGACAAAGGGCTGGCCGAGGCGGAGGACGGCGTCAAGCTGATGAAACCGATGCCCGAGCTTGATGCCCTCCTGATACGGGCAAGCACCGCCGGAATCTTTGGCACCAAGATGCGCTCGGTGATTGATGCCGCCTCGCCTTCGGGGATCGAGGCCGTCGTCGCCCAGCAATTCGAGGTCGCCAAACAAATCCTCGGGCATGGCCTGATGCCGATCATCGAACCCGAGGTGACGATCTCGATCAAAGACAAGGCAGAGGCCGAAGCCCTGCTGCTGCGCGCATTGCTGACACATCTCGATGCCCTGCCCGATGATCAACAGGTGATGCTGAAACTTACCCTGCCCGAGAGCGCCAACTTCTACGCGCCTCTGGTCAAGCACCCGCGCGTTCTAAGCGTCGTGGCGCTGTCCGGCGGTTATAGCCGCGACGAGGCAAACACGCGCCTGGCGCAAAACACCGGCATCATCGCAAGCTTCAGCCGCGCGCTTACCGAAGGCCTCTCGGCCAAACAAAGCGATGCCGAGTTCAACGCCGCCCTCGCCGCAGCTATCGACGACATCCACCAGGCCTCGATCAGCGGCTAGGTCCTGCGCAACCCCAAAAGGGCGCCCCATCCGGCACCCTTTTTTCAGGCCAAGCGACCTGCATATTCTTCTGGCTCAAAATATCCTGGGGGTTTGGGGGCAACGCCCCCAAGGCCTGCGTGGCCCGAACGCAAAACGACCTGCGCGGCCCGAGGGCCGCCCTGTTTGTTTAAGCCGCAGAGGCCTCTAAACGGCAATGCCGCGCCGTCCGGCCAGATCGGTGAAATACTGCCAGGCCACCCGCCCCGAGCGCGCGCCGCGTGTTGCCTGCCACTCGATTGCCTCGGCGCGCAGGCTGGCGTCGTCGATCTCAACCCCATGCGCATCGCAATAGCCCCGGATCATCGCCAGATACTGGTCCTGATCACAGGCATGAAACCCAAGCCAAAGCCCGAAGCGATCCGACAGCGACACCTTTTCCTCGACCGCCTCGGAGGGGTTGATGCCAGACGAGCGCTCATTTTCGATCATGTCACGCGGCATAAGGTGGCGCCGGTTCGAGGTGGCGTAAAACACCACATTCTCCGGCCGCCCCTCGATCCCGCCGTCCAGCACCGCCTTGAGGGATTTGTAATGCTGGTCGTCATGGCTGAACGACAGGTCATCGCAAAACAGCACAAAGCGCTGATCGCTCTCGCGCAGAAGCGTCAGAAGACGGTTGACCGATGGAAGATCCTCGCGCTGCAACTCGACGATCTTAAGGTCAAGCCCCGCGTCCAGCACGGCCGCATGCACCGCCTTCACCAGGCTTGATTTGCCCATCCCGCGCGCGCCCCACAGCAGCGCGTTATTGGCCGGCAGGCCACGGGCGAACTGAAGCGTGTTCTCAAGCAATGTGTCGCGCGCACGATCCACCCCGACCAGAAGCTGCATCTCGACCCGGTTGACCCGTGGCACCGCCACAAGACGATCAGGGCTGACATGCCAGACAAAGGCGTCGGCGCGCGCAAAATCGGGGGCCTCCATCGGCGCCGGGCTGATACGTTCCAGCGCGGCGGCAATACGTTCCATCGGGTCGGTGGTCATTCAGCTTTTACCTTTGTCGTCCTCATCCCCGGCGATCACATCGGCCAGCGGATCATCAAGGTCAAAATCGTCATCCTCGTCCTCATCGTCGTCCACCCAGAGGCCCTGCGCGCGCAACTCGGCTTCGCGCTTGCGTTCGACACGTCCAACAAGCTGGATCGAGATCTCGTAAAGACCGTAGACAACAACAAACAGGATCACCTGGGTCACAACATCCGGCGGGGTCACAAGCGCGGCGAGCACCAGGATCGCAATCACAGCATATTTGCGCACGCTGCGCAGCCCGCCGGCACTGACCAGCCCGGCCTTGCCCATCAGCGTCAGCAGAACGGGAAGCTGAAAGCACATGCCAAAGGCAACGATGAATTTGATCGTCAGGTTAAGATATTCCTGGGCCGAGCCCTGAAACACAACCGAAAGAGGCGCGGCGCCCTTGACGCCTTCGACCGCCTCGCCCTCGCCGCCAAATTGTTGGAAGCCAAGGAAAAAGTCATAGGCCAGCGGTGTGACCACATAAAACGCAAAAGCCGCCCCAAGAAAGAACATGAAGGGCGAGGCCACCAGAAACGGCAAAAACGCGCCTTTCTCGGATTTATAAAGCCCCGGCGCCACGAACCGCCACATCTGGTTGGCGATATAGGGAAACGCCAGAATAAACCCGCCCAGAAGCGAAACCTTGATGGCAACAAAAAAACCCTCTTGCGGGCTGATGAAGATCAGGTCGCAGTCCTGTCCGCGCTCGGCCAGAACCGAACAGAGCGGCGCGGTCAGGAAATTGAAGATCGGCGTCGCCACGGTAAAGCAGATCACCATGCCGATGATGAAGGCCACGACCGAATGGATCAGTCGCGTGCGCAACTCCGCCAGATGTTCAATCAGCGGGGCCGAACTCTCTTCGATATCATTGCTGGCGCTCATGCCTTATCCCCGGCATTCTGTTTCTGGCTCGCTTTGGCTTTCGGCGCGGGTTTGGCCTTGGGTGCGGCCTTTGGCTTGGGCTTTGTTTTGGGCGCGGGTTTGGCTTTCGGCTTTGGCTTGGCGGCCTCGGGCTTTGCGGTTTCCGCTTCTGCCTCGGCGGCCTGGCGGCTGCTGGCCATCTCGGCGGCTTTGTCGCGGATTTTGTCGGCCTGCGACTGACGCTCTTCGCTCAGCACCGGTTTGGCGCTGTCTTTCAGATCGCGGGTCACGCTGTCGGTGGTCTTTTTCACCTCATCCATCGCGCTTTTCATCGGATTGGCCGCCTTGCGCAGCGTTTCCTTGATGTCATCCACCCCAGAGCCTTCGGCGGCATCATTCATGGCAGAGCTGAATTCGCGGGCCATGCCCTTGGCCTTGCCGATGAACTTCCCGACAGCACGAAACATGCCCGGCAGGTCTTTCGGGCCCACGACGATCAACGCCACGATGCCTATCAGCAGCAGCTCGGTCCAGCCCAGGTCGAACATATGGGGTTCAGACCTTGTCTTTTTTGTCGGCCGGCGTCACGTCGCGCGCGGTTTCGACCGAATCTTTGTCGTCGTCTTCAAGCTCTTTGGTGCCCTCGGAGACGCCCTTTTTGAACGAGGTGATGCCCTTGCCCACTTCGCCCATCAGCGACGAAATCTTGCCGCGCCCGAAAAGCACCAGCACCACAACGGCGATCAAAAGAAGGCCGGGAAGGCCAATATTGTTCAGCATGTCTATCTCTCCCTGTCGCGGGGGCAGGTTGACGCCCCCGGCAATATCACTGGTTTTATCTAGTCGTTCAACGCGCCGGTTGGAAGCACCAAAGCGCCAAAACCCATGGAATTTTCATATCTATGCCCACAGCCAGACCATAGCCACGCGCCACGTGCAACCGCGTGATTTGGCGAGGGGGCAAAAGAATGCGTCCGGCGCCGGTGCCTTGACGCATCACGACACACCCTTTGCGGGAAAACCCTAGCCCTCGCCCTGCGCCTCGGCACGCGATTTGCCGCTGACATCCATCGCAAGCGTTGCGGCCATGAACTGATCGAGATCGCCATCCAGCACGCCCTTGGTGTCAGAGGTTTCGACGTTGGTGCGCAGATCCTTGACCATCTGGTAGGGCTGAAGCACGTAAGACCGGATCTGGCTGCCCCAACCGGCATCGCCCTTGGCGTCATGGGCGGCGTTGATGGCGGCATTGCGACGGTCAAGCTCCATCTGATAAAGCCGCGATTTCAGGGCTTTCATCGCGATATCGCGGTTCTGGTGCTGGGATTTTTCCGAACTGGTCACCACGATGCCGGTGGGATGGTGGGTGATCCGCACCGCCGAGTCGGTGGTGTTCACGTGCTGACCGCCCGCGCCCGAACTGCGATAGGTGTCAATCCGGATATCGGCCGGGTTCACCTCGATCTCGATATTGTCGTCAACCACCGGATAAACCCAGACCGAGCAGAATGACGTATGCCGCTTGGCCGCCGAATCAAACGGCGAAATCCGCACGAGGCGATGCACGCCCGATTCCGATTTCAGCCAGCCATAGGCATTATGCCCGCTGATCTTGTAGGCGGCCGATTTGATGCCCGCCTCGTCGCCGGCACTTTCGGATTGAAGCTCGACCGTATAGCCGCGCTTTTCGGCCCACCGCACATACATCCGCGCCAGCATCGAGGCCCAGTCACACGACTCGGTGCCCCCGGCCCCGGCGTTGATCTCAAGAAAGGTGTCATTGGCATCCGCCTCGCCATCAAGCAGCGCCTCAAGCTCTTTGGCGGCGGCGCGCCTGGCCAGTACCTTGAGCGCCGATTCGGCCTCGCTGATGACTTCGGCGTCATCTTCCATCTCGCCAAGTTCGATCAACCCGGTGTTATCGGCCAGTTCCTGGCTTATCTCGTCATGGGTCGCCAGAGCATCGACAAGCGCCTGACGCTCGCGCATCAGCTTTTGCGCCTTGGCCGGATCATCCCAAAGCGTCGGGTCCTCGACCCGCGCATTGAATTCCTCAAGCCGGTGCTGGACGGTTTCCCAGCCCATCCGCTGGCGCAACAGCTCCAGCGACTTTTCGATCTCGGACACAATGTTCTGGGTTTCCGCGCGCATTTGGGCTTCCTTGGCTGATCAGATGCGGGTGATAGCGCAGCACGCAGCGCCGGGCAAGATCAGCCGCCCCTTTGCGCGTCGCAATCAACCGGTCGCGTCAATAAAGCCCGCCCGAACTCATCGAGCCGAAGCTGGCCTTGCCACCGACCTTGGCCTTTTCCCCGGTCGAGGTCGTGACCTCTTGCACGGCTTCCCCCGATCCCGAGGTGAACAGATCAAGATCATTGCCCATGGCAAAGCCGCCATCGAACATCATGCCAAAGACCGGCTCTTCGCCATCGCGGAAATATTCCGCCACCACATAAGCGCCCGAGGCATCGTCCGACAGGCGCGCGCCGGTAAAGCGGTCGATCTTGAGGAAATGCCCGCCAGGGGGCACCTGAAACGGCCCGCCGCCGTATTTCTTGACCGCTTCGGCCATGAACTCCTGAAACACCGGACCACAAAGCGATGCGCCATAAGCCCCCCGGCCTAGGCCGCGCGGCTGATCATGGCCGATATAACAGCCGGCCGCGATATTGCTGGTGAAGCCCACGAACCAGACGTCGCGCGCGTCATTGGTGGTCCCGGTCTTGCCCGCCACTGGCACCGGCAGGTTGATCGCGCCAGACGCCGTGCCGCGATCGACAACGCCCTTCATCATCGAGGTAAGCTGATAGGCGGTGATCGCATCCATCACCCGCTCACGGTCCGACAGGATGCGCGGGCCGCGATTGTCGGGCAGCGTCGGATCATCGCAATCGACACAGTCGCGTTCGTCATGGCGATAGATCGTCTTGCCATAGCGATCCTGAACCCGGTCCACCAGAGTCGGGCGTACCCTCTCGCCGCCATTGGCAAACATCGAATAGGCCGCCACCATATTGTAAAGGGTGGTTTCTTCCGAGCCCAGAGAGTTGGCCAGAAACTGGCCCATATCGTCATAAACACCAAAGCGTTCGGCATAATCCGCAACCACGTCCATGCCCACCTCTTGCGCCAAGCGGATGGTCATCAGGTTGCGCGATTGCTCGATCCCGGTGCGCAACGGGGTGGGCCCATAAAACTTGTTGGATGAGTTGCGCGGCCGCCAGAGCCCTTGCGGCGTGTCAATCTCGATCGGGGCGTCGATCACGATCGTCGCCGGGCTATAGCCACTGTCGAGAGCGGCGGCATAAACAAAGGGCTTGAAGCTTGATCCCGGCTGGCGCATCGCCTGCGTGGCGCGGTTGAACACCGAAGTCTGATAGGAAAACCCGCCCTGCATCGCCAGAACGCGGCCGGTATTCACATCCATCGCCATAAAGCCGCCCTGTACCTCGGACACCTGTCGTAGGGTCCAGCGGATAAAGGCGCCGGTGTCGTCGTCGGTCATCCGGCGCACATGCACCACATCGCCGCGCTTGAAGGTCGTTTTGAAATCCCCCGGAAGCCAGGCAATATCCTTGCGCGGCACGATCTGCGGTTCGGCCTCGGTCTCGGGCACGCCCTCGATGCCGATCCGCATCTGCTGATCGCCGGTTTCAAGAACCACCGCCGGATACCATTGGCCACCCTGATCAATGTCACGCGCCACCGCGAGTGACCCAAGCGCCTCGCGCCACTTGGCCTCACTCTCAAGCGCCTCTTCCGGCAGGCTAAGGCCGGTGCCACGCCACCTGCCCCGCCCGCGATCATAGCTCTCAAGTTGGCGCCGCAGCGCCTGCGCCGCGCGCAGCTGCATTTCAGGGTCGATCGTGGCGCGCACGCTCAGTCCGCCGGTGAAAAACTCGCCTTCGCCAAAGTCCTGGCTGAGCTGGCGGCGGATTTCGTCGGTGAAGTAATCGCGCGGCGGCAAGTCGCCCGAGAAGGGTTCAAAATCGCCGTTCTGCACAGTGCGCAGGGGCGCGGCCACCTCGGTCTTGTAAACCTCATCCGAGATATAGCCGTTTTCGGCCATCTCGCGCAGAACGAAATTGCGCCGCTGCAACAGCCGCTCTTTCTCGCGCACCGGGTGGTAATCGCTCGGGGCCTTGGGCATAGAGGCAATCGTCGCCGCCTCATGCGGGGAGAGTTCACCAAGCGTCTTGTTGAAATAGGTCTGCGCCGCCGCCGCCACGCCATAGCTGTTCTGGCCAAGGAAAATCTCGTTGAGATAAAGCTCAAGGATCTTCTCCTTGCTCAGGGTTTCCTCGATCCGGGTGGCAAGGATGATTTCCTTGATCTTGCGCTCAAGTCGACGATCGCCTGACAAAAGAAAGTTCTTCATAACCTGTTGGGTGATGGTCGACGCGCCGCGCACCGTGCGCCCGCGCGTGCGCACCGCCTCGACCATTGCCGCCGCGATCCCGCGCGCATCATAGCCGCCATGGGTGTAGAAATTCTTGTCCTCGGCGCTGATGAAGGCCTGTTTGATCAGATCAGGAATATCCTCGGCCGGGGTGAACAGGCGACGCTCGTGGGCAAACTCGTCAATGATGCGCCCCTCGCCCGAATAAATCCGGCTGATCGTTGGCGGAGTGTAATTGGCCAGCGATTCATGGCTCGGCAGATCATTGCCATAGATGTGGAAAATCGCGCCGATGCTAAGAGCCACGACCATGACCGCAAGCGTCAGCAGGCTGAAAATCGTTCCGAAAAGGCTTAGAATCGCACGCAGCACCGCGGCCCCCGCATATTGGTTGCGCTCCATATAGGCACCCTGTGCGCGCGGGTCAAAAGGGAATACTCCCGCCGTTGCGCCAATTTTCGCTTGGTGCTCACTGCCGCACCAGCCCGGCACGTGCGCCGTCTTCACGCCGCCAGACCAGCATCGCATCGCGCAGCGCCCCCGCCATCCGCGCCCGCCAGGCCGGATCGCGCAGGTTTTCAAGATCGCGCGCACTGGATAAAAACCCAAGCTCCAACAGCACCGACGGAATATCCGGCGCCTTGAGCACCGAGAACCCCGCATGCCGCAGGGGCCGCGACAATAGCGGCAGATCCTGCGCCTTGAGTGTGGTCAGCACCGTCTTTGCAAGGCGTTCGGCACGCGGTTGGGTTTCCTGTCGCGCAAGGTCAATCAGGATATCGGCCACCACATCATCCTTGCCACTCAGATCGACACCGGCAAGGATATCGGCACGGTTGTGACGCTCGGCCAGGGCCGCGCTTGCCTCATCCGATGCGCTCTCCGACAGCGTATAGACCGACGCCCCGCGTGCGCGTGCGCCTGACAAGGCATCGGCATGCAGCGATAAAAACACATCCGCCCGCCCCTGATGCGCAAGCGCGACGCGCCGCTCAAGCGGCACGAATTCATCCGCGTCGCGGGTCAGAACCACGTCAAACCGCCCATCCCGCAACAAAACCTCTTTCAGTTCCAGCGCGAATTGAAGCATCAGGTCTTTTTCCGTGACCCCGCCAAACTGCGCGCCGGGGTCAATCCCGCCGTGCCCCGGATCAAGCACCACGAACAGCGGCCCCTCGCCGGGCACACGCCGCTCAGGCGCCACAAGCGCGCCCTCGGGGTTGGGCAAATCCCAGCCCGGCAAATCCGGCGTCCCGGCACGGGCGGCAAAGGCCTCGGCATCGGGCGCGCCAAGAACCACCCGCAAGTTGCCCGCGCCGGTCACCCGGTCCACCTCAAGCCCCGCCGATCCAAGAACATGCGGCCCCGCCAGATCAACCACCATGCGCGACCAGCCGGGCCTGATCTGGCCAAGCCGCACCGCGGTGGCCCGCTCGGCGCGCGCAAACGCCGCGCCACTCACCCCCTGCCAGTCGATTTCGCGAAAATCCAGCACCAGCCGGGCTGGCTCGTCCAGCGTGAACACCCGGTAAGGCACACCCTGACTGAGGGTCAGACGCAATTCCAGGCCCCGGCGCGTATCGGTAAGCGTGCTTGCCTCGGGATCAATCCGCGCCAGGGCGCTAAACCCCTGCTGCTGCGCGTGCACTCCCGGCGCCATGCACAGCATCACCACGATCACAAACCATTTTGCCATTGCTCTGCCCATTCGCCGGTCCCGGTCTTTTATTGCCCCCGGTATACCAGAGCCGAGGCCTCAAAACAGCCCCGCTCTTTCATCTTTCCCTAAATACTCACTGCGCCGCGCCTGCCCCGCGCGATGCCGTCAGGGGCAAAAGATATCGTTGAACAGCGCAAATAGCATCAACCCAAGCACAAGCGTCAGACCGATGGTCATGAACACCCGCAGCGCCTTGTCACTGGGCGGGCGCCCCGAGACGGCCTCGTAGGCATAAAACACCAGATGCCCGCCATCGAGCACCGGCACCGGAAACAGGTTCAACAGACCGACAGCGGTTGAAAGCACCGCGATGAACCAGATAAAGCTTTCGGGGCCCTGGCTTGCCATCGCGCCCGAAACCTGAGCAATGCCGATGGGGCCGGACATGTTACAGCTGCTGATCGCGCCGGTGATCATGTGATAAAGCCCCGAGACCGAGCTTTGGATGATCCCGCCGGTCTGAGCCACCGCATTGCCCACCGCCTCGACCGGGCCAAGGGTTTCCTTGGCCGGCTCGAACGCCAGGCCACCGGCGATGCCGATCCGCCATTCGGTCCTGAAGCCGCCCTCGGGCTGCGGCTCATCCACGCGGCGCGGGGTTATGGCCACGTCGAACACCTCACCATCCGGACGCCAGAGTTGCAGGTCAAGCTCGGCTCCGTTCGAGCTTTCGACAACCTCTTTCAACTCGCCAAAGGCCACCACGGGCGTGCCGTTGATCGCGGTGATCACATCGCCCGGCAACATCTCCGAGGCATAGGCCGAGGATTGCGGCGCCAGGCCGCTGATCAATGGCGGCATAAGATGCGGGCCCTGCGCGGTCATGCGGCGGCCCTCGCGCTCGACCTCATAGTCAAGCAGGGCGCGCGTCGGCAATGCGTCGATAAGATCGTCAAAGCCCTCGCCGACCTCGGGCATCGCAATCCCTTCAATCGACAGAATCCGGTCGCCCTCTTCAAGGGTGATACCGGCCACCGGAAGCGGCTTGAGCGCGCCCACGGCCAGCGGATCGGCGGTTTTGCCCTGTGTCATCATGATCGCGGAAAACACCAGGATTGACAGGATGAAATTGAAGATCGGCCCCGCCGCCACCGTCGCCGCGCGTGCCCAGAGCGGCGCCCCGTGCATGGTCTGGCGCAGACGTTCGGGGGCCACGTTCGCCATTGCCTCGGCATCCTTGCCGCTGGCGGCATCCGCATCGCCAAGGAATTTCACGAACCCGCCGAACGGCAGCGCCGCCAATTGCCAGCGGGTGCCGTGCCGGTCCATACGCGAAAACAGCACCGGCCCAAACCCGAGTGAAAACACCTCGGCCTTGATCCCCGACCAGCGGCCAACGATGTAGTGGCCATATTCATGCACCGCCACGATCACCGAAAGAGCCACAACAAAGGCGACCAGGGTCATGAAAGCATTCCCGAATTGCGGCAGGAGGGTCAGAATATCCACGTGTAATCCTTAACTGTTTCGCTCGGTGACAACCTGATCGGCGCACTGTCTTGCCAGATGGTCCATCCGGGACACGCAATCAAGGGTCAGGGTCGCATTCATTTCGGCCGGGTCGCGCGTCAGACGCGTCAGCACCTCTTCGACGACCACATTCATGTCGCAAAATCCGATATGCCCGGCGATAAAGCGATCAAGCGCGCGCTCCTTGGCGGCGTTGAACACCGCGCCGCTCAGCCCGCGCATCTCCATTACTTCGCGGGCAAGACGCAACGCCGGATAGCGCGCCATGTCGGGCGCGCGAAAGTTCAGCGTGCCGATGGCGGCCAGATCAAGCGCCTCGACCGGCAGGGTCTGACGCTGTGGCCAATGCAGGGCATAGCCGATGGCGTGGCGCATGTCGGGCGGGCCGACATGTGCCATAAGCCCGCCGTCGCAGAACCCGACCAGCGCATGCACCACCGATTCCGGGTGGATCAGCACTTCGATCTGCGCGGGGGTAAAGCCGAAAAACTCGCGCGCTTCGATCATTTCCAGCGCCTTGTTGAACATCGAGGCGCTGTCGATGGTGATCCGCTGGCCCATCGCCCAATTGGGGTGGTTTGACGCCTCGGCCACGGTCGCATATTCCAGATCGGCCAGCGGCCAGTCGCGAAAGGCGCCGCCGCTGGCGGTGATGATCACCCGCGACACGGCGGCGGAATCCTCGCCGACCATGGCCTGAAAAATCGCCGAATGCTCGCTATCGACCGGCAGGATGCGGGCATGATTGAGGCGCGCGGTGCGCATCAGCAAAGGCCCGGCGGTGACCAGCGATTCCTTGTTGGCAAGCGCCAGGGTCGCGCCCTGTTCAAGCGCCGCCAGACCTGGCGCCAGACCCGCCGCGCCGACAATCGCCGACATCACCCAATGGGCGGGTCGGCTTGCGGCCTCGCTCAGGGCTGCCGTCCCTGCGGCGGCCTCGACGGCGCTGCCTGCAAGGGCGGCGCGCAGGTCGGGCAAAAGATCGTCATGGGCCGTAACCGCCACATCGGCGCCAAGCGCCACGGCATCCGCCGCAAGCTGTGCGATATTGCGCCCGCCGGTGAGCGCCACCACATCAAAATAGTCGGGCGCACGCCGGATCAGGTCAATCGTGTTCTGTCCGATAGAGCCGGTTGCACCCAAAATCGAAACCCGCTTCATGCAAGCCCCGGCATCAGGTTGAGCGCCCAGAGGATAACCACGAGAACCGAGGCCCCGAGCATGGCATCAAACCGGTCCAGCACCCCGCCATGGCCGGGAATAAGGCCAGAGCTGTCCTTGATCCCGCGCAGGCGCTTGGCGGCGCTTTCGGCAATATCGCCCATCTGCCCGGCAAAGCCGACCAGTACCGACACCGGCACAAGCGCCAGCCCGGCCCCCGTCGGCACCATGAACAAAAGCCCGATCACCGCCGCCCCAAGCCAGCCGGCAATCGTACCCGACCAGGTTTTCTTGGGGCTGAAGCGCGGCCAGAACTTGGCCCCCCCCAGGGTTCGCCCGGCGAAATAGCCCGCCACATCCGAGATAACCACCACCGCAACAAGCCAGATCACCCAGATCAGCCCGGCACCCTCGCGCAGCATCGCCATGGCGAAACAGCCAAGCAAGCTCCAGAATGCGAGGGCGAAAAACGGCCCCTTTTCACGCTCGATGGACGTGGCGGCGACAACCACGGCAGACAACAGCAACGGCAATGCCAACAGCCCCGGCAGCCAGATCGCAAGCCCAACGGCAAGCGCGGCCAACACGCCGGAACGCCGCGCATCGGGCGCGTCGAACATGCGCGCGGCCTCCCACATCATAAGCCCGGCAAGCGCAGAGATCAGCGCAAAGAACACGAGCCCCCCGATCCAGATCACCGCGGCGCCAAGGCCCGCCATCAAGATGCCGGAAATCACCCGTGGCGCAAGGTCAGACCACTGTGCGCTGCCACTCATGCGGGCACCGCGCCAAAGCGGCGGTCGCGCGTGCCATAGTGCGCCAGCAGTTTGGCAAAGACATCGGGGGTAAAATCAGGCCAGAGCGTGTCGATGAATTCATACTCCGCATAGGCAGATTGCCAGAGCAGGAAATTCGAAATGCGGGCCTCGCCGCTGGTGCGGATCACCAGATCGGGGTCGGGCAACACACAGGTATCAAGGTATTTCGGCAGGGTTTCTTCATCCACATCCGCCGGATCAAGGCGGCCCTCGGCCACATCCATCGCCAGCCGCTTGGTGGCGCGCGACACCTCATCGCGACCGCCGTAATTGAGCGCGATGGTCAGATTGGTGCCGGTACACCCGGCGGTCATAGCCTCGGCCTCATCCATCAGGTTGCGCAATTTGCGATCAAGACGCGGGCGATCCCCGATAAAGCGAACCTGCACATTATCGGCAACGAATTCCTGCATTTCCTTCATGATATAGCGGCGAAACAGGCTCATGAGACCGGCGACTTCGGTTTGGGTCCGCTTCCAATTTTCGGTCGAAAAAGCAAATATTGTCAGATACTTGACCCCAAGAAACGGACAAGCCTTGACGATTTCGCGCACCCGGCGCGCACCGGCATGGTGGCCAAACAGGCGTGGGCGCCCACGCGCCTGTGCCCACCGGCCATTGCCATCCATGATGATGGCCACATGGCGCGGGCCGTCGCCATTGACGAGTTTATCTGGCATGGGCGCGCCCTTTGTCATTCAGACCTGCATGATTTCCGCTTGTTTGGTTTCCAGCGTCTCATCGACTGCCTTGATATAGCGGTCGGTCAGCTCCTGAACCTCGGATTCCCAGAATTTCTGGTCATCTTCGGACATGCTGTCGGCCTTGGCTTTCTTGATCTGATCCATCCCGTCGCGGCGGACGTTGCGCACGGCGACTCGGGCGTGTTCGGCATATTGCGAGGCGACCTTGGTCAGCTCCTTGCGGCGCTCCTCGTTCAACTCGGGGATCGGCAGCATGATGATGGTGCCGTTGAGTTGGGGATTGATGCCAAGGCCGCTTTCGCGGATCGCCTTTTCGACCTTGTTGACAAGGCCCTTGTCCCAGACGTTGATCGTCACCATCCGCGGCTCGGGCACATTGACCGTGCCGACCTGGTTGATCGGGGTTTTTTGACCGTAGGCATCCACCATCACCGGCTCCAGCATCGAGGCCGAGGCGCGGCCGGTGCGCAGCGATGCGAATTCGGTTCTCAGCGCCGCAATCGCGCCCTCCATGCGGCGGGTAAGATCGCCTGTGTCGATTTCGATGTCATCGGACATGTTTTCTGTCTTTCCTTCTTGCGGCAATCGCCCTGTTGCCCCTGTTTAACGTCAACCATGCACAGTTGTATAGGTGCCCTCGCCTGCCAGGATGCCTTTGAAGCCCCCCGGCTCGTCAAGGCTGAAGACGATGATCGGCAGGTTGTTGTCGCGCGCCAGGGCAATCGCGCTGGCATCCATCACCCCAAGATGCTGGGCCAGCACATCATCATAGCTTACCCGGTCATAGCGCTTGGCATCGGCGTGCTTGACCGGATCCTTGTCATAGACCCCATCCACCTTGGTGCCCTTCAGGATCGCCTCGCAGGCCATTTCATTGGCCCGCAGCGTGGCCGCCGTGTCGGTGGTGAAATAGGGGTTGCCGGTGCCGGCCGCGAAAATGCAGATTCGCTTTTTCTCAAGGTGGCGCACGGCGCGGCGGCGAATATAGGGTTCGGCGACCTCATCCATGCGAATGGCCGAAATCACCCGGCAATGCGCGCCAAGCCCTTCAAGCGCGCTTTGCATTGCAAGCGCGTTCATCACCGTGGCAAGCATACCCATGTAATCGGCGGTGGTGCGCTCCATGCCCTGCGCGCTGCCCTGAAGGCCGCGAAAGATATTGCCGCCGCCGATGACCATGCAAATCTCGACCCCGAGATCATGCACGATCTTGACCTCGCGCGCGATCCGCTCGACCGTGGGCGGATGAAGCCCATAACCAAGATCGCCCATCAACGCCTCGCCAGAGATCTTGAGCATGACGCGGCTGAACTTGGCATTGGCATCTTGGGGGGCGGACATTGGCGTTACTCCACTACGTCTATGTGATCGCGCGCAAAATGTCGTAATTGTCCGGAAGGTTCAATCGCAGAAACCTGCGGGTTCGTCGAAAAGACGTAAATCCGCCTCGTCAAGCCGCGTGATCTTGGGTAACGGGGGGCATGGGCATGCCATTTGACATTGATCCGACGCTTCCGGTGCTGATTGCCGGGCCAACCGCGAGCGGAAAATCCGCCCTGGCGCTTGCTATCGCGCGCGAACAGGGCGGCGTGATTGTCAATGCCGATGCCTTGCAGGTCTATGACAATTGGCGCATCCTTTCGGCGCGCCCCAGCCTCGCGGATGAATCGCAGGCGCGCCATGCGCTCTATGGCCATGTACCGGGAGCGGCGGAGTATTCCGCCGGTCACTGGCTGCGCGATGTGGCGCCGTTTTTGCAAGGGCCGGAGCGGGCGGTTATCGTCGGCGGCACCGGGCTTTATTTCGCCGCCCTGACCGACGGGCTGGCCGATATCCCGGCCACCCCGCCCGACCTGCGCCAGAGAGGCGATGAGATACGGGCCCGCGACGGGTTGCAGGCCCTGATCGACGCGCTTGACCCTGAGACGCTCGCCCGCATCGACACCCGCAACCCGATGCGCGTGCAACGCGCCTGGGAGGTATTGCACGCCACCGGTCGCGGGCTGGCGGCCTGGCAGGACGACACCCCGCCGCCGCTTTTGCCGCTTGACGCCTGTCAGCCGCTTCTGGTCGAGGCCGGCAAGGAGTGGCTTAACGCCCGGATCGCGCGGCGCTTTGATGCGATGCTTGAGAGCGGCGCACTTGACGAGGTCCGCGCCAACCTGCCCGATTGGGATGCGGCGCGCCCCTCCTCCAAGGCAATCGGCGCGCCTGAACTCGTGGCCTATCTGCGCGGTGAGCTTTCCCTTGAACAGGCCCGCGCGCTTGCCACCATCTCGACCCGCCAATTTGCCAAGCGTCAACGCAGCTGGTTTCGTGCAAAAATGCGCCGGTGGCAGCGGATTGCCGCCGAAACGCTTTAGAAATTTCGCTATTTTGCCCTGACATTGCGTCAATCCCTTGCGATTGATTGGTCTTATTGCGACTATTTAAGGGAATCCCCTGTTCACCCCGGAGACAGCAGATCATGCGGCATGCCGAAATCAAGACCCTGGTGCAATGGGCACGCGGCAGCGACTGGCGCAGCACCTTGCAACACAGCAGCGAGGCGCATGCGCTGATCTGGATCACCCGTGGCCAGGGCATCGCGGTGGTTGACGGGGTGCGGCGCGGCGTCGGGGTGCACAATGCCCTGGCAATCCCGGCGGGCACGATGTTTTCGCTCGATCTGGGCAAGACCGGCTTTGGCCTTGTCTGCCTTGTGCCCGCAGGCGGGCCGATCCTGATGCCCGACATGACCCAGCATCTGCGCATCCGCGACGTCACCAGCCAGAACGAGCTGACCGCGATCCTTGAGGCGATGCAGCGCGAACAAAGTGCCGCGCGCCCGTTCATGGATGAGGCGATGAATGCTCAGGCCAGCATTCTAACGGTCTGGCTTCGTCGCGCGATGATCGATTATGGCACCCCCGACAAGATCGGCGCCACAGAGCGCCTGATGCGGGGTTATTCGGCGCTGATCGAGCGGGATTACAAAAGCGGGCGCGCGATGGCGGTCTATGCCCGCGCGCTTGGGGTGACCCCCACCCACCTTACCCGCGTCAGCCGCCAGGCTTCGGGGCTGACGGCGGCGGATATGCTGACCGAACGCAGCCTGCATGCCGCGCGTGATCTGCTTGAAGACAGCGATATGCCAATCGGCCAGATCGCCGCCATGCTTGGCTTTGGCAGCGCCGCCTATTTCTCGCGTTTCGTGCTGCAACACACCGGGCTAAGCCCTTCGGCGCTTCGATCCAGGGCCGCAGAGCGCGCGCCGCGTGCAAATAGTGCCTGATTTTCGTTCAGGCCGCGGGAATGCGCGCGCGGCGGGTTGCACTTGAGGACCGCTCGTTATCTAATGCCTAAGATGACTTGATCGGTGCCCGGGATTCCTGCCTCTCAATCCCCTCAATGAAAGCGTTCCATGTCACGACACTCTTGCCCCCCACCCCATCCTGCCGCCCACCGCTACGTTGGTGATCTCAAGGCCGGGCGCATGGACAGGCGAGAGTTTCTGAGTCGCGCAACATCTCTTGGTCTGACGGCAGGCGCGGCCTGTGCGCTTGGCGGCCTGCCCGCCCCTGCCAGCGCCGAGCAACCCGTCATCGCCCCGGGCGGAACCCTGCGCATTCAGCAAAACGTCAAACCGCTGAAAGATCCGCGCAGCTATGACTGGAGCGAACTTGGCAACCAGACCCGCGGCTTTCTGGAATATCTGGTGGAATATGTCGGCGACGGAAGCTTTCGCGGCATGCTCCTTGAAAGCTGGAGCGTGAATGAGGATGCCACTCGCTATCTCTTGAACGTCCGCAAGGGCGTGACCTGGAACAATGGCGATGCCTTTGACGCCGACGATGTGGCGCGCAATATCGCACGGTGGTGCGATACCACCGCCCCGGGCAATTCCATGGCCGGGCGCTTTGCCGGAATGATCGACGCCGAGACCGGACAGGCGCGCAACGGCGCGATTACCGTGCTTGACGACAGCACTGTCGCGCTTGCCCTCTCGGCGCCCGATATATCGGTGATTGCCAATATGGCGGATTACCCGGCGGCGATCGTGCATGAAAGCTATGCGGGCGGCGATCCCTTTGTGCACGGTATCGGCACCGGCCCGTTCCGACCGGTGTTCATGGTACCCGGTGAAACCTGCATTCTGGAGCGTCACCCCGACCACATCTGGTGGGGGACGGATGTTTATGGCGGCCCCTATCTTGATCGCGTGGAATTCATTGATTACGGCACCAACCCGTCAAGCTGGCTTGCGGCGGCGATCGCCGATGAGGTTGACCTACTCTATGAAACCGTCGGTGATTTCGTCGATGCGATGGATGATATCGGCTGGATCAAAACCCGCGCGCAAACCGCTGCGACCACGGTGATCCGCGCCTCGCAGAGCGCCGCCGTGGTGGGCACCAACCCCTATACCAAGCGTCACGTCCGCCGCGCCCTTGCGCTTGCCGTCGATAACGCGATCTGTCTTGAGCTTGGCTATGGCGGGCGGGGCACCGTGGCCGCCAATCACCACGTCAGCCCGATCCACCCGGCCTATGCCGATATCGGCCCCGCCCCCTATGACCCTGCTCAGGCGCGCAAGGATATCGAGGCGGCCGGGCTTTTGGGCTATGTTCACGAGCTGGTCACCGTTGACGACGAATGGCAGCGCAACACCGGCGATGCGGTCGCCGTGCAATTGCGCGATGCGGGGCTAAGGGTAGAGCGCAGGATTCTGCCGGGCGATCAATTCTGGCCCAATTGGCGCGATTTTCCGTTTTCCTCAACCCAGTGGAACCACCGCCCGCTGGATGTCCAGGTTCTGTCGCTTGCCTATCGCTCGGGGGCGGCGTGGAATGAAACCGGCTTTGCCAACGCCGAATTCGACGCGCTTCTAGATCGCGCCAACACGCTTGCCGATGCCGAGACCCGCCGCGAGGTGATGGCGCAGCTTGAAACCCTGCTGCGCGATGAAGGCGTGATCATTCAGCCCTATTGGCGGGCGCTGTTCAATCATCACAACGGCAGATTGGTAAATGCGCAAAAGCACCCGGCAAACGAAATTCATCTCTATGAGATCGGCTTTGCCGCCTGAGCGCGCTCTGCCCTAGCTTCCCCAGATCACACGCACATAGTTGCGGGTCTCTTTATAGGGCGGCACGCCGCCGTATTTCTTGACCGCACCGGGACCGGCATTATAGGCCGCAAGCGCAAGCCGCCACGATCCGAATTCCTTGTACTGCGCGGCAAGGTAACGCGCGCCCCCCTCAAGGTTCTGACGCGGGTCATGCGGGTTGACGCCAAGACGGCGCGCGGTCTGTGGCATCAGCTGTGCCAGACCAATCGCCCCCTTGTGCGAGCGCGCCTTGACCTGCCAGCCGGATTCCTGCTGCACCAGACGCAGGAAGAGATCCACGGGCACACCGTGGCGCCGCGCCGCCTGTTTCGCCACATCAAGATAGGGCCCGCGATAGGCGCCCTTGAAGCGCGGCGACAGATCGTCCCCCCACATCGTCGGCGTATTGACGCGCTGCGGCTGAAGGCGAATCGAATTATTGTATTGCTGGCGTGCGCGATTGTCCAAAACGCTGGTCTGGGATTTGAACAATGTGCCCCGGCTTTTGGTTGACAGAACCTCGGCCCCGGCCGGCTGAATCAAACCAACGGCCAGAACCGCCCCTGCGATCGCTCGAATTCCCATTCTGCCCCCAGACTTAACGTTTGGCGCAATATACGGAAATTGCCCCGGATTTCGAGCCTTGTTTTCCGGATTCTGCCGCAGCACACCAATTTCCGCCTATTTGAGGGCAATTTTAAGCTTTCCTTCACCCCCTTCGAGTGGTGTAACCACCAGAACGCCAACCCGCAGCATGACAGAAGGAGGGCACGATGGCCGGCTCTGTAAACAAGGTAATTCTCATCGGCAACCTGGGCCGCGACCCCGAGGTGCGCACGTTTCAGAACGGCGGCAAGGTGTGCAACCTGCGCATAGCGACCTCTGAAACCTGGAAAGACCGCAACACCGGCGAGCGGCGCGAAAAGACCGAATGGCACTCGGTCGCGATCTTTTCCGAGGGCCTTGTGCGGGTGGCAGAGCAGTATTTGCGCAAAGGCTCCAAGGTCTATCTGGAGGGCAAGCTTCAGACCCGCAAATGGCAGGATCAGTCCGGGCAGGATAAGTACAGCACCGAAATCGTCCTTCAGGGCTTTGATGCAACCCTCGTGATGCTCGACGGTCGTGGCGAAGGCGGTGGCGGTGGCGGTGGTGGCGGCGGCTATGGCGGCAGTCAGGACAGCGGCGGTTATGGTGGCGGTTACGGCGAGTCCAGCGGCGGCGGCGGTGGTGGCTCTGCCCCCAGTCGGCCCTCGCGCGACATGGACGACGAAATCCCGTTCTGACACCGCGTTTGTCGATTTGAATTGGCCGCAGCCGTTCCGGGCTGCGGTTTTTTTTATGCGCGTGTTAAATGAATTTTAGCGGTTCTGGCGATTAAGTCGGGGGATGAAGATAGACCTCAGCATGCATGGTAGCCCCCCGCCCGGTCCCGCCGCCCTGCAACAAACGCCGCAGTATGCCCGCGCCCTGACGGCCATGGGCGCACAGGTGCAGGGCATTACCGGCCGGGTTGACGACGGCATCGCGGCGCAGGCGCTTGTGGTGCGTCGGCGCATGGGGCCGATCACGCTCAACTGGCTTCCGCGCGGCCCAATCTGGCGGCCGGAGCAATCATCGCAACAGCGCGATACCTTCCTGTCCTGCATGACCGGGGTCATGTCCGGTGGCGGGCTCTGGATCGGCAACGCCGACAGTGACAGCGCTGCGGCCGAGCTTGCGTCGCATGGCTTTCGCCCCCTGATCGCGCCGCAATCCGTGGCCCAGCTTGACCTGCGCGCGCCGATCAAAGAGCGGCAGGCCGCACAGCATGGTAAATGGCGCAACCGGCTGCGCCATGCCGAAGCCGCCGGGCTTGTGATATCCGAGCGCGAATTCGACCCGGCCCGCGACGCCGCCTTTTTGCGCCGCGAGGCCGCACAGCGCCGCACGCGTGGCTATCGCGCCCTGCCGCTTGGGTTTTGCCTGGCCTTCGCCCGCCAGAACCCCGGCGCCGCCCGCATCTGGAGTGCGCATAGGGCGAACGAACTGGCGGCACAGATGCTTATCCTGCATCACGGCACGACCGCCACCTATCACATCGGCTGGAGCGGGGCCTTGGGGCGCAAGACATCGGCGCATAATCTTCTGCTCTGGGAGGCGCAAAATTGGCTGTCCGCGCGTGGGGTGGTCCGGCTTGATCTTGGCCCGATCGAGGCCGCAAACGCGCCGGGCCTTGCGCGCTTCAAGCTGGGCAGCGGCGCCAAGCTTTGCGCGCTCGGGCCAACCACGATAAGGTTTTCCCGGCCTGCCCTGTTTCAAAAGCGACACAGCGCGGCAGCATGAAGACGCGCAGCACGCGCTTTGCCTCTGGCCTTTCCGCGCTGCGGCGTATAGGGCGCAGGCGAACAATATCAGGACACCGCCCCTATGGACATGCGCAATATCGCAATCATCGCCCACGTTGACCACGGCAAGACGACGCTGGTTGACGAACTGCTGAAACAATCCGGCGCGTTCCGGGCCAATCAGGCCGTCGACGAACGCGCCATGGACAGCAACGATCTGGAGCGTGAGCGCGGCATTACCATTTTTGCCAAGCCGACAAGCCTGGTCTGGAAAAATACCCGCATCAACATCGTCGACACCCCCGGTCACGCCGATTTCGGCGGTGAGGTAGAGCGTATCCTGAGCATGGTTGACGGCGTGGTCTTGCTTGTCGATGCCGCCGAAGGCCCGATGCCGCAAACCAAATTCGTGACCTCCAAGGCGCTGCGCCTCGGGTTGCGCCCGATTGTCGTTCTCAACAAGGTCGACAAGACCGACGCCGAGCCGGACCGCGCGCTGAACGAATGTTTTGATCTTTTTGCCAGCCTTGATGCCAATGACGATCAGCTTGATTTCCCGCATATGTATGCCTCCGGGCGCTCCGGCTGGGCCGATCACGAGCTGCACGGTCCGCGCAAAGACCTTACCGCCCTGTTCGAGCTTATCGTCAACCACGTCCCCGCGCCCAAGCAGGTCGCCCATCAGGACGAAGATTTTCGCATGCTGGCGACAACGCTTGGCGCTGATCCGTTTGTGGGTCGTTTGCTGACTGGTCGGGTTGAATCCGGCCGCCTCAAGGTCGGTGCAACCGTCCAGGCCCTAAGCCGCATCGGCCAGAAGATCGAACAGTTCCGCGTCACCCGTATTCAGGCGTTTCGCGGCCTCGCAAGCCAGGATATCGACGAGGCCCTTGCCGGCGACATCGTGAGCCTTGCCGGCATGTCAAAGGCCACCGTGGCCGATACGATCTGCGCCCTTGCTGTCGAAGAGCCGATCGAGGCCCAACCGATTGACCCGCCCACCATCACCGTGACCTTTGGCATCAATGACAGCCCCCTGGCGGGCCGCGATGGCAAGAAGGTCCAATCACGGGTGATCCGCGAGCGCTTGCTGAAAGAGGCCGAATCAAACGTTGCGATCCGCGTCACCGATACCCCTGGCGGCGACGCCTTCGAGGTGGCCGGTCGCGGCGAATTGCAGATGGGCGTGTTGATCGAAAACATGCGCCGCGAAGGCTTTGAACTCAGCATTTCGCGGCCGCAGGTTCTTATGCGCGACGGCGAGAACGGCGAGCGTCTTGAACCGCTTGAAGAGGTCACGATTGACGTCGATGACGAATATTCCGGCGCCGTGATCGAAAAGCTGACCGGCCCGCGCAAGGGCGATCTGACCGAGATGAAACCGGCGGGGGCGGGCAAGACCCGGATCATCGCGCTAGTGCCGTCGCGCGGTCTCATCGGCTATCACGGCGAATTTTTGACCGACACGCGCGGCACCGGTGTTCTGAACCGCGTTTTCCATAGTTGGACCCCGTATCGTGGCCCCATCCCCGGCCGCCGCTCGGGTGTTCTGATCTCAATGGAAACCGGCGAGTCCGTGGCCTATGCGCTCTGGAATCTGGAAGAGCGCGGCAAGATGTTCATCGGCCCGCAAACCAAGATTTATACCGGCATGATCATCGGCGAACACGCCCGTGAAAACGATCTTGAGGTGAACCCCCTCAAGGGCAAAAAGCTGACCAACGTACGGGCCTCTGGCACCGACGAGGCCGTGCGCCTGACCACACCGGTCACCATGAGCCTGGAACAGGCGATTGCCTATATCGACGATGACGAACTGGTCGAGGTCACCCCCAACGCCATCCGTCTGCGCAAGCGCTTTCTCGATCCGATCGAGCGCAAGCGGAACGCGAAAAAGGCCTAGCCCTTACGGCGCAATCATGCACTGCCCGCTAAGCGCCAAATCCATTGGCGAGCGGGCGGTGAACAATATTATTCAGTAATTTCGACGATAAGCAGTTCGCGCTCGGATGCACCACGCGCATGGTTCAGCGCCGCTTGATAGTCGTCGCTGTGATAACATGTCTCGGCCGCCTCGACCGAGGGAAAACGCGCCACAACATTGCGCGGGCGCTCCTTGCCCTCAAGTTGTACAAACCGCCCGCCGCGTGCGATGAACGCACCGCCATGCTTGGTAATGGCAGGGCCCGCAAGCTTGGCATATTTGCCATAGGCCTCGTCATCGGTCACGGTCACATGGGCAATCCAAAGGGCTGGCATGCTGGTCTCTCCTCGGGTTTAAAGGCCGTCTACGACGACAATGTCGCGGTCACTGCTGCTGATCGCGATCGGCAAAATACGGCGATAGGCGTCGGAATTATACCACTCAAGGGCGGTCTCGCGATCCGGGAATTCGATCAGCACATGCCGGTCGGGACCGTTGCCCTCCAACTGGGTCTGTGCGCCCCCCTTCACCAGATACTTTCCGCCAAATTTCTCTGCCAATGCAACCGTTTGGCCTGCATAGTTCTTGTAGTCTTCGGCGTCGGTCACATTGATCCGGGCAATTATATAGGCGCTCATCGTTCCTCCTCAGGCCGAAATGACCCCCTCTGCCGCCTTGATCGCGTCCTCTGACCCGGTGATGTCGCTGCCACCGCCCTGGGCCATATCGGGGCGACCGCCGCCGCCCTTTCCGCCCAGTTCGGCCACAGCGGCACGCACCAGATCCACCGCCGAGATCCGAGCGGTCATATCCCCGGTCACGCCTGCGGCAACGGCCACTTTGCCACCTGTATCGGCCATGAGCAAGACCGCCCCCGATCCAAGGCGCGCCTTATGCTCGTCAATCAGTGGCGGAAGATCCCTGCCCTGAACGCCGGACAGTACCTGTGCGATGAATTTCACGCCGTTGATTTCGCGCACCTCCGGGCCGCCACCCTCACCGGACCCACCGGCCATCGCCAATTCGCGGCGCAGCTGTGCGACCTCATTGGACAGCGCGCGGCGCTCGTCCATGAGCGATTTGACCCGCTCGACAACCTCTTCCGGGCGCGCCTTGAGGTCCTGTGCGACCAGGGACAGGCGCGCATTTTGCCCGCTGAGATACTCAAAAGCCGCCGCCCCGGTCAGCGCCTCGATCCGGCGCACGCCGGCACTTGACGCGCTATCGCCAAGCGCCACAAAGACGCCGATATCGCCGGTCTGGCGCACATGGGTGCCGCCGCAAAGTTCGATCGAATAGGTCCGCCCGTCCGGCCCGCGACCCGAGCCCTCCGCTTGCCCCATCGACACGACCCGCACCTCATCGCCGTATTTCTCGCCAAACAGCGCCTGTGCCCCAAGGCCGCGCGCATCATCCGGCGTCATGATCCGGGTTTCAACCGCGCTGTTCTGGCGGATATAGGCGTTTACGTCGGCCTCGACCTTTGCCATCTCATCATCGCTCAGCGGCTTGGTATGGCTAAAGTCAAAGCGCAGGCGATCCTCGGCATTAAGCGACCCGCGCTGTGCCACGTGGGGGCCAAGCACCTCGCGCAGCGCCTCATGAAGCAAATGCGTCGCCGAATGATTGGCGCGAATGGCGCTGCGGCGGGCGTGATCGACGTTTAGCTGTGCCGCCTGCCCGACTGTGATCTCGCCTTCGCACACCTCGGCAAAATGGATGAACACCCCGGCCACCTTTTTGGTATCGGTCACACGCCCGCTGCCGGTTTCGGTCTTGATCACGCCCTGATCGCCCACCTGACCACCGGATTCCGCATAAAACGGCGTCTGGTTCAGGACGATCTGAACAGTGTCGCCCGCTTTGGCCGCCGCAACCGGCACGCCATCGGCCACAAGCGCGGTGATCTGCCCCTCGGCCACTTCGGTGTCATAGCCAAGAAAATCGGTTGTGCCCTTGTCTTCGGCGATATCAAACCAGACGGCCGCATCCGCCGCCTCGCCCGAGCCCGACCATGCCGCGCGCGCCTTGGCCTTTTGCTCGGCCATGGCCGCGTCAAAGCCCTCGGCGTCAACCGAACGGCCCTTTTCGCGCAGCGCGTCCTGCGTCAGATCAAGCGGAAAGCCGAAGGTGTCATACAGCTTGAACGCCGTCGCCCCCGGCAGGGCCACGCCCTCGGGCAGATCACCAAGTTCGTCATCCAAAAGCCGCAACCCACGCTCAAGCGTTTGTTTAAAGCGGGTTTCTTCAAGCCGTAGCGTTTCCTCGATCATGGATTGGGCGCGGCCAAGTTCGGGATAGGCCTGACCCATTTGCGTCACAAGCGCCGGCACCAGACGGTGCATGACCGGGTCCTTGGCACCCAAAAGATGCGCATGACGCATGGCGCGACGCATGATCCGGCGCAGCACATAACCGCGCCCCTCATTGCTTGGCATCACCCCATCGGCCATCAGGAAAGAGGTCGAGCGCAGGTGATCGGCAATCACCCGGTGATGCACATTGCCGGGGCCATCGGGATCCTGGCTTGTGACATTGGCGCTTGCCTCGATCAGGTTGCGCATCAGGTCGGTGTCGTAATTGTCATGCTTGCCCTGCAACAGCGCGCCAATCCGTTCCAGCCCCATGCCGGTATCAATCGACTGCATGTCAAGGTCGCGCTGCGTGCCATCCTCGAACCGTTCATTCTGCATGAAAACAAGGTTCCATATCTCGATGAAACGATCGCCATCCTCTTCCGCACTGCCCGGAGGGCCGCCCCAGATATCCGGGCCATGGTCATAGAAAATCTCGGTGCAGGGGCCACAGGGGCCGGTCGCACCCATCGACCAGAAATTGTCATCGGTCGCGATCCGAATGATCCGGTCATCGCCAAGCCCGGCATATTTCTTCCAGATCGACGCCGCCTCGTCATCGGTATGATAGACCGTGACCAGAAGCTTTGACTTATCCAGCCCGAAATCCTTGGTCAGCAGATCCCAGGCATAGGGGATCGCCTGCTCCTTGAAATAATCCCCAAAGCTGAAATTGCCGAGCATCTCGAAAAACGTGTGATGGCGCGCGGTATAGCCGACATTGTCGAGATCGTTATGCTTGCCGCCGGCGCGCACGCATTTCTGGCTTGTGGTGGCGCGGGTGTAATCGCGATGCTCGACCCCGGTGAAACAGTTCTTGAACTGCACCATCCCGGAATTGGTAAACATCAACGTCGGGTCATTGCGCGGCACAAGCGGTGAGCTATCGACGATGCGGTGATCGTTGCGCTCGAAAAAGTTGAGAAAAGTCGAACGGATTTCATTCAGCGTTGGCATTGGCATCTCTTTCCGGGCGGTTATCTGGCCTGCATCCGGATGATTTAACGGGGCCGTCTTGCCATGTCCACCGCAAGAAAAGGCCCGGCGCATTGGCCGGGCCTCAATCCTGTCGGGGATATCGGGTTATCCCTCAACGATATCACCATCATCACTGTCGTCCGGGCGCTCGGACATATCAAAGTCCAACCCATGCGAGGCGCGAATTTTATCCTCGATCTCAAGCGCCATTCTGGGGTTTTCCCGCAAAAAGGTCTTGGCATTCTCACGCCCCTGCCCGATGCGTTCATCCCCGTAGCTGAACCAGCTTCCGGATTTTTCAACGACGCCGGCCTTGGAGCCAAGATCAAGAAGCTCGCCCATTTTGCTGATGCCTTCGCCATACATGATGTCGAATTCCACCTGTTTGAAGGGCGGTGCCACCTTGTTCTTGACGACCTTGACACGGGTGGCGTTGCCAACGATTTCGTCGCGATCCTTGAGCGCGCCGATACGGCGGATATCAAGCCGGACCGAGCTATAGAATTTCAACGCGTTGCCGCCGGTGGTGGTTTCCGGACTGCCGAACATGACGCCGATCTTCATGCGGATCTGGTTGATGAAAATCACCGTGCATTTGGTGCGGCTGATCGAGCCGGTCAGCTTGCGCATGGCCTTGCTCATCAGGCGGGCATGCACACCGACGCTGCTGTCGCCCATCTCGCCCTCAAGTTCCGACTTGGGGGTAAGGGCGGCCACCGAATCGACCACGATCATGCTGACCGCGCCAGAGCGTACCAGCGTGTCGACGATCTCAAGCGCCTGTTCGCCGGTGTCGGGCTGTGAAATCAACAGATCATCAAGGTTAACGCCAAGCTTGCGCGCATAGACCGGATCAAGGGCGTGTTCCGCATCGACAAAGGCGCAGATACCGCCCTTTTTCTGTTCTTCCGCCACACAATGCAGCGTCAGCGTCGTCTTGCCAGAGCTTTCGGGCCCATAAATCTCGATGATGCGCCCCTTGGGGATGCCGCCGATGCCAAGCGCGATATCAAGCCCAAGCGAACCGGTCGAGGTCGCCTCGACATCAGCGATCTGATTGGCGCCGCCCATCCGCATGATAGAGCCTTTGCCGAACTGCCGTTCGATCTGGGCAAGGGCGCTATCCAGCGCCTTTTGCTTGTCCGTGTCTTTCTTTTTGTCCATGGATAAAAGATCTGCCGTTGCCATTTGTTCGCTTCCTTATTCCACACCCGGTCACGGGCGGCAATCGCTGCCTTTGTTCGCCTCTTGTTCTCGCCGTTATGAGGACAAAAGCGGAACATTTCAAGAAGATTATTGGTAAATCCACTTTTGCCTGAAACGATTAACAAGTAGTTTACGGTGACCCAATGCGCAAAAATCTCTTGGAAAAGGCCGAAAGATGTTAGTTTTTTCAAAGGCAAAGCTGGTATTCCTGTCAGTCCCGAAAACCGGGAGCACGGCCTATCAGGCGAGCCTTTCCCCGCTCGCGGCAATCGCGGTGACCTCGCCGCCCGAACTGAAACATGCGCCGGTCTTTCGCTACAACCGGTTCTTTCGCCCGATGATCGAACGGTTCATTACGCCAGACGTTGATGTTCTGGCGGTGATGCGCGAGCCGATAAGCTGGCTTGGAAGCTGGTATCGCTATCGTCAAAGACCGGCGATGGCCGGAACCGCCAACAGCACGCAGGATCTGAGTTTTGACGATTTCGTCACCGCCTATTGCATGGGCGAGCAACCCGGTTTCGCGGCTGTCGGCGCGCAGTCAAAGTTTCTCGAACCACAGCGCAATGGCACCTGTGTCACCCATCTGTTTCGGTATGAAGATCAGCCGGGCCTTCTGCACTTTCTCGAACAGCGACTCGGAACGACGATCAAAACCGAAAACCTGAATGCATCCCCCGCGTGCGCTCTTGAATTGAGCGCAAAGACCGAGGCTCGGCTACGGCGCAAGTTTTCCAGTGATTTCGCCCTTTGGGAGGGCATTGGCGCCAATGGGCACCACACTCCCCTGCCTGCACGCCCCAAGCCCGCGCCAAAGGTTTAGCGCCCCGAAGTCCCCTGACCAATCTGGCGGTGAACCGTCTCGGTAAGCTCATTCAGAGAAAATGGTTT
This sequence comes from Roseovarius lutimaris, assembly GCF_900115165.1. Lineage (GTDB taxonomy): Bacteria > Pseudomonadota > Alphaproteobacteria > Rhodobacterales > Rhodobacteraceae > Roseovarius > Roseovarius lutimaris. The sequence goes on along the minus strand of NZ_FOVP01000010.1, from coordinate 7,718 downwards.
GGGAAGGAAAACCGAATTCGGAATTTTGGCCTGCGCATCGCCAAAGGTTTCTTCGGCGTAGCCTGACATGAACACGACCTTGACGTCGGGGCGCTTTTTCAAAGCGGTCTGCACCCAGCTTGGCCCGTCGATCCCCGGCATGACCACGTCGGTGACGAAAACATCCACTCTGAGCGCCTCATGCGTCAGAATCTCCAACGCGTCTTCGGCCGATTCGGCCTCCAGCACCGTGAATCCGCGCAACTGCAATGCACGGCTGGCAAAGGCCCGCACCGGCGCTTCGTCCTCGACAAGCAGGATGACGCCGCTCGCCGGGGCCTCGTTTCTGGCGGCGGCCCTGGGAATTGCCTCGACCTTGTCGTCGCCAAGGTAGGCCGGAAACATCAGCTGAAAACTCGCGCCCTTGCCCTGAGCGCTATCAACGAAGATGAAGCCGCCGGTCTGTTTCACGATGCCATAGGCCGTGGACAGGCCAAGCCCGGTGCCCTCGCCGGTCCGTTTGGTTGTGAAAAACGGCTCGAACACCTTCGGGAGTTTGTCCGGCGCAATCCCGGACCCTTCGTCGATCACCTGAACCGACACATAGCGCCCCGGCGCAACCACGGCACGGTCGCGGCGCAGAGGCTCTGTCAGCGTCAGGTTTTCGGTCACGATCCGAATGTCGCCGCCCTCGGGCATCGCATCGCGAGCATTGACCACCAAATTCATCAACACCTGCTCCAACTGTCGCTTGTCGGCACGAATGGCAGACAGCGTCGGGTCATGGCTCAGGGAAAGCGTGACCTTCTCACCGACCAGCCGGTTCAAAAGATGTGTCAGGTCCGACAGAGTATCGCGCAAGTCGACAACCTGTGGCCGTAGCGTCTGCTTGCGGGAGTAGGCCAAAAGCTGGCTGACCAGGGCCGCCGCGCGATTGGCATTCTGGTTGATCTGCATCAGATCGCTATAATCGATATCCCCCTGATCATGACGCAGCAAAAGCAGGTCGCAATGGCCCGAAATCGCCGTCAGAAGGTTGTTGAAATCATGCGCCACCCCGCCGGCCAACTGGCCAATCGCCTGCATCTTCTGGCTTTGAACGAACTGCGCCTCCAGCGATTTAAGCTCGGTCGCATCGCTCAGCACGGCAATGAGCACCACCTCACCTTCTTCCATCGCCCGGTTTAGCGTGACCTGCACAAAAACCTCGCGATCTTTGCGGCACACGCGCAAGAATTCAGAATGCACCGTCCCGCGCCCGGCCGCGGCATCATCAAGCCAATCTGCAATCGAACGGCCCAGCCCCTCCATCATATCGCTCAGAAGCGCATCCTTGCAACTTGCCACGCCCAGAAGGTCACGCGCCGGACGGTTTGAAAGCTGGATAGCTCCATTCCGCGCAACCTTTAGCAAAGGCACAGGCAGGTCATCAAAGAACGCCCAGCCGTCGGGCTGTCGTTCGGCACCGGCGACCCCCGGCAAAAGGAAAATCTCGCGCCGCCCGGCGGTGCCCTCCAGTTCGACCACCAGACAGGAGACCTCGCCGTCGGGCGTGTTGATCTCGTTCATCTCCCCCGAGCGCAGCGGCAGTTTCGAGCTGATCCGATCCAGCGTACGGGCACGCTCGCCGACAAGATTGCGGGCCGCGCCATTCATGAACAGAACCGCCTCATTGCGGCCCACGGTCAACATCGGCAGGGATACCGGATCGGCGTCCCGTTGCGGGCGATCCGCAGATTTTTCGATACGCCAGAGAAAATGATCCAGTCCGGCGCGGTGAACACTCAGCCGCATGTGCCCGACGCGCGTTACCACGTCTTCGACTGCGGCGCCTTTGGCCATGGCGCGGCTTTCCATCCGAAAGAGAATAACACCGGGATTGGCCAGTAACGGACGCAAGGCCCCCGCCAGGGTCACGGCCGCCCCGGCGTCAAAAGCGTCGACCGCCGCGGGGTTGGAGTAGACTATTCTTCCCTCCGGCCCTGTCAGGATCGACGGCGCCAGATCATCGCCAACCAACTCTCGTGCGCGAGTCTGCAAATCCCGCGCGGAGCGCGCCATAGAACGTTTGATGACAACAACCCAGATCGCAACCAGCGCCAAGGTTGCCCCCACCAGAGCCAGAGCAAGCTGCGCCATGCCGGCAGGCACAAGGTAGGCCGCCGCCCAGAACAGGAGTGCGGCCAGAAGAACGACGCCGGCCCGCGGTCCGATGCGCAATGCGGCCTGACGGATTGGCCCGCCGGAAAGGGTCATGAAAGCCAATAGCCGCTCCCTTAAGTTCGCTGTTTCCCCTCCTGTCTGAGGCAAAACCCTTAAGTGAGGTTTAACGGCGCTCCAAAAAACACGTCAAGGTTGCGGTAGATCAACTCTTCTTACGAAGTTGCGAGATGTAGAAACCGTCGCCTGCCTCAGAAATCGCAAACCGGGTTTCATCGATTATTTCCCATTCCGGATTTTTATTTAAAAAGTGGGATATCGTCGCTTGGTTTTCATCGGCAAAAAGAGAGCATGTCGCATAAACCAAAACCCCACCCGGAGTGACCAGAGGGGCGGCGTCCTGCAATATCTGGCGCTGGATTGAGGTCAGCTCGTTCAAGCGTTCGGGCGTCAGCGCCCATTTTGCCTCGGGCGTGCGGCGCCATGTCCCACTTCCTGAACAGGGCGCATCACACAGCACCAGATCGAATGGCCCCTCATCACGGAGCCGCGCCGTCTCGACAATATCAACGCGAACGCCCGCACGCTCGGCGCGGACCGGCAGGTCCTTCATCCGCTGCGGCGCGGTATCATGGGCAAAAAACGCCCCCTCCACGCGCGCCGCGAGCGCCAGAACCTTGCCACCACCCCCGGCGCAATAATCCATGACGCGCGCGCCGGGCGCGATCTCAAGCCGGGCCATTGCCGCCTGACTACTGCCATCCTGAAGCTCGACCAAGCCATCGTTGTAACAGGCAGAGCCGGAAATTTTTCGTTCCCCTTCCGTGACATGCAGGGCAGTACTGGCAATATCATGCGGTTGCGCGACAATTCCCTCATTGGCCAGATGCGCAATCGCCTGCGCAGGGTCCCCTTGCCGCAAGTTGACCCGCAGCATCACCGGCGCGCGCGACCGCAGGGCGAGCGCCGCATCTTCGGCCGCATCGCCAAGCGAGGCCTCAAAAAGCGGCCAGAGCCAATCCGGAAGATCAAGCCGCGCCGCGCCTGTTGGCGCAGAGCCAGCGGCGCGTTCGGCCGCGCTCAACGGTTCGGGCGCATGACCCTCTCCGGTGAAAAACTCTTCCGGATCAGAGCCTTGCGCGCGCAACGCCCCGATCATCAAACCGCGCCCCGTGCCAGCACCGCCAAGCGCCGCATAAGAGCGCCAACAGCGCAGAACACCAAACACATGATCGCGCAAGGCCGCGCGATCCTTGGAGCCGGCAAAGCGCGAGCGCCTTGCCCATCCGCCTAGCGCTTTTTCCGCATGCGCGCCGTCAAGGATCGCATCCAGCACCTCGATTGCGGCGGAAATCCGGGCGGCCGGGGTCATGAAATCACCTTAAGATTAGATCGCAAGCCATTATATAGATTGCAAACTAAAACAAATATAGTTTTCGCGCTTGATCTGAACATCATGCACATGAATACCGTCCATTTGGCTTTAATACTTTAAATGTCATTTGCATCTGCTACCTCGCCAATTCGCACGCGGTGCCCCAATCATCTTCGACTATCGGATCGCTCAATCTGAGATTCAAGCCGAAGTGCATTTGTATCTGCGGCCACCACTCTTCGTCCAGCGCTTTTCAGATCACGTCAGAACATCTACTGTCTCCCCTTCGACGCGGTCGCGTCGCAACATCACCCCACACAGCCCGAAAAAACATGACGCTTGCGTGAACCAAAAAAGGAGGGGCAAAACGGGCTATATCAACGAAAAACTCAAACCCCATGAATTACTGGGGTTAAAAGAGCGGTAAATTTCTTCTGGACCGTGAGGTGATATCACGACTTTATGATTTTGACTCACCAAGGGTAGAGCACACCAGAGCGCCATGGGACAGGCCGTTATTCCTTCGGACGCAGGATCTGCTCAAGCGCCATCAACCATCGTGGCCGGTTCAATCCGTCCATGTCTAACGGTCGGAAAACAAGGCCCGCAGGTGACCGGAAAGTTGCAGCCACACTTCGGCACCATCCTGTTCTGGGACTGAGCAACAAGGCCATTTCCCGAAATGGGAGCAGGATTGGACAGGATTCGCACGATCCTGTCGAATGGGCGTGGAGTGGCTCTGTTTCTTGTCATTTGTAACGTCGCCGACTTCAAACACCCTTGTGAAATGGCCGTTGTCCGGACCACAAATTTGCATCAGCCATGATTGATGTTTCAGGAAAACAGCTTTGCAATCTGCGCACAGGCACGCGCGGCATGATCGATTTTACCGCTGCTCAGGAATGTCTCGACCCGCCGCATTGCGTCACCGATGCAGATAGAATCAAGCACCAGATCATCGCGCAGGTTCTTGCGGCGGACCTCAAAGTACAGGACATCATGGTCCTGCGCGCCGTAGTTATATTTATAGGCCTCGTTGCCGTGGCAGAAATCGTAGCAAATATAGCCCTGCGCAATCGCCCATTCGATGCTGTGGAAATGCATCGCCGACCCGATGAAGGTCTCTTTTGCTTCGAAATCCCGGCCAGCCACGATGAAATGCATCAAACCGTTCTTTACATCCAGCACATGCCCCAACGCGCCGAGCGGCGTGTTCCCCTTGCGCAGAACCGGCATGAACAATGTCCCGGTGCGCTGTGCCGCCGTCAGGACATCGCGGTAGTTGGCGGCCACACGCTCGGCCTGCTCTTCGCCTTTCTGCGCGCTCCATTTCTGTTTCCAGAACGTCAGCAGCGCCTCGAGATCGGACTCAAACGACGTATTATCGGCGCAGGTGATGTTGTAGTCGCCTGTGTCCAGACTTTTGCGTCTGAAGCGATTGAATTTCTGCCGGGTATTACTGCTGAGCTGGGTTTTCAGATAAGTGTCGAAATCTTCCGGCAGTTCAACCTGCGGACACAGCAGATTGTTGGTTTCCTTGTTGTTGATCAAGTAATCTCGGAACCTCACCGAAAAGCCCTGATCGGCCAGCGCCTCGGTGAAGATTGTGCAGCGGCGATGTTGCGCGACATAGCGCATCGACAGTTTGGTCCACGGCATCCGCGCCAGCTTGCCCGCAGCCGCTGTCAGCGCCTCAACCTCATGCGCCGGGTTGCACAGGAACCCGGTGTATTCACTCCACAGCAGTCGTCCGGCGGCTTCCAGCTCGGTTTGAAATTCCTTGCGGCTGGTGCTCCAATGCACACGATATTTCAGCGGCAGGATGCACAGCACATCACCGGCTCTGGCCGGATCGCGCACCACAAGGACGCTCCACCGAAATGGCCTGTCGCGGAATATCTGCGCCATCCAGTCCCATGTCAGAAACACGGTAGATTCCGGATCGCGACGTTCAAGCCCCTGCCATGCATCGCGCAATTTGACGAAATCCGCATAGCTGTCGATGATACTGACCTGCAACGCGGTGTCCGGGACGGGTTTGATTTGATTATGCTTCATGAGGGTCACGCCTTTGCCCGTTTCAGGCTATCCTTCAGGACGTTCAGAAATACGAGCTCGGCATCTTCAAAATCACGTGCCACAGGCCGTGTTTCATTGTTTCTCTCCGCGAAATAGCTCCCTACCCTGCAGATATGCGCGGCAAACTCCGGGTGTGCGCCAACATCATCGTATTTGCGCACCCGCGTTTTCGACAGCCAGCCGCGTTTATTGGCCTCATTCACGATCAGTTTGAACCGCTGAATACAATGAAAGGTCAGATAGAGAGCCATGTAGTCAAGATAGTCATCCCTTGCATGGCCAGTGCCGGTGTCAAAGCAGTCGGCAACAATTGTCTCCATCACCTCGGGGCTCAGGGGCCAGGCTTCATCCCCGATCAGCCAGGCAAAATCTTCGGCCCCGTGGCGGGCGCCTGAGTATTCACAGTCGAACCAGCGCAATTTATCATCCGGGCCAATGGCGGCATTCCCCGACCGACAGTCCCATTTGACGAATTGCGCCCCTGGATAGGCAATCATGTCGCATAGGGCGGGTCTGTCGAGGCTTGCAGAGCGTCCTTGGGAAAACTCTTCAAGTTCGCTAACGCCTCCCACGAAGTTTTCCAGCCATAGCTTGTTCTGCCCCAGGTGTGGCAGCGCTTCGTGCAGCCTGGCCTTGCGACCCGCGGCCTGAATGCGAAAGATCGACGCGACGGCGTCATGGGCCAGGTCAACCCGTTTTGACTTGTTGACCTTGGATATCTCAAGGTTGAGACGCTTGCCGCCGACGTCCGATTGAAACAGTATCTCGCCATCCACGCCCAGACATTCGGGCAAGTCAGTGCAGTTCGGCCAGAGCTTGCGAAGCGTGAAGGCTTCGATATGGGTTCGACGAAAGTTGGGGCGCAGGGTGGCAATCACGGTGCGATCGGCAAAGACAAGCCGATAGCTTGAGCGGCTTTCCCCCCCTGGCGAATCCACATCAAGAACGGGTTGGGAGAAGAGCCTTTCAGCACTTTCTACAATCCGCATTTTGCGTTTTTTCCTGCCGCTCATGCTTACCCCGAATACCGAAAATGGGTGCCTGTCCCCCGCAGAGCCGCAAAACGCGCGACCGGACCCGGAGTTCTTTACAAGGGCTATCGGCGAAAATCGGCGAATTTGAGGTCAGAGTAAGGAAATGATTCGCCAGCTGATTCGCCGACGCCCGGGCAGGATCGGCGAGGGGATTGACCTTGGGTCCTCTGGGAAAAAAGAATATCCGCGCGCACTGTTTCCAACTGGATGACAAAAATGGACCAATTTGTTCTAAATGCAGGGAAAATTTGGCAAAATTGCGGCGGTCGCATAGCGTTTAAGAATTGATTTTGGGCTGGTTCTCTGCGGCCTTCATTCGGCTTCGGACAACAAACCAACGCGCCTGCGCGCATGAATTTCCAATGGATTAGGGGAGATGAAAGTATGAGGGATTATAGAGACGGGGGCACCAATGGCTCCGGCCACGCATCGGCCAGTTCAACAGATGCCTATCATAATGGCGGCGTCGAAGGCGATGCTTTCTCCAGTTGGTACGACGAACACTTGGCCGCCGACTTTGGCGAGAGTCATGATTCCGGGGGCTCCGAGCAGGCGAGTGAAGGCGACGCTACTACTGACGATGGTGGTAAACTCACCGAGACGTTCAGCCTTGGCGATAGTCCACAGATAACAGTTTCGGTCTTGCAAACAGTCGAAGGAACTCTGTTCTTTGACCTGCAATCGACCTCACCCGATGGTGAAATCGGCGATATCGATGGGTTGTTCTTCAACATGGTCGATGATGCGGACGTGGGCGCGCTGCACTTCTTTCCCGATCCCAACAACCTGCCGGTGACCGGCCATGAAGCAAGCGCCAATGCGATCAACGCGTTGGCCAATGGCTTCACTGTCCCGGAAAACTATGATGCTGTTATTCAATTTGGCCAGATGCCGGATTCGACCGAGGGCGAGGTCGCCAATGTGCGCTTTACGCTATGGTCCGACAATGGCCCGATGACCCTTGACGATATTGATTTGTCAAACGTTACACTGGTGATCGACTCGGACAGCAGCAACCCGCAGATCCTGACCGGTGGTGTTACCGATGACGGCTCGGGTGGCACCAAGGGCTCCGGCGGCACCAAGGGCTC
>NZ_FOVP01000050.1 GCF_900115165.1 Roseovarius lutimaris | reverse complement strand
ATCCCGTTCCACAACAAGCTGGCCGATCTTGGAATGCAGTTTGTCGACATCAGCGGCACTAACCCGTTCAGGCGCTGAACCTTGGCGCGTAAAGGCCGCCGCCATGTTTTCTATCGCCGCGCGTTTCCACGTCCCAATCTGCGTCGGATGCACGCTGTATTTCTTGGACAGCTCGGCAAGCGTCATCTCCTCACGGATCGCTTCAAGAGCAACCTTGGCCTTAAAATCCGGCGAATGGTTCTTTCGTTTCTTCATTTTGGATCGTCACTTTCATCATGCGATCCACCTTAACGTCTGGTCCGAATTTCCGCGACCACCTCTTCCAAACTACCCTTTCGCTACGTGCTCGTGGAACCAAAAGGGAGCGGGATGAAGCTATTACTATGCTCCGGAACTATGCTAACTGCATCGAGGACGAATGCGTTCTTATTCTACAATGGTGGTTTCTTGGGAATATCCCAAACTTCGAAGCGCTTGCGTCATCATGCAGGCTAATTCATGCGTGAAGGCGCGTCATTAAATCGCCTTGGTATCTTCAGTTTCTGGTAAAAGAGACGGGCAGATTAAAGTTGTACTGCGCCGCTGTAAGACCTGTTGGGGCCGCAGGATATCGGGCTTTTTTTACAGCTCTGATCGCAGCTTGGTCCAGTGTCTTGCTGCCGGATGATCTGACGATCGTTACGCCGTTCAGACGACCGGGCCTTGATACAGCGATACGCAAAACAGTGGTCCCACTGTCTGATGTGCCAGAAGGATAACGCTTGCGTCGCTCAATCCGGTTGCGAATGGACGCACCCCATTGCGATATAAGGGACTTGCGCGAGGCCTCGGACAGGCTGGCGCTCTGCGTGGCCTGGGTGTTTCCCGCATTCTGGCCTGTTTCCCCATCCGAAGCGGTCTGCTTTTTCGATGCTGCAGCCACAGTTTGAGTTTTGGGTTTTGTCGGCGTGACGGAGGGTTCTGGTCTCGTTTTGGGACGAAGCGATGTTTTGGGCGCATGGTTCAGAATGTCGGGTTTCGTCGTGTCGGTATTAATTTGCGGAAGCGATTCTGTAGGCCCTGGGAGGGCTGGAACCCGATGCGATTGGCCTGGCATCGCAACCATATCACGCTCGGCTTTGGGCGGTGACAGGGCGGGTGCGGTCAAGGTTTGCGGTGACGGCGTGTCGGGGGGGGTAAGCGGCTCGGGCATTTGTTGCATCGCCTCGACTGGGCGAGTCCACGCGGCAACTCTGTCAGCTATATCGGTCGAGCTGGCCATCAGCGATACGCTGGCCTGTCCGGCGGCGCCGTGCGATTGTACGCCGGTTTGACCAAATTGAACGAACAGCCCAACATGCACCAAAGCCGCGATGCCGATGAACACTATGAATTCACCAGACCGGATCATTTCTGATCCGTTGCAAGCTGGATATGCTCAAACCCCAAGGCTGAGATCCGGGCGAGTACCGAGGCCAACTGGGCGGCGGGCAATGCCGCGTCCGCACGGATCAGCACTGTGGCCTCGGAGGGTGTTTGCACCTCTGCAAACCTGTCCCAGACATCGGCATCCCGCAGATCATCCAGTGCAAGGGCACCTTCGGCAGACATATGCAGGCGCAGGCCGTCCTGTGCCGCATCACCCCGTTGCACGACTGGTGGGGTCACGTCGATGGGTGGCGGCGCCACGATCTGCGCGCTCATCAGGAAAAAGATCAGCAGCAAGAAAACCACGTTGATCATCGGCAGGGCGGGTTCTGACTGGCGGCGTCGCGTAGGGTGTGAAAAATCCATGGCGTTATTCCACCAATATCAAGCGCGTGAACCCGACTGCGGTCAAACGCTGTACAAATTCTGTCAGGCGCTGCACATCCGCCCCGTCGCGGGCGCGCACCAAAACCGCGTCATCCGGCGTGTCGGTGAGTGACACGAGCGCCTGCGGCAAATCCGCTTCGGTCTGCGATATTCCGTTCAGGAGAACGCCGTCGGACAACAGAGTGATCAGTCGCGGCGGGCCGGAATACTCACCGGCACCTGACCCATGTGCCATATCAACCGCGGTTTCGCGCCCGAACTGTGCGGCGAGCATAAAAAACACCAAGAGCAGGAACACCACGTCAATCAGTGGGGTCAGCACCGGTTTTCGGCGTGCACGGGTTGGCGCAAAGGCAAACATCAGGCGTGGCGCGCCTTGAGGGTCGGGGTTGGTTCGGGCGCGGTGAACACACGCGTTGCCGTGTCTTCCATGTCGGCCTGAACCCGGTCAGCGATGCTTTCGATCCAAGTGAGCGCCATCGAGGCCGGTATTGCCACGGCCATGCCTGCTGCTGTGGTCAAAAGCGCCTCCCAAATGCCCCCGGCCAGCACCGACGGATCAGCCTGATTGCCGCTGTCCTGCAAAGCCTTAAATGCCGCAATCATGCCCAGTACCGTGCCGAGCAGACCAACAAGCGGCGCGATTGTGGCAATCAGTTCAAGCGCGCGCAGCCCAGTGCGCGTGTCCCAAAGCAAGGATTTGGCGACGCGGGTGGTTTCCTCGCGGGCCTCGGCATCAGTCAGTAATTCACTGCGGTGATTGCACATGGCCGCGTGGGCCAGCGTTGCCCGCAAGCTGCACTGACCTGACAGAGCAGTCACAGCTTTGTCGCGGCGACCATTGCACCAGTCTCTGAGCGCCTCCTCGGTTCCGGCACTGGACCAGGCCCCGACGCGCCAAAGCCGCCAGATCCTCCACAGAATGATGGCCAGTGTCAGCACGGACAAAACCGCAATCACCCATAGCGCCACGCCGCCGCGTTCCAGAAATGTGGTTAGCCCTGATATATCCATCTTACGGGTCCCCTTGTTGCGCCATCAGTTTCGTGGTTTCACTTTTGCCCGGATCATAGCGTTGCATCCATTCGGTGGCACCCTTGGATACAGCCTTATACACCGCACAGCCCGTCGCCTCACCGATTTCAGTGTGCAATCCGGCGTAAGGCGTGCTGCCCTCTGGCGCTGCCACGGCCACGCAATCCGTGCCGGTGCCCGTGGCGATGCCTGTCGGCAGGGTCAAACCGGCATCCATGACGGCGGCGGTGCGGGCCTGAACGACGATGCTCATCACTTCCAGCAGGGCGGCTTGGGATATCGCAGTGTTCAAATGCAGGGCGATATTTATCGTGCCCCAGTCCTTGCCGGTTCTATCCAGTCGATAACCCACCCGTTCCGCGTTTGAAAACCCTACCGTGGCCACCGCATGCGCCCTCGTCGTGCCCACCTGGGTCTGTGCTTCGTTGTAACAGCGGATATCGCGTGAGGTCAGAAAAGCGACAGCATCCGCCGCATCGCGTGCCTGCAATTCACCGTCCAGCCACGCGTCGACATCCAGATCAAGGGTCAGATCCGCATTGCGCACCTCGCGCCACAAAATGCGGCGGGCGCGCACAAAACCGGGGCGGTTCATTGCCCAGCTTAGCACCTGCATCTCAGCACCAAGATCAAAGTCCATCCATGGGCGGTTCAGTGTGATCGGGCTCATCGGATCACATCCAGTGGCTGATAGACAAAGCCCTGATCCGTATGCTGGCACCAGGCCGTGATACCAAAAACCTGCGCCAGTGTTTCGGGCGAAAGAACCTCCTCGGGCGTGCCATCGCCCACCATGGTGCCGTTACCCAGCAGGATCAAGCGCGTACAATGCCGCGCGGCCAGTCCCAGATCATGAAGCGACACCAGCAGGGATTTCCCTTGTTGCGCAAGGGCTGCGAAGGTTTGCATCGTCGCAATCTGGTGGGCGGGGTCCAGCCCGGCAATCGGCTCATCCGCCAGCAAAAGCGGCGTGTCCTGCGCCAGGGCGCGCGCGATCAGCACTCGGGCCTGTTCGCCGCCCGAAAGCTGCGTGGCTGGGCGATGGCGCATTTCGGTCAGATCCATCCGGGCGAGGGCGGCCTCAATCTGCCGGATATCATCGGCACCCGGTTTCTGAAGCGTGCCCAGATGCGGTATCCGCCCCAGCATAACCACGGATTGCACGGTGATCGGCCAGGCAATTTCGCGCATTTGCGGCATCCATGCAGCATGTCCGGCCCGTGCCGCTTGCGGAAGCTGCGCCAGACTGCTCAGACCACCGTGCGGCAGCAAGCCAAGAATAGCCCGCATAAGTGTCGTTTTGCCCGCCCCATTGGCGCCGATCAGACCGACAAATTCGCCGGGGCCGATGTCGAAGGACACGTCGTGAATTACGCCTCGGTTTTGCAAGGTAACCGAAAAGTCGGAGACGGACAGCACGGTCATAGCCGCTCCTTTCGCAGCTTGAGGATCAGATGCAAAAAGAGTGGCGCGCCGACCAGGGCCGTCAGTACGCCCAGCTTCAGATCACGGTCCGGCAGGACCACACGCGTGGCAATGTCAGCCGCAAGCACCATCACCGCCCCGCCCAGTGCCGAAGCCCAAAGCAGCCGTGAGGGATGCGCGCCGACAAAGGGGCGCAGTATATGCGGCACCACAAGTCCCACAAAGCCGATGGCCCCCGCCACAGCCGTGCCGGCCCCCACCACACAGGCGGTGCCAAAGACCAGTTGCAGGCGTAGCCGGCTGACATGGATACCCATCGCCTGTGCCGCGTCCTCGCCCAAGGTCAGCGCATCAAGACCCCGCCCCAGAGTACTGAGCAATGCCAGGCCCAGACCCATGAACGGCGCGGCAAGCCACACATGGGTCATTGATCGATCCTCAAGCGAGCCCATCATCCAGAACACGATTTCACTGGCGGCGAATGGATTTGGCGACAGGTTCAGCACCAGTGAGGTCAATGCAGCCGCCAGCGCCGAGACCGCGATTCCGGCCAGGATCAACGTGAGAGACGTGCCGCGTGGCCCAACCAGCGCCATGACCAGCAAGACCGCCAAGAGCGCACCGCTCAGCGCCGCCAATGGCAGCCCGAGGAAGAAACTTGCGGCAAATCCGGTCTGAATCGCGATCACGGCGCCCAGGGCGGCAGACCCCGACACGCCGATCAGACCAGGCTCGGCCAACGGATTGCGCAGATAGCCCTGCATCGCGGCCCCTGCCAGCCCAAGGCTGGCACCGATCATCACCGCCAACAGAGCGCGCGGCAGGCGAATTTCGCGCATGACCAATGCGATTGGGCTGTCGCCCCCCGCCATCAGCGCCCGCAGGCTATCAGCCAAGCCGATACGTGCCGGACCGATCAGCAAGGACACCCCGAAGAGCACCGCAACGGCCAGGCTCAGCGGCAGCAGCAGCCGTATCATGGCTGTACCCCGGTCATGGAGCGGCGCAAATCGGCCAATTGCTCTGCCGCGCGCAGGACAAAAGGCGTGCCGCAAACCCAGTCATGATCTGTCACAGCAGCGGTGGCACGGCTGTCCTGTATGGCTTTGACCACCGGATGTTGCATCACGTCTTCGGCCCGCGATCCACCTGGATAAGGCGTTGTTGTGATCACCAGATCTGGATCCGTCAGGGCCAGAACCTCAAGCGGCATCTTTTGGCCCGAGCCATAGCCTGCCTCGATTGCGGCATTGCTGAACCCGGCCAGTTCAAGGATATCATTTGCCAAAGACCCTGCACCGGAGGTGAAGCCATTGGCATAGTAGAAGATCGCCGCGGGCCGCGGTCCAGCCTCGGACGCCAGTGTCGCGCGGCGCGTCTGAAAATCGGCAATTATGGCTTGCGCCTGAGCCTCACGATGCAAAACGGTGCCCATTTTGGCCAGCTGATCCGTCACCTCATCCAGGGAAGACGTGATCGCAAAGATTTCCACACGGATGCCCAGCCCGCGCAGCATATCGACCGTGGTCCGCGGCGTATACTCACCCGCCAGCACCAGATCGGGTCGCATCAGGTAGATATCTTCGGCTTGCCCATAGTTGATGCGATAGCCTCGTGCCTCTTCAGCCATGGGCGAGACATGGGTGTCCAGCGCGATCTGCGAAACTGACAGCAGCTGCCCTTCAGTGGCCAACATCATGGCCAGCTGATCCGTGCATAGGTTCATGGAAACGACCCGTTGCGGGGCATCAGCCTGCGCATCTGGCGCGTTACAGCACATAGCCGCACCCACCAAAACGATGCGCGCCGCCAGGGCCTTGATATGCTTAGAAATCCACACGCAACCCACCATAAAGCGCGCGACCGGGCTGGTTGAAACCGCCTGCGGTCTCATAGTCCTCGTCCAGCAGGTTCTCCATTCTGACATAGATCTCGGCCGCGTCGGTTACGTCATAGGACAGACCCGCCCCGACCAGTGTGTAATCGCCAACTTTGTTACCAGCAGGCGCAAATGCGCTTGGCACCACGTCCGCGACATGACGGACATCCAGATAGCCACTGAACCGATCCGTGAACGCGCCAGAGACACCGATTACCGCATCATGCTTGGGGGTGCGGGTCAGGCGGACACCATCGGTTTCCGCATCGGTATAGGTGTAGGCCCCATAGACGGAAAAGCGATCAGCCATCATATATTCGCCCGACAGCTCGATCCCCTTGGATGTGGTCGTGCCCGGCACCTGATTGAAGCAGCCAAAACCGCTTCCGCAGATGACCGCGCCCGGATCAAAGTCAATCAGATCATCGACGTCAGTGTAGAACACCGTGGCTTTGACAAAGCCACGATCGCCGTATGTCTTTTCAACACCCAACTCGTAGCTGATGCTGTCTTCCGGCTGCAGGGCCGGATCACCAAATGCGCTGAAGCGTTCGAACAGCGACGGCGCACGATACCCGGTGCCCACCGACGCCCGCACAGCAATATCCTGCTGTGGGCGATAAACGGCGGTCAGACGCCCGGAGGTTTGTCCGCCGAAGCCAGAGTTGTCATCGTGGCGCAGAGCAGCCGACAGATCGACCTGATCTGAGGGGCTGAACAGCAATTCGGTGGTTATGCTGGTATTGTCCTCTGATCCGGTGACGGCACCGTTGTCTATTTCTTCGTCCGTGTGATCAATGCCGAAGTTAAGCGTTGTTGCGGCCCCAAGTTCGGCGCTGCCCAGATAAGATATCGACTGGCGCTCACCCTGAAAGCGAGTGGTGACGCCGCCGGGATCTTTGCGATCAATGTCGAAGAAAGAATAGCTGAGCGTGTGGGTGATGGCCGCAATTTCAAACGTTGCGAACACGCGCGCCCCGCGCTCTTCCGAGAACAGCTCGCCTGTGGTGTCGAGCGTGAAAGGCGAACGGTCAAATTCGCTTTCGCCGTCCCGGTAGAGCAATGCACCCCCGACAGTGAAAGTGTCTGTGATCGCATACTCACCCGACATATGAAGCGTAGATTGCTCAAACCCGTCGTCTTCCGTGTTGAACGATTGTGACGAGATGCCTTGCGTCTCAATGCGGCCATAGCTGAGCGCGACAAAACCGCGGTCGGTTCTGTACCCGAGGTTCAGCGTGCCGGAATAGGTGTCAAAACTTCCGGCTTCTGCCTGTACCTGGCCTGAAAACCCAAGTTCAGTGGGCTGAAACGTGGTGATGTTGACCACACCGGCAATGGCCTCGGATCCAAAAATGGCCGATTGCGACCCTTTAAGCACTTCGACGCGGTCCACCCCGGATGCGGTCAAACCGCCAAAGTCGAACTGGTTCTGTGTGCCCGACGGATCTGATACATCAATCCCGTTGATCCGTACACCGACATAGCGCGACGGCAGGCCGCGCACCTGGATCGTGCCAAGCCCCCCCAACCCGCCATTGCTGGTGACATTGACGCCGGGCAACCGCGCTAAGCGGTCGACCACGCGGGTGTCGTTTGCGCCTGCGTCTTCGCCCGCCAACACCTCGACATTGGTGCCGGTGCGAACCTGTTCAACTGGCGTCAATGACGATGCCTCGACGATGATCGGATCAAGATCAAAGGCCAGTTCCTGAGCGAATGCGGGGGTGGTCAGAATGGCGGTGCTCGCCAATAGGGATGCCATGTGGTGGCGTGTCATAGGTATTCCTCCATCCGCAGAAGCAGCGGGTGTCGTTGAAATAACTGACGGAAGAGCAGACTCCGCCAGCGGTGCAAATGCCACCACGACGGAAGGTCCGTAGTCCATAACGCGCCCCGCGTTCGGACAGGGTGAACACTTCGGCAGGTCTCCTGACTCGCGGGTCGATGCTCGGCCGGGTCTTCCCACTGTGGTATTCACAGCAGTGACATGTTCCGGCTTTGCTCGCCGCTTACAGTTGCGGGGGCAGTCACGGATTTGGTGCCAATTGGCGGCGCCTCACCGTGTTCCCTATTATCCAGACTTACGCTGTCCGGACCGAAGTGAGTCGGTGTGTATTGCAAGTGGCAAAACTTGGAAAGTAAAATCGGATGTCGCGTTATGTCTTGTTCAGTTTACTTTGCATCGCGCTTCTCGAGCAGGACCACCTCTTTATAAGTAGTCGCCGGATATCCCGTTGCCCCATCTTCGACGTTCGGCCCAAGCTCTGCTTGCCGCCAGTAGAATGTTGTCGTGGCACCAGCCCCAACCAAGCGGCGAAATCCCGACTGCGCTTAAAGACAGAGAGAGGTGGAGCAAAAGCCTCTATCGCCATTGCGGTAATGGGGCCAACTCCCGGCATAGTCATCATCCGTAATGAAGCATCAGTTCGGGCGGCTTCTTGTTTCAACGTCGCCTCCAACTTCAAAATGCGAGATGATAGATCATCGATTTGCTCAAGATAGGTGTGAGCTGTTTCGACAACCAAAGGCTCCACTTCAGCTGCGGCCTCATCAATCAACCGCCGGA